>CAVTDU010000024.1:0-29821 GCA_963733565.1 uncultured Gammaproteobacteria bacterium
ATGCGGCTGCGCAGCTTCTTGGTCTTCGACGACAGCGCCTTGCCCTGCAGCCGCCGCTCCTTCGACGCGCGCGTCGGCCGCGTCGCCCGTCGCGGCTTCGGCTCCACCAGCGCCTCGCTGATCATCTCGACCAGTCGCCCAACGGCGTCGGCCCGGTTCTGCTCCAGCGACCGGTGGCGCTGCGCGTCGATCACGATCATGCCTGCGTCGGTCATGCGCCGGCCGGCGATGCGGGCGAGCCGCAGACGTGCCGACGGCCACAGGCCATCCCAGGCGGCGGAGTCGAACCGCAGCTCGACGGCGTTCGAGACCTTGTTGACGTTCTGGCCGCCGGGGCCGGACGCGCGCACCGCGCGGAATTCGAGGAGCTCGTCCGGGATCGCGAGCGAGCCGGAAATTTCGACGGGCATGATCGGCAGCTCAGTCTTCGCGCGCCGGCTCGATCGCGCCGACGCTCGGGTTCACCATCTCGAGCCGCACCTCGCGCTGCGCGACCGGGATCGTGATGCCGTGCTGGCGGAACAGCTTCCAGATGGCGCGATTCACGTCGGAGCGCACGTTGTTCACGCCTTCCTGCGGGTCCGGGATCCAGAATCGCAGCTCGAGCTCGATGCCATGGTCTCCGAACCCCATCAGTCGCGCCACGGGGGCGGGATCGCGGATCACCCGGCGATGGCCGATCGTCGCCTCGAGCAGCAGGCGCATGGCGAGCTCGGGATCGTCCTTGTAGCTGACCCGGACCGGCAGCTTGAGGCGCACCCGCGGATCCGAATAGCTCCAGTTGATCACCGGGTTCGTGATCAGGTTCTGGTTCGGCACCAGCGTCGACACACCGTCGCGGTCGCGCACCACGACGTAACGCCCGCGCAGTTCCTCGACCCAGCCAAACCCTTCGGTGGTCGTTCCCGGCATGCCGGTGAAGCTGATGACGTCGCCGGGCTTGATCGACCGGTCCATCAGCAGCACGAAGCCGCTGACGAAGTTCGCCGCGATGCTCTGCAGGCCGAAGCCGAGACCGATGCCGATCGCGCCGGTGAGCACGTTGAGCGTGGTGAGGTCGAGGCCCGCCGCGTTGAGGCCCACCAGCACCGACAGGCCGACGAGAAACGCCTGGGTGAACTTGGCGATGCCGATGCGCATGTTCGGGGCCAGGCCGTCCAGCTTCAGCACGTGCCGCTCGAGCCAGCGGGAGACCCACATGGCGACGACGACGAACAGGCTCACCGTCACGAGCAGCTTCGCTGACCGACCAGACCGAAATCCGGGTCTTGCCGGCGTTCATGCCGATCCCGTCGAGCAGGCCGATCAGCGGTGTCGCCCCAGCCGAGCAGGTGCAGCGACAGGAACGCCCAGAGCACGAAGCTGATCGCCGTGCCCCAGCCTTTCAGTCGTGCGCGCGCCCCGAGCGAAACCCGCAGCACGTAGACCGCGATGCGGATGAGCAGCAGCAGGCCGATCAACTGGACGGCGATGTTGAGGATCCCGGCCGGCGCCCCGGTCGCGTGCAGCAGTCCGTCCGCGGCGGCAACGATCAGCAGGATGATCGCGTAGGGCGCCGCGACCCACGCCGCTTCGCGCGCCCGGCCGGCCACGTCGTCCGGCGCGTCGGCGCTCGCGAGCCGGGGGCGCACCTGGCTCGCGATCCACCAGCCGAGCAGCGCACCGCCCGCGATGACCGCCAGCTGGAGCAGGTTCGTCGGCTGCAGGAGTCGGTCGATGGCCTCGCTGGCCGCTTGCAGTGGCTGCTGCATCGAATCAGGCGTTGAGGTCCGGGATCAGCTGGCTCTCGAGGCGCGCGATCTGGTCCTTGATCATGAGCTTGCGTTTCTTCAGGCGCCGCATCTGCACCTGGTCGATGTACAGGTCGAGCTGCAGGCGGTGGATCACGTCGTCGAGATCACGGTGCTCGATCCTGAGCGCACGCAGGCGTTCCAGGTGCCGGAACGTCTCGGTGTCGACGTTGTCGCTCGCTTCCGCCATCGTCGGTATTGCCGTAGCTGGTCAAGGTCGGGGGAGGTAGCTTAGCCCCGGGCGCGGCCGAAGCGATAGGCCCGGGCCTAGAGTCCGACGCTGTCCACCGTGCGCCCGGTCAGCACGACGAATCCCTGCTGGCGGGTGTTGCCGTCCCGCGTGTAGTCGAAGACGTACGTGCGGCGCAGCTGCAGCGACCCGCCGCCGACGCGAACCAGCCGCAGGCGCCGGAAGGCCACCGTGCCGTCGAGCAGGCTCGCGGCGGTGCTCTGGCAGGTCTCGAAAGCGGCTTCGTTGGCCCGTTCCCGGGCCCCGAGGCTGTCGTGCCAGTACCAGGCGGTCGCAAGCAGCGCGGCCAGCAGCCCGAACAGCGTCCAGGAAAGCTCCACGGTTCAGAAATGCCCGGCCCAGTTACGGCTGCGGTCGCCGTAGGCGATGAAATGCGGGTTCAGCAGCGTCTCGCGCTGGTTGTAGCGCAGCGGCGTCCCGTCCAGCGTCGTTACCGCGCCGCCCGCCACCTCGAGCACGGCCTGCGCCGCTGCCGTGTCCCACTCCGACGTCGGCCCGAGCCGCGGGTAGAAATCGGCGGAGCCTTCCGCGACCAGGCAGAACTTGAGCGCGCTGCCCATCGGCCGGAGCTCGTGCGGCCCGATGCGTGCGAGCAGGCCGTCGAGCGAGTCTCCCCGGTGCGAGCGGCTGCCGACGACCACCAGCGGCGTTGCGGCCGGACGCACGTGGATCGGTTCCGTTCCGGCGCCGGCCTGGACGCGGAACGCGCCGTGGCCGCGTGCCGCGTAATAGGTGAGCCCCAGCGCGGGCGCGGCGACGATGCCGAGCACGGGCTCGTGGTCGCGGACCAGCGCGACATTCACGGTGAACTCCCCGTTGCGCCCGATGAACTCGCGCGTGCCATCCAGCGGGTCGACGAGCCAGAGCGCGCCCCAGTTGCGCCGGACGCGCAGGTCGTGGGACGCCTCGGCCTCCTCCGACAGCACCGGGACCGACGGCGTCAGCAGCGCGAGCCGCGTCGCGAGGATGTCGTGCGCCGCGCGGTCCGCGCGCGTGATCGGCGAATCGTCCGCCTTGTACTCGACGTCGTGCGCGGACGCATAGACCTCGAGTATGGCCGTCGATGCGGCGGCGACCGCGTCGAGCGCGCCGCTCAGGAGTTCAGCTGGATCGGACGTCATGCGGTACTCCGTCGCGGAGGCTCGGGGGCCTTATCATAGCGGCCCGTTCGCAGTCCGGCGCCGCCCAACGTGTACGCACCTGCCAGCCTCGAGGCATCGCTCGCACCCGATTGGCGTGAAGTCGAGACCGTGTGCCTCGACATGGACGGCACCGTGCTCGACCTGCGGTTCGACAACATGTTCTGGCTCGACGCGCTGCCGCGTCGCTGGGGGGCGGCGCGCGGACTCGATGCGCCGACGTCGATCGCGACGGCTGAAGGCGCGCTTCGACGCGAAGCGGGGCACGCTCGACTGGTACTGCATCGATCACTGGAGCGAGGAACTCGGCTTCGACATCGCGGCACTCAAGTTCGAGTTGCGCGAGCGAGATCCGCTACCTGCCGGGCGCGATCGGCTTCCTCGACCGGATGCGTGCGATCGGCAAGCGCACGCTGCTCACGACCAACGCGCACCCGATCAGCCTCGCGATCAAGAAAGAACAGACGGGGCTCGACCGGCATTTCGACGAGCTCGTCTCGTCGCACGAATTCGGCGTGCCGAAGGAATCGCCTGAGTTCTGGACCCGCCTGGCGCGCGGGCACGGGGTGCTCGCCGGCTTCCACGCTGTTCGTGGACGACAGCGCGGCGGTGCTCGCCGCCGCACGTGACGCGGGCGTGCGCTGGCTCTACCAGGTACTGCAGCCGGACTCGACGCTGCCGGCGCACGCGGTCGCGCCCGGCATCGCAGGCATCCGCGCGCTGGCCGACCTCACGCCCTGAGCGCGCTCGCGCGTCGTCAGCCTTCCGCAGGCGGATTGGGCGCGCCGCCACCGGGCGCGCCGCCGCCGGACGGGCCCTGGCCGCCGCCGCGTCGCCGCCTGCGTCGCTTGCGCGGCTCGCCAGTGGCAGCGCCGGTGCCAGGCGTCTCGGACGGGCCGGCGTCCCTGGGCGGGCCCGAGGGCGCCGCAGGAGGCGCGGCCGCCGGGCGTTCCGTGCGGACCTCGCTGCGGCTGTGGTCCCGCGGCGGACCGCGGCGCACATCGCGCCGGCCGCCACCGCCACCGCCACCTCCACTGCGTCCGCGGCCACCGCCGCCGCCACCGCCGAATCCGCCGCGCGAGCCCGTGCCCGGGCCGCCGAAACGGCGCCGCTCGCGAGCCGGCACGGTGATGTCCGCGAGGTCGCTCTCGCTGACAGCCGCGCGAGGCAGGCTGCGGCCGATGTATGCCTCGATGTCGGGCAGGGACTGCACGAAATCCTCGCAGCCCAGGCTGATCGCGTCGCCCTCGGCGCCCGCTCGCGCGGTGCGGCCGATGCGGTGCACGTAGTCTTCCGGGTCCTGCGGCATGTCGTAGTTGAAGACGTGGCTCACGTCCGGGATGTGCAGGCCGCGCGACGCGACGTCGGTGCCGATCAGGATCGCGAGCTCGCCGCTGTGGAAATCCCGCAGCAGGCGCAGGCGCTTGCTCTGCGGGACGTCGCCGGAGATCGCCTGGGCGTTGAAGCCGTTGGCGCGCAGCAGGTTCTCGAGCTCCTCGGCGCCGCGCCGCGTGTTGACGAAGATCATCGTGCGCTGCGGGTCCATCGAGCGCAGCAGCCCGACCAGCAGCCGCGGCTTCTCGTCCATGGACGGGAAGTAGATCACCTGGCGCACCTGGTCCACGGTCATCTTGTCCGGCTCGATGCGCACGAGCTCCGGGTCGTTCATGTGCTCGTAGGCGAGCTCGAGCACGCGCTGGGCCAGCGTCGCCGAGAACAGCAGGTTCAGGCGCTGGTCCGGCGGCGGCAGGCGCCGCATGATGTAGCGGATGTCCGCGATGAAGCCGAGGTCGAACATGCGGTCGGCCTCGTCGAGCACCAGCACCTGCACCGAGCGCAGGTCGAAGACCTGCTGCTTGTAGAAGTCGATCAGGCGGCCGGGCGTCCCGATCAGGATGTCGACGCCGTCCTCGAGGTCGCGCCGCTGCTTCTCGTAGTCGACGCCCCCGAAAGCGAGGCAGAGCTTCAGGCCCGTGTACTGGCCGAGCAGTTCCGCGTCGTGGTGGATCTGGACCGCGAGCTCGCGCGTCGGCGCGATGATCAGCGCGAGCGGCGAGTTGATCTTGCGGGTCGGCGGCATCTCGGCGCGGAGCAGCCGGGAGTACAGCGCGATGAGGAAGGCCGCCGTCTTGCCCGTGCCGGTCTGTGCCTGGCCGGCGATGTCGAATCCGGCAAGTGCGCGCGGCAGCGTCTGGGCCTGGATCGGCGTGCAGCGCTCGAAGCCCGCGTCGGCGACGCCGCGCGCCAGCGACTCGGGCAGGTGGAGGTTCGTAAATGAGACTTCGGTAAGGTGTTCGTCGGCCATCAGGTGGAAATGCTCGGGATGTGGTCTTGCAAATTGGTGAAAAGCGGGGTCAAATACTGCGCAACTCGCGGCACTGTGTCCGCTCCCGCCAGAAGCGAAGCCGGCCGGCCGGGTCCAGATGGATCTGGCACCCACGCCCGGTGAAGCGGGACCCCAGAATTCTCATTTAGAGTCAGCAATCGCAATAGTTTGCCTCACGCAGATCGCGCCGTCACTCGATAACTCCCGCGCGACCTGCATTCTCCAGCCAAAGTCGTCCCTTTCCAGTCAACGCAACGCCAGCGGAGGTAGTCTCTGGTGAGTCAGCAGATCATCCACGTCACCGACTCGAGCTTCGAGCAGGACGTGCTCAAATCCCAACGCCCGGTGCTGCTCGATTTCTGGGCGGAATGGTGCGGTCCCTGCAAGATGATCGCGCCGATGCTCGACGAGATCGCGGCCGAATACGCCGACAAGGTGGTCATCGCCAAGATCAACGTCGACGACAACCCGAAGACGCCGATGCGCTTCAACGTGCGCGGCATCCCGACGCTGATCCTGTTCAAGAACGGGCAGGCCGAGGGCCAGAAGATCGGCGCGGTCCGCAAGGCCGACGTGGCGGCCTTCCTGGACGGCAAGCTGTGAGGGGCTATCTCGGCAACCAGGGCCGCAACCGGCCCGGCAAGCGCGGACGCGGCGGCGGCGGCGGCGGCCCTGACGGCAATCGCGGCCCGCGGCAGGACGAACTGCCGCCGGACGACTTCGTCGAGGGCGCGGAAGACCTCGACGTCATCAGCCCGGCAGAGCTCGAGGCGAGCCGCCGGTCGATGAACCTGTCGGAGTTGAAGCACAAGCCGATCCCCGAGCTGCTCAAGATGGCGCAGCAGATGGGCATGGAGAACCTGGCTCGCTCCCGCAAGCAGGACATCATCTTCGCGATCCTCAAGGCGCACGCGAGGAACGGCGAGGACATCTACGGCGACGGCGTGCTCGAGATCCTGCAGGACGGCTTCGGCTTCCTGCGCTCGCCCGAGGGCTCCTACCTCGCGGGGCCTGACGACATCTACATCAGCCCGAGCCAGATCCGCCGCTTCAACCTGCGCACCGGCGACTCGATCTCCGGGCTGATCCGTCCGCCGAAGGACGGCGAGCGCTACTTCGCGCTGCTCAAGGTCGGCCAGATCAACTTCGACTCGCCGGACAACGCGCGCAGCAAGGTGCTGTTCGAGAACCTGACGCCGCTGCACCCGACCCGGCGCCTCAAGCTCGAGCGCGGCACCGGCAGCACCGAGGACCTCACCGCGCGGATGATCGACCTGATCGCGCCGCTCGGCAAAGGCCAGCGCGGGCTGATCGTTTCCCCGCCGAAGGCCGGCAAGACGATGCTGCTGCAGAACATCGCCAACTCGATCACCGGCAACCACCCCGAGGTGTACCTGATCGTGCTGCTCATCGACGAGCGGCCCGAGGAAGTCACCGAGATGACGCGCACCGTGCGCGGCGAGGTCGTGTCCTCGACCTTCGACGAGCCGGCGAGCCGGCACGTGCAGGTGGCCGAGATGGTCATCGAGAAGGCGAAGCGCCTGGTCGAGCACAAGAAGGACGTGGTGATCCTGCTCGACTCGATCACGCGCCTGGCGCGCGCCTACAACACCGTGGTGCCGAGCTCCGGCAAGGTGCTGACGGGCGGCGTGGACGCGAACGCGCTGCAGCGCCCGAAGCGCTTCTTCGGCGCCGCGCGCAACATCGAGGAAGGCGGCAGCCTGACGATCATGGCGACCGCGCTCATCGACACCGGGTCGCGCATGGACGACGTGATCTACGAGGAGTTCAAGGGCACCGGCAACAGCGAGATCCACCTCGACCGCCGCATCGCCGAAAAGCGCGTCTACCCGGCGTTCAACATCAACCGGTCGGGCACGCGTCGCGAGGAACTCATCACCTCCGCGGACGAACTCGCGAAGATCTGGATCATCCGCAAGCTGCTGCACCCGATGGACGAACTGGCGGCCGCGGAGTTCCTCATCGACAAGATGCGGGACACCAAGACCAACGGCGAGTTCTTCGACCTGATGAAGCGCTGAGGCACGCGGGGCGGCAGGCCGCCGCCCCGGCTCCTCCCCGACTCCAGTGCACGGCTCCGAGCACATGCGCGGCATCCTCTCGATGCTGGCCGCGGTCGCGTTCTTCTCGTTCATGGACGCGCAGCTGAAGCTGCTCGCGGCGCACTACCCGCCGCTGCAGGTGAGCTTCCTGCGCGGCGCGACCTCGTTGCCGTTCGTGCTGCTGCCGATCCTGCTGCGCGGCCGCCTCGCGAGGCTGCGGCCGGTCAACGTGCGCCTGCACCTGCTGCGCGGCGTTCTGTCGGTCGTGATGCTCGGCAGCTTCGTCTACGCGGTGCGCGAGTCGTCGCTCGCGACCACGTATTCGATCTTCATGTGCGCGCCGCTCGTGGTCGCGGCGCTGTCCGCGCAGATGCTCGGCGAGCGCGTGACGCGGCTGCAGTGGACGGCGATCGGAGTCGGCCTCGCCGGCGTGCTGCTGATGCTGCGCCCGGATGGCGCGCAGTGGATTTCCGTCGGGAGCGTCGCCGCCGTCGTGGCCGCGCTGTGCTATTCGCTGGCGGTGATCACGCTGCGCGTGCTCGCGCGCACCGACACGACCGAGAGCATGGTGTTCTCGTTCACCTTCCTGCTCGCGGTCGGTGCGGGGCTGCTCTCGATCCCGGGATGGACGCCCGTGCTGTGGGCGCACTGGCCGCTGCTGGCCGGCGTCGGGCTGCTCGGCTCGCTCGGGCAGCACTTCATCACCGAGGCGTTCCGCAACGCGCCTGCTTCCGTGGTGACGCCGTTCGAGTACACGGCGCTGCTCTGGGGCGTGCTGCTCGACCTCGTCGTGTGGGGCGTGCTGCCGGGTGCCGTGACCCTGGCGGGTGGCGCCATCGTGATCGGCGCGGGGCTGTTCCTGATCCGGCGCGAGGCCGGGTTGCGCAGCCGCGACGACGAGCCGCTGCCCTGAGCGAAGGCGTCGGCTACTCGCGCGCGATGGCGCGATAGCCCGATGTCCGTGCGGAACTGCATGCCGTCCCAGCAGATCGCCTGCACGAGGTCGTAGGCCTGTCGCTGGGCCGCCTGCACCGTACGCCCAAGTCCGACGGCGCACAGCACCCGCCCGCCGCTGGTCACGACCGCATCGCCGTCGAGTGCAGTGCCGGCGTGGAATACCTTGCCGGGCAGCTTCGCGGCTTCATCGAGGCCGTGGATCACGTCGCCCCTGCGCGTCGTGTCCGGATAGCCGCCGGCGGCCAGCACGACGCCCACGGCCGCGCGCGGGTCCCAGTCGACGACCGCCGACGACAGGCGCGCGTCGAGCGCGGCATCGCAGAGCGTCGTGATGTCGGAGCGCATGCGCGCAAGGATGGGCTGCGTCTCGGGGTCGCCCAGCCGGCAGTTGAACTCGAGCACTTTCGGCGTGCCGTCCGCGGCGATCATCAGGCCGGCGTAGAGGAAGCCGACGTACGGCGTGCCTTCGGCGGCGAGCGCACGCACCGTGGGCCACATGACCTCTTGCATCGCGCGCTCGTGTACCCGGGGCGTGACGACCGGCGCGGGGGAGTAGGCGCCCATGCCGCCGGTGTTCGGCCCGAGGTCGCCGTCGTCACGACGCTTGTGATCCTGCGACGTTGCGAGCGGCAGCACGTGGCTGCCATCCACCAGCGCGATGAAACTCGCTTCCTCGCCTTCGAGGAACTCCTCGACCACGATCGTATCGCCCGCCGCGCCGAAGCGACCCGCGAACATCGCCTCCGCCGTCGCGATCGCCTCGTCGCACGTCGCGCAGATCACGACTCCCTTGCCCGCCGCGAGACCGTCCGCCTTCACGACCAGCGGCGCACGCTGCGCGCGCACCCAGGACGCGTCGAAACTCTGCCGCGTGAACGTGGCATAAGCGGCCGTCGGGATCGAGTGGCGGCGCAGGAATTCCTTCATGTAGGCCTTGGAGCCTTCGAGCCGGGCGGCCGCACGGCTCGGCCCGAAGCAGCGCAGTCCGGCGGCCCTGAACTCGTCGGTGACGCCGAGCACCAGCGGACCTTCGGGACCGACGATCGTCAGGTCGACCTTCTCGGCAAGCGCAAAGCGCACCAGCCCCGGAATGTCGTCGGCGGCGACGTCCACGTTGCGCATGCCGGGCTCGCGCGCCGTTCCGGCATTGCCCGGCGCGACGAAGACCTGCGTGACCCGCGGCGACTGCGCGGCCTTCCACGCGAGCGCGTGCTCGCGGCCGCCGGAGCCGATGATCAGGACTTTCATCTCAGTGCCTGAAATGCCGCATGCCGGTGAACACCATCGCGATGCCGTGCTCGTCCGCGGCGGCAATTACTTCCGCGTCGCGCTTCGACCCGCCCGGCTGGATCACGGCGGTGATGCCGTGCTCGACCGCGGCATCGAGGCCATCGCGGAACGGGAAGAACGCGTCGGATGCCATCACCGACCCGGTCGGATCGAGTCCCTCGTCGCGCGCCTTCATGGCCGCGATGCGGCTCGAGACGACCCGGCTCATCTGCCCGGCGCCGATGCCGACCGTCATGCCGTCCTTCGCGTAGACGATGGCGTTCGACTTGACGTACTTGCAGACCTGCCACGCAAACATCAGGTCGGCGAGCTCGGCGGGCGTCGGCGTGCGCCTGGTCACGACCTGCAACGCGGTCGCCGCGATCATTCCATCGTCGCGCGTCTGCAGCAGCAGGCCACCGTTGACGCTGCGGATCTCGAAGCGCGAGTTACTCGGGGCGAGGGCGCCGGTGACCAGCAGGCGGACATTTTCCTTCTTTGCGCAGGCTTCGCGCGCCTCCGGCTCGACCGACGGCGCGATGATCACCTCGACGAACTGGCGCTCGAGGATGGCGCGGGCCGTCTCGCCGTCGAGCGGCCGGTTGAAGGCGATGATGCCGCCGAACGCGGAGGTCGGGTCGGTGCGGAATGCCCGGTCGTAGGCCGCGCCGATGCTGGTGCCGATCGCTGCGCCGCAGGGGTTCGCGTGCTTGACGATCACGCAGGCAGGCGCCGGGAACTGGCGGACGCACTCGAGCGCGGTGTCTGCATCGGCAAGGTTGTTGAACGAAAGCTCCTTGCCCTGCAGTTGCGAAGCCGAGCCGAGGGACGCGCCCTGCGTGTCGGAGGCGACGTAGAACGCCGCCTGCTGGTGCGGGTTCTCGCCGTAGCGCAGATCGAGCCGCTTGCGGAACTGCAGCGCAAGCAGATCGGGGAACTCTCCCGTCGAGGTTCGGGCCTCGCGGGCGAGGAAAGATGCAACCGCCGCGTCGTACTGCGCAGTGTGTGCGAATGCCTTGGTCGCGAGCCTGAGTCGCGTCTCCTGGGAGACTGCGCCGCCGCCCCGGTCGAGTTCGGCGATCACCGTGCCGTAGTCGAGCGGATCGACGACCACGGTGAGGCGCTCGTGGTTCTTGGCGGCCGCGCGCACCATGGCCGGGCCGCCGATGTCGATGTTCTCGACCGCGTCCTCGAAACTGCAGCCCGGCTTCGCCACCGTCGCCGCGAACGGGTAGAGGTTGACCGCGAGCAGGTCGATCGCATCGATGCCGTGCTCGGCCATCACCGCGTCGTCGGTGCCGCGTCGTCCGAGCAGGCCACCGTGGATCTTCGGGTGCAGCGTCTTGACGCGACCGTCCATGATCTCGGGGAACCCCGTGACCGTGGACACGTCGGCGGCTTCGACACCGTGTTCGCGCAGCAGCGCGGCCGTGCCGCCGGTGGAGAGGATCGCGATGCCGCGTTCGCGCAGCGCGCGTGCAAAGTCGACCAGGCCTTCCTTGTTGGAAACGCTGAGCAGGGCTCGCCGGATATTTTCGCTCAAGCTCGGTTACCCGTGGTCGCGCCGGTCAGGCGCAAAGGCCGTAGCTGCGCAGCTTCTTGCGGAGCGTGCCGCGGTTGATGCCGAGGATGTCGGCTGCGCGACTCTGGTTGCCCTCTGCATACTCGAGCACCGTCCGGAACAGCGGCTCCTCGACCTCACGCATGACCAGGTCGTAGAGACGACCCGGCGTGTGGCCATTCAGGCTGGTGAAATAGGTGTCGAGCGCCTGCTCCGTCATCGAACGCAGCGGAACGCTGCGACCCGCCGGCTGCGTGGCCGGCCTCGATTCCCTGCGACTGCGTGTCTTCTTGCGCGGCGCCATGCCCCTGTCCTCGATTTTCCAACTGCCCCTGTCGTCAGGCGGCCTCGGCAGGGCTCGATTCCAGCGCGGCGAAAAAAAACTCCACCGCCTCGAGCTGGCCCTCGGCCGAGTCGACCCGCATGACGGACTGACGGAAGGCCTGCGCATGCGGGCGCTCCCGGCAATACCAGCCGATGTGCTTGCGCGCGATCCTGACCCCCGCCTCTACGCCGTAGAAGACGTACAAATCGCGCAAGTGAGCCGCGATAATATCACGGGCCTCGCCCGGAGTCGGCACGGCGGGTGCGGCCCTGCCGTCGAGCGCCGCTTCGATTTCGCGGAATATCCACGGCCGTCCCTGGGCCGCGCGCCCGACCATGACCGCGTCCGCGCCGGTCGCGCGCATCACCCACGCCGCCTTCGCCGGCGAGTCGATGTCCCCGTTTGCAATGACCGGAATGCGCACGGCCTGCTTGATCTCGCCGATCGTGTCGTATTCGACCGCGCCGTCGAAGCGGCAGGCGCGAGTCCGGCCGTGAACCGCGAGCGCCTGGACGCCGGCGGATTCCGCAATCCGCGCGATCTCGACGCCGTTGCGCCGCTCTTCGCTCCATCCGGTGCGGATCTTGAGCGTGACCGGAACGCCGGCTGCCCGGACCGTTTCCTCGAGAATCTCCGCGACCAGCTTCTCGTCGCGCAGCAGCGCGGACCCCGCGTCCTTGTTGCAGACCTTCTTTGCCGGGCAGCCCATGTTGATATCGATGACCTGCGCGCCGGCCGCCACGTTGCGCCGGGCGGCGTCCGCCATCATCTGCGGATCGCCTCCGGCGATCTGCACTACCCGTGGTTCGTCCTCGCCGGAGTGATCGCGTCGTCGTCGCGATTCGCCGGTGTCCCAGAGCCGCGGATCGGCCGAGAGCATTTCACCGGCTGCGAGCGCGGCACCCATGCGCCGGCACAGGCGGCGAAAGGGCAGGTCGGTGACGCCCGCCATCGGCGCGAGGAAAACGCGGCCGTTCAGCCGATAGGGGCCGATCTGGATGCGCGACATGGGTTCAGCCCGGGTCCGTGTCCAGCGCGCAGCGCAGCTGAGCCGGTGATTCGCGCATGCACGCGTCCAGCCGGTAACCGACCGCATCCGGACCTGGATTCAGGATCAGGATCTCGGCTTCGGTGCTCGCCGACGGGCCCAGCAATTGCGACGCTTCCGTCGGATTCTTCAGGTAGTCAGCCGGTTCGAAATCGCGCACTGCGATCGGTTCCCCGAACCGGTCCTCCAGCTCGAGGCGCAGGATCGGGTGTGGCTGGGCGAACAGGGCGCGGTTGGTGAGGCTCGCCCGGATGCTGATGCGATCGTCATCCGGGTCGTCGCTGCCGTTGCCCCACTGCCGCAGCTCGTACGCTGCAAGGTCCCAGTTCGGCGACAGCGGCAGTCCAAGGCGGCCATAGACCTCGCGCAGGGCGTTGCCCAGCGTCGGGTTGCGCATCAGGTCGTGGCGATAGTGGTGCGTAACCTGAGCCACCATCCCGACTGCGAGCAGCAGGCAGGCAATGCCCCAGGCGAACGTCCGCCAGCCGGAGCGCTCGCGCTCGACGGCCTCCTCGCGATGCGCCGTGATCGGGCCTTCCGCTGCGGCTTCCTCCAGTCGACGCCAGCGCTGCGGAGCCGGCGCGACGGTCACCGGTTGGGGCTCCTGCCAAGGCAAGGATGGAGCTGCTGGCGGCTCTGGCTGCGGATCCGGCTCAAGCAGGTAATCGAGTATCGGCGCATTGTTGCCGTCGCGAGCCGGCCCCGGGTAGGCCAGAGTCCCGGTGTCGTCGTCCTGCGGCGAGGCCGCGTCCGGAACGTCCAGTATCTCGAACTCGTCGGTCGAGTCGAGATCGTACTGGTCGTCATCGACGATACGGACGTCGTCGACTTCCCGGTCGCCACGGAGGTCACGCAGGTCACGGACGTCACGCTCGTCGGCTGCGGCTGCGACCAGGTCGTCTCCACCAAGCCCTGGCAGCGCCTCGATGTTGATCCTCTCGCCTTCGAGCGTGATGTCCTCGAGCGGTTCGCTCTCGTGCACCACGACGGAGTGCGCGTCGGCCGCCGCGTCAGCGGGCATCGGCCTCCGCGGCGACGCCCTCGCCTTCGGGTCCGAACTGCTTCTGCCAGTCCTGCGCGTCGATGAATACCTTTTCGAGGTCGTCCGCCGTGAAGTGGTACTCGGCGGCGACGACGGCATCGGGCACCGCGGAGAGCGCCGTGCCGCCACGGTCGGCGGGACGCTCGTCGGCCGCGATGCGCGCCGGCGGAACCGTATCGCTCAGCCTCTCCAGCGCGTCGAAAGCGTTGCCGCAGCGCCCGCAACGCACGGTGCCGCGCGCAACGCGCAGCACTTCCGCGGTCACGCGGAAACGCGTGTGGCATTCAGGACACTGGGAGTACATCTGGCCGATCTGCTTCTCTACTTGATCCTAGTCCGCGCGCCTTCTTCCCGAGAGCAACCCCCAACCTTCGCGCGTCGCGGTCAGTGCGATATCAAACCACGCCCGGTAAGCGGCTGTCACGGCATCCGCCTGTCCGGCGAGGATTCCGCTCAGGATGATCCAGCCCCCGGGCCTGACGGCGGCCGCGAACCTTGGCGCAAGTTCCACCAGCGGCCCGGCCAGGATGTTGGCGATCAGCAGGTCGGTCGCCCGGTCCGGCAGCGCCGGGTCGCCGGTAACGGTCAATCCGGACACGACCTGGTTGCGCAGCGCGTTGTCCCGCGTGGCGATCAGCGCCTGCGGGTCGATGTCCACGGCCAGCGCCCGCGCCGCGCCGAGCTTGAGCGCCGCGATCGCCAGGATCCCGCTGCCGCAGCCGTAGTCCACGACGTCGCGGCCGGCAGGCTCGTGCCCGTCGAGCCAGTCGAGGCACATGGCCGTGGTCGGGTGCGTCCCCGTGCCGAACGCGAGCCCGGGATCGAGTTCGATGCGCACCGCATCCGCGCTGCCGGCCGGCAGCCCTCCCGGACAGACCCAGAGCCGGCGGCCGAAACGCATCGGGCCGAAGTCTTTCAGCCATTCCCGCTCCCAGGCCTTGTCCGCGATGGCCTCGAAGCGCGGTGCCGCGGAATGGGGCAGGCGGTGTGCGAGCGCGTCCCGGATCCCGTCGCGATCGGCATCGGCCGGGAAGAGCGCCTTGATGCGGATCGTGGGCCACAGCGGCGTCTCTCCCGGCGCCGGCTCGAGCACGGGATCGTCCGCTGCATCCTCGAGCGTGACCGAGAGCGCGCCGAGGTCGAACAGCACGTCCTCGCAGGGTTCGGGCTCGGCCCGCCCGATGTCGAGCGTCAGTTGCAGGAAAGGCATCGGCGTGCAGCCCTGGCTTGCGGCTCGGCCGCGAAGCACGCCGCGATGTCGCGCGAGCGTGCGACGTCAACGATCGGTTTCATGTGCTTGACTCGAGACCTTCACTGGAACTGGTTCGGATCGATGCCGTGCTGGGCGCACGCCACCGTCACGGTGTTGCGCAGCAGGCAGGCAATCGTCATCGGGCCGACGCCGCCCGGCACCGGAGTGATTGCGCCCGCCACCTGCACGGCCGAGTCGAAATCGACGTCGCCGACCAGGCGCTCGCGCGGCCCGTCGTCCGTCGGCAGCGTGACCCGGTTGATGCCGACGTCGATCACCGCCGCTCCGGGCCTGATCCAGTCGCCCTTGACCATGCGTGGGCGACCGATCGCCGTGACCAGGATCTCCGCGCGACGGCATTCCTCGGCGAGGTCGCGAGTCCGCGAATGGGCGATGGTCACCGTGCAGTGCTCGCGCAGCAGCAGTTGGGCCATCGGCTTGCCGACGATGTTCGATCGGCCGACCACGACGGCGCGCTTGCCCGCGAGGTCGCCCACGTATTCGCGGAGCAGCATCAGGCACCCGAGCGGCGTGCACGGAATGATCCCGGCGCCGCGAGCCGCCAGCAGTCCCGTGTTCACGACATTGAAGCCGTCCACGTCCTTTTCCGGCGCGATCGCGTCGATCACCGCCAGCTCGCGGATCTGCTTCGGCAGCGGCAGCTGGACCAGGATGCCGTGCACCGCGGGGTCGGCATTGAGGCGTGCGATCTGCTCGAGCAACTCGGCTTCCGGCGTCGTCGCCGGAGGCGAACCTCGAAGGACGCATGCCGGCTTCACGTGTCTGCCGGCCCTTGTTGCGGACGTAGATTGCACTGGCAGGGTCGTCGCCCACGAGGACGACCGCAAGTCCCGGCGTGACACCGTGGCGCTCTGCGAGCGCGGCCACCTGGCGCGCAACATCGGCGCGCAGTTTCGCCGCACTGGCCTTGCCGTCGATGAGTCGGGCCGTTGTCATCGTGCGGTACGCCTGGCGATCAAACGCCGCCAACGCGACTACTTGAGTCCGAGCCTGCGCTCGAGGTAGTGGATGTCCGTGCCGCCGGCACGGAACGCCGCGTGCAGGAAGATCTCCTGGTGCAGCGGCACGTTGGTCTTGATTCCCTCGACGACGATCTCGGAGAGCGCATTGCGCATGCGCGCGATCGCCGTGTCGCGGTCCTCGCCGAACGCGATGATCTTGGCGATCAGCGAGTCGTAGTAGGGCGGGACGTTGTAGCCGGTGTAAAGGTGGCTGTCCACGCGCACGCCCGGTCCGCCCGGCGCGTGCCAGAGCTTCACGGGCCCCGGCGACGGCGTGAACTTCTTCGGGTCCTCGGCGTTGATGCGGCACTCGATCGCGTGCCCGCGGATCTGCACGTCCTCCTGCGACCACGGCAGGCGCTCGCCCGCCGCGATCCTGAGCTGCGCCTTCACGAGGTCGATGCCGGTGATGATCTCGGTCACCGGGTGCTCGACCTGGATGCGCGTGTTCATCTCGATGAAGTAGAACTCGTCGTCCTGGTAGAGGAACTCGAGCGTGCCGGCGCTGCGGTAGCCGATGTCCGCGCACGCGGCGGCCACTCGCTCGCTCATGGTCTTGCGCTGCTTGGCGGTGAGCCCCGGCGCCGGAGCCTCCTCGATCACCTTCTGGTGGCGTCGCTGCATCGAGCAGTCGCGCTCGCCCAGGCAGATCACGTTGCCGTAGTGGTCGGCGAGCACCTGGAACTCGATGTGGCGCGGCCGCTCCAGGAACTTCTCCATGTAGACCTGGTCGTTGCCGAAGGCCGCGAGGGCCTCGGCGCGCGTCACGCTCACGGAGTGCAGCAGCGTCGCCTCGCTGTGCACCACGCGCATGCCGCGACCGCCGCCGCCGCCCGACGCCTTGATGATCACCGGGAAGCCGATGTCGCGTGCGATGCGCAGCAGTTCGTCGGGCTCCGAGCCGAGCGGTCCGTCGGAACCGGGAACGCACGGCACGCCCGCCTTCTTCATCGTCTGGATGGCCGACACCTTGTCGCCCATCAGGCGGATCGTCTCGGCGCGCGGGCCGATGAACGTGAAGCCGCTCTTTTCCACGCGCTCGGCGAAGTCCGCGTTCTCCGAGAGGAACCCGTAGCCGGGGTGGATGCCGACCGAGTCGGTCACTTCCGCCGCGCTGATGATCGCCGGCATGTTCAGGTAGCTCTCGCGCGACGGCGGCGGGCCGATGCACACCGTCTCGTCGGCGAGCAGCACGTGCTTGAGGTTGCGGTCGGCCGTCGAGTGCACGGCGACGGTCTTGATGCCGAGCTCGCGGCAGGCCCGCAGGATCCTGAGGGCGATCTCGCCGCGGTTGGCGATGACGACCTTGTCGAGCATTACTCGATCACGAACAGCGTCTGGCCGAACTCGACCGGGTCGCCGTTCTTCACCAGCACGGACACGACGCGGCCGGGCTTGTCGCACTCGATCTGGTTCATCATCTTCATGGCCTCGATGATGCAGAGCACGTCGCCCTGCTTCACCTCGCTGCCGACTTCGACGAACGGCTTGGCGCCCGGCGCCGGCGCGGCATAGAACGTGCCGACCATCGGGGCCGTCACGGCCTGGTCGGGCGAGTGCGTGGGCGGCGGAGGAGCACCGGGCGCCGCGAGAGCGGCGGCCGGGGACGGCTGCACCCGGTGCGCCGGGCGGAGCCGGCGCGTAGCCCATCGGCGCCGAGTAGGCGTGCACCGTGCCGGTCGGATGCCGGCTGATGCGCACCGACTCCTCGCCTTCCTTGATCTCGATCTCGGAGACGCCCGATTCCTCGAGCAGCTCGATCAGCTTCTTGACCTTGCGGATGTCCATCCTCGAAACCCCCGGAATGTTCTGTTCGTCAGGCTCGCGTCTGCGGCTGGGCGGCGAGGTACTCGGACGCCGCCCGCAGTGCGAGCTCGTAGCCGACTGCGCCGAGCCCGGTGATCACACCGTGGGCGATGTCGGAGAAATAGGAGTGGTGCCGGAACGACTCCCGCGCGTGCACGTTGCTCAGGTGCACCTCGATGAACGGGATCTTCACGGCCAGCAACGCGTCGCGGAGCGCCATGCTCGAATGGGTGAGACCGGCCGGGTTGAACACGATGAACGCGACGTGGGTGGTCGGCGCCTCGTGGATCCGGGCTATCAGTTCCGACTCGGCATTGCTCTGGAACGCGGTGAGGTGGTGGCCGGCCTCGGCCGCCAGCTGCGTCATCCGCTCGTGGACCTGGTCGAGCGTCACCCGGCCGTAGATGCCGGGTTCCCGCAGCCCGAGCAGGTTCAGGTTCGGGCCGTTGAGCAGCAGAATATGTGCCATAGCGGAACCGGCTCGCCCGGAGAAGGGGGCGATTTTAGCGCCAATCGGCGCAGGTTTGCGACTTTTGGCGCAAGTCGGCGCGGGCCCGGCTCATTCGGCGTCGCCATCCACGTGCGGTATGGCCAGCAGGCCTGCCTCGATCTCGGCCCGCGCCTGTTCCGGCGAGATCGTCCCGGCGTTCACCCTGCGCACCGCACCGAGGATGACGTCCGCCTGCGCCTCGTGCAGCTCTCCGACGTGCGCCGCGACGATGCGTCCCTGGCTGTCCGAGAAAATCGTGAACGGGAACCCGACGGCCTCCACTCCGAACGCCGTCGCGGCATCGAGTGCCTCCTGCTCCCCGATCAGCAGCGGGTAGGTGAGCTTGATCTCGTCGGCGTACGCGATGACCTTGTCGCGGTAGTCGGCGGCGATCCCGATCACCTGGAATCCTTCGGGGCCGTACCGGGCCTGCAGCTTCTCGAGCAGCGGGATCTCCCGCCGGCAGGGCGCGCACCAGGTTGCCCAGAAGTTCACGATCAGGGACTTGCCCGACCAGTGGGCCAGCGAGCGCATCTCGCCGGCGCGATCCGCGAGCTGGAAGTCGGGCAGCGTCGCGGCGAGTTTCGCGGCAGGCGCCTCGAGCGGCGCCTCGACCGGCGGCGGCGTCTTCGAGAGCTTCGACCACTCGTCGAAAGCCAGGTAACCGGCAGCTCCCGCGGCCGCGGCGCCAGCTCACGACGATGGCCAGCGTCAGCGGCTTCAAGTGCCGCTCCCGAATGCCCTCGTGACGTGAGCGCGGAACTCGTCCGCAGGCTTGAATCCCACCACCCGGTAGTCCGTTCGCTCCGCGCCGTCGGGCCCGAAGAACACGATGGTCGGCGGGCCGAGTATCCCGAAGCGCTGCAGCAGCGCCTGGTCCGCTTCGTCGTTGGCAGTGACGTCAGCCTGCAGCAGCGTCGCTCGCGCAAGCGCGGCCTGCACGCCCGGATCGGTGAACGTGCGGTGCTCCATCTCCTTGCAGGACACGCACCAGTCCGCATAGAAATCCAGCATCACCGGCCGGCCCGCAGCCCTGGCCGCCTCGAGCGCCCGGTCGAGATCCGCGACGGTCTTGATGCGCGTGAACTGCGAGCTGGTTCGCCGCCGCGCCTTGCTGCGGCGCCCCGAACCCGGCGAGCGGCTGCAGCGGGTTGCTGTGCCCGGCGAGCGCGCCGACCAGCATGGCGAGGCCATACACGACGGCGAGCGCGCCGAGGCCGCGGCGGACGACGGTCGCCCCGCCTTTCGCGTCGCGGTTACCCAGCGTGAACAGGTAGTAACCGGCAACGAACGCGACGACGGCCCACAGCGCAAGCGTCACCGGGCCGGGGAGAATGCGTCCCACCATCCAGACGGCGACACCGAGCATCATCACGCCGAACGCCACCTTCACGGCGTCCATCCACGCTCCCGCCTTCGGCAGCAACCGGCCGGCCGACGCGCCAACCAGCAGCAGCGGGGCGCCCATGCCGAGGCTCAGCGCGAAGAGCGCCGCTCCGCCGCGAAACACGTCGCCGCTCTGGCCGATCACCGCAAGCGCCGCGACCAGCGGCGGTGCGACGCAGGCCGTGACGATCAGCGACGACAATGCGCCCATGACGGCCGTGCCGAGCAGCGTGCCCTGCTTCTGCCGGTTGCTCATGTCGGCGACCCTGGACTGGAACGCGGCCGGAACCTGCAGGTTGAACACGCCGAACATGCCGAGCGCCAGCAGCACGAACAGCGCGGCGAACAGCACGATGATCCACGGCTTCTGGAAGAACGCCTGCGCCTGCTGTCCCGCCGCGGCGAACACGGCGCCGGCGATCGTATAGGTGAGCGCCATGCCGAGCACGTATGCGACCGACAGCGAGAACGCGCGGCCGCGCGACACGGGCCGGTCGCGGCCGGCGCCGACGATGATCCCCGAGAGGATCGGGACCATCGGCAGCACGCAGGGCGTGAAGGCGAGCAGCAGTCCCGCGCCGAAGAACGTCGCGAGCACCGCCAGCAGGCTGCCGCTGCGGATCTTGTTCGCGAGCAGGTCCTGTTCGGACTGCATGCGCGACGTTGCACCGCGGCTGGAAGCTGCGGCCACGGCAGTGCCCGGAGCGGCCAGTTCCACGGTCAGCTGCTTCTTGATCGGCGGATAACAGAGCCCGGCTTCCGCACAGCCCTGGTAGGTGACGGTCAGTGCGACCTCACGAGTGCCGGGCTTCGCGGCGACCGGCACGTCCGCCTGCATCTCGCCGACGAAAATCACCTGCTCGCCGAAATAGTCGTCGTGCTGCGTCTTGCCGCCCGGAATGTCGGGCTGGCCGAACTGCGCGGACCCGTCGGTCGAGACGATCTTCACCTTGTCGCGATAGAGGTAGTAGCCGTCGGCGATGTCCCAGCGCAGCGTGATGCGGTCCGCGGCGTCGCTCGAGGTCGAGAGCACGAAGGCCTGGTCCGCCGGGAGGAAGTCGCCTTCGGATTTCGGCCCGCCCGAAAGCAGTCGCTTGAGGTCGAAGCCCTTGCGCTCAACGCCGCTGGCGGCAGCAGCGGACGGCGCGGCCGCATCTGCCGCTGCCACCTCGACGCGGCTCGTCCATCGCTGCGGCGGGTAGCAGAGCCCGGCGTCCGCGCAGCCCTGGAGCTTGAGGGTCAGGTCGAAGGGTCGCGGCGGCCCGTCGAACCCGAGCTTCGCGGCCACGGCGATCGCGCCGCGATAGATGACCTGCTTGCCGAAGTACTGGTCCTCGTGGTCTTCGCCGACGGGGAAGTCGGGCGCGCCGACCGTGACGCCAGGGGTCGCGGATTCCAGCCCGAGGCGGTCACGGTAGAGGTAGTAGCCGGGCTGGATGTCGATCCGGACCACGACGTCGCCCTGCGTGGCCTCCACCGTGTACTTGTAGGCTTCCTTCGGCGGAAGGAACGTGTCCTCGGCCTGGGAGACGCCGAGCGTGAGCCACGGCAGGACGAGCAGCGCGATGCGGCGCGCGAAGTTGAGAACCATTCTTGGCATGCCTCCGGCGATCCGGATCGCCTCGGCGACCCGACTGAAGCGGACATGATGCCCTCCCGCCGGGCTCGGGGCGACCATTTCGGCCGGCGGATTCATGCGGTCCGCCCGGCTTTCGTCAGTGTCGCGTGCGCAGCGGGCCGGCAACGCATTCCGGGGCATGTCTGCAGGTGCACGGAAATTCGGCAAAATATGTTTTGCAAATCATACGGTTACCAGCAGTACAAGGTGCCGCCGGCCTGGCTTCCACGCAAGGTGCCCAGCCTGAGACGCTGATTCCGGTCCGGGACTTGAATTCGGCGCGTCTCCCCCTATCATTAGCAGCCGACAGGGGTGAGTGCTAACACCCGCCCCGCGATTTCCCTTACGGCTGAACATACCAACACGGAGATTTCAGCAATGGCTGACAAGTTGAAGATTCGTCCGCTTCACGACCGCGTGATCATCCAGCGGCTCGACGCCGAGACCAAGTCCCCCGGCGGCATCGTGATCCCCGACTCCGCCGCCGAGAAGCCGATCCGCGGCAAGGTCGTTGCGGTGGGCAAGGGCAAGATCCTCGAAAACGGCACGGTTCGTCCGCTCGACGTAAAGGTCGGCGACCACATCCTCTTCGGCAAGTACAGCGGTACCGAAGTGAAGGTCGATGGCGAGGAATACCTCGTCATGCGCGAAGAAGACGTGATGGCGGTGCTCGAGAAGTAATCGCCCGCCCGCAACCAACCAACGAATTCCGGAGAACACTGCAATGGCAGCGAAAGACGTACGTTTTGGCGATGACGCCCGGTCGCGGATGCTCCGCGGCGTAAACATCCTGGCCAACGCGGTCAAGGTGACCCTCGGCCCCAAGGGCCGCAACGCGGTGCTCGACAAGAGCTTCGGCGCCCCGACCGTCACCAAGGACGGCGTGAGCGTGGCGAAGGAGATCGAGCTCAAGGACAAGTTCGAGAACATGGGCGCGCAGATGGTGAAGGAAGTCGCTTCCAACACCTCCGACGAGGCCGGTGACGGCACGACGACCGCCACGGTGCTCGCCCAGGCGATCGTGCGCGAGGGCCTCAAGGCCGTCGCCGCGGGCGCGAACCCGATGGACATCAAGCGCGGCATCGACAAGGCCGTCGAGACCTGCACCGAGGAGCTGAAGAAGCTCTCGAAGCCCTGCAAGGACCAGAAGGCGATCGCGCAGGTCGGCACGATCTCCGCCAACAGCGACGAGTCGATCGGCAAGACGATCGCCGACGCGATGGAGAAGGTCGGCAAGGAAGGCGTGATCACGGTCGAGGAAGGCTCGGGCCTGCAGAACGAACTCGACGTCGTCGAGGGCATGCAGTTCGACCGCGGCTACCTCTCGCCGTATTTCATCAACAGCCAGGCCAGCCAGGCGGCCGAGCTCGAGAACCCGTACGTACTGCTGTACGACAAGAAGGTCTCGAACGTCCGCGAGATGCTCCCGCTGCTCGAGAGCATCGCCAAGGCCGGCCGTCCGCTGCTCGTGATCGCCGAGGACGTCGAGGGTGAGGCGCTGGCGACGCTGGTCGTCAACACCATCCGTGGCATCGTCAAGGTCGCGGCCGTGAAGGCCCCGGGCTTCGGCGACCGCCGCAAGGCCATGCTGCAGGACATCGCCGTCCTGACCGGCGGCACCGTGATCGCCGAGGAAGTCGGCCTCACGCTCGAGAAGGCGACGCTGGCCGACATGGGCCAGGCCAAGAAGATCGTGGTCGAGAAAGAGAACACCACGATCATCGACGGCCACGGCAAGGCCGGCGAGATCAAGGCGCGCATCGCCCAGATCAAGCAGCAGATCGAGGAAGCCACCTCCGACTACGACAAGGAGAAGCTGCAGGAGCGCATGGCCAAGCTCTCCGGCGGCGTCGCCGTGATCAAGGTCGGCGCGGCCACCGAGATCGAGATGAAGGAAAAGAAGGCCCGCGTCGAAGACGCGCTGCACGCGACCCGTGCGGCCGTCGAGGAAGGCGTGGTCCCGGGCGGCGGCGTCGCGCTGATCCGTGCGCAGAAGGCGCTCGAGAAGCTCGAGCGGCCGCAACGAGGACCAGGCCATCGGCATCAAGATCCTGTCGCGCTCGATCGAGGAGCCGCTGCGCCAGATCGTCGCGAACGCGGGCGAGGACGCCGCGGTCGTGCTGGCCGAAGTCAAGAAGGGCAAGGGCACGTTCGGCTACAACGCCGCGACGGGCGTCTACGGCGACATGCTCGACATGGGCATCCTGGACCCGACCAAGGTCACGCGTCTCGCGCTGCAGAACGCCGCTTCGGTGGCCGGCCTGCTGCTCACGACCGAAGTGATGGTGGCCGAGTCGCCCAAGGACGACGACCACAAGCACGGCGGCATGCCGGACATGGGCGGCATGGGCGGCATGGGCGACATGGGCATGTAAGCTCTGGTCGCTTGCCACGCGCGGCCTGCTGAAGGACGTGCATCAAGAGACGAAGAGGGCCGGCGGAAACGCCGGCCCTTTTTTTCGTTCTCTTTCCGATCATCCGCGATGCTGGAACGGCAGCCTTCGTGCGGTCGGTCGGTATCGGCGGATAGCAGAGCCCGGCGTCTGCGCAGCCCTGGTAGGTGACGGTCAGGGCGACCTCACGAGTGCCGGGCTTCGCGGCGACCGGCACGTCCGCCTGCATCTCGCCGACGAAAATCACCTGCTCGCCGAAATAGTCGTCGTGCTGGGTCTTGCCGCCCGGAATGTCGGGGTGGCCGAACTGCGCGGACCCGTCGGTCGAGACGATCTTCACCTTGTCGCGATAGAGGTAATAGCCGTCGGCGATGTCCCAGCGCAGCGTGATGCGGTCCGCGGCGTCGCTCGAGGTCGAGAGCACGAAGGCCTGGTCGGCCGGGAGGAAGTCGCCTTCGGATTTCGGCCCGCCTGACAGCAGCCGCTTGAGGTCGAAGCCCTTGCGCTCGGCGCCGCCGGCGGCGGCAGAAGACGGCGCGGCCGCATCTGTCGCGGCCACTTCGACACGGCTCGTCCATCGCTGGGGCGGGTAGCAGAGCCCGGCGTCCGCGCAGCCCTGGAGCTTGAGGGTCAGGTCGAAGGGTCGCGGCGGCCCGTCGAACCCGAGCTTCGCGGCCACGGCGATTTCGCCGCGATAGATGACCTGCTTGCCGAAGTACTGGTCCTCGTGGTCTTCGCCGACGGGGAAGTCGGGCGCGCCGACCGTGACGCCAGGGGTGGCGGATTCCAGCCCGAGGCGGTCACGGTAGAGGTAGTAGCCGGGCTGGATGTCGATCCGGACCACCACGTTGCCCTGCGTGGCCTCGACCGTGTACTTGTAGGCCTCCTTCGGCGGAAGGAACGTGTCCTCGGCCTGGGAGACGCCGAGCGCGAGCCACGGCAGTACGATCAGCGCGACGCGGCGCGCGAAGTTGAGAACCATTCTTGGCATGCCTCCGGCGATCCGGATCGCCTCGGCGACCCGGCTGAAGCCGACATGATGCCCTCCCGCCGGGCCGGCGGCGACCATTTCGGCCGGTGGGTTCATGCGGTCCGCCCGACTTTCGTCGCCTGGCTGCCATGCGGGCTGCACTGCATTCCAGCCATGCTGATGCACGGCAATTCAGCGGAAATGTTCTTCCAAATCATTCTGTTACCACAGCCAACGGCCCACCGCCGGGTTTCCTCGCAAGGTGTCCAGCCTGAGACCTGATTCCGGTCCGGGACTTGAATTCGGCGCGTCTCCCCCTATCATTAGCAGCCGACAGGGGTGAGTGCTAACACCCGCCCCGCGATTTCCCTTACGGCTGAACATACCAACACGGAGATTTCAGCAATGGCTGACAAGTTGAAGATTCGTCCGCTTCACGACCGCGTGATCATCCAGCGGCTCGACGCCGAGACCAAGTCCCCCGGCGGCATCGTGATCCCCGACTCCGCCGCCGAGAAGCCGATCCGCGGCAAGGTCGTTGCGGTGGGCAAGGGCAAGATCCTCGAAAACGGCACGGTTCGTCCGCTCGACATAAAGGTCGGCGACCACATCATCTTCGGCAAGTACAGCGGTACCGAAGTGAAGGTCGATGGCGAGGAATACCTCGTCATGCGCGAAGAAGACGTGATCGCGGTGGTCGAGAAGTAATCGCCAGCCCGCCCGCAACCAACCAACGAATTCCGGAGAACACTGCAATGGCAGCGAAAGACGTACGTTTTGGCGATGACGCCCGGTCGCGGATGCTCCGCGGCGTGAACATCCTGGCCAACGCGGTCAAGGTGACCCTCGGCCCCAAGGGCCGCAACGCGGTGCTCGACAAGAGCTTCGGCGCCCCGACCGTCACCAAGGACGGCGTGAGCGTGGCGAAGGAGATCGAGCTCAAGGACAAGTTCGAGAACATGGGCGCGCAGATGGTGAAGGAAGTCGCTTCCAACACCTCCGACGAGGCCGGTGACGGCACGACGACCGCCACGGTGCTCGCCCAGGCGATCGTGCGCGAGGGCCTCAAGGCCGTCGCCGCGGGCGCGAACCCGATGGACATCAAGCGCGGCATCGACAAGGCCGTCGAGACCTGCACCGAGGAGCTGAAGAAGCTCTCGAAGCCCTGCAAGGACCAGAAGGCGATTGCGCAGGTCGGCACGATCTCGGCCAACAGCGACGAGTCGATCGGCAAGACGATCGCCGACGCGATGGAGAAGGTCGGCAAGGAAGGCGTGATCACGGTCGAGGAAGGCTCGGGCCTGCAGAACGAACTCGACGTCGTCGAGGGCATGCAGTTCGACCGCGGCTACCTCTCGCCGTATTTCATCAACAGCCAGGCCAGCCAGGCGGCCGAGCTCGAGAACCCGTACGTACTGCTGTACGACAAGAAGGTCTCGAACGTCCGCGAGATGCTCCCGCTGCTCGAGAGCATCGCCAAGGCCGGCCGTCCGCTGCTGGTGATCGCCGAGGACGTCGAGGGTGAGGCGCTGGCGACGCTGGTCGTCAACACCATCCGTGGCATCGTCAAGGTCGCGGCCGTGAAGGCCCCGGGCTTCGGCGACCGCCGCAAGGCCATGCTGCAGGACATCGCCGTCCTGACCGGCGGCACCGTGATCGCCGAGGAAGTCGGCCTCACGCTCGAGAAGGCGACGCTGGCCGACATGGGCCAGGCCAAGAAGATCGTGGTCGAGAAAGAGAACACCACGATCATCGACGGCCACGGCAAGGCCGGCGAGATCAAGGCGCGCATCGCCCAGATCAAGCAGCAGATCGAGGAAGCCACCTCCGACTACGACAAGGAGAAGCTGCAGGAGCGCATGGCCAAGCTCTCCGGCGGCGTCGCCGTGATCAAGGTCGGCGCGGCCACCGAGATCGAGATGAAGGAAAAGAAGGCCCGCGTCGAAGACGCGCTGCACGCGACCCGTGCGGCCGTCGAGGAAGGCGTGGTCCCGGGCGGCGGCGTCGCGCTGATCCGTGCGCAGAAGGCGCTCGAGAAGCGTCGAGGTCCGAACGAGGACCAGGCCATCGGCATCAAGATCCTGTCGCGCTCGATCGAGGAGCCGCTGCGCCAGATCGTCGCGAACGCGGGCGAGGACGCCGCGGTCGTGCTGGCCGAAGTCAAGAAGGGCAAGGGCACGTTCGGCTACAACGCCGCGACGGGCGTCTACGGCGACATGCTCGACATGGGCATCCTGGACCCGACCAAGGTCACGCGTCTCGCGCTGCAGAACGCCGCTTCGGTGGCCGGCCTGCTGCTCACGACCGAAGTGATGGTGGCCGAGTCGCCCAAGGACGACGACCACAAGCACGGCGGCATGCCCGACATGGGCGGCATGGGCGGCATGGGCGACATGGGCATGTAAGCTCTGGTCGCTTGCCACGCGCGGCCTGCTGAAGGACGTGCATCAAGAGACGAAGAGGGCCGGCGGAAACGCCGGCCCTTTTTTTCGTTCGTCTTTCCGATCATCCGCGATGCTGGAACGGCAGCCTTCGGACGGTCGGTCGGTGAGGGCGTTCGTTCCGGGTCTTCCCCGGGCGAGCGGAAAGGCAGACACGCTCGCCCGGGGAAGACCCGGAACGAACGCCTGATCGACCGCGCCTGAGCGATGGATCGGGGACTGTCCCCTGGCCCGGGGACTGTCCCCGATCCATCGCACGGCGCATGCAACGTCAACGCGGTCACATCGGATAACCGTCAGCCGACTTCCAACAGGGAGAGCTTCGTGAGCAGGGTCTCAGGAGGGCGACTGATTTTCCCGGGCTCTGACGTCTCACAGGTTAATGCATGCGACGACCCGTGCGGCCGCGGGTTGGACGAGCCTGAAGATGAACGCATCCGAGCAAGCCGCATCGAGAGAGGTATCTGTGCACGCCGGGAACCCGACGCAGCCTCGACAGGTCGAGACCGTGATCATCGGGACCGGATTCTCCGGGCTGTTGGCGGCCATCCGATTGCAGAAAAAGCGATGCAACGACTTTGTCTTGCTGGAAAGAAGTTCCGAGTTGGGCGGCACCTGGCAGGTCAACTCATATCCCGGCGCAGAGGTGGACGTTCCGACCAGCCTCTACTGCATCTCGTTCATACCCTATCCGTTCAGGAAATCCTTTGCCCCGCAAAGCGAATTGCTCGCATACACGAATCACGTCATCGACAGGTTCGGTTTGCGAAAGTACGCGCGCACGAACCAGACGGTGACCAGGCTCGCTTTTGACGAGCGCGAACTGCTGTGGCACGTGGAGACTCAGTCAGGCGAGAGGTATACCGCCCGTTTCGTGATCGACGCCAGCGGGGTGCTGGCGAACCCGCACACTCCCAGGATCAAAGGCGCGGAAACCTTCAAAGGATCGCTGTTCCACTCCGGGCACTGGGATCACTCCGTGGCCTATGAGGGAAAACGTGTCGGAGTGATCGGCTCGGGATGTTCAGCCGCCCAGATCGTGCCGTCCATAGCCGGCAAGGTGTCGCGGTTGACCCTGTTCATGGGCAAGGCGCAGTGGATTCTCCCGCGCTCGGACCGGCATTACGGTGCCGTGGAGCGTTTCGTTCGAACGCTTCCGGGCGTAAGGCACATCATCCGTTTGCTCGTGTTTGCTTTCTACGACATCCGGTTCGTCGCCTTTCGCCGCTACCCGGGGATATCCGGGATCAGTCGGCTCATGAAGGATCACTACCGGAGAAGATTGAAGAAGCACCTGGACACGTACATCAACGACGACAAGTTGCGGCAGCACATGCTGCCCGATTACGAGTTGGGCTGCCGGCGGCTCATACCGACCAACACCTATCTCCCCGCGCTGTCCCTCGACAATGTCGACGTGGACATCAGCGGGATTGAATGCATCACGCCCCAGGGCATCCGGACGAAGGATGGCAAGGATATCCCGCTCGACGTCATCATCTACGCGACGGGCTACTTCGCCTATTCGGACATGAAGAAAGCGTTGACGTTTCAGGTGCATGGGCTGGGCGGCCGCAACCTCAACAGCGAATGGGAGAAGGAGACAGTCTCCTACAAGGGCATCACCGTCTCCGGTTACCCCAACTATTTCAAGGTGAACGGCCCGAACACCGGCACCGGACACAGCTCGCAGATCTCCTATATGGAGGCGGCGACTGATTACATCGTTCAGGCCATTTGCGCCGTGAAGCGGGACAAGCGCATCAAGGCCATCGATGCCAGACGCGACCTTCAGGATGCATACGTCGCCGACATGCGACGAAAGATGCAAAAGACGGTCTGGCAGAATGCCACCTGCACCGCCTTCTACAGGAGAAACATGACCGACGAGGTCACGAGTCTCTCCCCGGAACCGGTGACCGGGTTCATCCTTTCCCGCAAGTGGTTTCGCTTGAGTGATTATCGCCTGCTGAAGTGAATGGACTGGCTGGTCACAGGACCTCGACCTGCTGGACCAGCATGAACTCGCACGCTCCCGCTCCCGAATCCTCGCGAGTCAGCGACGTTCGGATCGTCATGCCGTCGTCGCGTGCGCCATCAACCAGCAGACCGGTCAGGTGTACCACCTGTCCACCCAGGCGCAACCGGGCGAGTTTCGCAGCGACGACGTCATTGGCAGGAATAATGTGCGTGTTCGCGCTGTATTCGGTCACTTCACCCAGCTCAATCGGCAGTGACTCAGCGACGGGCCGCCATGAATAGAATCGTGCGCCCTGCGATATCTTGAACGCTTTCAACACCTGGTTGTCCGACATGGGGCCCCAGCCGAGCGCGAGATCCAGAGGCGCCAGACCCGACATGGGATCGAAGCGATAATCCTCGCGGCTGAGGATTCGCGCCGTAATGTCGTAGGTGGCTCGTGGCGTGAGCGTCCAGCGCCCAAGCACAATGACTGGCGCGCCGTTCGCATCGGTCTGCAGGGGTTCATTCGGCGCGAGTACCCCATCGGCAGGACTGATGGCCCGATGTTCCCACTGTCCCCACGCTTTCGACAGCACGAAGATGAATAGGGCAATCCACGCGGCACGTCGCCAATTCATGGCGATATGTTGGTGCAGGCCCCCCTGGACTGGTGTGACTGTTCTCCCGCTTCGCGCAGCGTGAGCGACCAAG
>CAVTDU010000025.1:0-24098 GCA_963733565.1 uncultured Gammaproteobacteria bacterium
CGTGCAGCGGGATCTGCGCGGACTTGCCGGTCGCGCCGACGAAGAGCAGCAGTCCCACGAGGCTCGCCGACACCGCCGGCGCCACCGGAGCGTTGAATGCGGCGTTGATCGCGTCGAAATCGAGCGTGCCGAGCACGTGGAAGATCAGGAACATGCCGAGCAGGAAGCCGGCGTCGCCCACGCGGTTGGTGATGAACGCCTTCTTGCCCGCGGCCGCCTTGGCAGGGTCCTCGAACCAGAACCCGATCAGCAGGTAGGACGCGAGGCCGACGCCTTCCCAGCCGACGAAGCACACCAGCAGCGAGCGCCCGAGCACCAGCAGCAGCATGAAGAACAGGAACAGGTTCAGGTACGCGAAGTAGCGGGCGTAGCTCGCGTCGTCCTTCATGTAGCCGGTCGAGTAGATGTGGATCAGCGAGCCCACGCCGGTGACGATCAACGTCATCAGCGCGCTCAGCCGGTCGAAGTAGAAGGCGACCTCGAAGCGGAAGTCGCCGACCGTCGCCCACGTGTAGGCGGTCTCGACCAGCGCGCTGCCGTCGGTGGCCTGCAGCTCCAGGAAGGCCCTCACCGTCGCCATGAAGGCGACGATCGGCAGGCCGCAGCCCACGACGCTGACGAAACCCTTGCCGAGCCGGTTGCCGGCGAGCCCGTTCAGCACGAATCCGGCGAGCGGCAGCAGCACGATGAGCGTGAGCAGGTTCATCGTCATCCCTTGAGTCCCGACCAGGCGCCCACGTCGAGCGTGTGGCGCTGCCTCGCGAGCAGCAGCACGATCGGGATCGCGATGGCGATCTCGGCCGCGGCGACCACGAACACCAGGAACACGAGCACCGCGCCCGAGGCCGTGGCCGTGTGTTCGGCGAAGGTCACGAGGCTGAGGATCACGCCGTTCAGCATCAGCTCCATGCACATGAGCAGCACGAGCGCGTTGCGGCGGATCATGACGCCGACCAGCCCGAGCGAGAACAGCGCGATCGAGAGCGTGAGCAGCAGCTGTGTCCTATCCATCGTGCCTCCGCCCGGCCTTGATCACGGCGATCGCGGCGACGACGGCCGCGAGCAGCAGCACGGAGGTGAGCTCGAAGTGCAGCCAGTAGTGGCCGAGGAACTCGACGGAGAACGGCTGCACCCCGAACGCGGCCGGTGCGCCCTCCGGCTGCACGGTCGCGAGCTCGGCTGCGGTGGCGATGCGACCGCGGCTCACGGCGGCGCCCAGCGCCGCGGCGAGGACCCCGGCAACGGCGACCGACGGCACCAGCGCGCGCCCGTAGCGTTCGAGGAACGACGGATCGCGGACGTCGAGCAGCATGATCACGTACACCATGAACACCATCACGGCGCCGACGTAGATCAGCACCTGGAACACCGCGATGACGTGCACGCCGAGGATCGCGTAGATGCCGGCGAGCGAGACCATGGAGCTGATCAGCGCGAGTGCGACGCGCATCGGGTGGCGCGCGACCAGCATCAGCACGCCGCCCGCGAGCGCGGCGGCCGCGAAGAAGTACAGCAGCAGGGTCTCGAGGCTCATGGCTTGCCCTCGGGCCGGCTCGCGCCCGCGACGGGGTAGGGCTTCGCCACGTCCTGCCGCGGCTGCCAGTTCATCAGCTCGTCCTGCCGCAGCCACATGCGGCTGCGGTCGAAGCCGGGCAGGCCTGGCGTCTCCTTCATCATCCGGATCGCGTCCTCCGGGCAGGCCTCGACGCACATCCCGCAGAACACGCAGCGCGAGTAGTCGATCTCGAAGCGCGACGGGTACTTCGGGTGCCCGGGGTCGTCCGGGTCGTAGGCGGCGTCGATCTCGATGCACTGCGCCGGACACACGGTCGCGCACATGTTGCAGGCGACGCACTGCGGCCGTCCGTCCGGCCGCTGCGTCAGGATGTGCTTGCCGCGGTTGTGCGCGGCGTAATCGGCGCGGGTTTCCTCGGGATAGTAGGAGGTCAGCGCGCCCTTGCGGCCCGTCATCCACTTCCACAGGTTGGCGAGGAAGACGCCGCCGGTGATGCGTATGCCGCGCCAGACCTCGAAGAAGTACGCGCGCTCGTACCAGCCCATCACGGGCTCGTTCCAGTAGCGCTTGCGGACGTAGGGTTTGCGGCTGCTCATCGCGTCACGTCAGGGCCCAGACCGCGACCGCGGTCACGACGAGGTTGGCGATGGCGAGCGGCAGCATGAACTTCCATGCGAAGCGCAGCAGCTGGTCCCAGCGGAAGCGCGGCAGCGTCCAGCGGATCAGGATCTGGAAGCTGCAGAGCAGGACCACCTTGGCGAGGAACGTGAGGAGCTGGATGACCACGACCCAGCCATGGCCCAGCTCGATGACCGCGCCGCCCGGGAGCACGAACCCCGCGTCCGTCATCCACGGCAGGTTGTAGCCGCCGAGGAACAGCGTGACGAAGAGCGCCGCGATGATCGCGATCTCGATGAACTCCGAGAGCATGAACATGCCCTGTTTCATCGCGCTGTACTCGGTGAAGTAGCCCGAGATCAGCTCGGACTCGGCCTCGGGCAGGTCGAAGGGGATGCGCTTGTTCTCGGCGATGCCGGCGGTGAGGAACAGGATCGCGGCCAGCGGCTGGTAGACGATGCCCCAGGCCGGCAGGAACCCGAGCACCGTGCCGGACTGCCGCTCGACGATCGAGTTCAGGTCCACCGAGCCGTAGATCAGGATCAGCCCGAGCACGGTCAGGCCCATCACGAGCTCGTAGGAAATCATCTGCGATCCGGCGCGCAGCGCGCCGAGCATCGAGAACTTGTTCGACGAGGACCAGCCCGCCAGCATCGCGCCGATGATCGAGATGCCGCCGAAGGCGAACACGACCAGCAGTCCCGCGTCGAGCGGTGCGATCTGCATCGGGTAGGTGCGGCCGCCGAACCAGTCGGCGAGCGACGGGAAGAGCCGGCCCGGGTCGAGCATGCCGCCGAACGGGATCACGGCGAACACCAGCATCACCGGCACGAACACCACCCACGGCCCGAGCACATAGGCCAGCCTGTCGTAGGTGACGGGCTTGAAGTCCTCCTTCAGCAGCAGCTTCAGGCCGTCGGCCATGCCGTGGAACAGGCCGAGCCAGATCAGCTTGACCTGCGTGAACGGGATGCGGAGGTACGCGCGGTTCGCGCCGATGCGATCCGACATCAGCGCCGCCTGCTTGCGCTCGACCCAGGTCAGCACGGCGCCGAACGTGAGCAGCACCGCGAGCGCATAGGCGATGTAGACGAGCGTGATGGCGAGGTCCGGGCTCACGGATGCCCCCGCGCCGGCGCTGCGAGCGCCTTGAACAGTGCCTCGGCGTCGAGCACCGCGTCGCCCTTCGGGAAGCAGGGCTCGAACCTGCTCACCACGCCCTGGAAATTCGTGTAGTGGCCCGCGCGCTCGGTCTGGACGCTGATCGGGAGGAACACGTCCGCGTGGCCGTTCTCGGGCGCGAGGTACGAATTGAGGAAGATGATCTTCGCCTGCGGCGGGATGCGCGCGAAATCGTAGCCCTCGCCCCAGACCAGCACGAGATCGGTGCCGTCGTGGTAGGCGGGATCGCCCGCGTCGAACAGTTCCCGGGCCTTCGCCGTGTTCGGGTTCTTGTCGGGGCGGATCAGCAGGTCGTCCTCGATGCGCTCGCCTTCCTCCGGTTCCCAGTCGCGCTTCACGTGCGCGCTGAACACCTCGCCGAGGTGCCGCTTGAACGCTTCGAGCTCCTCGTTCGAGCCCCAGTTCGACACCAGCGCGACCGGGTGGCGCGCGGCACCGATCAGGCGGCGCGCCGAATCGAGCGCCTCGGCGACCGGCACCGGGCGGCCCTTCAGCATCGGCTGGTCCGCCCGCGTGCGCTCGAAGATGCGGGCGAGGTCGCGACCCTTGTTGCAGATCCACGGGCCGTTCACGGCCTCGTTCTCGAGCGGCGTGATGCGCGCGATGCTGGTGTTCTGCCGCTGGTCGAGCGACTTGAGGAACCACTCGGGCTTGCGGTGCCAGACCTGGATCGTGCAGCCGCGTTCGCAGCCCGGGCACACCTGCGGCGTGGCCTTGAGGTACCAGACGCGCGACTTGTGCAGGAACTGCCGCGACTGCAGCGCGCCGACCGGGCAGATGTCGACGATGTTGTCGGAGTACGGGTCCTCGCCCAGCGGGCGATCCTCGACCGGGCGGATGTTCGAGACGTCGCCGCGGCGCTCGACGCCGAGCGCCATGGACTTCGACACCTCGTGCGTGAAGCGCGTGCAGCGCAGGCACAGGATGCAGCGCTCGTTGTCGAGCAGGATGCGGTTCGACAGGTTGTAGTACTTGGTCGAGCGCACCTTGCGGTCGAACGACAGCGACGCCTCGCCGTTGTACGTGTAGTGGTAGTCCTGCAGCGTGCACTCGCCGGCCTTGTCGCAGATGCCGCAGTCCACCGGGTGATTGAGCGTGATGAACTGCAGGATCGCCTTGCGGTGCGCCTTCACGTCGTCGGAATCGGTGAAGACCTTCATGCCGCTGCTGACCGGCATGTTGCAGGCGATGTCGAGCCCGCGGCCCTCGACTTCCACCAGGCACATGCGGCAGTTGCCGACGACGGAGAGCTGCGGGTGCCAGCAGAAATACGGCACGAAGACGCCGTTCTCGAGCGCCACCTGCAGGACCGTCTGGTCCTCGCGCGCCTGGATCGGACTGCCCGTTTATGAAGATCTCAGGCATTCCAGGTTCCCGTCGAACTGTGAGCGCTTGTGCTCGATGTAGTACTCGAACTCCGCGCGGAACTTGTCGAGGATGCCGGTGCAGGCGTAACCGGCCGCATCGCCGAGCCCGCAGATCGTCGTGCCGTCGTTGAACTTCGAGATGTAGTAGAGACGCTCGATGTCCTCGGGCCGTCCCTCGCCCGCGATGATCCGGTCCACGATGCGGTGCATCCAGCCCGTGCCGTGGCGGCAGGGCGTGCATTGTCCGCAGGACTCGTGGTGGTAGAAGCGCATCAGGATCTGCATCAGGCGCACCATGCAGGTGCCCTCGGCGATCACGATCATGCCGCCGGAGCCGAGCGTCGAGCCCACGTCCCACAGGTCCTCGTGCGCGAGCTTGAGGTTCGCGATCTCCGCCCCGGTGAGCACCTTCGAGGAGACTCCGCCGGGCACGACGCACTTGATCGCGCGCCCGCCCTTGATGCCGCCGCAGTCCTCGTCGAGGAACTTCATCCACGGATAGCCGAGCTCGACCTCGTAGACGCCCGGCCGGTTGACGTGCCCGGAGACCGAGAAGAGCCGCGTGCCGGGACTCTTCGGCGTGCCCACCTCTTTGAAGGCCGCGGCGCCGTGCCCGATGATCCATGCGATGTTCGACAGCGACTCGACGTTGTTGACCACCGTCGGACGCTGGTACAGCCCCTTGACCGTCAACCGCGGCGGGCGGTTGCGCGGGTAGCCTTTCTTGCCCTCGAGCGACGAGATGAGGCCCGATGCCTCGCCGGCGACGTACGCGCCGGCGCCGCGATAGACGACGATGTCGCAGCAGAAGTCGGTGCCGAGGATGCGCTCGCCGAAGTAACCGGCGGCATACGCCTCCTCGACCGCTCCGGCGAGGCGGCGATAGGGCAGGTCGAACTCGCCGCGGATGTAGACGAAGCAGTTGCGCACGTTGAGCGCGTAGCTCGAGATCAGCATGGATTCGAGCAGCGCGTGCGGGTTGTTCTCGAGGATCCAGCGGTCCTTGAACGTGCCGGGCTCGCCCTCGTCGGCGTTGGCGATCAGGTAGTGCGGCTGGCCGTCGTCGTAGACCACGACCTGCCACTTGCGGCCGACCGCGAATGCGGCGCCGCCGCGGCCCTGCAGGCCCGACGCCGTCACTTCCTTCGTGACGTCGGCAGGCTTCATCGTCTTGAGCGCCTTGTCGAGCGCCGCGTAGCCGCCGCGCGCGCGATACTCCTCGAGCGAGTGCGAGGTCGCGGTGACCGGGAAGCTCATGATCAGCTGGCGGCCGGGCATGGCTATTTGAGCCCCTCCAGCAGCTCGTCGACCTTGGCGCGGGTCAGGTCCTCGTAGTAGCCGTCGTTCACCATCATCATCGGCGCGGTGCCGCAGGAACCGAGGCATTCGGCGACGGACAGCGTGTAGCGCCCGTCGGGCGTGGTCTCGCCCGGACGGATCCCGAGCCGCTGCTGCACGTGCTCGAGGATGCGCTCGGCGCCGTTCATCGAGCAGCTCACGTTGTGGCAGAACTGCAGGTGCCAGCGGCCGATCGGCTTGCGGCGGAACTGCGTGTAGAACGACAGCACCTCCTCGATCTGGATCTGCGGCACGCCGAGGTATGCGGCCAGCTGCTCGATGTCCGAATCGGCGACGTAGCCGCGGTCTTCCTGGATGCGCCGCACGCAGGGCAGCACCAGCGACGACTCGAAGCCTGCCGGAAAGCGCGCGCGCAGCTTTTCGAATTCGGGGATGAGGTGCTTCACCTGTCGCACTCCCCGCCGATCATGTTCACCGAGCCGAAGGTCGGGACGATGTCGGCGAGCTGGTAGCCGTCGAGCATCCGGTGCACGCCACCCATGTGGACGAAGCTCGGGGACCGGCAGTGCACTTTCCACGGCACGCCGCCGCCGACGCTCACGATGTAGAAGCCGAGCTCGCCGTTCGCGCCCTCGTGGGCCGAGTAGACCTCGCCCGGAGGGACCTGCGGGCCTTCCATCACCAGCTTGAAATGGTTGATCAGCGATTCGATCTCGGTGTAGACGAGGCTCTTTTCCGGGAAAGTGCAGCGCCGATCGTCCACGCAGAGCGGGCCTGGCGGCAGCATCTCCATCAGCTGGCGGATCATGTGCGCGGACTCGTCGATCTCGCGCATCCGCACGTAGTAGCGGTCGTAGTTGTCGCCCTTGATGCCGACCGGTACCTCGAAATCGAGCTCCGCGTAGGCGAGATAGGGTGTGTCCTTGCGCAGGTCGCGAGGCACGCCGGTCGAGCGCAGCAGCGGGCCGGTAAAGCCCCAGCTGATCGCGTCGGCCGTGGAGAGGACGCCCACGTCGCGCATGCGGTCGATGAAGATGCGGTTGCGGTCGACGAGGCCGTGCACGCGCCCGGTGAAGGTCTCCATCTCGTCCAGGATCTCGCCCAGCCGCTTGAGCCAGCCCTCGGGCAGGTCCGCTGCCAGGCCGCCGATGCGTCCGTAGCTGTAGGTGACCCGGGCGCCGGTGAGGTCGGCGAGGTGCTCGTAGATGTAGTCGCGGATCGTGACGAGGTACAGGAACGCGGTCATCGCGCCGAGCTCCATCAGTGCGGCGGCGATGCAGGTCAGGTGGTCGGCGATGCGCGAGTACTCGGCGAGCAGCGTGCGTAAGTACCTGGCGCGAGGCGTAATTTCGATCCCCATCAGCTTCTCGACGGCCTCGCAGTAGGCGAAGTCGTTGATCAGCGCCGAGCAGTAGTTGAGCCGGTCGACGTAGGGGATCAGGTTGTGCCAGGTGTGGGACTCGCACTCCTTCTCGAAGCCCCGGTGCAGGTAGCCGCAGTGGACGTCCGTGCGCACCACCCGCTCGCCCGAGAGCTCCGCCACGATCTGGATCGTGCCGTGCGTGGCCGGGTGCGACGGGCCGATGTTGACGATCACCGAGCCCTCGCGGCTGCCCTCGGTGAAGGCGGGCCGGATCGGGTTCGGCAGCGTGTCGGGTGCCCGGGCGCTCATGGTTTCGCGTCCAGGTAGGGAACCAGGGGCTGTTCCTTCTGCTTCGGATAGTCCTTACGCAGCGGATGACCCTCGAAGCCCTCGTAGAGCAGGATCGGGCGCAGATCGTCGTTGCCGCGGAACACGATGCCGTACATGTCGTGGCATTCGCGCTCCATGTAGCCGGCCGAGCCGTACAGCGGCACCAGCGTGTCCACCGTCGGGTCGGCGAGCGGCACGCGGGCCTTGACCCTCACCCGGACGAAGTGTTTCGTCGAGTAGAAGTGCCAGACGACGTCGAAGCGCGGCTGGCGCTCCGGCCAGTCCACGGCCGTCACGTCGAGGAACATGTCGAATTCGAACGAGTCTTTCAGCGAGCGGACGACGGCGAGGACCTGCGCCGGCTCGACGAGCAGCGCCAGCGTCCCGTGCGCCACGACGGCTTCCAGGGTCACCTCGGCGAGGTGCTCGCGGATCTGCTCGAACAGCGCCTCGCTCATGCTCAGAACTTCTCGTTGATGATCGGGTGGCGGTCGCGGGCGATGCGATCCTGCAGCTTCATGATGCCGTCGATGACCATCTCGGGCCGCGGCGGGCAGCCGGGTATGTAGAGGTCCACCGGGATGATCTTGTCGATGCCCGGCAGGGCCGCGTAGTTCTGGTAGAAACCGCCGCTGGTGGCACACACGCCGAAGGCGATGACCCACTTCGGCTCGCACATCTGCTCGTAGACCTTCTTCAGGATCGGCGCCTGCTTGTGGGTCACGGTGCCGACGACCATCAGCAGGTCCGACTGGCGCGGCGTGAAGCGGGGCAGTGCGGCGCCGAAGCGGTCGGTGTCGTAGAGCGTGGAGCTCACGGACATGAACTCCATCGCGCAGCAGGCGGTGACGAACGGGTACGGGAACAGCGAGAACTTGCGGGCCCAGCCGACGAACTCGTCCTTCTTCGTCGTCATGTACTCGAACGCGCCCGCAGGGGCCTGCCGGACCGGCTGGGTGCTCACTGGGTCACCTCTTCCAGCAGCCCGGTGCGCCAGACGTACAGCATGATGACCACCAGCAGCACCAGGAAGACTCCGAGGGCCACGAGCAGCCCGCCCGTGAGCGGCTGGGCGCCGAGCGCCCAGAGGAACAGGAACACCGTCTCGAGGTCGAACAGGATGAACACGATCGCGATGGCGTAATACTTGACCGGCACGGCCTTGACGTTGACCTGCTCGATCGCGGTCGCGCCGCACTCGAACGGCTCGAGCTTCATGGCCGACGCCACCGGCTTCGGACCGACCACCTTGTTGAGCCACAGCGTGAGCGCTACGAACGCCAGGATCGCAACGAGGTAGACGAGGAAGGACAGGTAAGGATTCATTGTTCCGGGCTGGCTCCGGGCGGGACTATATGCAGTCGCGGGCAATTCATTGCCTGCGGAAAACACTTATGGTCCTGCACCGCCCCGATCAATCGAAATCCAGCCCTCGCCCGCGTTCCCCAGGACACTTCCGCTTGAACACCATTGCCGAGTTGACCGACAAGGCCGCGCCCCTCGGCTCGCGGGCAAAGTCGCGCTGGCCGGCGAGGCTCGACCTGCTGCAGAGCGGGACCGGCCTCGCGCTCGGCCTGTTCATGTGGGGCCACATGTTCTTCGTGTCCACCATCCTGCTCGGCAAGGACGCGATGTGGACGGTGGCGCGCGCCTTCGAGGGCTATTTCCTGTTCGGCCGGCCGCTGTACTGGCTGGTGTCGCTGATCGTCGGCACCGTGTTCGCGCTGTTCATCGCGCACGCCGCGCTCGCGCTGCGCAAGTTCCCGTCGAGCTATCGCCAGTACCGCACGTACCGCGAGCACATGGCCGGCATGAAGCACGACGACACGACGCTCTGGTACTGGCAGGTCGTCACCGGCTTCGCGCTGTTCTTCATGGCCTCGGTGCACCTGTACATCATGCTGACCCGCCCCGACCGCATCGGCCCGTTCGAGTCCGCCGACCGCGTCTGGAGCGACCTGATGTGGCCGCTGTACCTGGTGATGCTGTTCGCGGTCGAGTTCCACGGCGGCATCGGGCTCTACCGGCTGGCGCTCAAGTGGGGCTGGTTCGAGGGCGCGGACCCCGCCCGGACGCGGCAGCCGGCTGCGTGCGTTCAAGTGGGCCATCACGGCGTTTTTCCTGCTGCTCGGCCTCGCCACGCTGGCCGCCTACATGAAGATCGGCATCGAGCACGCGCCGTTCTACGGCCAGCACTACCTGCCCGCCGGCATGGCGACCGGGAGTGCGCCATGAAGGTCATCTACACCGACGTGCTGGTGATCGGCGGGGGACTCGCGGGCCTGCGCGTCGCGATCGGCGCCCGCCGTCGTGGCCACGACGCCATCGTGCTGTCGCTGGTGCCGCCGAAGCGCTCGCATTCGGCCGCGGCCCAGGGGGGCATGCAGGCCAGCCTCGGCAACGTGGTGAAGGGCGAGGGCGACAACGAGGACGTCCACTTCGAGGACACGGTCCGCGGCAGCGACTGGGGCGCCGACCAGCAGGTGGTGCGCATGTTCGTCGACACGGCTCCAAAGGCCGTGCGCGAGCTCGCGGCCTGGGGCGTGCCCTGGAGCCGGGTGCAGCGCGGCGACCGCGAGGTGATCATCAACAGCCAGAAGGTCACGATCACCGAGCGCGACGAGGCGCACGGGCTCGTGGCGCAGCGCGATTTCGGCGGTACGCGCAAGTGGCGCACCTGCTACGTCTCCGACGGCACGGGCCACGCGATGCTCTTCGCGGTCGGCGACCAGGCCATCGCGCAGGGCGTGCCGGTCCACGAGCGCAAGGAGGCGGTCGCGCTGATCCACGACGGCTCGCGCTGCTACGGCGCCGTCGTTCGCGACCTGATCACCGGCGAGCTCACCGCCTACGTCGCGAAGGCCACCGCCATCGCGACCGGTGGGGCCGGCCGCGTCTACCGCGTAACGACCAACGCGGTGATCTGCGAGGGCATCGGCGCGGCGATCGCGCTCGAGACCGGGGTGGCCACGCTCGGCAACATGGAGGCGGTGCAGTTCCACCCGACCGGCATCTTCCCGGCCGGCATCCTCGTGACCGAGGGCTGCCGCGGCGACGGCGGACTGCTCCGCGACGCCAGCGGCCACCGCTTCATGCCGGACTACGAGCCGGAAAAGAAGGAGCTCGCTTCCCGCGACGTCGTCTCGCGCCGCATGGAGGAGCACATCCGCAAGGGCAATGCCGCGAAGTCGCGGTTCGGCGAGCACCTCTGGCTCGACATCACGCTGCTCGGCCGGGCCCACATCGAGCACAACCTGCGCGAGGTCAAGGAGATCTGCCACTACTTCCTCGGCATCGACCCGGTGGAGCAGTGGATCCCGGTGCGGCCCGCGCAGCACTACACGATGGGCGGCATCCGGACGTTCCACACGGGCGAGAGCCGCACGCTGAGGGGGCTTTTCGCGGCGGGCGAGGCGGCCTGCTGGGACATGCACGGGTTCAATCGCCTGGGCGGCAACTCGGTCGCCGAGACGGTCGTCGCGGGCATGATCGTGGGCGAGTTCATTGCGGACTTCTGCGAAAGCCCGGCCGGCGACCTCGATATCCCGACCGCGCTGGTGCGCGAGGCCATGGCGGTCGAGCGGGCGAAGCTGGACGAGTTGCTGAAGGGGAGCGGACCGGAGCGCGCCGACGCGATCAAGATGGAGATGCAGCAGATCATGACCGACCGGGTCGGCATTTTCCGCACCGGCGCCGACCTGGAGGAGGCCGTGCACCGGCTGCAGGCGCTCCTCGTCCGCAGCCGCCGGATCGGGCTGCGCTACAAGGTGGACGGCCCGAACCCCGAGCTCGTCACCGCCTATCGGACGCAGAAGATGCTGAAGGTGGCGCTGTGCGTCGCCTCCGGTGCGCTTGCCCGGACCGAGAGCCGCGGCGCGCATTTCCGCGAGGATTTCCCGCGTCGCGACGATACGACCTGGCTCAAGCGCACGCTGGCGACCTGGCGGGATCCGTCCGACACGCTGCCGAGCCTCGCGTACGAACCACTCGACGTGATGACGATGGAACTGCCGCCCGGCTGGCGTGGCTACGGCGCGAAGAACTACGTCGATCATCCCGACACCGCGGTCCGGGCCGCAGAGGTCGCGAAGCTGCGTGAGGGCCTGGCGTCCGCCGACCGCCATGCGGTCCAGGCCGCGCTGATGCCCTACGAACACCTGCTGCCGGAACGCTTTCGCGGGCGGAACGAGCGCATCGACGAGAAACTGCCATGAGCGACCCGGTCCAGACCGCCACGCCGCGCAAGCTGCACTTCCACGTGCTGCGCCACGATCCGCGCGACCCGGCAAGCGAGCCGCACCTCGAGAACTTCGAGCTCGAGGAAGCGGCTGGCATGACGCTGTTCATCGCGCTGAACGAGATCCGCGAGCAGCTCGACTCGTCGCTGGCTTTCGATTTCGTCTGCCGCGCCGGCATCTGCGGCAGCTGCGGGATGGTCGTCAACGGCCGGCCCGGCCTCGCCTGCCGGACGCTGACCAAGGACCTGCCGGCCGACATCACGCTGGCACCGCTGCCGGCATTCGAGCTGATCGCCGACCTGTCGGTGAACACCGGCAAGTGGATGCGCGGCATGAGCGAGAGGCTCGAGACCTGGGTGCACTCGCTCGGCGAGGAACGCGACCTGCGCCGGCTCGAGGAGCGCATGGAGCCCGAGCTCGCGGACAAGATCTACGAGCTCGACCGCTGCATCGAGTGCGGCTGCTGCGTCGCTGCCTGCGGCACGGCCCGCATGCGCGAGGATTTCGTCGGCGCCGTGGGTCTCAACAAGATCGCGCGGTTCGCCCTGGACCCACGCGACTCGCGCACGGATGCGGACTTCTACGAGCTCGTCGGCAACGACGACGGCGTATTCGGCTGCATGACGCTGCTCGGCTGCCACGACGTCTGCCCGAAGGGGTTGCCGCTGCAGACTCAGATCGCGTACCTGCGTCGCAGGATGGCGCGCGAGGGGCTGGGCTGATAGCTTCGCTCCCCAGGCGCAGACCCGAGCCGGCGCCGAGGGAGAATCGTTCATGCACAGTCGGAACCCGCCGCAATGGCGGCTGTTGGCGCTGCTGGTCGCGATCGCTGCCATCTGTCGGCCGCGCAGGCGCCGACCAGCCAGGCGCCGTAGACCCCGGAATCGACCGCCTTGTGCAGCAGCTCGGATTGCAGGAGTCCGCGACACCCGTGCGCGAGCTTGCAGGCTGGCAGCGACCGCAGAAAGTGTTGTTCCTGAACCTCAGTCCCGCGCTGCTTGCCGTCACTCCAGGCGGTCGCCCCAGGCGTGGAGCTCGTGCCGGCGAAGGATGCGGCAGAGGCCGTGAAGCTGGCCGGGGGTGTGGACGCTGTACTTGGCTTCTGCACGCCCGAGTTGCTCGCGGCCGGCGCTGCGATCCGGTGGATCCAGGTGTACTGGGCCGGCGTCGAGCGCTGCGTCGCCATACCGGCGCTGACGGAGCGGAAGATTCTTCTCACGAACATGCAGCGTGTCGCCGCCCCGGTGATGGCCGAGCATGTGCTCGCGATGATGCTCGCCTTCACGCGAGGCCTCGATTTCTACATCCTCGAGCATGCCGCCGCGCGCTGGACGCGCGAACTGCCGCCGCCTGCAAAGCTGATGGCGCTCGAAGGCAAGACCGTGCTGGTCGTGGGACTGGGTGGCATCGGCACCGAGGTGGCGAGGCGCGCCAACGCACTCGGCATGCGTGTTACGGCGACGAGAGCCAGTGGGCGTGAGGGGCCTCCCTTCGTGAGCTACGTCGGGCTGCCGGACGAACTGCGCAAGCTGGCCGGCGGGGCGGATTTCATCGTCAACACGGCGCCGCTGACGCCGGCGACGACTGGCATGTTCGATGCGGGTTTCTTCGCCGCCGCGAAGCAGGGCGCGTTCTTCATCAACGTGGGGCGCGGCAAGAGCGTGGTGCAGGAGGATCTCGTCGCCGCGCTCAAGAGCGGCCGCATCGCGGGCGCGGGCCTCGACGTCACCGACCCGGAGCCGCTGCCGGCTGACCACCCGCTCTGGAAGTTCCCGAACGTGATCATCACGCCGCACATGTCGGCGGAGTCCGACGTCGACGAGCAGGTGCGGTTCGCGATCCTGCGGGAGAACCTGCGGCGCTACGTGGCGGGGGAGAAGATGCTGTCTGTCGTGGACGTCGCGAAGGGGTATTGACGCTCGCTAATGCTCAGGAGACGCGAATTCTTGATGGCACCCATGGCTGCCACCGCTCTGCTGGCCAGCGCGACCGGCGCAGCGCCTCCCGCGCGCCGCTTCGACGCCGCGGCGCGGCTTCGGTCGCTCGAAGTGGGCCCGGCGCGCCTTGGCGTTTGTTTCCTCGACACCGGGACCGGCGAAGTCAGCGGCAACCGCATGGAGGAGCACTTCGCGATGTGCTCGACGTTCAAGCTGGCGCTGGTCGCAGCATGCCTGCGCGAGTCAGACCAGGGCCGCCTGGACCTTGCACAGATCCTGACCTATTCAGAAGCGGACCTCCTCTCCTGGGCGCCGGTGACGGGCAAGAATGTCGCCAGCGGAGGCATGAGCATTGCCGCGCTGGCGCAGGCGGCCCAAGAACAGAGCGACGGCGTTGCCGCCAATCTTCTGGTCAAGCGGCTGGGCGGGCCGGCGGCCGTCACCGCGAAGTTCCGTGAAATGGGCGACACGGTGACCCGTCTCGACCGCTATGAACCGGACCTGGGCTTGGTACTTTCCGCCGACCTTCGCGATACCACCACGCCCCTGGCGATGGCGCAGCTGGTTCGGCGGATCACAACCGGTGATCTATTGAAAAGTAGCTCGCGGGAGCAGCTGCTCCAGTGGATGCAAAACACGGGCACCGGCCCCAATCGGCTGCGCGCCGGCCTCCCTTCTGAGTGGCGTACCGGGAACAAGACCGGAACCGGACGAACGGAAGGAACGACCAACAAGTGCAACGATGTCGCAATCACTTTCCCGCCCGGCATGCCACCAATCATCATCGCCGCGTATTTCGACAGCGGCGAGTACACCGCCCAGACCGAGCGCCGACACGAGGACGTCCTCGCTGAAGTGGGAAGGATCGCCGCCCAATGGGCCGTCGGCTAGTTGTGAAGGCGCATTTCACGTTTCCGCGGAAACGTGAAAATGGCGGGATTCAGCCACTATTCGCGCTGACCGTGGCGGCGATCAACGCCCCGCCTTGAGCGCCTCCAGCTCCTCGCGCAACGACGCAACGGCGGCCTCGAGTGCGGCGACCCGTTCGCCGAGACCTGGGGTGCCCACAGCCGCTGATCGCTGTGGCGACTCGACACTGTCCCCGGCATCCGGCGGCGCCTCGCCGCTGAAAAGGTGCATGTAGCGCGATTCGCGCCGCCCGGGCTCGCGTGCGAGGCGTGCGACGAAAGGCCCGTCCGGCCGGGTCGCCAGTTCCTCGAGCGCGGTCTCCACTTCGGTGACGTCGTGCAGCGGCGCCAGCCTTGCCGCGTGCGTGCGCAATTCGCCCGGCGTCTGCGGGCCGCGCAGCAGCAGCTCGCACACGATGGCGGTCTCCTGCGGCGAGAACTTGAGCGACCCGTACTGCGTGTTGCAGAAGAGGTGCTGGTACTTCGGCACGCGACTGCCGAAACCGGATCGCTCGAGCACCAGCTGGCGCCTCATCAGCCAGTCCACGACCGACTGCACCTCGCGCTCGTCGAGGTCGAGCACCGGGTCGCGGTTGCTCTTCTGGTTGCAGGCGTTGGTGAGCGCGTTCAGCGAAAGCGGGTACTGGTCCGGCGTGGCGATCTGCTTCTCGATCAGGCAGCCGATCACCCGGGCCTCGTTGACGGTCAGTTCGATAGTCATCCGGTGCTCCGCAGGCTGGGTTTCGGTCACGGTCGCGGGGCATAATCGGCTCCCCGGCCAGGCGGATACTACCCGGTGCAGCAGCGCAAAGGCTCGACGTTGAAGGGAGTGGTCACGGTCTCGGCGATGGCGCTGAACGTCGTCGTGTGGGTCCTGGTGCTGCTCACGGTGGCGATCATCAAGTTCCTGCTGCCGATCCCGGCGGTGCGCCGCCTGCTGAGCCGCGTCATGACCGCGCTTGCCGAGGGCTGGATCGGCACCAACAACGCCCTGTTCCGGGTGATGGGATCGCTGCCGCTCGACACGCGCGGCCTCGAGGGACTCTCGACGGGCGAGTGGTACCTCGTCGTGTCGAATCATCAGTCCTGGGTGGACATCCTGGTGCTGCAGGCGGTGTTCAACCGCCGCATTCCGTTCCTGAAGTTCTTCCTGAAGCAGCAACTCATCTGGGTGCCGTTCCTCGGGCTCGCCTGGTGGGCGCTCGACTTCCCGTTCATGCGCCGCCACTCGCCCGAATATCTCGAGAAGCACCCCGAGAAGCGCGGTGAGGATCTCGACGTCACGCGCCACGCCTGCGAGAAGTTCCGACTGATACCCACGTCAGTGATGAACTTCGTGGAAGGCACGCGCTTCACCGAGCGCAAGCACGTCGCATTCAAGTCGCCCTACCAGCACCTGCTGCCGCCGCGCCCAGGCGGCACGTCGTTCGTGCTGTCCGCAATGGGCGGCATGCTGCACTCGATGCTCGATGTCACGATTGCCTATACGGGCCGGACACCGAGCTTCTGGGACCTCTGCTGCGGCCGGATGGGAACAGTGACCGTCGATATCCGCAGGCGTCCGATCGACGCGTGGATGTCGGCGGGCGACTACGCCGGCGACCCGGCGTTCCGCGCGCGCTTCAAGGAATGGCTCGCGGGAATCTGGACCGAGAAGGACCAGTTGCTCGACCAGCTGGGCACCTGAGGCGCGGGGCGATGTCCTGGGACCTGCCGTCGCCATTCATCCACGAGCGTGTCGCGGTGCACACCGAGATCGACGGCTACGGGCACGTCAACAACGTCGTCTACATCGCGTGGATGGACGACTGCGCCTGGGCGCATTCGACGGAGCGGGGCATTCCTCCCGAGCTCTGCCGCAAGCTCGGGCGCGGCATGGCGGTGTGGCGCACGCAGGCGCATTACCTCGGCGCGGCCTACGAGGGCGATCACATCGAAGTCGCCACGTGGCCGGTGCTGAACGATCGCAAGCTGCGCATCGAACGGCGCTTCCAGATCCGGCGCAAGTCGGACGGACAGACGCTGGTGCGTGCGCTCGTCCACTACGTCTGCATCGACCTCGCGACCGGGAAAGCGAAACGGATGCCCCTCGAGTTTACGAATTACACCGTGGCGCCCGACGTGGCCGCCGCACTCGCGCTCGAGACCGAGCCTTTCCAGCCCGGTGTCGAGCCCCGCTAGCGCCGCGACAAACCCATCCAGGAGATTCCAGATGCACGACAAGTGGACAGGACCGGAACTCGACTCGCTGCTCGGCAAGTCCGCACTGACGCGACGCGACGTGCTGGTGACCTCGCTCGCAATAGGGTTTGCCGCTGCGGCGGGGCCGGTCGCGGCCGATACCGTCATCACGACGGGATCCGAGGGCCTCACCGCGGGCGAGGTGAAGATTCCTGCGGGCGACATCGAGATTCCCGCCTATCGCGCCATGCCGGCCAAGGGTGGCCCGTTCCCGGTCGTGCTCGTCGTGCAGGAGATCTTCGGCGTCCACGAGCACATGAAGGACCTTTGCCGCCGCTTCGCGAAGGAAGGCTACCTTGCCGTCGCGCCGGAGCTGTACGCGCGACAGGGCGATCCCACGAAGTTCACCGACTGGAAGCAGCTCTACGCCGAGGTCGTGAGCAAGGTGCCGGACGCGCAGGTGATGTCCGACCTCGACGCGGCGGTCGCCTGGGCCGGCAAGAGCGGGTCGGGCGACGTGAAGCGTGTCGGCGTCACTGGGTTCTGCTGGGGCGGCCGCATCACGTGGCTCTACTGCGCCCACAGCCCGCAGGTGAAAGGCCGGCGTCGCGTGGTACGGCCGGCTCGTCGGCGAAACCTCGCCGCTGCAGCCGAAGTACCCGATCGACGTCGTCGCGGAGCTCAAGGCGCCGGTGCTCGGCCTGTACGGCGGGAAGGACCAGGGCATCCCGCTCGCGGATGTCGAGAAAATGCGTGCAGCGCTCGCGGCGGCGAAGAATCCGTCCGAGATCGTTGTGTTTCCGGAAGCGGGGCATGGCTTCAACGCGGACTACCGGCCGAGCTACCGCGCCGAGGACGCGCGCGAGGGCTGGCGCCAGGCCCTCGCCTGGTTCCGCAAGCACGGGGCCGGCTAGTCAGTATTTCCAGAGCACGCCGACGTTCGGCACCAGCGGCAGCCAGTCGCGGTGCTCCCGATCGAGCTCGAAAGAGCCGGCGCCAGCGGGCTTGAAGCTGAAGTCGGTGCAGCACTGGTTCGCGCGGTCGAGGAGGTTCGTCGCCTCGGCGAACACGTTCAGCGTGCCATGGCGCAGCACGAAATCGCGGCTGACGCGCAGGTCCACCGACGCGAATGCGCCCAGGCGGTCTGCGTTCCGCGGCCCGGCCACCCACTCGCTCACGCCGGATTCCGAGGCGACGAGGCGCAACGGCGTCGTCGGCCAGCCCGTGTGATAGGTGCCGGCCAGCGTCGCCTGCCAGCCGCCGTCGGTCCAGGTGATGCCCGCTCCGAAGTTGTTGGTCTGGTCCCAGCTTCGTGGCGTGTCCCTGCCATCCTCACGATCCGTCACTCTCGACCACGTGTAGTTGAACCAACCGTTCCAGGGCGACGCGCTGCGGCGGGTCAGCAGCATCTCGACGCCTTCGGCCCGCGCCGACCTTGGGCTCGATCTCGACGAGGTCCCAGCGCAACTCGGGCACGAGCGACGTCGGGTCGTAGAGGCTCTCGAAGCGCGGCATGGTGTCGCGGTAGGACTTGATGTAGCCCTCGACGCGGAGCGTCAGGCCCTGCGACAGACCCTGCTCGATGCCGAGGATCTCGTGGTACGCATACTGCGGTCGGAAGAAGCGGTCGACACCGTCCTCGACCTGCAGCTCGTTGATGCCCTGCGCCTGCCCGTAGCGACCCCAGCTCGCGCGTAACCGCGTCCGCGGTCCGGCCTGGTACATCAGGTTCACGCGCGGTGCCAGCTGGTTGCCGCCAGCCGGGCCGTAGGTCTCGTCGTCCCAGCGCAACCCGATCTCCGCCGTGAGCGGGTCGGTCACGCGGAACCGGCTGGTCACGTAGGCGGCGTAGTGCGCGCCCGAAGGTTCTGGCTCGAGTTCGTTGACCGTGACCCGGCCCGGACTGCCGGGGAACGGGTAGTCGGGCTCGAAGCGCACGATGCTCGAATAGTCGTAGCTGGCCTCCAGCGAGCGAGCCTCCGCACCGAACCGCGTCAGCCAGCGCTCGGTCGCGTAGCTTGCGCCAAGCTGCAGGCCGAGGACGTCGTAGTGCCGCTCATCGTCCACGGTGCCCTCGCGGATGCCATCCTCGTCCACGTCGCCCGTCCGCTCGGTCGAAACGTACGTATACGAAGCGATGGCGCTCGCGCGCAGCTGCGGCGAGAAGTCGTGCACGAGCGTGCCCCAGGCGTAGGTGTTGCGGTAATCCGCGGCCGACGATTCGGTCCGCTGCGAGTTCGTCACGTTGGCATCGTCCGTCGACAGCAGCACGTGCAGGCTGCCGCGCGTGTCCGGGGAGAAGGCGTAGTCGAGCCGGCCGAAGGCGTCGGAGTAGCTGATCTCGCCGTAGGACGCGTCGACGAGGTCCGCGATCTCGTCGAGGTTGCTGCGCCGGGCCGCGACCAGCCATTGCCCTGCGCCGTCCGCAAATCGATTGAACGCGACCAGGCTGGCGTTGAACAGGCTCAGCCCGAGCTCGTAGTGCTGGTCGGCTTCCGGGTGGATCGAAGTCGCCTCGATGACCGGAGCTCATGCGGTCGCCGAAGTCCGCGGTGAATCCGCCGGCATGCACGTCCAGCCGTGCTCAGGATGCCCGGGTCGAGCAGGCTCGTCGGGCTCAGCAGCAGCTTGAGATGGAACGGCTCGTACAGCGGAAAGCCGTCGAGCGTCACCAGCGTCTCGTTGTTGGCACCGCCGCGCATGTACGCGAGCCCCGAGACGCCGTTGCTCGCTGCGGCAGGCAGCCGGTGCACCGCCTTCAGCGAATCGTCTGCGAGCCTCGGCAGCTGCCGGATCTCGTCCTGCGTGAAGACCGTGTGAGTGTTCGGGATCTCGGACCGACAGCGAGATAGCCGGCTGGCGGCTACCACCACTTCCTCGAGGGGAACAGGATCATCGGGCACGACCTTGGCAGGGGCTGCCTTCACGGGCTGCCGCCTGCGCGACGACTGCGTACGTGTCGGCACCGACTGGCTTCGCCTCGAGACCCTGCTGTGCGAGGACTTCCCGCAGCAGCTGCAGCGGAGGCCCCGCTGCAGGCTCGGCTTGTGACGCGCAGCGAATGAGGTACGACTTCGCTGCTGTAGACGAGGTGCAGGCCCTTGGCGCCCAGGTCGTCGAGTACCGCGCGCAGCGGCTGGCCAGCATAGGGCGGACCCGCCGCAAGCGCCGGCATAGCGGCGAGCAGGAGTGCCCCCGCCCATAGCGAGCGAAGCAGTCCATGCAAGGTTCGGGTCGGGAGGTCTCGAGCGGAGGGTAGGGGCATCGGCTGGCGCAGAGACCCGCGCACGGCGCGAGACCCGCCGATGGTAGCCGACTTGGGGACGTCCCGACGGGGACTGTCCCCCGGGACTGTCCCCTCGTAACTTCCCTACCGGGGCTGCCCTCGGCGTCCCCTCTCTTCACGACCCGGATCTCGGTCGCCCGCCAGGGTCGGCTCGAGTGAAGTCGTCGCCAGCACCGCCGCGAGTGCTCCTTCGGGAGACAGGCCCTCTACTGTGCCGTTCAGCGTCACGCTCCGTGCCTGGCGCGCCGCTTCGGGCGACGCGTACTGATCGTCCTGCCGGTCTCGCGGCCGGCCCAGGTGGAGGAATTCGTCCACGGTCCGTCCGTCGATGCTGAACGGCGGCGTGATGCCGATTCACCCGTTCCCAGGCCGATGCGTTCGGTGCGAGTGCGCCGCGCGTGACCTGGCCGGTCCCGCTGACCGCCGAGCAATTCTCCGGCTTCGGCGATCACGGCGCCATGCACACCGTTCACTTCGACCCGGCCCTCGCGCACGCCGACTTGGAGCACGCTGCCGTCCAACCGGGCTTCGTACTGCGTGCCGAGGTGAATCGAATGTCTCCGGCCGACGTGTCCAGCACGAACTGCGCAGCCGTCGCGCCGGTTCCGGCTCCCGAGTCCCACGTAGACGGCGCCCTGCGTCAGCGCTGCCTCGTCGACGTCGTTGAGCGCGAGTTCAGCGCCGGTGTCGAGCCGCAGCTGGATGCCGCTCGACAGCTCGATCGCCGCGCGACCGTCGCTTCCCGTTCGCAGCATGTCACCGACTCACGCCCGTGCCACTCGTCAGTCGTTGCCATCGGCCATCGCCGGAGCTGGCTCCACGTCGCCGACCACGCGCGTCAGCGTAGCCACGGTAGCGGCCTCTGGCAGGTAGAGCGGGCGAGCCAGCCACGCGCCGACTGCCGCTACTGCAAAGCCTGCCGCCATGGCCCAGGCCGGAAAACGCCGCCGCTGTGTCCGCGTCGATCGTGCGACGCCATCTTCGCCGACCGCCGCACGAACCTCGGCGGTCGCCGCAGCCGAGGGCTGCTGGCGTGGGCCGACGGCGGCGACCAGGCGCGCCAGCGCGGCTTCGTCATGTTCGTAGATCTGTCGATCTTCGTCATGTTTCCCCCGTCAGGCCTCGAGCAACTCCGGAGCACGTCGGCGGCGGATGCGCCGAACACCGCTTCGAGCCCGTCCCGAAACGCCACCCTCGCGCGCGCGCAGCAACGATTGCGCAGCTGTGTGGCCGACTCCCCAGTTGGTCGCCGATCTCCTCGACGGACCGTCCTCGACATATCCTCCATTTCAGCGCCTCGCCGTAGCGGCCGCAGGCGATCCAGCACCGCGTGCACCAGTCGCTTCAGTTCCGGCGCCGTCGCAGCGGCGCAGCGGATCATCCCCGGCGGGCGCCTCGATCCATTCGAGGGCGGCGTGCACTTCCTCGCTGTCCTCGATGAGGACCACCTTGTCCGAATATGCCTCTGCTCCGAGCGCATGTGGGCTCGCTATCTCGGCGGCGGCACTGCAGAGCCACGCCCTGAACATCGCCGCCTCGCCGCGGGAGCCACCGAGCTTGCGCATGGCCTTGACCAGCGTGGCCTGCACGACGTCCTTGGCGTCGTCCTCGTCGCGGTTCAGGCGCGGCAGGGCGAAGCGGAAGACGCGCGGAACAGATGGTGAAGACCTGCTCAACGTGGTGTCCTCTCCGCGAGCATCTGCTGCACCAGTTCCTGTTCTTCGGTCACTTCTTGTCGCCCATCGCGTCGCTGACCAACTCGTAGACGGTCATCTACCTCGAAATCAATCGGCCGGCCGGCAGAGTCGGCCCCGCTGGCTGCAAGTGCATGACAGGAGGAAACAACACGGAGCGGCTGCGATCGACTTCCGGGTGGCGCTCGGCGCTCAACCTGATGAACCCCGACGCCGCGCCCTGGGTGATCGTCAAGGAGTTCCATCTTGAGCAGTGCGACCGCTGTGATGCAGATCCGAAGAACAGCGCCGGCGCTCCGCGGAGCGTGCCGCGGGCCGCCGTCCGTCGGCGTGCATCTCCGGCTGCGTTCGTCGACGCCGGCAGCCCGGAGCGGCTGGAACTGGAGGACTTCGTGGGCGCGGCCTTCAAGCGACAAGCACCATGCCACGGTCACGAGCCTGACCTTCGAGATCGCCGTCGTCGCCATCCGGCGCGCATCGCGTGGCGTAGTCGGGCCGCGTGGCGCGGGCGAGAACCGCCCTCACCTCGAGCAGCAACCCGAGCAGCCGATCGAGGCAGCGATCGCGGCGGAACGGTCGCAGCCGAGCCGCAGGTCGTCGAGGTCGGCAACCTGGCCGGCACGAACTGCTCGTCCGCCGTGCGCATGGTCGCGCTGCTGCCTTCGAACCGCCGGCATGCGCACTAACGCAGTGGATCGTATTGATGGCGACCAGCGCCGTCGTGCAATCCTGCTCGGCTTCGGTGCGCTCATCGAGCCGCGCGTGCCGATGGTGCTCGCGTAGCGAGTGCCGGGGACCAGCGGCCGCCATCACGAGGCGGATCTGGCGTGTTCGCGGCGACCTCCTTCCCGACAGCCTGCAATTCCGGCTTCGGTGCGACTGGCGACGACCATGCAGCGGCGCCGCACGCCGCGCTCGCCGGTGGCCGAGCCACACCGCGTCGCACTCGACGACGGGCAGCGGGTCGCGACTTTCGCGAAGCCTGGGCCGCTGCTCGACCAGGAGGCGCCTGGCTGGCCGCGGCGGCGAGCGCTTTGCGCCGCTGGCGGACAATGGAGTCGGCCGGGCGCTCACCGACCGGCACATCACACCTGCGTGAGCTGCTCGTCGGTGCCGCTGCCGGGCTACTTCACGGCGCCGCAGATCGAGCACGTGCTCAACGACGCCGAGTCGTATTCGCGTCCGCCGACGAGATCACCAGGTCGGCGAGTTGCTCGCCGGGGTGGCGAACGGTGGCGTCCGCGCCAACGGCTGACCTGATGTTCCGGCGCCAGCTCGATGCTGCGGCTCGCCCGCGAATTCCGCAGGCACGGTCAAGGTGACCTATACGTCGGGCAGCACGCAGACCGAAAGGCGTGTGCCTCGGCGCGACGGACTCCAAGCAGTCGCGCAGTCGCTTGCCGGCGCGACGGCTGCGCTCGGCGTCGAACGCCGACCTGGCGCGCTGTCGTGCCGGAACGCTGCTCGAGAAGGTCGGAGGTATCGATGTGCCGCTGCTCGCCGGCGCGCGCCATGCCGCCCGTGCGCGGGCTCGTCACTGGCATGAGCTATGCAGGTCCGGACGCGCCGCGCTGCTCGCTGCATCGGCGCGAGCCAGTCGACAGCCCGCACCTGGTTTCGAACTGCTGCGGATCCTGGTCGTGGCGGCGAGCGCGGCTGGCCCGGCGCCCTTGTCGCTCAAGTCGCGGCTGTCGCGGGCGCGTCGGTTGCAGTCGAGCTCCTCGAGCGCGCTGCGGCTGTCGGGTTGCTGGTCTACGAGGGCTACGGACTGAGCGAGTGCGTGTCGTCGTCGTCGAACACACCTGCGGCGCGATGCAAGGGCAGCACGGGGGCGGCTGCTGCCGCACGCGAAAACCGTGTTGACGCCGACGGCCAACGCATGGTCTCCGGCGTGACGATGCGCGGCCACCCTCGGGATGCGCCGCGCAGGCCCGGCGAGGAGTGGGCGACCCGGCGACCTCGGCGAAACGACGCCGACGGCCACGCGTACGTGCGCGGGCGCCTGCGCAACATCTACATCACGCAGCTTCGGCGCAACGTCTCGCCCGAGTGGGCCGAGCGGGACAGATCGCGCTCGAGCCGGCCATCCGCCACGTGTTGGTGCACGGTGAGGCGCGGCCATACGCCGTCGCGATCGTCAGCGCGAATCGCGACGGTGCGGATGCGGCGACCATCGACC
>CAVTDU010000026.1:0-70856 GCA_963733565.1 uncultured Gammaproteobacteria bacterium
GACGTGCACCCGACGCACTACGGCCGCGTGTGCCCGATCGAGACGCCGGAAGGGCCGAACATCGGCCTCATCAACTCGCTGGCCGTGTACGCGCGCACCAACGACTACGGCTTCCTCGAGACCCCGTACCGCAAGGTCGTCGACGGCCGCGTCACCGACCAGATCGAGTACCTCTCGGCGATCGACGAGGCGCAGTACGTGATCGCGCAGGCCAATGCCTCGCTCGACGCGAAGGGCGCCTTCAGCGACGAGCTGGTCTCGAGCCGCTTCCAGAACGAGTTCACGCTCTCGACGCCGGACCGGATCCAGTACATGGACGTGTCGCCGCGGCAGATCGTGTCCGTCGCCGCCTCGCTGATCCCGTTCCTCGAGCACGACGACGCCAACCGCGCGCTGATGGGCTCGAACATGCAGCGCCAGGCGGTGCCGACGCTGCGCTCGGAGACGCCGCTGGTGGGTACCGGCATGGAGCGCCCCGTCGCCATCGACTCGGGCGTCACCGTGGTCGGGCGCCGTGGCGGCGTGGTGGACTCGGTGGACGCCTCGCGCATCGTGGTGCGCGTGAACGACGCCGAGACGACCGCCGGCGAGGCGGGCGTCGACATCTACAACCTGACGAAGTACACGCGCTCGAACCAGAACACCTGCATCAACCAGCGCCCGCTGGTGAACGCGGGCGACGCGATCGCGCGCGGCGACGTGCTGGCCGACGGGCCTTCCACCGACCTCGGCGACCTGGCGCTCGGCCAGAACCTGCTGGTCGCGTTCATGCCGTGGAACGGCTACAACTTCGAGGACTCGATCCTGATCTCGGAGCGGGTGGTCCAGGAGGACCGCTTCACGACGATCCACATCGAGGAGCTGACCTGCGTCGCGCGCGACACCAAGCTCGGGCCCGAGGAGATCACCGCGGACATCCCCAACGTGGGCGAGTCCGCGCTCGCGAAGCTCGACGAGGCCGGCATCGCCTTCATCGGCGCCGAGGTCAAGGCGGGCGACATCCTGGTGGGCAAGGTCACGCCGAAGGGCGAGACCCAGCTCACGCCGGAAGAGAAGCTGCTGCGCGCGATCTTCGGCGAGAAGGCCTCCGACGTTAAGGACACCTCGCTGCGCGTGCCGCCCGGGCATGGACGGCACGGTGATCGACGTGCGCGTGTTCACGCGCGACGGCGTGGAGAAGGATTCCCGCGCGCTCGCGATCGAGAAGTCCGAGATCGAGAAGGTGCGCAAGGACCTCGCGGACCAGCAGCGCATCCTCGAGGAGGACCTGTTCTCGCGCGTGCACTCGCTGCTGCTCGGCAAGGTGGCCGCGGCCGGCCCGCGCAAGCTCAAGGCCGGCTCGAAGGTGGCTGCCGACTACCTCGCGGACATCCCGCGCGAGCACTGGCTCGAGGTGCGCCTCGAGGACGAGGAGGCGAACACCGCCCTCGAGCTCACCGCCGAGCGCATGCGCACGCAGCGCAAGGAGTTCGAGCGTCGTCTCGAGGAGAAGCGCTCGAAGATCACCGCGGGCGACGACCTCGCCCCCGGCGTGCTGAAGATGGTGAAGGTGTACCTCGCGGTCAAGCGCCGCGTGCAGCCGGGCGACAAGATGGCAGGCCGCCACGGCAACAAGGGCGTGATCTCGACCATCGTACCGGTCGAGGACATGCCGTTCATGGCGGAAGGCACGCCGGTCGACATCGTGCTGAACCCGCTCGGCGTACCGTCGCGCATGAACATCGGCCAGATCCTCGAGACCCACCTCGGCTGGGCCGCGAAGGGCATCGGCATCAAGATCGGCCGCATGCTCGACGAGGCGCGCGCCGCCGCCGAGATCCGCGGCTTCCTCGACCAGGTCTACAACAAGAGCGGCGGCAAGTCCGAGGACCTCGGCTCGCTCGACGACGCCGACGTGCTCTCGCTCGCCGGCAACCTGCGCAACGGCGTCCCGATGGCGACGCCGGTGTTCGACGGCGCCACGGAGGCCGAGATCAAGTACATGCTGCGTCTCGCGGACCTGCCCGAGAGCGGCCAGACCTGGCTCTTCGACGGCCGCACGGGCGAGCGCTTCGATCGCGAGGTGACCGTCGGCTACATGTACATGCTGAAGCTCAACCACCTGGTCGACGACAAGATGCACGCGCGCTCGACGGGCCCGTACAGCCTCGTCACGCAGCAGCCGCTCGGCGGCAAGGCGCAGTTCGGCGGCCAGCGCTTCGGCGAGATGGAAGTCTGGGCGCTCGAGGCGTACGGCGCCTCGTACACGCTGCAGGAGATGCTCACGGTCAAGTCGGACGACGTCACCGGCCGCACCAAGATGTACAAGAACATCGTGGACGGCAACCACCTGATGGACGCGGGCATGCCCGAGTCCTTCAACGTGCTGGTGAAGGAAATCCGCTCGCTCGGCATCAACATCGAGCTCGACCAGGAACGGCGTTGAGGCCGGCGCTCTCCGCCCGACTGACGCACAGGGTGAACAAATGAAAGACCTGTTGAAGATGTTCAAGCCGCAGCCGACGACCGAGGACTTCGACTCGATCCGCATCGCGCTCGCTTCCCCGGAGATGATCCGCTCCTGGTCGTTCGGCGAGGTGAAGAAGCCCGAGACGATCAACTACCGGACCTTCAAGCCGGAGCGGGACGGCCTCTTCTGCGCGAAGATCTTCGGGCCCGTGAAGGACTACGAGTGCCTCTGCGGCAAGTACAAGCGCCTCAAGCACCGCGGCGTGGTCTGCGAGAAGTGCGGCGTCGAGGTCACGCAGGCCAAGGTGCGCCGCGAGCGCATGGGCCACATCGACCTCGCGAGCCCCACCGCGCACATCTGGTTCCTGAAGTCGCTGCCGTCGCGCATCGGCCTGATGCTCGACATGACGCTGCGCGAGATCGAGCGCGTGCTGTACTTCGAGGCCTTCGTGGTGATCGACCCGGGCATGACCTCGATGCAGCGCGGGCAGCTGCTCTCCGACGAGATGTACCTCGAGGCGATCGAGAAGCACGGCGACGAGTTCGACGCCCGCATGGGCGCCGAGGCGGTGCACGAGCTGCTGAAGAGCCTCGACCTGAAGGCCGAGGTGGTCAAGGTCCGCGAGGACATCGGCGCCACGAGCTCCGAGACCAAGATCAAGCGCCTGTCGAAGCGCCTCAAGCTGATCGAGTCGTTCATCGACTCGGGCAACCATCCCGAGTGGATGGTGCTCACGGTGCTGCCGGTGCTGCCGCCGGACCTGCGTCCGCTCGTGCCGCTGGACGGCGGCCGCTTCGCGACGTCCGACCTGAACGATCTCTACCGCCGCGTCATCAACCGCAACAACCGCCTGCGCCGGCTGCTCGAGCTGAACGCGCCGGACATCATCGTGCGCAACGAGAAGCGCATGCTGCAGGAGTCGGTCGACGCGCTGCTCGACAACGGCCGCCGCGGCCGCGCCATCACCGGCACCAACAAGCGCCCGCTCAAGTCGCTCGCCGACATGATCAAGGGCAAGCAGGGGCGCTTCCGCCAGAACCTGCTCGGCAAGCGCGTGGACTATTCCGGCCGCTCGGTGATCGTGGTCGGCCCGACGCTGCGCCTGCACCAGTGCGGCCTGCCGAAGAAGATGGCGCTCGAGCTCTTCAAGCCGTTCATCTTCCAGAAGCTGCAGCTGCGCGGCGAGGCGACCACCATCAAGGCCGCCAAGCGCATGGTCGAGCGCGAGGGCCCGGAGGTGTGGGACATCCTCGAGGAGGTCATCCGCGAGCACCCGGTGATGCTGAACCGCGCGCCGACGCTGCACCGCCTCGGCATCCAGGCCTTCGAGCCGGTGCTGATCGAGGGCAAGGCGATCCAGCTGCACCCGCTGGTCTGCACGGCGTTCAACGCCGACTTCGACGGCGACCAGATGGCCGTGCACGTGCCGCTGTCGCTCGAGGCCCAGCTCGAAGTGCGCGCGCTGATGCTGTCGTCGAACAACATCCTCTCGCCCGCGAACGGCGACCCGATCATCGTGCCGTCGCAGGACGTCGTGCTCGGCCTGTACTTCATGACCCGCGACCGCGTCAACGCGCCCGGCGAGGGCACGTACTTCACCGACGTGGCCGAGGTGCACCGCGCCTACGAGAATCGCGTCGCCGACCTGCAGGCGAAGTGCCACGTGCGCATCGTGGAGTTCGCGAAGCTGCCCGACGGCACTCTCGAGGAGCGCCCGCGCCGGGTCGAGACCACGGTCGGCCGCGCGCTGCTGTTCGAGATCCTGCCGAAGGGGCTGTCCTTCGACCTGATCAACCAGGACATGACCAAGAAGGCGATCTCGGGCGTGATCAACGCCTGCTACCGCACGCTCGGCCTCAAGGAAACGGTCATCTTCGCGGACCAGCTCATGTACATGGGCTTCCACTACGCGACGCGCGCCGGCGTTTCGATCGGCGTCGACGACATGGTGGTGCCCGAGCAGAAGGGCAAGATCCTCGGCGCGGCCGAGCGCGAAGTGCTGGAGATCCAGGGGCAGTACGCCTCCGGCCTCGTGACCAACGGCGAGCGCTACAACAAGGTCGTGGACATCTGGTCGCGCACCAACGACCAGGTCGCCAAGGCGATGATGGAGAAGCTCGGCGGCGAGGAAGTGAAGGACGCGAGCGGCGCGAAGGTGCGCCAGAAGTCGTTCAACTCGATCTTCATGATGTCCGACTCCGGCGCGCGCGGCTCGCCGGCCCAGATCCGCCAGCTCGCCGGCATGCGCGGACTGATGGCGAAGCCTGACGGCTCGATCATCGAGACGCCGATCACCGCGAACTTCCGCGAGGGCCTGAACGTCCTCCAGTACTTCATCTCGACGCACGGCGCGCGCAAGGGCCTCGCCGACACGGCGCTCAAGACCGCGAACTCCGGCTACCTGACCCGCCGCCTGGTGGACGTGGCGCAGGACCTCGTCGTGACCGAGCCCGACTGCGGCACCGAGAACGGCATCGCGATGATGCCGATCGTCGAGGGCGGCGACGTCGTCGAGGGTCTCGGCGAGCGCGTGCTCGGCCGCGTCACGGCGAGCGTCGTGTTCCGCCCCGGCTCGGACGAGGTGGTCGTCGAGGCGGGCGAGCTGCTCGACGAGAAGCTCGTGCGCCAGCTCGAGCAGGCCGGCGTGGACCACGTGATGGTCCGTTCGCCGATCACCTGCGCGACGCGGCACGGCGTCTGCGCCCAGTGCTACGGGCGTGACCTCGCGCGCGGCCACCGCATCAACATCGGCGAGGCGGTCGGCGTGATCGCGGCGCAGTCGATCGGCGAGCCGGGAACGCAGCTCACGATGCGCACGTTCCACATCGGCGGCGCGGCCTCACGCGCCGCGGCGCAGAACAGCGTCGAGGTGAAGGGCAAGGGCGCGGTCCGCTTCCACAACCTCAAGTCCGTGCGCCACGACAAGGGCCACCTGGTGGCCGTGTCCCGCTCGGGCGAGGTCGGCGTGATCGACGACTTCGGCCGCGAGCGCGAGCGCTACCGCATCCCGTACGGCGCCGTGATCTCGGTGAACGAGGGCGACTCGGTGCAGTCCGGCCAGGTCATCGCGACCTGGGATCCGCACACCCACCCGGTGGTGACCGAGGTGGCGGGTTTCATCCGCTTCCAGGACTTCATCGACGGCATCACCGTCCAGAGCAAGGTCGACGAGGTCACGGGCCTCTCGAGCACCGAGGTCATGGACCCGAAGCAGCGCGGCGCCGGCGGCAAGGACCTGCGCCCGGTGATCAAGCTGCTGAACGCGAAGGGCAAGGAAATCTGCTTCGCCAACACCGACATCCCGGCCGTCTACGCGCTGCCTCCCGGGGCGCTGGTGAGCCTGTCGGACGGCGTGCAGGTGTCGGTGGGCGACGTCATCGCCCGCATCCCGCAGGAGAGCTCGAAGACGCGCGACATCACGGGCGGCCTGCCGCGCGTGGCGGACCTCTTCGAGGCCCGCAAGCCCAAGGACTCGGCGATCCTCGCCGAGTATTCGGGCACGGTCAGCTTCGGCAAGGAGACCAAGGGCAAGCGCCGGCTCATCATCACCGACGAGCAGGGCGAGAAGCACGAGGAGCTGATCCCGAAGTGGCGCCACCTGACGGTGTTCGAGGGCGAGCACGTCGAGCGCGGCGAGACGATCGCGGACGGCGAGCCGAACCCGCACGACATCCTGCGCCTGCAGGGCGTCGAGCCGCTCGCGAACTACCTGGTGCGCGAGATCCAGGACGTCTACCGGCTGCAGGGCGTGAAGATCAACGACAAGCACATCGAGGTGATCATTCGCCAGATGCTGCGCAAGGTCGAGGTCGTCGAGCCCGGGCGATGCCGGATTCCTGCGCGGCGAGCAGATGGACCGGGCCCGCGTGCTCGAGGCCAACGACCGGCTGACGCCGGAGGGCAAGCTGCCGGCCATCGCCGACCCGCTGCTGCTCGGCATCACCAAGGCGTCGCTCGCGACCGAGTCGTTCATCTCGGCGGCCTCCTTCCAGGAGACCACCCGCGTGCTGACCGAGGCGGCCGTGCGCGGCATGAAGGACGACCTGCGCGGCCTGAAGGAGAACGTGATCGTCGGGCGCCTGATCCCGGCCGGCACGGGCTCGTTCTACCACCTGGCGCGGCGTCGCCGGCCGGAGGAAGCGCTGGCCGCGGGGTTCATGGACACGCCGCCGACCCCGGTGGGCGTGGATTTCGACAAGGAACTGCCCCCGGACGAGGCCGAAGCGCCGGCGGTCTGACGGCAGCGGGGTCGGTTGCCGCAGTGCGTCAGGTTGACAGCGGCGGCTCCTCACCCTAAAATTTTCGGCCTTTCCTCAGGGCCGCCGGCACACACCCGCGCGGCCCTGCAACTTTCACATCGGGCCGCCGCAGGGCGGCCCGGTGTTTCTTGGGCGCGCCGAGCCGATTTCGGCGCGCCGGTTCGATCTGGAGTCGGTCTGGCATGTCAACCGTCAATCAGCTGATCCGTGCCCCGCGCCGCCTGGCCGGTGCGAAGAGCAAGGTGCCCGCCCTCGGCAACTCGCCGCAGAGGCGCGGCGTGTGCACGCGCGTGTACACCACGACCCCGAAGAAGCCGAACTCGGCGCTGCGCAAGGTCGCCAAGGTGCGTCTCACCAACGGCTACGAGGTGATCAGCTACATCGGTGGCGAAGGCCACAACCTCCAGGAGCACTCGGTGGTGCTCATCCGCGGCGGCCGCGTCAAGGACCTGCCGGGCGTCCGCTACCACACGGTGCGCGGCACGCTCGACTGCTCCGGCGTCGCCGGGCGCAAGCAGAGCCGCTCGAAGTACGGCGCCAAGCGCCCCAAGGGCTGAGCCCGTTCTTCCTCCGAACACTAACCCCTAGTCACTAGTCACTAGTCACTAGCCAAAGCGGTAGTCGAACATGTCCCGTCGATCCCAAGCCCCGACCCGCAGCATCCTCCCGGACCCGAAGTTCAACAGCGTGCTGCTGGCCAAGTTCATGAACATGGTCATGGAGCGCGGCAAGAAGTCCGTCGCCGAGAGCATCGTCTACGGCGCGCTCGACCGCATCTCCGAGAAGACCGGGCGCCAGCCCGACCAGGCCATCGAGCTGCTGACGCAGGCGCTCGACAACGTCAAGCCGATGGTCGAGGTGAAGTCGCGGCGCGTCGGCGGCGCGACCTACCAGGTGCCGATCGAAGTGCGTTCCACCCGCCGGCAGACGCTCGCCATGCGCTGGGTGATCGACGCCGCGCAGGCCCGCAGCGAGAAGTCCATGTCGCAGCGCCTCGCGGCCGAGCTGCTCGAGGCTTCCGAGAACCGCGGGGCCGCCGTGCGCAAGCGCGAGGATACGCACCGCATGGCCGACGCCAACAAGGCGTTCGCCCACTACCGCTGGTAAGGGCCTCGCGGCCCTACCGACGACGACCGTCCGAGGATTTCCATCGTGCCACGCACAACCCCGATCGAGCGCTACCGTAACTTCGGCATCTCGGCGCACATCGACGCCGGCAAGACCACGACCACGGAGCGCATCCTGTTCTACACCGGCGTCTCGCACAAGATCGGCGAGGTGCACGACGGCGCGGCCGTCATGGACTACATGGAGCAGGAGCAGGAGCGCGGCATCACGATCACGGCCGCTGCGACCACCGCCTTCTGGAAGGGCATGGACGGCCACGCTCCCCGAGCACCGCTTCAACATCATCGACACGCCGGGACACGTCGACTTCACCATCGAGGTGGAGCGGAGCCTGCGCGTGCTCGACTCGGCCTGCGCCGTGTTCTGCGCCGTGAGCGGCGTGCAGCCGCAGTCCGAGACCGTCTGGCGCCAGATGAACAAGTACGGCGTGCCGCGCCTCGCGTTCGTCAACAAGATGGACCGTGCCGGCGCCAACTTCCTGCGCTGCGTCGAGCAGATCCGCACGCGCCTGCGCGGCAACCCCGTGCCGCTGCAGCTGCCGATCGGAGCCGAGGACAAGTTCGAGGGCGTCGTCGACCTGATCGCGATGCAGTCGATCTACTGGGACGACTCGACCGAGGGCATGAAGTTCGAGTACCGCGCGATCCCGGACCACATGCTGGCCGAATGCAAGGCATGGCGCGAGAAGCTCATCGAGGCCGCAGCCGAGGCCAACGACGAGCTGATGCACAAGTACCTCGAGCACAGCGAGCTCAGCGTCGAGGAGATCAAGGGCGGGCTGCGCGCGCGCGCGCTCAAGAACGAGATCTGCCTGACGCTGTGCGGCTCGGCGTTCAAGAACAAGGGCGTCCAGGCCATGCTGGACGCGGTCATCGAGTACATGCCCTCCCCGGCGGAAGTGCTGCCGGTGAAGGGGATCGACGACGACGGTGCCGAAGCCACCCGTCCCGCGTCCGACGATGCGAAGTTCTCGGCGCTCGCGTTCAAGATCCTGAACGACCCGTTCGTCGGCAACCTGACGTTCTTCCGCGTCTATTCCGGCGTGCTCAACTCCGGCGACCAGGTCTACGTGCCCGCCAAGAGCCGCAAGGAGCGCATCGGCCGCCTGCTGCAGATGCACGCGAACGAGCGCGAGGAGATCAAGGAAGTCCGCGCCGGCGACATCGCCGCGGCCGTGGGCCTCAAGGACGTGACGACGGGCGACACGCTGTGCGACCCCGAGCACATCATCACGCTCGAGAAGATGGAGTTCCCGGAGCCCGTGATCTCGGTCGCGGTGGAGCCGAAGACCAAGAGCGACCAGGAGAGGATGGGCCTCGCGCTGCAGCGCCTCGCGAAGGAAGACCCTTCGTTCCGCGTCAGCACCGACCAGGAGTCCGGCCAGACCATCATCTCCGGCATGGGCGAGCTGCACCTCGACATCATCGTCGACCGCATGAAGCGCGAGTTCAAGGTCGAGGCGAACGTCGGCAAGCCGCAGGTCGCCTACCGCGAGACCATCCGCGGCAAGGTCGAGCAGGAAGGCAAGTTCGTCCGCCAGTCGGGCGGCCGCGGCCAGTACGGCCACGTGTGGCTCAAGATCGAGCCGCAGGAAGAAGGCAAGGGCTACGAGTTCGTCAACGGCATCGTCGGCGGCGTCGTGCCGCGCGAGTACATCCCGGCGGTGGACAAGGGCGTCAAGGAAGCGCTCGAGGGCGGCGTGATCGCGGGCTACCCGGTCGTCGACGTCAAGGTCACGATCATCGACGGCTCGTACCACGACGTCGACTCGAACGAAATGGCGTTCAAGATCGCGGGCTCGATGGCGCTGAAGGAAGGCGTCCGCAAGGCGAAGCCCGTGCTGCTCGAGCCGGTCATGAAGGTCGAGGTCGTCACCCCCGAGGACTACTCGGGCGACGTGATCGGCGACCTCAACCGCCGCCGCGGCCACATCCAGGGCATGGAAGACGGTCCGTCCGGCAAGGTCGTCACCGCGGAAGTGCCGCTCGCCGAGATGTTCGGCTACGCGACGTCGGTCCGCTCGATGAGCCAGGGACGCGCGACCTTCACGATGGAGTTCGCGAAGTACCAGGAAGTGCCGAACAACGTCGCCGAAGCGGTGATGAAGAAGGCGAGCTGAGGCTCCGCGCCAACCGCTGATCACTGATCACCAGTCACTAGATTTTCGAGGTAAGAGTCGTGGCTAAGGAAAAATTCGCGCGTACGAAGCCGCACGTGAACGTGGGCACGATTGGTCACGTGGACCATGGCAAGACGACGCTGACGGCGGCGCTGACGAAGGTGATGGCGGAGACGCACGGCGGCACGTTCATGGCCTACGACCAGATCGACAAGGCGCCGGAGGAGAAGGCTCGCGGCATCACGATCTCGACGGCGCACGTGGAGTACCAGTCGCCGGCGCGTCACTACGCGCACGTGGACTGTCCGGGGCACGCCGACTACGTGAAGAACATGATCACGGGCGCGGCGCAGATGGACGGTGCGATCCTGGTGGTGTCGGCGGCCGACGGCCCGATGCCGCAGACGCGCGAGCACATTCTGCTGGCGCGTCAGGTGGGCGTTCCGTACATGGTGGTGTACCTGAACAAGGCGGACATGGTGGACGACGCGGAGCTTCTCGAGCTGGTCGAGATGGAAGTTCGCGAGCTGCTGTCGAAGTACGATTTCCCGGGCGATGACACGCCGATCGTGACCGGCTCGGCGCTCAAGGCGCTCGAGGGCGACAAGAGCCCGATCGGGGTTCCGTCGGTGGTGAAGCTGGTGGAGGAGATGGACCGTTACATCCCGGTGCCGGAGCGCGCGATGGACGGCGCGTTCCTGATGCCGGTGGAGGACGTGTTCTCGATCTCCGGTCGCGGCACGGTGGTGACGGGGCGCATCGAGCGCGGCATCGTCAAGGTGAACGACGAAGTGGAGATCGTGGGTCTGCGTCCGACGCTGAAGACGATCTGCACGGGCGTGGAGATGTTCCGCAAGCTGCTGGACCAGGGTCAGGCGGGCGACAACGTGGGGGTGCTGCTGCGCGGCACGAAGCGTGAGGAAGTCGAGCGTGGCCAGGTGCTGGCGAAGCCCGGTTCGATCACGCCGCACACGAAGTTCGAGGGCGAGGTGTACGTGCTGACGAAGGAAGAGGGCGGTCGTCACACGCCGTTCTTCAAGGGCTATCGTCCGCAGTTTTACTTCCGCACGACGGACGTGACGGGTGCGGTGGAGTTGCCGGAGGGCGTCGAGATGGTGATGCCCGGCGACAACATCAAGGTGACGATCGAGCTGATCAGCCCGATCGCGATGGAAGAAGGCCTGCGCTTTGCGATCCGCGAGGGCGGACGCACGGTGGGTGCGGGCGTGGTGTCGAAAATTCTGAAGTGAGTAGCGATTAGCGGGTAGCGGATGGTGGCGCGCACTGCGGCGCCGCTCCTCACTAACCGCTAACCACTAGTCCGCTAGTCACTTTCCGTAGGTACTGCACATGGCTCGCCAGAACATCCGCATCCGCCTGAAGGCTTTCGATCACCGCTTGATCGACAGCTCCGCGCGGGAGATCGTCGAGACCGCGAAGCGCACGGGCGCCACCGTGCGTGGCCCGGTGCCGCTGCCGGTCAAGATGGAGCGCTTCACGCTGCTCGTCTCGCCGCACGCCGACAAGGACGCGCGCGACCAGTACGAGCTGCGCACCCACAAGCGGCTCATGGACATCCTGAACCCGACGGACAAGACCGTCGACGCGCTGATGAAGCTCGAGCTGCCGGCCGGCGTGGACGTGCAGATCAAGCTCAACTAGTGATCAGTGAGTCCGGTGATCAGCGGTTAGTGACGATGAGCGGCCGGAGCGGCCGTTTCCGGGCACTAACCGCTAACCGCCTGGTCCCTAACCGCTTTTTTGGACTTGCAAAGACCGATTTCAGCCGCTACAATAGGCGGCTCTCTCGCCGAGGCCTGGCCGGTTTGACCGGTACCGCTCGAGCGGCGCAGTCACCCGACGCGGTGGCGGCACCTCTCAGCCCCTTGACGAGTACCTGCCCGCTGTTCCGTCCGCGAGGACGGGCGGGTGAGTTTTTTTCGAGTCCCGGCCAATCGCAGTCGGGACCGTGTATGAGGAAGAATCGATGACGATCGGTCTGATTGGCCGCAAGGCCGGCATGACACGCGTCTTCACGGACGCGGGCGAATCGATCCCGGTCACGGTGATCGAGGCCCTGCCGAACCGCGTCACCCAGGTGAAGGGTGTCGAGGGCGACGGCTATCGGGCCATCCAGGTTGCCTACGGCGCGCGCAAGGCCTCGCGGCTCTCGAAGCCGCTGGCCGGGCACTACGCCAGCACCAAGGTGGCCGCCGGCGAATCGCTGGTCGAGTTCCGCCTCGCCGACGGCGAGGGTGCCGACCTCGCGCCGGGCGCCGAGATCAAGGTCGACATCTTTGCCGCGGGGCAGGTCGTCGACGTTGCCGGAACCACCATCGGCAAGGGCTTTGCCGGCACGATCAAGCGCCACAACTTCGGAGGCGGCCCGGCCTCGCACGGCGCGTCGCTGTTCCACCGTACCCCGGGCTCGATCGGCCAGCGCCAGACGCCGGGCCGCGTGTTCCCCGGCAAGCGCATGTCCGGTCACATGGGCAACATCCGTCGCACCATCGAGAACCTGCAGGTCGTCGAGGTCGATGCGGTGCGCAACCTGCTGCTGGTCCGCGGCGCCGTTCCCGGCGCGCCGGGCGGCCAGGTGATCGTGCGTCACTCGGTCAAGGCCGCGCGCCGCGCGCTGCGCAAGACCAAGGGCGCGAGGAAGTAAGTCATGGCCACCCAGATCAAGATGGTCAAGGCGGGCGCTGCGGCGGGCAGCCTCGAGGTTTCCGAGAAGGCCTTCGGCCGCGAGTTCAACGAGGCGCTGGTCCACCAGGTCGTCACGGCCTACATGGCCGCCGGCCGTGCGGGCACCAAGCGCCAGAAGAGCCGCGCCGAGGTTCGTGGCGGCGGCATCAAGCCGTGGAAGCAGAAGGGCGGCGGTCGCGCCCGTGCCGGCAGCATCCGCAGCCCGATCTGGGTCGGCGGTGGCCGCGCGTTTGCCGCGCGACCGCGCGACTACTCGCAGAAGGTCAACCGCAAGATGTACCAGGGCGCGATCCGCGCGATGCTCTCGGAGCTCGCCCGCCTCGAGCGCCTGGTCGTCGTCGAGTCGTTCGCCCTCGAGGCGCCGAAGACGCGCCTGCTCGCGGCGAAGCTCAAGGAGTTCGGCCTGTCGAACGCGTTGATCCTGGTCGAGGCCTACGACGAGAAGCTGGACCTCGCCTCCCGCAACCTGATGGGCGTGACGGTGCTGCCGGTGTCCGCGATCGATCCGCAGAGCCTGCTCGCGCACGAGCACGTGCTCGCCACGGTCGGCGCCGTGCGCATGCTCGAGGAGAAGCTGGCATGAGCAGCAAGGAAAGACTGATGACCGTGCTGGTCGCACCGCACGTGTCCGAGAAGAGCGCGACGGTGGCCGAGAAGGCCAACCAGTTCGTGTTCCGCGTGCGCCGCGACTCGACCAAGCCGGAAATCAAGGCCGCGGTCGAGCTGATGTTCGAGGTCAAGGTCGATGCCGTGCGCGTCGTGAACGTCGCCGGCAAGGCCAAGCGCTTCGGCGGCCGCACCGGGCGCCGTTCGGACTTCAAGAAGGCGTACGTGAGCCTCGCCGCCGGCCAGACCATCGATTTCGCCGGCGTCGCGAAGTGACGTCGCAGGCAACCTGACGGAAACCAAGATGGCTCTCATCAAGACCAAACCGACGTCGCCAGGCCGTCGCTTCGTCGTGAAGGCGGACCGCTCGCACCTGCACAAGGGCGAGCCCGTCCACGCGCTCACGTCGAGCCAGAAGCGCACCGGCGCCCGCAACAACATGGGCCGCCTGACGACCCGTCACAAGGGCGGCGGCCACAGCCACCGTTACCGCATCGTCGACTTCCTGCGCAACAAGGACGGCGTCGCGGGCAAGGTCGAGCGGCTCGAGTACGACCCGAACCGCAACGCGCACCTCGCGCTGGTGCTGTACGCCGACGGCGAGCGTCGCTACATCCTCGCGCCGAAGGGCGTCGTGGCCGGTGACCCGATCACGTCGGGCGCCGAGGCGCCGATCAAGGCCGGCAACGCGCTCGCGCTGCGCAACATCCCGATCGGCAGCATCGTGCACAACGTCGAGCTGAAGCCCGGTCGCGGCGGCCAGCTCGCGCGCAGCGCCGGGACCTCGGTCCAGCTCGTCGCGCGCGAAGGCTCGTACGCCACGATCCGCCTGCGCTCGACCGAGATGCGCAAGGTGCACGTCGACTGCCGCGCCACGATCGGCGAGGTGGGCAACGAAGAGAACAACCTGATCGTCTACGGCAAGGCCGGCGCGAAGCGCTGGCGCGGCATCCGTCCGACGGTCCGCGGCGTCGTGATGAACCCGGTCGACCACCCGCACGGTGGCGGCGAGGGCAAGTCCGGCCAGGGCAACCCGCACCCGGTGTCGCCGTGGGGTTGGCAGACCAAGGGCAAGAAGACCCGCACCAACAAGCGCACCGCCGGCATGATCGTCCGGCGTCGCAACAAAGCCTGAAGAGGAACTCACAGTGCCCCGTTCAGTCAAGAAAGGCCCCTTCGTGGATCTGCACCTCGCAAAGAAGGTGCAGGTTGCGGCCGAGAAGAACGATCGCCGTCCGATCAAGACCTGGTCGCGCCGCTCGATGATCCTGCCGGACATGGTCGGGCTCACGATCGCCGTGCACAACGGCAAGCAGCACATCCCGGTGCTCGTGTCCGAGAACATGGTCGGCCACAAGCTCGGCGAGTTCGCGCCGACCCGCACGTTCCGCGGCCACTCGGGCAACAGAAAGACGAGCGCGGAGTAAGCCATGCAGGTCGCAGCAAAGCTCAAGTACGCGCGCATCTCGCCGCAGAAGTGCCGCCTCGTGGCGGACATGGTGCGGGGCCAGCCCGTGGGCCGTGCGCTCGCGACGCTGCGCTTCACGCCGAAGAAGGGCGCCGAGATCGTGCGCAAGGTCCTCGAGTCGGCCATCGCCAACGCCGAGAACAACCACAATGCGGACATCGACGCGCTCAAGATCGCGCGCATCGAGGTCGACGAGGCGCCCACGCTGAAGCGCTTCCATGCCCGCGCCAAGGGCCGCGGCAACCGCATCACCAAGCGCAACAGCCACATCATGATCCTCGTCGGCGACGGCCGGCAGGACTGAGGAGAGCAGGCGACATGGGTCAGAAGGTCAATCCGGTCGGCATCCGCCTCGGCATAACCCGCGACTGGACGTCGAGGTGGTACGCGAACACGCGCAACTTCCCGTCCTACCTCTTCCAGGACTGGCAGGTACGCGAGTTCCTGAAGAAGAAGCTCGCGGAAGCGTCGGTGAGCCGCATCCACATCGAGCGTGCCGCCCGCAAGGCGAACATCACGATCAACACCGCCCGCCCGGGCGTGGTGATCGGCAAGAAGGGCGAGGACATCGAGCGCCTGCGGCTCGAGGTCGCGAAGATGATGGGCATGGGCGTGCAGGACGTCCGCCTCAACATCGCCGAGATCCGCAAGCCCGAGGTCGACGCGCAGCTGGTCGCGGACGGCATCGCGCAGCAGATCGAGCGGCGCGTGATGTTCCGTCGCGCCATGAAGCGCGCCGTGATGAACACGATGCGCAGCGGCGCGCTCGGCGTGAAGGTGCGCGTGTCCGGGCGCCTGAACGGCTCCGAGATCGCGCGCACCGAGGTGTACCGCGAGGGCCGCGTGCCGCTGCACACGTTCCGCGCCGAGATCGACTACGGTTTCGCCGAGTCGCGCACCACGTACGGCGTGATCGGCGTCAAGGTGTGGATCTTCAAGGGCGAGGTGTTCGACGAGCCCGCGGCTCCGGTCGAAGTGGCCGAGGTCGTTGCCCCCGCGCAGGAGCAGCCGGCCTGAGGCCGGGCAGCTGAGCGCCAGGAGATACCACCATGATGCAACCCAAGCGAACCAAGTATCGCAAGCAGCACAAGGGCCGCAACGCGGGCCTCGCGCAGCGCGGCAGCTCCGTCGCGTTCGGCGAGTACGGGCTCAAGGCCACGAGCCGCGCGCGCATGACCGCGCGCGAGATCGAGGCCGCCCGTCGCGCCATGACGCGCTACGTGAAGCGCGGCGGCCAGGTGTGGATCCGCGTCTTCCCGGACGTGCCGATCACCAAGAAGCCCCTCGAGGTCCGCATGGGCTCGGGCAAGGGCAACGTCGAGTACTACGTCGCGCGCGTCCAGCCCGGCAAGGTGCTCTTCGAGATGGAAGGCGTCACCGAAGCGATCGCGCGCGAGGCTTTCCGCCTCGCGGCAAGCAAGCTCTCGGTCGACACGTTGTTCGTCAAACGGCAGGTCCGGTGATGAAGGCGAAGGAATTGAGGCAGAAGAGCGTCGGCGAGCTCCAGGAGGAGCTGCTGAAGCTGCGTCGTGAGCAGTTCAACCTGCGCATGGCCGCGGCGACGGGCCAGTCGGCGAAGTCGGACCAGTCCGGCAAGGTGCGGCGCAACATCGCGCGCGTCAAGACCGTGCAGGGCGAGCAGTCCCGCGTGGCAGGCAACAGGGGTGCCAAGTGATGACCGAGCAGGCCGTCGATACTACCGCCGTTGGCGCGCAGCGCACGCTGACCGGCACGGTCGTCAGCAGCAAGATGCAGAAGACGATCTCCGTCTCGGTCGAGCGGCTGGTCAAGCATGCCAAGTACGGCAAGTACGTGCGCCGCACGACGAAGCTGCTGGCGCACGACGAGAACGGCGAGGGTCGCGAAGGCGACATCGTCGACATCGCGGAGTGCCGCCGGCTGTCGAGCCGCAAGGCATGGCGTCTCGTGCGCGTCGTCAAGCGCGCCGACCAGGCCTGAGCCGAGCAGTCTTAAGGAGTCCGGACCATGATCCAGATGCTGACAATGCTGCAGGCCGCCGACAACAGCGGCGCGCGCAAACTGATGTGCATCAAGGTGCTCGGCGGTTCGAAGCGCCGCTACGCCTCGGTGGGCGACGTGATCAAGGTGAGCGTCAAGGACGCGATCCCGCGCGGCAAGGTCAAGAAGGGCGAAGTCTACGACGCGGTCGTGGTGCGCACCGCGCACGGCGTGCGCCGTCCGGACGGCTCGCTGATCCGCTTCGACGGCAATGCGGCCGTGCTGCTCACGAGCAAGCTCGAGCCGATCGGCACGCGCATTTTCGGGCCGGTGACCAGGGAACTGCGCACGGCGCAGTTCATGAAGATCATCTCGCTCGCGCCGGAAGTGCTCTGAGCACCGGCGCCGGAGAGGAACGAGGCATGAGAAAGATCCGCAAGGGCGACGAAGTGGTCGTGATCGCCGGCCGCGACAAGGGCCGTCGGGGTACCGTCATCAAGGTGCTCGAGAACGACCGCGTGCTCGTCGAGAACGTGAACATGGTGAAGCGCCACACGCGTCCCAACCCGCAGGCCGGCACCCAGGGCGGCGTCGTCGAGAAGGAGGCCTCCCTCCACCTCTCGAACGTCCTTCTCTGGAACCCGGTTGCGAAGCAGGGCGATCGCGTGGGAATCCGTACGCTGGCGGACGGCCGTCGCGTGCGTTACTTCAAGTCCAACGACGAAGTCGTGGACGCCTGATCTGGCGAGGGTTGCTGGCATGGCTAGGCTGCAGACGTATTACCGGGACAAGGTCGTTCCCGAGCTCATGAAGAGCCTCGGCGTGACGAACCCCATGCGCGTGCCGAAGATCACGCGCATCACGGTGAACATGGGCGTGGGCGAGGCGGTCGCCGACAAGAAGGCGATGGACGGCGCGGTGGGCGACCTGACGGCGCTCACGGGCCAGAAGCCGCTCGTGACCAAGTCGCGCAAGGCGATCGCGGCCTTCAAGCTGCGCGCCGGGATCCCGGTGGGCGCGAAGGTCACGCTGCGCGGCGAGCGCATGTACGAGTTCCTCGACCGCCTGGTCAACGTGGCGATGCCGCGCATCCGCGACTTCCGCGGCGTGTCGGCCCGCTCGTTCGACGGGCGCGGCAACTACAGCTTCGGCGTCAAGGAACAGATCATTTTCCCCGAGATCGCATACGACAAGATCGACGCGATCCGCGGCATGGACATCACGATCACCACGACGGCACGGGACGACCGTGAGGGACGGGCGCTGCTCGAATCCTTCAACTTCCCGTTCCGCAAGTAAGGACCGGCAAATGGCCAAGACCAGCATGATCGAGCGCGAGACGCGCCGCGCCAAGCTCGTGAAGCAGCAGGCGGCGAAGCGGGCCCGGCTGAAGGAGACGATCCGCAGCCCGAAGTCCACGGACGCCGAGCGCGAGGAGGCGATGCGCAAGTTCCAGTCGCTGCCTCGCGACGGGTCGGCTTCGCGGATGCGCAATCGCTGCGCCATCACGGGCCGTTCGCGCGGCGTCTATCGGAAGTTCGGCCTCGGCCGCCACAAGCTGCGCGAAGCCACGATGCGCGGCGACGTCCCGGGCCTGCGCAAGGCCAGCTGGTAAGGCCAGGACTGGAGCAAGACATGAGCATGACGGATCCCATCGCGGACTTCCTTACCCGCATCCGAAACGGGCAGACCTCCGGCAAGCCCGTAGTCGGCATGCCGAACTCGCGCATCAAGCTGGCGCTGGCCAAGGTGCTCAAGGACGAGGGCTACATCGAGGACTTCGGCGTCGCCGACGGCGACGGCAAGCCCACGCTCACGGTGCACCTCAAGTACTACCAGGGCCGCCCGGTCATCGACCGCCTCGAGCGCGTCAGCCGTCCGGGACTGCGCGTGTACAAGGGCAAGGACGAACTGCCGCGCATCCTCGGCGGCATGGGCGTGGCCATCATCTCCACCTCGCGCGGCGTGATGACGGACCGCGAGGCGCGCGCTGCCGGCCACGGCGGCGAGGTTCTCTGCATCGTGGCCTGACCACGGCGGCGGAAACAGGATTCAAAACATGTCACGAGTCGCAAAAAAGCCGGTCGCGCTGCCCCAGGGCGTAACCGCCACGGTGGACGGGGAGACCGTCACGGTGAAGGGCGCCAAGGGCGCTCTCAAGTTGTCGCTGCGTCCCGGGCTCACGCTGGTGCAGGAAGGCCAGACGGTGCAGGTCCAGGTCGCCGAGCCGAGCCGCGAGGCGATGATGCACGCGGGATCGCTGCGCGCGCACCTCGCCAACTTCGTCGTGGGCGTCTCGAAGGGTTACGAGAAGAAGCTCGAGCTGGTGGGCGTCGGCTACCGCGCGCAGGCGCAGGGCAAGAGCCTCAACCTCACGCTCGGCTTCTCGCACCCCGCCGTCTACGAGGCCCCCGAGGGCATCACGATCGAGACGCCGTCGCAGACGGAGGTTCTCGTCAAGGGCATGGATCGTCAGCAGGTCGGCCAGGTGGCCGCCGAGATCCGCGCGTTCCGTTCCCCTGAGCCCTACAAGGGCAAGGGCGTTCGTTATTCCGGTGAGCGCATCGAGCTCAAGGAAACGAAGAAGAAGTAAGGGTGCCGCATGGAAAAGAGAGACAGTCGTCTGAAGCGCGCCCGCCGCGGCCGCGCCAAGATCCAGGAGCTGAAGGTGATGCGCCTCTCGGTGCATCGGACCGCGCAGCACATTTATGCGCAGGTGTTCGACCCGCAGTCGCGCGTGGTCGCGGTCGCATCGACCCTGCAGGACGCCGTCGCCGAGGGCCTCAAGGGCACGGGCAACGTCGAGGCCGCGAAGGCGGTGGGCAAGGCGATCGCGGAGCGGGCCAAGGCGAAGGGCATCACCCGCGTGGCGTTCGACCGGTCTGGCTTCAGGTACCACGGGCGCGTCAAGGCGCTCGCGGAGTCCGCGCGCGAGCACGGGCTCGAGTTCTGAGCCTGTCACCGTACTGATTCCGAGGAGCAGCAATGGCGAGAATTGAAAAGGCCGCGTCCGCCGACGAGTTCATCGAGAAGCTCGTGGCGGTCAATCGCGTCGCAAAGGTCGTCAAGGGTGGCCGCCAGTTCGGCTTCACCGCGTTGACGGTTGTGGGCGACGGCAACGGCCGCGTCGGCTTCGGCTATGGCAAGGCGCGCGAAGTGCCGGTCGCCATCCAGAAGGCGATGCAGCAGGCGCGCAAGAACCTGACGAACGTCAGCCTGCGCAATACGACGCTGCATTTCGCGGTGACGGGACGCCATGGCACCGCGAAGGTGTACATGCAGCCCGCCGCGGACGGCACCGGCGTGATCGCGGGCGGCAGCATGCGCGCCGTGTTCGAGTGCGCGGGCGTGCGCAACGTCCTCGCCAAGAGCTACGGCTCGCGCAATCCGATCAACGTGGTGCGCGCGACCATGAACGCGCTCACGCTGGCGCCGTCGCCCGAGCAGATCGCGGCCAAGCGCGGCAAGCGCCTCGCCGACCTCGTGGGGTGAGCGCCATGGACAAGCAGAGCACATCGGTAAAGACCGTCAAGGTGACGCTGGTGAAGAGCGTCTACGGCCAGTTGCGCCGGCATCGCGCCACCGCGAGCGGGCTCGGGCTGCGTCGCATGAACCAGACCGTGGTCGTGGCGGACACGCGGGAGAACCGCGGCATGATCAACGCCTCGCGGCACCTGTTCCGCGTGGAAGAGGCCTGAGCACATCATGAAAATGAACAGCATTTCCCCGGCGGCGGGCTCGAAGAAGATCGCGCGACGCGTGGGTCGCGGCGCTTCGGCCGGCCAGGGCAAGACCTGCGGCCGTGGCGTGAAGGGCCAGCGCGCCCGCAAGGGCGGCTACCACAAGGTCGGCTTCGAGGGCGGCCAGATGCCGCTGCAGCGCCGGTTGCCGAAGATCGGCTTCCGCTCGAAGATCTCGCCGCTCGTGGCCGAGGTCCGCCTCAATGAGCTCGCGCTCGTCGCGGGTGGCGTCGTCGACCTCGACGCGCTGAAGAAGGCCGGTGTCGTGCCGGCGAACGCCGTGCGTGCCCGCGTCATGCTGTCCGGCGAGATCAAGACCGCCGTGACCGTGAAGGGCGTCGGCGTCACCAAGGGCGCGCGCGCGGCGATCGAAGCCGCCGGCGGCACGGTCGAGGCCGCCTGAGCGGACCGACCCGGCAAGGATCCCAAGTGGCCAACCCCCTTTCATCGAATCCCGTCGCCGCGCTCGGCGAGGCCGGTCGGTTCACCGAACTGCGGAGGAGGTTTCTCTTCCTGCTCGGTGGCCTGGTCGTCTATCGGATCGGCACGTTCATCCCGGTGCCCGGCATCGACCCGGTGGCGCTTGCGCGGTTCTTCCAGGACCAGCAGGGCACGATCCTGAGCATGTTCAACATGTTCTCGGGCGGCGCACTGCAGCGCCTGTCGATCTTCGCGATGGGCGTGATGCCGTACATCTCGGCGTCCATCATCGTGCAGATGATGGCCGTGGTGGTGCCGCAGCTGCAGGCGCTGCGCAAGGAAGGCGAGGCCGGCCGCCGCAAGCTCACGCAGTACACGCGCTGGGGCACCGTGGGCCTCGCGGCCTTCCAGGGCGCCGGCGCCGCCGTCGCGTTCCAGAACCAGGGCGTCGTGCTCAACCCGGGTCCGCAGTTCGTGTTCATGGCCACGATCACGCTGGTCGCGGGCACGATGTTCCTGATGTGGCTCGGCGAGCAGATCACCGAGCGTGGCCTCGGCAACGGCATCTCCATGATCATCCTCGCGGGCATCGTCGCGGGCCTGCCGGCCGCGATCGGCGGCACGCTCGAGCTGGTGCGCAACGGCGAGATCAACCCGGCGCTGGCGCTGATCCTGGTGTTGATGGTCGGCGCGGTCACGGCCTTCGTCGTGTTCGTCGAGCGTGCCCAGCGCCGCATCCCGGTCAACTACGCGAAGCGCCAGCAGGGCCGCCGCATGTTCGCGGGGACGACCACGCACCTGCCGTTCAAGCTGAACATGTCGGGCGTGATCCCGCCGATCTTCGCCTCGAGCCTGCTGCTCTTCCCGGCGACGATCGCCAGCTGGTTCGGCACCTCCGAGAACTTCGGCTGGCTGCAGAACGTCGCCGCCAGCCTCGGCGTCGGCCAGCCCGTGCACATGATCCTCTACGCCGGCCTGATCATCTTCTTCTGCTTCTTCTACACCGCGCTGGTGTTCAACTCGCGCGAGACGGCGGAGAACCTGAAGAAGTCCGGTGCCTTCATCCCGGGCATCCGGCCGGGCCAGCACACCGCCGAGTACATCGACAAGGTGCTCACCCGGCTCACGGTCTGGGGCGCGCTGTACGTGACCCTCGTGTGCCTGATCCCCGAGATCCTGATTTCCCAGTTCCGCGTGCCGTTCTATTTCGGCGGCACCTCGCTCCTGATCATCGTGGTGGTGATCATGGACTTCATGGCCCAGCTGCAGGCGCACCTGATGTCGCACCAGTACGAGGGGCTGATGAAAAAGGCCAACCTGCGCGGCTACGGCCGAGCCGGGCAGCTGCGCTGAGCGGCCGCCCCCGTCGGAGAATGACCCATGAAAGTTCGACCCTCAGTCAAACGGATCTGCAAGAACTGCAAGGTGGTGCGCCGCCGCGGCGTGGTCTACGTCATCTGCAGCAGTGACAAGCGGCACAAGCAGCGGCAAGGCTGAGCCTGAGGCCGACTGCATTGAGTAACCAGCGTAATTCAGTTATTATTTCGGGCTTTTCGCGCCCCGGAGTGAGCCTCAAATGGCCCGTATCGCCGGTATAAACATTCCGATGAACAAGCACGTGTGGGTGGGCCTCACGTCCATCTACGGCGTCGGCCGCAGCCAGGCGCAGCGCGCCTGCGAGGCGGCGGGCGTCAAGCCGGACACCAAGGTCAAGGACCTGACCGAGCCCGAGGTGGCTGCGCTGCGTTCCGCGATCGCCCGCCTGCCGGTCGAAGGCGACCTGCGACGCGAAGTCTCGATGAACATCAAGCGGCTGATGGACCTCGGTAGCTACCGGGGTATCCGCCACCGCAAGGGCCTGCCGATGCGGGGCCAGCGCACGCGCACCAATGCGCGCACGCGCAAGGGTCCGCGCAAGGCGGCGGTGAAGTTGAACGCTCCTGTTGGCAAGGCCTGATCGGCCGCGCCCTCTGAACGAGGCCTGAATCCTCATGTCCGATGACAAGAAGCAGACGTCTGGCGCCGGCAAGCCGCGCAAGAAGGTCAAGCGCATGGTGACCGACGGCATCGCGCACGTGCATGCGTCGTTCAACAACACGGTGGTGACCATCACCGACCGGCAGGGCAACACGCTGTCCTGGGCGACGTCGGGCGGCTGCGGCTTCCGGGGCTCGCGCAAGAGCACGCCGTTCGCTGCGCAGGTTGCGGCCGAGAAGGCCGGCACCGCCGCCCAGGAGTATGGCTTGAGGACGGTCGAAGTACGTGTGCGCGGGCCGGGCCCGGGCCGCGAGTCGGCCGTGCGCGCGCTGAACGCCGCCGGCCTCAAGGTGACCAGCATCGAGGACGTGACGCCGATCCCGCACAACGGGTGCCGTCCGCCCAAGAAGCGCCGCGTCTGATCGCGCGCAGCCGAGGAAGATCGAAATGGCCAGGTATCTTGGACCGAAGTGCAAGCTCTCGCGCCGCGAGGGCACAGACCTTTTCCTGAAGAGCGGCGTCAAGTCGCTCGAGTCGAAGTGCAAGCTCGAAGTGCCGCCGGGCGGCGTCAAGGGCGAGCGCCGCGCGCGCGTGTCGGGCTACGGCCTGCAGCTGCGCGAGAAGCAGAAGCTGCGCCGCATGTACGGCGTGCTCGAGCGCCAGTTCCGCGGCTATTACCAGAAGGCCGCCGGCCGTCCGGGCGCCACGGGCGAGACGCTGCTGCAGCTGCTCGAGGGTCGCCTCGACAACGTCGTGTACCGCATGGGCTTCGCGACCACGCGCAACGAGGCGCGCCAGCTCGTGAGCCACCGCTCGGTCACCGTGAACGGCGAGATGGTCAGCATCCCGTCGTTCCAGTGCAAGGGCGGCGAGGTCGATCGCGCTGCGCGAGAAGGCGCAGAAGCAGGCGCGCGTGCAGCAGGCGCTGCAGATCCGTGGCCAGGTCGGATTCCCCGACTGGGTCGAAGTCGACGAGAAGAAGTTCTCGGGTGTCCTGAAGTCGCTGCCCGAGCGTGGCGACATTCTCCCGGACATCAACGAGAGCCTCGTCGTCGAGTTGTACTCCAAGTAATCACGCAGGGTGACCACCATGCACTCAGCCATTGGCGAGTTCCTCCGCCCGCGCGTCGTCAAGGTGACGCCGACGGCCCCCCGCCACGCCCGCGTGGTCATCGAGCCGTTCGAGCGCGGCTTCGGCCACACGCTCGGCAACGCGCTGCGGCGCGTCCTGCTGTCGTCGATGCCGGGCAGCGCGATCACCGAGGCCGAGATCGAGGGCGTGCTGCACGAGTACACCAGCATCGAGGGCGTCCAGGAGGACGTCGTCGAGATCCTGCTGAACCTCAAGCAGGTTGCGCTGCGCCTCAACGCGCGCGAGACGTCCGAGCTGCGCCTGTCGAAGAAGGGCCCGGGCCCGGTCCGTGCCGGCGACATCCAGGGTGACCACGACGTCGAGATCCTCAATCCGGAGCTCGTGATCGCGAACCTGACCAAGGCCGGCGAACTCGTGATGACGCTGAAGGTCGAGCGCGGCCGCGGCTACCGTCCGGCGGGCCAGCGCCTCGCGTTCGAGGAGGCGAGCCGCCCGATCGGCCGCCTGCTGCTCGACGCGTCGTTCAGCCCGATCCGCAAGGTCACGTACAACGTCGAGGCCGCGCGCGTCGAGCAGCGCACCGACCTCGACAAGCTGATCATCGACATCGAGACCAACGGCACGATCGACCCGGAAGAGGCGATCCGCCGCGCCGGCTCGATCCTGAAGGACCAGCTGTCCGTGTTCGTCGACCTGCAGGGCCAGGACGAGGACAAGGCGAAGCCGAGCGAGCACCACTTCGACCCGCTGCTGCTGCGTCCGGTGGACGAGCTCGAGCTCACGGTCCGCAGCGCGAACTGCCTGAAGGCCGAGAACATCCACTACATCGGCGACCTCGTGCAGAAGACCGAGGTCGAGCTGCTGCGCACGCCGAACCTCGGCAAGAAGTCGCTCACCGAGATCAAGGAAGTGCTCGAGAGCCACGGGCTCACGCTGGGCATGCGCCTCGACAACTGGCCGCCGGCCGGCCTGAAGCGCGACGAAGAGCGCGACGTCATCTGAAGTGATTAGTGATCAGTGATCAGCGGTTAGTCGAATACCGACCGAGGATCGAGGCGAGAGACGAAGATGAGACACGGACTTTCCGGGCGGCAGCTTAGCCGCAACTCCACGCATCGCTCGGCGATGCTGCGCAACATGGCGGCATCGCTGCTGCGCCACGAGACCATCCGCACGACCGTGCCGAAGGCGAAGGAACTGCGCCGCTACGTCGAGCCGCTGATCACGCTCGGCAAGATCGACAGCCAGGCCAATCGTCGCCGCGCGTTCGCACGGCTGCGCGACGCCGAGATCGTCGTGAAGCTGTTCGACGAGCTGGGCCCGCGCTTCAAGGCGCGCCCGGGCGGCTATACCCGCATCCTGCACATGGCGAACCGTGCCGGCGACAATGCCGACATGGCGCTGATGGCGCTGGTGGACCAGGCGGCGGCGGTCGAGGCCGCGAAGCCGGCCGACGAGGACGCGGCCAAGCCCAAGGCCCGCAAGAAGAAGGCTGCGAGCCGGCGGCCGAAGGCGCGGCGGAGGAGCCGGCGAAGAAGCCGCGCGCTCCGCGCAAGAAGAAGACCGCCGCGGCCTGAACGGGCCTCGCGGGTTGAGCGAAGGAAGCCGGGCCGATGCCCGGCTTCTTTTTTTCGGGGCTTGTACGCTATCGTTGGACGGGACCCGTGCCGACCTGCACGGCCCAGTGCATTCGGTCCGGACACAGGAGTTTGAACATGAGCCTGCTGAAGGAATTCAAGGAATTCGCGATGAAGGGCAACGTCGTCGACATGGCCGTCGGCGTCGTGATCGGAGCTGCGTTCGGCAAGATCGTCTCGTCGCTGGTCGGCGACGTCGTCATGCCGCTGCTCGGCAAGCTCGTCGGCGGAGCCAATTTCAAGGATCTCGCGATCAACCTGGGCAGCGATCCGGCGGGCGCGCCCGTGCTGCTGAAGTACGGAGCGTTCCTTCAGTCCGCGTTCGATTTCCTGGTGATCGCCGCTGCGATCTTCATGGCGCTGAAGGCCATCAACAAGCTCAAGGCGGCGCCTCCGGCCCCTCCCGCGGCACCTCCGGCCGACGTTGCGCTGCTCACCGAGATCCGCGACCTGCTGAAGAAGTAGGGGACATTCACCGAAGAGGGGACATTCTCCTTTCCGGGCGCCGGGAAACGGCGAATGTCCCGGGTTCGACGGTGAATGTCCCCTATCGCGCGCGAAGGCGTCGCGCGTGAGGTTCTCCGGCGTCCCTGCCGTGCAGGCGACGTCGTCCTCGATGCGGATCCCGCCATACGGGCGCAGCCGCTCGACCACGTCCCAGCGGATCCGCCGGCCGTTCGCCCCGGCGCGGGCCTGCTGCAGCAGCAGGTCGATGAAGTAGATCCCGGGCTCGATCGTCACCACGAAGCCAGGCTCGAGACGTCGCGTCAGGCGCAGGTACGGGTGGCCCGCCGGGCGAGGTATCTCCGTCCCGGACGCGTCGCCCGCAAGGCCCGCGATGTCGTGGACCTGCAGGCCGAGCAGGTGCCCGATGCCGTGCGGAAAGAACACGCTCGAGAGTCCCGACGCCACGGCGTCGTCGGCATCGCCCTCGATGACCCCCGCATCGAGCAGCAGCCCGGCGATCAGCCGGTGCGCGAGCAGGTGGATCTCGCGATAGTCCGCCTCGCTGCGGATCGCGGCACACAGCACCAGTTGCAGCTCGTCCATTCCCCGCACGAGGTCGGCGAACTCCCCGTCGCCGGTCGAGTAGGTGCGCGTGATGTCCGCGGCGTAGCCGCGGAACTGCGCACCGGCGTCGATGAGGAAGGACCGGCGCGGGCCGCCCCGCTCGTGGGCGAGGTGCTGGTAATGCAGCACCGCCGCGTTCTCGTTGAACGCGATGATGTTGCCGTAGGGCAACTCCTCGTCGCGCTGGCCGACGGCCGCGCAGTAGGCGAGGTGGGTCTCGAATTCGGATGCTCCGGACGTGAAGGCGTCCCGCGCCGCGACGTGGCCGCGTGCGGCCATCAGCGACGCCCGCCGCATGCACTCGAGCTCATAGGGCGTCTTGACCGCGCGGTCGTAATGCAGCTCGTTCAGCAGCCCGGTCGGGTTGGCGGCTGCGAATCCCCAGTCGGCGAATCGGGCCTGCCACTCGCCGATGAAGGCGATGCGTCGTCCCGTCGAGCCCGAGCAGGTCGCGCGCGCGGTCCGCGTCCCGCAGCACCTCGAGATTGAATTCACCCAGCCACGACCCGCTCGGCAGCGTCGGCGGCTTGTGCCAGTAGTCGGCCGGCTGGTGGAAGCACAGGACCGGCTTCTGCCCGGGAACGTAGCCGACGAAGCTCTGCTGCAGGGCGGTCAGGGGCACCCAGTGCTTGAAATGCGGGTTGGCCCGGAACGGGTACGAGTGGTCGTCGAGGAACGCGAATCCCGCGCTGCCCGAGTAGATCGCAACGCCATCGAAGCCGTGCGCGGCGAGCGCCCGGTCCATGCGTACCCGCAATTGCGCGAGATGGTCCGGGTACAGCGCGTCTGGATCGTTCTTCATGCCGGTGCCCTGAAACTGGCGTGGAGGCCCCATCTTGCCCAAGTAGGGCCGTTGTCGCCATTCAGAGACAGTTCCAGCGCAGCAACCGGGGCGACGGCGACCCTAGAATTGCCGTCGCGCAATCGACCGGTCCCGGCTCATGGCCAGGTTTCGGGCGATCGCTGAGTAAACGTTTCGTCCATCACCGAACCCATGGGGTATTGCACATGAACTCGAAGATCGCACTCGCCGCCGCCCTGGCCGCCCTTTCGCTCGCCGGCTGCGCCAAGAAGGAAGCTCCGGTCGACGCCGCTGTCGACGCCGCCGCCCAGGCGACGGATGCCGCCTCTGCCGCCGTTGACGCCGCTGCCGTTGCTGGCGACGCCGCTGCCGACGCCGCTGCCGCTGCCGGCACCGCCGCTGTCGACGCCGCTGGCGCCGCCGTGGACGCCACCGCCGCCGCCGCTGGCGACGCCGCTGCCGTTGCTGGCGACGCCGCTGCCGCCGCTGGCGACGCCGCTGCTGCCGCCGGTGAGGCTGCGCAGGACGCCGGCCAGGCCGCGCAGGAAGCGACCAAGCAGTAATCGGTCGCTCAGCGCAAGCTGAAAAGGAAGGGCGGGTCCCGGCCGGGGCCCGCCCGACCTCCGACAGGAACAACACCGGCCCCGGGCTCCCGACCCGGCATCCGCCAGCAGGAGGCTGGTCAAAGAGCAGTGCCCGTCACCCTACGAGACGCGCGCGACTCCGCAACAGACCGCGACTGGATTCGCACGGTCTACCGGGACTATCTGTCCGAACTTTCCGCCAGCAAGTCCGGGATCTTTCCGGCCCTTGGCGAGTGGAACGTCCGCGAGGGCGAGTTCCTCGCCGGCTGGTTCAACGATTCCACCGCCCATCCCTTCGTGATTCTCCAGGACGGCCAGCGCGTCGGTTTCGCGCTCGTGTCCCGTCCCGCGGCATTCCCGCGCCGCTCCGCCGACTACCGCATGTCCGAGTTCTTCGTCGTCGGCCAGGCCCGCCGTCGCGGCGTGGGTGCGAGCGCCGCAGCGCTGCTCTTCAGCCGTTTCAACGGCGACTGGGAAGTGGTCGAGGACGAGTACAACCGGCCCGCGCTCGGATTCTGGCGCCGCGTGATCGGGCAGCAGACGGGCGGCAGGTACACGGAGGCGCGCTGCGCCGGCGAGGTCCTGCACCGTTTCCGCGCGCTCGGGCGACAGCCCGCCGCACCGGCCTGATTTCTCTCAGCCCCTGGTCGCACGGCGCCGGGCCGGCGCCGCAGGACGCTCGCTCGCCGCGAGGGCCCGCTTCAGGTATTGCCCGGTGTGCGACGAGGCCTCGCGCGCGATGTCCTCCGGCGTGCCCACGGCCACGATCCGGCCGCCGCCGTCCCCGCCTTCCGGACCGAGGTCGATGACCCAGTCCGCGGTCTTGATCACGTCGAGGTTGTGCTCGATCACCACGATCGTGTTGCCCTCGTTGCGCAGGCGCGCGAGCACGCCGAGCAGCTGCTCGATGTCGTGGAAGTGCAGGCCCGTCGTCGGCTCGTCGAGGATGTAGAGCGTGCGCCCGGTGGCGCGCTTCGCCAGCTCGCGCGCGAGCTTGACGCGCTGCGCCTCGCCGCCCGAGAGCGTCGTGGCATTCTGGCCGAGGCGCACGTACGAGAGGCCCGTCTCGAGCAGCATCTGCAGCCGGGACTGCAGCGCCGGCACGCTGCGGAAGAACACGGCCGCGTCCTCGACCGTCATTTCCAGCACTTCGTGGATGTTGCGTCCCTTGTAGCGGATCTCGAGCGTCTCGCGGTTGTAGCGCATGCCGCGGCACGCGTCGCAGGTCACGTACGCGTCCGGCAGGAAGTGCATCTCGACCTTGATGACGCCGTCGCCCTCGCACGCCTCGCAGCGCCCGCCGCGCACGTTGAAGCTGAAGCGGCCCGGGTCGTAGCCGCGCGCGCGCGACTCCGGCACCTCGGCGAACAGTTCGCGGATCGGGCCGAAGAGGCCCGTGTAGGTGGCGGGGTTCGAGCGCGGCGTGCGGCCGATCGGGCTCTGGTCGATGTCGATCACGCGGTCGATCTGCTCGAGTCCCTCGACGGCCACGCAGGGCGCGCCGTTGTCGCCCGAGTCGTTCAGCGACGCGGCGACGTGCCGGTAGAGCGTGTCCACCACCAGCGTCGACTTGCCCGAGCCCGACACTCCGGTCACGCAGGTCATGAGCCCGAGCGGCACCTCGACGGTGACGTCGCGCAGATTGTTCCCGCTCGCCCCGACGATCCTGATGGCGCGACCGGGCTGGGCCGGCGTGCGGACCGCAGGCACGGCGATGCTGCGCCGCCCGCTCAGGTACTGGCCGGTCAGCGATTCCGGCGATGCCTCGATCTCGGCAGGAGTGCCCTGCGCCACGACGCGGCCGCCATGGACGCCGGCGCCCGGACCGAGATCCACGACATGGTCGGCGTGGCGGATCGCATCCTCGTCGTGCTCGACCACCAGCACCGTGTTGCCGAGGTCCCGCAGCCGCGTGAGCGTGTCGAGCAGGCGCTGGTTGTCGCGCTGGTGCAGGCCGATCGACGGCTCGTCGAGGATGTACATCACGCCCACCAGCCCCGAACCGATCTGGCTCGCGAGCCGGATGCGCTGCGCCTCGCCGCCGGAGAGCGTCTCGGCGCTGCGGTCCAGCGAAAGGTAGTCGAGCCCGACGTCGCTCAGGAACGTGAGCCGGTCCGACACCTCGCGCACCAGGCGGTCGGCGATCTCGCCGCGCCAGCCGTCGAGCCGCAGCTCGGCGAAAGAAGCGCCGCGAGTCCGCGATCGGCAGCGCCGCGAGTTCGGGCAGCGCGCGTCCCGCGACGAACACGTTGCGCGCGGCGAGGCTCAGGCGGCTGCCGCCGCAGTCGACGCACGCGCGCGTGCCGCGGTACTTGCCCAGCTCCTCGCGCACGGTCGCCGACTCGGTCTCGCGGTAGCGGCGCTCCAGGTTCGGCAGGATGCCCTCCCAGGCGTGGCTGCGCTTCGTGCTGCTGCCGCGTGCGTCGAAGTAGCGGAACTCGATGCGCTCGTCGCCGCTGCCCCACAGCAGCACGTGCCGCACCGTCTCGGACAGGTCGTTCCAGGAGGCCTCGATGTCGAAGCGGTAGTGCTTCGCCAGCGACTGGATCAGCTGGAAGTAGTACGCGTTGCGACGGTCCCAGCCACGGACCGCGCCGCCGGCCAGCGACAGCGAGGGATTCGCCACGACTCGAGCGGGGTCGAAGAATTCCTGCACGCCCGAGCCCGCCGCAGGTGCCGCAGGCGCCGCTCGGGTTGTTGAACGAGAACATGCGCGGCTCGAGCTCCGCGAGGCTGTAGCCGCAGGTGGTGCAGGCGTAGCGGTTCGAGAACATGACCGGGTCGCGGGCCGGCTCGTCCTGGAAGGCGAGCCGTGCGACGCCCTGCGACAGTGCGAGCGCGGTCTCGAAGGACTCGGCGAGCCGCTGCCCCGCGTCCGGCCGCACCCGGAGCCGGTCCACGACCGCGTCGATCGAGTGGCGCCGGCGGGGGTCGAGTTTCGGCGCGGAATCGAGCTCGGCCAGCTTCCCGTCGACGAACGCCCGCACGAACCCCTGGCCGCGCAGGTGTTCGAGCGCCTCGGTGTGCTCGCCCTTGCGGTCCTGCACGACCGGGGCGAGCAGCAGCACGGCCGTGCCTTCCGGCAGCGCGAGCACCTGGTCCACCATCTGGCTCACGCTCTGCGCCGCGAGTTCCTGCCCGTGCTCCGGGCAGCGCGGCGTGCCGGCGCGGGCGAACAGCACGCGCAGGTAATCGTAGATTTCCGTGACGGTGCCCACGGTGGAGCGCGGGTTGTGCGAGGTGGCCTTCTGCTCGATCGCGATCGCGGGCGAGAGCCCCTCGATGTGATCGACGTCGGGCTTCTCCATGACCGAGAGAAACTGGCGCGCGTAGGCCGACAGCGACTCGACGTAGCGGCGCTGGCCTTCCGCGTAGATCGTGTCGAACGCGAGCGACGACTTGCCGGAACCCGACAGGCCGGTGATGACTATCAGCCGGTCGCGGGGCAGGTCAAGGTCGATGCCCTGCAGGTTGTGGGTCCGCGCACCGCGGATGCGTATGACGTCCATGACGATAGTCCGGTTCGAATGGCCGCCGGGCAGCCTGCTAATATATGCCGAGCCCGAGAGGCAACGCCAATCCGAACCCACGACAAAACAAGCAAGCCGGCGCTCTCGCCGCAGGAGCGCCGCTCGGTCGGTGCGCTCGCCGCAATCTACGCGACGCGCATGCTGGGGCTGTTCCTGCTGCTGCCGGTGCTTGCGCTCTACGCCAGGACGATGCCGGACTATTCCCCGGTGCTGCTCGGACTTGCGATGGGTGCCTACGGGCTCACGCAGGCGGTGCTGCAGATACCGTTCGGCCGCTGGTCTGACCGCTACGGCCGCAAGCCCGTGATCGCCGTCGGGCTGCTGTTCTACGCCGCGGGCTCGCTGATCGGCGCGTTCGCGCACTCGCTCGCGGCACTGCTGGTCGCGCGACTGGTGCAGGGCGCGGGCGCGGTGTCCGCGGCGGTCACGGCGCTGCTCGCCGACCTCACCCGACCCGAGGTGAGGACGCGCGCGATGGCGTTCGTCGGCATCAGCATCGGCCTGTCCTTCATCCTGGCGCTGGTGCTCGCGCCGGTCCTCGATTCGCTGGTCGGCGTTCCCGGCATCTTCCTGATCATGCTGGCGATGGCGGTCGCCGGCCTCGTGCTGCTCTACTTCGCCGTCCCCGTCGAGCCCGCGCGCTCCGGCGGCGCCGAGGGCCGGACACTCTCCGCGATGGTACAGATCCTGGTGCGGCCGGAGCTGCGCCCCCTGTACGCCGGCGTCTTCGCGCTGCATTTCATCATGACGGCGACCTTTCTCTCGGTGCCGCAGGTCCTCGCGCTCGACCTCGGGATCCCGATGGGCGGCCACTGGAAGGTCTATCTCGGCGTGTTCCTGGTGTCGCTCGCGGGCACGATCCCGCTGGTGCTGGCGACCGAGCGAACGGGGCACGGCCGGCTGGTGTTCGTGGCCGCGATCCTGCTCGTTGGCGTGCGCCCAGGCGCTGCTCGGCCTCGACCACCTGCATCTCTGGCGGGTGCTGGCGGCGCTGACGCTGTTCTTCGCGGTGTTCAATTACCTCGAGGCGCGCCTGCCGGCTCTGGTCACGCAGGCAGCGCCCGGCTCGGACCGGGGAGCGGCGCTCGGCGTGTTCGCCACGTCCCAGTTCCTCGGCGCCTTCCTCGGCGGCGCGGCAGGTGGCGTGCTGCTGGGCCGCTTCGGGCTGTCCGGGGTCTTCTGGGGCAGCGCCACGGTGGCGGCGGCCTGGGCCCTGGTGGCCTACACGGGCAGCACGCGGCAGGTCATTTCGGCGCGAAAGCGCCTGATTCTCTGTTTCCGCCGGGGCGCCCCGGTGCCGTAAACTTCCATCCTTTTCCACGCGGGTAGACGCCATGGCACGCGGTATCAACAAAGTCATCCTGGTCGGCAATCTCGGCAAGGACCCGGAGACGCGCTACATGCCGAGCGGCAAGGCGGTCACCAACTTCAGCATCGCCACCTCGGAAAGCTGGAAGGACAAGCAGACGGGCGAGCAGAAGGAACAGACCGAGTGGCACAACATCGTCATGTACGACCGCCTGGCCGAGATCGCCGCCGAGTACCTGCGCAAGGGCTCGCAGGTCTACGTCGAGGGCAGGATCCGCACGCGCAAGTGGCAGGACAAGGAAGGCCGCGACCGCTACACGACCGAGATCATCGCCAATGAAATGCAGATGCTCGGCAGTCGTGCCGGCGGCGGTGCCGGCACCGAGTCGCGCGCCGAGCCCCGTGCGGCCGGTGGCGGCGAGCGGCCGGCCCCCGCGCCTGCCCGTGACGAGGGCTTCGACGACGACATCCCGTTCTGAAGCCGGTCCCTGGTCTGGCCATGCCGCGCGTACACGTCAGGACCTTCGGCTGCCAGATGAACGAGTACGATTCCGCCCGGATGGCGGACGTGCTGCGCGAGTCCGCGGGCTACGAGCCGACCGACGAGGCGGCTGAAGCGGACCTGCTGCTGCTGAATACCTGCTCGGTGCGCGAGAAGGCGCAGGAGAAGGTGTTCTCGCTGCTCGGCCAGTGGCGGCTGCTGAAGCTCGAGCGGCCCGAGGTGATCATCGGCGTGGGCGGCTGCGTGGCGAGCCAGGAAGGCGAGGGCATCACGGCCCGCGCGCCGTTCGTCGACCTCGTGTTCGGCCCGCAGACGCTGCACCGGCTGCCCGACATGATCACGCAGCTGAAGCGCGGCGGACGCTCCGTCGTGGACGTGAGCTTCCCCGAGATCGAGAAGTTCGACCGCCTGCCCGAGCCGCGGGCCGCGGGTGCCACCGCGTTCGTCTCGTGATGGAGGGCTGCAGCAAGTACTGCACGTTCTGCGTGGTTCCGTACACGCGCGGCGACGAAGTGAGTCGCCCGCTCGCGCAGGTCATGGACGAGGTGCGCGCGCTCGCGCGCCAGGGCGTGTGCGAGATCACGCTGCTCGGCCAGAACGTCAATGCCTATCGCGGCGAACTGCCCGGCGGCGGACACGCGGACCTCGCCGCGCTCATCTACTTCGTGGCCGAGGTGCCCGGGATCGAGCGCATCCGCTTCATGACCTCGCACCCGGTCGAGTTCCGCGACAGCCTGGTCGAGGCCTATCGCGACGTGCCGCAGCTCGCGAGCTACCTGCACCTCCCGGTGCAGAGCGGATCGGACCGCATCCTGGCGCTGATGAAGCGCGGGCACACCGCGCTCGAGTACAAGCAGAAGATCCGCCGGGTGCGCGAGGCGCGGCCGGGGATCAGCGTGACTTCCGATTTCATCGTGGGCTTTCCGGGCGAGACGGAGCGCGACTTCGAGGCGACGATGGATCTGATCGCGGACGTCGGCTTCGACCAGAGCTTCAGCTTCATCTACAGCCGCCGCCCGGGCACGCCGGCCGCCTCGCTGCCCGATGACGTTGCGCACGAGGTCAAGCAGCAGCGGCTCGTGCGCCTGCAGGAGCGCATCGACGCGCAGTCGCGCGCCATCAGCCGCGCGATGGTCGGGTCGGTGCAGCGCGTGCTGGTCGAGCGCCCGTCGCGTCGCGATTCGCGGCAGCTCGCGGGGCGCACCGAGAACAATCGCTGGGTGAACTTCGACGGGCCGGCCACGCTGATCGACCGTTTCGCGGACGTGCTGGTCACCGAGGCGATGCCGAACTCGCTGCGTGGCCGCCTCGCGGCGGCCGAGCGGAGCATCGCTTGAGCGCACAGGTCGAGGTGCGCGACATCCCGCTCGACGGCGCCGACAACGCGCGCCTCGCGAACTTCGCGGGCCCGATGGAGCAGAACCTGCGTCACGTCGAGGAGCGGCTCGGCGTCGAGGTGCGCCGCCGCGGTCACCAGCTGCAGGTCTATGGCGCGCCCGGTTCCGTCGAGAACGCCGCGGCGGTGCTGCGGCGGATGTTCGAGCTGTCGGCCGGCGAATCCATGTCCCCGGAGCGCGTGCACCTCTGCGTGCAGGAGTTCGGCTTTCCGGCGGTGAGCGAAGCCGCGCGGCCCCGCCGAGGACGTCATCGTGCAGACGCAGCGCGGCGGCATCCGTGGGCGCGGCGCGAACCAGCGACAGTACCTCGAGAACGTCCGGCTGAACGACCTCACCTTCGGCATCGGCCCGGCCGGCACCGGCAAGACCTATCTCGCCGTCGCGAGCGCGGTCGAGGCGCTGCAGTCCGGTGCCGTGCGCCGCATCGTGCTCGTGCGGCCCGCCGTGGAGGCCGGCGAGCGGCTCGGGTTCCTGCCGGGCGACCTGGCGCAGAAGGTCGACCCGTACCTGCGTCCGATGTACGACGCGCTCTACGAGATGCTCGGCTTCGACCGCGTCGCGCGCAGCATCGAGCGGCAGGTCATCGAGGTCGCGCCGCTCGCGTTCATGCGCGGCCGCTCGCTCAACGACTCGTTCATCATCCTCGACGAGGCGCAGAACACCACGGTCGAGCAGATGAAGATGTTCCTGACGCGCCTCGGGTTCGGCTCGAAGGCGGTGGTGACCGGCGACATCACGCAGATCGACCTGCCCCGGCAGCAGCGGTCGGGCCTGCGGCACGCCATCGAGGTGCTGCGCGGCGTCGAAGGCGTGGCATTCACGTTCTTCAACGCCCGCGACGTCGTGCGCCACCCGCTGGTGCAGAGGATCGTGCTGGCCTACGAGCGCGAGTCCGGCGACGCGGGGCCAGAGGCCTGATGGCCGCTGCAGCGGCCGCGCTGGCCGTCGAAGTGCAGTTCGTCGCGGTGCGTCCCTGGGTGCCGTCCCGCGCGGCGCTGCGGCGCTGGGCGGCCGCTGCCCACTCCGCGGCGGTGGTTTCGATGCCCGCATCGCGGCGACGGTGGCCGCGCGCGGCCCGGCGGGCCTGCATCCGCGTCGTCGGACCGGCCGGCAGCCGTCGCCTCAACCGCGACTACAGGGGCAAGGACAAGCCGACCAACGTGCTGTCGTTCCCGGCCTCGTCGGTCGAGCGCGAGCTCGAAGGCGAGCTGGGAGATCTCGTGATCTGCGCGTCCGTGGTTGGCCGTGAAGCGAAGGAGCAGGGCAAGCCGGGCCCGGCCCATTGGGCGCACATGGTCGTGCACGGGATCCTGCACCTGCACGGCTACGACCACGAACGGCCGCGCGCGGCGCGCCTGATGGAGCGCCTCGAGGTGGAAATCCTGCGCGGATTCGGGTATCAGAATCCCTACCTCCCGGTCATCCAGTCCACCCCATGAGCGAAGAACGACCCCGGCCGTCGGGAAGCTGGCTGCGCCGCCTCCTCGAGTCACTCGCGGGAGAGCCGCAGGATCTCGAGGAACTGTCGGAGGTCCTGACCGACGCGCGCGAGCGCGGGCTCATCGACACCGACGTGTTCGCGATGCTCGAGGGCGTCCTGCAGGTGTCCGAGATCCAGGTGCGCGACGTGATGGTGCCGCGCTCGCAGATGGTCGTCATCCAGCGCGACGAGCCGCCGGAGCGCATCCTGCCGGTGGTCGTCGAGTCCGGGCACTCGCGCTTCCCGGTCGTGGGCGAGGACCGCGACGAGGTCGTCGGGATCCTGCTCGCAAAGGACCTGCTGCGCTACTTCGCCGACGGCGGCGAAGGCCAGTTCGACATCCGCGAGTGCGTGCGGCCCGCCGTGTTCATCCCCGAGAGCAAGCGGCTGAACGTGCTGCTGAAGGAGTTTCGCGTCAGCCACAACCACATGGCGATCGTGGTGGACGAATACGGCGGCGTGTCGGGCCTGCTCACCATCGAGGACGTCCTCGAGCAGATCGTCGGCGACATCGGCGACGAGTACGACGTGGACGAGGGCGAAGGCATCCGCAAGGAAGCCGAGCGCGTCTTCGCCGTCCCGGCACTGACGCGCATCGAGGAATTCAACAGCACGTTCGGCACGCGCTTCTCCGACGAGGAGTTCGACACGATCGGCGGGCTGGTGCTGCACGAACTCGGACGCATGCCACGGCGCGGCGAGGCGATCGAGATCGGCGGCATCGAGCTCAAGGTCGTGCGTGCCGATCGCCGCCGCATCGAGACGCTGCGCGTGACGACTCCGCGCGACCTCGAACTGCCGGGCGCCGGCTAGCGACCGCGCGCTTCATGGAATTCACCGCACGCTGGGGCCACTGGCTGGCGTTTCCCGCGGGCCTCGCGCTCGCGCTCGCGTTCGCGCCCACGAGCGTGGTCGTGCTGGCGTTCCTGTGCCCGGCGGTCCTGTTCCTGCTCTGGGAAGGCGTGGGTCCGCGGGCGGCGGCGCGGCGCGGATTCCTCTTCACGGCCGGCACGTTCCTCGCCGGCACGTACTGGCTGTACCACAGCGTTCACCTGATCGGGCAGGCGCCGATCTGGGTCGCGCTGTTCCTGATGCTGGGCCTCGTCGCGATCATGGGCAGCTACACCGCGCTGCTCGGATATGCCGTGGCTCGCTGGGGTCGCAGCCACCGGCGCGCTGCGCTGGATGGTCCTGCTGCCCGCGGGGTGGGTGCTGACGGAATGGCTGCGCGGCTGGTTCCTGAGCGGATTTCCGTGGCTCGCGCTCGGCTACAGCCAGCTCGAGACGCCGCTCGCCGGGTACGCGCCGCTCGGCGGAATCTATGCCGTGAGCCTGGCTGCCGCGGTGACAGCGGGTGCGCTGGTCACGCTGCTGCTCGGTCGTCGCGTGGCGCGCGTCGTGGCGGCTGCGACGATGCTGCTGCTGTGGTCAGGCGGTCTGCTGCTGCAGCGCGTGCAATGGACGCAGCCGACCGGCAAGGAGGTCACGGTGGCGCTGGTGCAGGGCGCCGTGCCGCAGTCGATGAAATGGGTCCCCGGAGAGCGCGAGCGCACGATGGACCTGTACCTCGGCCTCACGTCGCCGCATCTCGGCACCGACATCATCGTCTGGCCGGAGTCCGCCATACCGGCGCTCGCGAACAACGTGCAGGACTACCTCGACCAGGTGCGCGCGCTGACGCAGGCGCAGGGTTCGTCGCTCGTCACCGGTCTCGTGCGGCGCGATCCAGCGTCGGGCTCGTTCTACAACGCGATGGTCGCCTATTCGGCGGGCGAGCAGTGGTACTACAAGCGGCACCTCGTCCCGTTCGGCGAGTACTTCCCGGTGCCGGCGGTGGTGCGCGAGTGGATGCGGCTGATGAACCTGCCGTACTCCGATTTCGATGCAGGGCCGGAAGGCCAGAAGCCGCTGGCCGCCGGCGGCGAGGCGCTGGCGCCCACGATCTGCTACGAGGATGCCTACGGCGTCGGAGCAGATCGACATCGTCCGCAAGTCCACGCTGCTCGTGAACGTGACGAACGATGCGTGGTTCGGCGATTCGTCCGCCCCGCACCAGCACCTCGACATCAGCCGCATGCGCTCGCTCGAGACGGGGCGGCCGATGCTGCGCGCGACCAACGACGGCGTCACCGCGCTGATCGCCCACGACGGCCGGCTGCTCGGTGTGTTGCCCCAGTTCCAGCCCGGCGTGCTGACAGGCTCGATCATGCCGCGGACCGGGTTCACGCCCTACCTGCGCCTTGGCAACTGGCCGGTCCTCGCGCTGATCTACCTCGGCCTCGCAGTGGGATTCGCAGGCTGGCGGATGCGCCGCGGAGATGCAGGATGACCGACCGGCACGTCACGATCACGCACACGGGCGAGAAGTTCCCGTCCTCGCGACGCGAAATCGAGTACCTGCCGATCGAGCCGCCGGCGCCCGGCCACGCCTGCCCGGTTGCGGACGGCATCCTGTGGGCGCGGATCCCGCTGCCGATGGAACTCACGCACATCAACGTCTGGCTGATGGACGACGGCGACTCCTGGGCGCTGGTGGACACGGGCATGGCGCTCGATTCCTGCCGCGAGGCATGGCACACGCTCGAGCGCGACACGCTCGGCGGCAAGCCGCTCGGCAGGATCTTCGTCACGCACGACCATCCCGATCACATGGGCCTGTCGCCGTGGCTGCAGCAGCGGCACGGCGCGAAGGTCTGGATGTCGGCGGCGGCACACGGCTCCGTCAGCGAATTCCTCGCGACCGAGCCGGCGGCGATCGAGGCACGCATGCGCGCGTTCCTCGCCTCGCATGGACTCGCGCAGGATCCCGGCGCTGCCGCGCGCGCGACCTTCCGCCACGACGAGTGGTTTGGCGGCGCGCCGGTGCTCGACGAGGCACCCGAGGACGGGGACACGTTCGACGCTGGCGGCCGGCGCTGGCAGTTGATCGAGACCGGCGGCCACTGCCGCGGTCACCTGTGCCTGTATGACGGCGACGGGCGCGTGCTGGTGAGCGGCGACCAGGTGCTGCCCACGATCTCGCCGAACGTCAGCGTGCTTTCGAGCCGGCCCGACGCCGACCCGCTGCGCGAGTTCCTCGCGTCGCTGACGCGCCTCGAGCAATGCGCGGAGGACACGGTCGTGCTGCCGTCGCACGGACGCCCGTTCCGTGGCCTGCACGGTCGGCTGGCCGACGTGCGCGCGCATCACGAGCAGCAGCTCGAGGATGTGCGCAAGGCCTGCAGCAACGGACCACGCACCGCGTTCGAGGTGCTGCCCGTGATGTTCGGTCGCCCGCTGCGGGGCTTCCATCGCGTGCTCGCGATGGGCGAGACCGTCGCTCACCTGAGTTACCTCTGCAGCAGCGGCCTGCTCGAGCGCCGGCAGCGCGGTGACGGGGTGCTGGAGTTCGTGGCTGCGTGAATGCCGCGCGGGTCAGGCGGCGTCGACGCCGCGCCTGAAGTACGGCAATCCCGCCCGCAGCACCAGCGCGGCGAGCGGCGCCGCGACGACGCCCACCAGCGCCATCGAGTATCCCACCGCGTCGTCCCTGCCGAACAGGCCGTCGGTGAGCAGCGCGGTGATCGTCCCGCCGAGGCCGATGCCGGTGAGATTGACGACGAAGAGGTACACGGCGGAGACCTGGCCGCGCAGCCGGTTCGGCGTCACCAGCTGCAGTGCCGCGGCGGCGGGCGCAAACGGAAAGCTCGCGAAGAACACGAGCGGCGCCAGCATGACGAAGAACAGCTGCGCGTCGGGCATCAGCGTCGCGGTCGCAGCGAACGGCCAGAGGCAGAGTGCGCCGACGATGCCGGCACGGATCTCGGCATCGGCGCGCCCGCGCTTGCGCAGCCAGTCGGCGAACCAGCCGCCGCAGAAGATTCCCGCCGAACCGAACACGAGCAGGATCGGCCCGTAGCTGAGCGCGATCTGGCCGGGCGCATACCCGTGCACCCGCGTGAGATAGGCGGGTATCCAGGCCGTGATCGCATTGAAGAGCAGCGTGAGCAGCGCGAACCCCGTGAAGTGCGCGAGGAACAGCCCGCGATGCGCGCCGAGGAAGGCGAACGCGGCACGGAAAGTCGGCGCGTGCGCATCGCCCGGCTGCACACGGCGGATCGGTTCACGAATCGTGAGTATCCACGCGGCAACCACGAGGCCCGGCAACCCGACGACGAGAAACGCCGCCTGCCAGGCGCGCACTTCGCCGAGCAGTGGCAGGCGCACGGACGGCTGCGCGCTGACCGCCTGCACGACCAGTCCGCCGATGATGATCGCGAGGCCGATGCCCACGTAGATGCCGCTGGCATAGACGCCGAACGCGCGGCCGCGCCGCTCGGGCGGAAACGAGTCGGCGATCATCGAATAGGCCGCGGGCGTGAGCGCGGCCTCGCCGACGCCCACGGCCATGCGGGCGGCGAACAGCTGCGGGAAGCTCCGCGCCGCGCCGCACAGGGCAGTCGCGATGCTCCACAGCGCGATGCCGGCCGCGATCAACCGGCCGCGGTGACGGCGATCGGCGAGCTGTCCGAGCGGAATGCCGAGCAGCGTGTAGAAGACCGCGAACGCAAGGCCGCGCAGCAGGCTGAACTGCGTGTCGGTGAGGCCGAGGTCTGCCTTGATGGGTCCGACCAGCAGGTCCACGATCGTGCGGTCGATGTACGAGAGCGTGTACGCGACCATCAGCACGAACACGATGTACCAGGCGTACCCGGGGCTCGGCCACTCCGCGCCTGCGGCCCCCGGCCCCGACCGCTGGTCACTGCTCACGGGTCACTAGTAGTTCGGCTCGCGCGGCCATTCCCGGCCGTACGGCTGCAGTTCCGGCGGCAGGATCGGGCCGGTGCGCCGGCGTCCACGTGAACGGCTTCTTCACCGTGTCGAAGTGGTTGACCAGCGGTCCGCCGATCGTGCGCACGAACAGGTTGTACCCCGTCTCCGTCCCGGCCGGACCGTGGTAGATGTTCTCGCGCCACCAGCAGTAGCCGCCGCGGCGCATCACGCCGAGGTCGCCCCAGCAGTACTCGCCTTCGAGCACGTAGAGTTCCTCGACCATCGGGTGCGTCCACTGCGGCTTGGCCATGCCCGGCGGCACGCGATGCGGTGGCGAGCAGTACAGGAAGGATGTCTCGCCCGAATCGGGATCGGTGCGCAGCGGCTTGATCGCCACGCCTTTCGCGAGCTGAGGATCGACGAGCCCGGGGTCCCAGTCCATCTCGAGCGGGTTGACGTACGGCACCAGCAGGCGCGGGTCGTAGAGGCCAGCGGGCGCCTGCGCGGCCGGCACGCCCAGCGGCGCCCCGTACCACATCGTGAGCAGCACGGCGCCTTCCGTGGCCCTCGCGTGCTCGCGCACGAAGCCGGCGGGCAGGAACGCGTAGGCGTGGCGTCCGTAGCGGCGTCCGTTCAGCTCGAGTGCGCCGTCCAGCACGAGGAATTCCTCGTGCGCGAGCAGGCATTCGGGGCTGGTCCTCGCCCAGCCGACGGGATAGCGGACGACCATCGTCGAGCTGCCGTCGGTGTCGTCCTGCGAGAGGACCTTGCAGTCGACGTCGTCGCGCATCCCGCCGCCGACGGCGCGTTGCCAGGGCACCCATTGCGACTGCACGAAACAGATGTGTGGACGCGCCATGGCCGCTGTTCCTCCCACCGATGATCCCCGGCGACTATCATCGGTCCTCACGCCCATGAATACAAAAGCAGCGATGAGCGGCGGCGCAGGCCTCGACCACGTCGGACTGGTAGCGCCGGTACTCGACGACCTGGTCGCTCGCTACCGGGCGCTCGGCTTTGCCCCGACGGAGCCACGCCCGCTGCTGCGCTTCGAACCGGCCACCGGCGCAAGCCTGCCCATCGGACAGTCGAGCGCGCACGTGGTATTCGAGTCCGGCTATGTCGAGCTGACACAGATCGACAGCGCGTCGCGCGATCATCACCTTGCGCCCTGGGTGGAGCGGCATTTCGGGCTGCACATCCTGGCGCTCGGCGTCGACGACATCGCGGCGGCGCACGAACGCTGCACGTCCGCGGGAGTGCCCGTGCGGGCTCCGGCCCGCGCGAGCCGTGCCGTCGAGTACGGCTCGCGGCACGGGGAAGCCCGATTCGAGTGGTTCATGCTCGAGCCCGCAGCCTCGCCCGAGGGTCTGCTGTGCCTCGTCCGGCACGAGACGCCGGGGCTGGTACACCAGCGCGAGGTCGAGTCCCATCCGAACGGCGCCGTGGCGCTGGAGGGGGTCTACGTCGTCACGACGGAGCCGCAAGACGTCGAGCGCCGGCTTGCCATCGTGGCCGGAGCCCGGCCCGCGGAGGCCGGGACGATCGAACTCGGCGGGCGGTGGATCCGGGTGCTGACGCCCGACGTGTTCGCCGCACGTTTCCCCGGGGCACACGTGCCTGCGACGCCCTGCCTGGCGGGATTTGCCGTTCGCGTCGCGGACCTGCGCCGCGCCCGTGAAGCCGTGGCGCCCGGCCTCGTCGCGCCTGCCCCTGCGCCCGGCGGCGGCTTCTGGGTGGACGCCCCGCACGCGGGCGGCTGCGTCGTGGAGTTCACCGGATAGGTCCGGAGGTGCCGGTCGGGTATCCTTCCGGGTTCCATCCAGCCCTTCGATCACGCCATGCAGGAACGATACGACCCGGCGGCCGTCGAGCCGCAGGCACAACGCTACTGGGACGACCACGGCACCTTCGCGGTCAGCGAGGACACGTCGCGGCCCAAGTACTACTGCCTGTGCATGTTCCCGTACCCGAGCGGGCGCCTGCACATGGGCCACGTGCGCAACTACACGATCGGCGACGTGCTGACGCGCTACATGCGCATGCAGGGCTTCAACGTGCTGCAGCCGATGGGCTGGGACGCGTTCGGCCTGCCGGCCGAGAACGCCGCGATGGCGAACGGCGTGCCTCCCGCGAAGTGGACCTACGACAACATCGACTACATGAAGCGGCAGCTGCGCTCGCTCGGCTTCGGCATCGACTGGAGCCGCGAAGTCGCGACGTGCCGGCCCGACTACTATCGCTGGAACCAGTGGGTGTTCCTGCGCATGCTCGAGAAGGGCATCGCGTACCGCAGGACGGGCGTCGTCAACTGGGACCCGGTGGACCAGACCGTGCTCGCGAACGAGCAGGTGATCGACGGTCGCGGCTGGCGGACCGGCGCGATCGTCGAGAAGCGCGAAATCCCGATGTACTACCTGCGCATCACCGGATACGCGGAGGAACTGCTCGGGGCGCTCGACTCGCTGCCCGGATGGCCCGAGCGCGTGAAGCTGATGCAGTCGAACTGGATCGGCCGCTCCGAGGGCCTCGAGCTCGAGTTCGAGGTCGAGGGTGCGGAGCCGCTGCGCATCTACACGACGCGTCCCGATACGCTGTACGGCGTCACCTACATGGCGGTCGCCGCCGAGCACCCGCTCGCGCAGCGCGCGGCGGCGGGCAACCCCGACCTGCAGGCATTCATCGCCGAGTGCCAGCGCACGGGCGTCACCGAGGCGGTGCTCGAGACGATGGAGAAGCGCGGCATGCCGCTCGGCATCGACGCGATTCATCCGCTCACCGGCGAGAAGGTGCCGGTGTGGGTCGCGAACTTCGTGCTGATGGGCTACGGCACGGGCGCCGTGATGGCGGTGCCCGCGCATGACCAGCGCGACTGGGAGTTCGCGCGTCGCTACGGCCTGCGCATCCACCAGGTGATCCAGCCCGCGGACGGCAGCCTCGTCGACATGGATGCGGGCGCCTACGTCGAGCACGGACGGCTGATCAATTCCGGCCGCTTCGACGGCCTCGACTTCGACGAGGCGTTCGACGCCATCGCGAAGTCCTTCGAGTCGAACGGCCGCGGTGAGCGGCGCGTGAACTGGCGGCTGCGCGACTGGGGCATTTCGCGGCAGCGCTACTGGGGCTGCCCGATCCCGCTGATCCACTGCAAGGCGTGCGGCGTCGTGCCCGTGCCCGACGACCAGTTGCCGGTCGTGCTGCCGGAGGACTGCGTGCCGGACGGCAGCGGCAACCCGCTCAACCGCAACGAGGCCTTCCTCGCGTGCTCCTGCCCGAAGTGCGGGAAGCCGGCGCGGCGCGAGACGGACACGATGGACACGTTCGTGGACTCGTCGTGGTACTTCTTCCGCTTCGCGAGCGCGGGCAACGATCGCGCGATGATCGACGAGCGTGCCGCGTACTGGCTGCCGGTGGACCAGTACATCGGCGGCATCGAGCACGCCATCCTGCACCTGCTGTACTCGCGGTTCTGGACCCGGGTGATGCGCGACCTCGGCCTGACGAAGCTCGACGAGCCGTTCTCGAACCTGCTGACGCAGGGCATGGTCCTGAACGAGATCTACTTCCGCAAGCCCGCCTCCGGCCGCGTCGTCTACTACAACCCGGCGGACGTGGACGTGCAGCTCGACGAGAAGGGCGCGCAGGTCGGCGCGGTGCTGCGCGAGGATGGCCAGCCGGTCGAGTCGGGCGGCATCGGCACGATGTCGAAGTCCAAGGGCAACGGCGTCGATCCCCAGGCGCTCGTCGAGCAGTACGGCGCGGACACGGCGCGGCTGTTCATGATGTTCGCCGCGCCGCCCGAGCAGTCGCTCGAGTGGTCGGACGAGGGCGTCGAAGGCGCGTACCGTTTCATGAAGCGTCTGTGGAAGGCCGTGCAGCAGCACGTGGCCCAGGGGCCCGCGCCGGCGCTCGACGTGCCGTCCCTGAGTCCGGCCCAGCGCGACCTGCGCCGCCAGGTCCACGAGACGCTGGCCAAGGTCACCGTGGACATCGGCAGGCGCCGGACGTTCAACACCGCCATCGCCGCGGTCATGGAACTGATGAATTCGCTGGCTCGCAGCGACGACCGTTCGCCGCAGGGCAGGGCGGTGATGCAGGAGGCGCTCGATATCGTCGTGCTCGCGTTGTCGCCCGTGGTGCCGCACGCATGCCATGCGTTGTGGCGCGAACTCGGCCACGCGACGGCCGTGGTGGACGAGCGCTGGCCGCAGGTGGACGCGGCGGCGCTCGAGCGCGAGGCCGTCGAGGTGGTCGTCCAGGTGAACGGCAAGCTGCGCGGCCGCGTGACGGTGCCGGTCGGTGCCGGCGAAGACCAGGTGCGTGAGGCGGCGCTCGCGGACGTCAACGTCCAGAAGTTCGTCGAGGGCAAGCCGGTGCGCAAGTTCGTGTACGTGCCCGGCAAGCTCGCGAACCTGGTGGTGTGAGCATGAGCGGCCCACGCGCGCGGATCCTCGCACTGCTCGCTCTCGCGCTGGCGCTCGCCGCCGGCGGCTGCGGATTCCACATGCAGGGCGCGACGACGCTGCCCCCGGGCATCCACAAGGTCTACGTTTCGGGGAAGGACGAGTTGTCGCCGTTCGCCGTCGAGCTGCGGCGAGCCCTCGACGACGCCGGCGCCGCGGTTGCCCCGTCGGCCGGCGAGGCGGATGCCGTCATCCGCGTGACGCAGGATCGCACCGGGCGGCGGGTGCTCTCGGTGTCGGCGCGCAATACGCCGCAGGAGTACCAGATCTTCTATTCGATCGAGTTCTCGATCACGCGCGGCGACGAGCAGGTCGTCAAGCCCCAGGCCATCGAGCTCACGCGCACCTACAGCTTCAGCGAGTCGGACCTGCTGGCCATGGACCGCGAGGAAAACATCCTGCGCGAGGCTATTGCGCGCGACCTCGCCGGCCTCGTGCTGCGCCGCCTCGAGTCGCTCTAGCCCTGGCGTAGCGGTCGGTCGCGCTCACGAGTTCGTGCGTGTTGCCGGGCTCGAGCGCCGAATGTCCCGCGTCCGGGACGACGCGGAAATCCGCTTCCGGCCAGCGCCGGTGCAGGTCCCAGGCCGTCCGGATCGGGCACACGACGTCGTAGCGACCCTGCACGATGACCGACGGGATGTGGCGGATCCGCGCGACGCCACGCAGCAGCTGGTCTTCGCGGCGCAGGAATCCCTTGTTCACGAAATAGTGGCACTCGATGCGCGCCACCGCGACCGCGAAGTCCTCCTCGCCCCACTTGTCGATGTTCGCGTCATCCGTGATCAGGTGGCTCGTCGCGGCTTCCCAGATCGACCACGCACGCGCCGCGCGCACACGGGTCGCGCGATTCGGGCTCGTGAGCCGCCGGTAGTACGCTCCCACCAGGTCGCCGCGCTCGCGGCGCGGGATGGCGGCGAGGTAGTTCTCCCAGCGGTCGGGGAACAGCGCTCCGGCGCCGTCCTGGTAGAACCAGTCGATCTCCCACTTGCGCAGCATGAAGATGCCGCGCAGCACGAGTTCGCTGACCCGCCGCGGGTGCGCCTGGGAATAGGCGAGCGCGAGCGTCGAGCCCCAGGAGCCGCCGAAGACCAGCCAGCGCTCGATGCCGAGGAACGCGCGCAGGCGCTCGATGTCCGCGACCAGGTGCCAGGTCGTGTTGTCCTCGAGGCTCGCGTGCGGGCGACTGCGGCCACAGCCGCGCTGGTCGAAAACGACGATCCGGTAGCGCTTCGGGTCGAAGAAACGGCGCGAGCGCGGGTCGGCACCGGCGCCCGGCCCGCCGTGCACGAACAGCGCCGGCTTGCCCTTCGGGTTGCCGCTCTCCTCCCAGTAGATCTCGTGCAGCGGCGAAACGCGCAGCCACCCGCTGCGATAGGGCTCGATGGCGGGGTAGAGGGTGCGGCGGGCGGCGGCGGATGGGGTTTTCATGCCGGGATTCTAGCTGCGCGACGCCGGCAGGTGGCACCCCCGTGGTCAAGGCGGCATAATCGGCCCGCATGCCGAGCAAACCACAAGGCCGCACTGCCCGACCGCGGTGCGCATGAGCCAGACCGGGCAGTGAGGACGTCCCCGGACGCCCTGCCGACGGCTCTCGCACGCGGCCTGCGCAGCGCCTACCTGATCACCGGCGTCGAGCCACTGCTGATCGCCGAGGCGGCCGTGGCCGTCCGCCAGGCTGCGCGTGCGGCCGGCTACGCCGACCGCGAGGTCCATTTCATCGAGCGCGGCTTCGACTGGGACGAGTTGCTGCGCGACGCGGCCAACCTCTCGCTGTTCGCCTCGCGCCGCCTGATCGAGCTCAAGTTCAATTCGACGCCGGATGTCGAATCGCAGCGCGCGCTGGCGGGACTCGCGGCGCAGCCGCCGGCCGATACCGTGCTGCTGGTGACCGGCGAACTCGAGCGCAAGTCGCTGACGACCGCCTGGGTCAAGGCATTCGAGGAGCACGGCGTGCTCGTCATCACGCAGCCCGTCGAGCGTGGAGCGCTGCCGGGCTGGATCCGCGACCGCCTCGCGAAGCAGGGTGTGCAGATCGACGCCGCGGCAACGGAACTGATCGCCGATCGCGTCGAAGGCAACCTGCTCGCCGCGCAGCAGGAAGTCGAGCGCATCGTGCTGCTGATGCCGGGCGCGACGCTCGGCGCGGAGGATGTCGCCGCGCTGGTCGCCGACAGCGCCCGCTACGACGTTTTCGAACTGTCGGCGGCGGCTTTCTCGGGCCACGCGACGCGCGCGCTGCGCATCCTCTCGGGCCTGCGGGCCGAGGGACAGGAGCCGCCGCTCATCATCTGGGCGCTGCTGCAGGACCTGCGTGCGCTGTCGCGGGTGTCGCTGAGGGCCGGCCACGAGCGCTCGCTCGATAACGTGTTCCGGGCGGAGCAGGTGTGGTCGACGCGGCAGGGCCCGATCAAGGCGGCACTCGGCCGGCTCGATCGGCGCCAGATCGATTCGCTCATCACCGCGGTCGCGCGCGCCGACCGGATTGCCAAGGGCAGCCTGCACGGCGACGCGTGGGTCGAGCTCGAGGGCCTGGTCGCGAGGATCGCCGGCGTGCGGCTGGCCGCATGAACCCGATCGGCGTCTTCGGCGGCACGTTCGATCCCATCCATTTCGGGCACCTGCGCACCGGCTTCGAGCTGATGCAGGTGCTCGCGCTCGGCGAGCTGCGCTTCGTGCCTGCGGGCAACCCGCCGCATCGCGACGCGCCACTCGCGGAGGCCGGGTTGCGGCTCGCGATGGTGCGTGCGGCGATCGAGGCGCAGCCGGGATTCACCGTCGACGACCGGGAGGTGCGCCGCGTCGGGCCTTCCTACACGGTCACGACGCTTGCGGAGCTGCGCGCCGAATTTCCCGCGCATCCGCTCGTGCTGGTCGTCGGGATGGATGCCTTCCTGGGCCTGCCGAACTGGCACCAGTGGCGCGAGATCCTGCAGCTCGCCCACGTCGCCGTCGCGCATCGCCCGGGCTGGCGCGCACCGACGACGGGACTGCTCGGCGACCTGCTGCAGCAGCGCGGCTCGGTCCGCATGGAAGACCTGCACGAGGCCCTCGCTGGCCGCATCTTCGTGCACCCGGTCACGCAACTCGAGATTTCCTCCACGGACCTGCGCGACATCATCGTGTCGGGCCGCGATCCGCGGTACCTGATGCCGGACGCGGTCCGCGACATCATCCGGGACACTGGTTGTTACACACGGCAGACCAAGAGGTGAGCATGACGGCAAAGCGCAAGACCACACGAAGCAGCAAGGAACCCAAGGGCAAGACGCAGCGACCGGCGAAGAGCGCGGCGCGCAAGACCGCCGGCAAGACGGTCGCCAAGACCGTCACCAAGACGGCAGGCAGGTCGGCCGGCACGGCCGCCCGCAAGACCGCCGGCAAGACCGTGCGACCCAAGGGAAAGCCGACTCTGCAGGACGTGGTGCTCGATGCGCTGGCCGACATGAAGGCGGTGGACGTCAAGGCCCTCGACGTGCGCGGCCTGACCGACATCACCGACATGATGGTCGTCGCGAGCGGCACGTCGGACCGGCACGTGAAGTCGATCGCGGATCGCGTCGTGCAGCGCTGCAAGGAAGCGGGGTTCCGGCCCTTCGGGATGGAAGGCGAGCGCGACGGCGACTGGGTGCTCGTGGACCTGCACGACGTCGTGCTGCACGTCATGCTGCCCCGCATCCGCGAGTTCTACGCGCTCGAGAAGCTCTGGGAGGGCAGGAGCGCGGCGGCCTGAACGCGCGGAGCGCCTTCATGCTGATGCGTCTGATTGCCGCGGGCACGCGCATGCCCGACTGGGTGGATGCCGGGTTCGCGGACTACGCCGGGCGACTGCGCGGGGACTACCGGCTCGAACTCGTCGAGATACCGCTGGGCCAGCGCGGGCGCGGCGACACCGCGAAGGCCGTCGCAACCGAGGGCTCGCGCATGCTGGCGGCGGCCGGCGAGCGCTGCTGTCTCGTGGCGCTGCAGGTCGGCGGCCGCTCGCTGACGACGGAGCAACTCGCCCGCTGGCTCGACGAGCGGTCCCGGGACGGGCAGCCGCTCGCATTCTGCATCGGCGGACCGGACGGACTTGCACCGGAGGTCGATGCCCGGGCGCGCCTGCGGTGGTCGCTGTCCGCCCTGACGCTGCCCCACGGGCTGGCGAGGATCGTCGTCGCGGAGGCCCTGTACCGCGCGGTGAGCGTACTCAAGGGGCTGCCCTACCACCGCGCCTGAATCCGTGCACTGCCCGGTGGACAGCGGGGTCCGGGCGGGTTTGAATGAGCGGTTGAAGCTCGTTTCAGGACGGAACCATGCACCCCTATCCGCACATCTACACGGTCCAGGCTTCCTCGATGCCCGAGGGCGACGTGCCGGTCTCATCGGCCGGGCTCCCTGTCCTCGCAACCGCCCCGCCGGCGGAGTTCGACGGGCCGGGTGACCGCTGGTCCCCGGAGACGCTGCTCTGCGCGGCCGTCGCGGACTGTTTCCTGCTCAGCTTCCGCGGCGTGGCGCGCGCGCAGAAGCTGCCCTGGACGTCGCTCCAGTGCGAGGTGCAGGGCACGCTGGACCGGGTCGACGGCAAGACCCGGTTCACGCACATCGTCGTCAAGGCCGCGCTCGTCGTGCCGGAAGGCACCGAGCAGGACAAGGCGCTGAAGGCCATGGAGCGCGCCGAGCACGTCTGCCTGATCAGCAACTCGCTGGTGGCGGAGCGGCGCATCGAGGCCACCGTGAGCTTCGCCTGAACGCTGCATGACGCCGCCCCTCATCCTGCTGGCTTCGGCGTCGCCGCGTCGCAGCGAGCTGCTGCGACAGGTCGGCATTGCCCACGAGGTCCGCCCGGTGGAGGTGGACGAATCGTCGCGGCCGGGAGAGGCTCCCGCCGAATACGTGCTCAGGCTGGCGGAGGAAAAGGCTCGCGCGCTCTGGGACAGCCTGCCTGCCTCCGCGCGCCTGCCGGTGCTGGCAGCCGACACGACCGTGGCGCTCGAAGGCGAGATCTTCGGCAAGCCGGGCAACCGCGCGGAGTCGGTCGCCATGCTCGCGCGACTCTCGGGCCGCACGCACCAGGTCCATACGGCGGTTGCGGTGCTGCACGCCGGCGGCTCCGCGGCGCGCGTCAGCAGCAGCAGCGTGACGATGCGCGAGATCACGCGTGCCGAGATGGACTGGTACTCGGGTACCGGTGAGCCGGCCGACAAGGCGGGCGGCTACGCGGTGCAGGGGCGCGCCGCGATCTTCATCCGGCACATTGCCGGAAGCTACTCCGGCGTCGTCGGCCTGCCGCTCTGCGAGACCTGGGAACTGCTGCGCGGCGTCCCGGGGCTGCTGGCCGGAGGAGTCGCGGCATGACCACCGAGATGGTCGTCAACGTCAGCCCGCGTGAAACACGTGCGGCGCTGCTCGAGAACGGCGTGCTGCAGGAACTGTTCGTCGAGCGCGCGAGCAAGCGCGGGCTCGCGGGCAACCTGTACAAGGGCCGGGTGTCGCGCGTGCTGCCCGGCATGCAGGCCGCCTTCATCGACATCGGTCTCGAGCGCACGGCTTTCCTGCACGTCTCCGACATCGTGCAGCCGGCGGACGCGGAAGGCGCTGGCGACGAACCGCGCACCGACAGCATCCGCGAACTCGTGGGCGAGGGGGCCGACATCCTGGTGCAGGTCCTCAAGGATCCGCTCGGCACCAAGGGCGCGCGCCTCACCACGTTCATCACGATCCCGTCGCGGTACCTCGTCTACATGCCGTTCGGCCACGGCGTCGGCGTGTCGGCGCGCATCGAGAACGAGGCGGAACGGCAGCGGCTGCGCGACGCCGTGGGTTCCGCGACGACGCCGGGCGCGACCGGAGGCTACATCGTGCGCACCGCGGCGGAGGGAGCCGCGCACGAGGCGCTTGCGGCCGACATGCTGTTCCTGCGCAAGCTCTGGGAAGTGCTGACGGAGAAGGCGCGCTCGGCGGGCCAGGGCACGCTCGTGCACGAGGACCTGCCGCTGCCGCTGCGCCTGATGCGCGACCTGATGGGCGAGGGCGTGGACCGGGTGCTGGTGGACAACGAGCGCACCTGCGATGCGATGCGCGAGTTCGCAGCGACGTTCATGCCGGTGCTCGGCGCCCGCGTGGAACGCTACACCGGGAGCCGGCCGCTCTTCGACCTGCACGGCGTCGAGGAGGAGATCCAGCGCTCGCTCGACCGCAAGGTCGCGCTCAAGTCCGGCGGCTACCTCGTCATCGACCAGACCGAGGCGCTGACGACCATCGACGTCAACACCGGCGCCTATGTCGGGCACCGCAACCTCGAGGAGACGATCTACCGCACGAACCTCGAGGCGGCGGTCGCGATCGCGCGCCAGCTCCGGCTGCGCAACCTCGGCGGCATCATCATCATCGACTTCATCGACATGGAGGAGGAGGAGCACCGCCGCCAGGTGATGCAGGCGCTCGAGAAGGCGCTCGCCAAGGACCATGCGAAGACCCATTTCTCCGCGGTCTCGCCGCTCGGCCTCGTGGAGATGACGCGCAAGCGCACGCGCGAGAGCCTGGTGCACCAGCTGTGCATGCCGTGCCCCGCCTGCGAGGGGCGCAGCTTCGTGAAGACGGCGGAGACGGTCTGCTACGAGATCTTCCGCGAGATCCTGCGCCAGGTCGGCCAGTTCGACCTGCAGCAGCTGCTGGTGCTCGCGCACCAGGACGTGATCGAGCGGCTGCTGGACGAGGAGTCCGCGGCACTCGGCGAGCTCGAGGTGCTGGTGGGCAAGCCGATCCGGCTGCAGACCGAGTCGCTCTACCTGATCGACCAGTTCGACGTGGTGCTGATGTGACGCGGCCTGCCGGGGCGATGCGATGACGATCGTGGCGGCGGTGCAGATGGTCTCCTCGACCGACCGGGACCGTAACCTCGCCGATGCCGGCCGGCTGCTGGGCCAGGCACGCGACGGCGGCGCCCGTGTTGCCGCGCTGCCGGAGAATTTCGCATTCATGGGCGCGGCCGAGTCCGACAAGTTCGCGATCGCCGAGGACGACGGTGAAGGACCCATCCAGGCCTTCCTGTCCACGACGGCGCGCGAGCTCGGCATCTGGATCATCGGCGGAACCGTTCCGCTCAGGTTGCCCGGCCAGTCGCGGCTGGCCGCGGCGGCGCTCGTGTTCGACGCCGAGGGCCGCCGTGTCGCGCGCTACGACAAGATCCACCTGTTCGACGTCGCGGTGCCGGGCCGGGACGAGCGTTACCAGGAGTCCTCGACGGTGCAGCCGGGCACGCAGCCCGTGTGCGTGGATACGCCGGCTGGCCGGCTCGGGCTGGCCGTCTGCTACGACATCCGCTTCCCGGAGCTGTTCCGGCGGCTGCTCTCGATGGGTGCGGAGTGGTTCTGCCTGCCGTCGGCGTTCACCGCGCCCACCGGCCGCGCGCACTGGGAAACGCTGCTCCGTGCCCGCGCCATCGAGAATCTCTGCCACATGGTCGCCCCGGCCCAGTCGGGGTTCCACGAGAACGGCCGCGAGACCTACGGCGACTCAATGATCGTAGACTGCTGGGGCCGCGTGATCGGGCGCCTGCCGCGTGGCACGGGCGTCGTCCTCGGCGACATCGACCTCGTTCGGCAGCGAGAGGTCAGGCAGAATTTCCCCTCCGTGGATCATCGACGACTGGACAGTTGAGCAACATGAGACCCGACATTCCGCCCGCGCTCTTCGCTCCGCAGCCCTGGCCCGTGGTCCACGACGCCGCGCGCGACCCGCTCGCGATCGCGCGTACGGCGCTGCTCTCGCCAGCCGGGCTCGACGAGGACGGCGTCGCACGCATCCTGGGCGAGGTCATGGGACGCGCGGTGGATTACGCCGACGTCTACTTCCAGCTGACCCGCGAGGAGTCCTGGGCGCTCGAGGACGGCATCGTGAAGGACGGCGCGCACAGCATCGACCAGGGCGTCGGCGTGCGCGCGCTCTCCGGCGAGAAGACCGGCTTCGCATATTCCGACGAAGTGGTGCTGCCGGCGCTGCTCGAGGCGGCGCATGCGGCGCGCGCCATCGCACGCTCGAGCCCGGGTGGCTCGATGCAGGCCTGGCGCGCCCGTGGCGGACACGGTCTCTACCTGCCGATCGACCCCGTCGAGTCGCTGGACGACGACGCGAAGGTGCGCCTGCTCGAGGCCATCGACCGCGAGGCGCGCTCGCTCGACCCGCGCATCAGCCAGGTGATGGCCAGCCTGAGCGCGTCGCACGACACGATCCTGGTGCTCGCGAGCGACGGAACGCTGGCGGCCGACGTGCGTCCGCTGGTGCGCCTCAACGTGTCCGTGATCATCGAGCAGGACGGGCGGCGCGAGCAGGGCTACGCCGGTGGCGGCGGACGCTTTGCGTACACGGAGTTCCTGGCCCAGGAGCGCTGGCGTGAACTCGTGCGCGAGGCCGTGCGCTCGGCGCAGGTGAACCTCGAAGCCGTGCCGGCCCCGGCCGGAACCATGACCGTGGTGCTCGGGCCGGGCTGGCCCGGCGTGCTGCTGCACGAGGCCGTCGGTCACGGGCTCGAGGGCGACTTCAATCGCAAGGGCACCTCGGCGTTCAGCGGCCGCATCGGGCAGCAGGTCGCGTCCCGCGGCGTCACGGTCGTGGACGACGGCACGCTCACCGCGCGCCGCGGCTCGCTCAACATCGACGACGAGGGCACGCCCACCGGCTGCACGACGCTGATCGAGGACGGCGTGCTGAAGGGCTACCTGCAGGACAAGCTGAACGCACGGCTGATGGGCGTGGCGCCCACGGGCAACGGGCGCCGCGAGTCGTTCGCGCACCTCACGCTGCCGCGCATGACCAATACCTACATGCTGCCCGGGCCGCACGCGCACGAGGAAATCATCGCCTCGGTGGAGAAGGGCATCTACTGCCGCCATTTCGGTGGCGGGCAGGTGGACATCACTTCCGGCAAGTTCGTGTTTTCCGCGAGCGAGGCGTACCTGATCGAGAACGGGCGTCTCACCTGCGCCGGTGAAGGGCGCCACGCTGATCGGCAACGGCCCCGACGTGATGACCCGCATCTCGATGATCGGCAACGACCTCGAGCTCGACCACGGCGTCGGCACGTGCGGCAAGGAAGGCCAGGACGTGCCGGTCGGCGTCGGCCAGCCGACGCTGCGCATCGACGGCATCACCGTCGGCGGGACGGCCTGACGATGTGGTTCCCGCGGCCGCTGTACGAAGTGCTGCCTTACGTCTACATGGCGGCGGGCGTGGTGGCGCTGGCCGCGGCGTTCCTCGTGGATGACGCGCCGCACGGCCTGCTGATGCTGCTCGGGGGCGGCGGCCTCACGCTCGGGCTGGTGGTGTGGATGCGGCGGCGCGACTATCGCGCGAGCCAGGACGAGTACGACACGCACTCGCTCGACAGGTAACGCGTCAGAAGCCGCGTTCGTCCTCGGTCTCGGCGGTGTCCGCGCCCTCGTCCTCGTCCTGGTCCTCGTCGTCCTGCAGCACGACCGTTGCCGTGGGTGCCGGATCCGCACGGTAGTAGGTGAGCTCGTGCATGCCGAGCTTCACCACGTCGCCGTCCTGCAGCCGGTAGCGCCGGACGCGCTTGCCGCGCACGAACACGCCGTTGGTGCTGTTGAGGTCCTCGATCCAGGAACCGTCGGCCGTCGTCACGACCTGCGCGTGGTGACGGCTCACGTACTTGCTCTCGACCTGCATGTCGTTGTCCGAGGTGCGGCCCAGGAAGATGCGGCCCGGCACCAGGTAGCATTCGCTCACCGTCGCACCCTTGAGCGACAGCACCAGCCGGCCGACCGGCGGCTGCTCCTGCGACGCGGTGTCGTCCGATATGCCCGGCAGCTGCGAAAAGGTGCGCGCCGCGTACTCGACCCACTGCAGCTCGTTCACGGCCGCCTGCACGTCCTCGGTGGAAACGGTCGTGCGGTCCTGCGTGAACGCCGCGAGCAGCGCCGTGTCGCACAGCGTGTTGACCAGCCGCGGGATGCCGCCCGTGTAGCGGTAGATGACCGGGAACGTCTCGGGCTCGAAGATCTCGCGATCGCCGGCGCCGGCCACGCGCAGCCGGTGGCGCACGTAGGCGATCGCGTCGGTTTCGCTGAGCGCCGTCAGGTGAAAGCGCAGCCTGACGCGCTGCTTCAGCTGCACGAGCTCGGCCGAGTCGAGCTTCTCGTTCAGCTCGGGCTGGCCCGCCAGGATGATGCGCAGCACCTTCTCCTTGGTCGTCTCGACCCCGGACAGCATCCGCACTTCCTCGAGCACCTTGTTGGTGAGGTTCTGCGCCTCGTCGACGATCAGCAGCACCTTGCGGCCGTTCGAATACTGCTCGATGAGGAAGCCGTTGAGCGTCGCCAGCAGCTCGGCCTTGCGCATCTTGAACGGGCTGAAGCCGAACTGCGCCAGCACGGACTGCAGGAACTCGATCGGCGAGACCTGCGTCTGGTTGATCTGCGCGACCACCACGTCCTGCTCGATTTCCTTCAGGAACGTCTCGATCAGCGTGGTCTTGCCCGAGCCGATCTCGCCGGTGATGACGACGAAGCCGTCCGTGAACCAGATCGTGGACTCCATGTACGCCTTGGCGCGGGAGTGGATCTGGCTCAGGTACATGAACGACGGGTCCGGGCTGAGCCGGAACGGCAGTTCGCTGAGCTGGAAGTGGTCGAGATACATCGAGTGCTCCAGACCCTACTATAAAAGATCGGACCCTGTGGTTTGCGTCTCCGGTCACACTCCGGAGGCCCGGTCGGTCAGCGCGGCACGAGGCGCAGCAGTCGCCGCAATGTCCGGTCACGCTCCGCGGCCGTCCTGGCGACGATCGTGCAATGCCCGAGCTTGCGGCCCGGGCGGGGTGCCTTGCCGTAGTCGTGATGGTGCGCGCCGGGCAGCGCCAGCACACGGTCCCGGTCCGGCATCGTGCCGATGAAGTTGACCATGGCGCTGTGGCCGACCGCGCGGGTCTCGCCGAGCGGCAGGCCCATGATGGCGCGCAGGTGGTTCTCGAACTGCGAGGTGACCGCGCCCTCGATGGTCCAGTGGCCGGAGTTGTGCACGCGCGGGGCCATCTCGTTGGCGACCAGCCGGCCGCGCTGCACGAAGAACTCGATGGTCAGCACGCCCGCGTAGCCGAAATGATCCATTACGCGACGCAGGTGGCGCTCGGCCGCCTTCTGCAGCCGCGCGTTCGTCGCCGGCGCGAGCGTCACGCGCAGGATGCCCTCGCGATGCGAGTTGCCGCACAGCGGATAGCAGCGCGTCTCGCCACGGGTGCTGCGTGCACCGATGATCGAGACTTCGCGGTCGAAGTCCACGAAGCCCTCGAGGATCAGCGGTACGCCGCCGAGCGCCTTCCAGGCCGCCGCGACGTCCGCAGGCCTGCGCAGGTAGTGCTGGCCGCGCCCGTCGTAGCCGAGCCGTCGCGTCTTGAGAACGCACGGCAGCCCGATCGCGGCGACGGCGGCGCGCAGGTCCGCGAGGCTGTCCACGGCGCGAAAGGCCGGCGTCGGAATGCCGAGGCGGCCAAAGAGCTCCTTCTCGAGCAGCCGGTCCTGCGAGACGCGCAGCGCCTCGACCGGGAGGATGGCACGGCCGCGACTTCGCAACCGCCGCAAGCGCGGCGACGGGCACGTTCTCGAATTCGTAGGTGACGAGGTCAGTCTCGGCAGCGAGACGCTCGAGACTCGCCGGGTCGTCGAACGCACCGGTGATCATCGGGCCCACCTGGCCGCCGGGCGAGTCCGCGCTCGAGTCGAGGAACAGGAAGCGCTGCGCCAGCGGGTAACCTGCGAGCGCCAGCATCTGCCCGAGCTGGCCGGCACCGATGATGCCGATCCTCATGTGTTCGAGGGTGGCTGGCTGGGGTCGGGCTGCGCGAGCACCTTGCGTGTCTGCTCCGCGCGGAAGGCGTCGAGCGCCTCGCGGATCGCAGGGTGCGAGTTACCGAGAATCGCGGCCGCGAGCAGCGCGGCGTTGGTCGCGCCGGCCACGCCGATCGACAACGTTCCGACCGGGATGCCGGCCGGCATCTGCACGATGGAGAGCAGCGAGTCGAGGCCGCTCAGCGTCTTCGACTGCACGGGCACGCCGAGTACCGGGAGGGACGTCTTCGCGGCGGTCATGCCCGGCAGGTGCGCCGCGCCGCCGGCGCCGGCGATCAGCACCTCGAGGCCGCGGCCGCGGGCCGACGCCGCGTACTCGAACAGCAGGTCGGGCGTACGGTGCGCCGACACCACGCGTGTCTCGTGCGGGACGCCGAGGCGCGTGAGCATCTCGGCGGCGGACTTGAGGGTCTCCCAGTCGGAGGTAGACCCCATGATGATGCCAACCAGCGGTTTCACCGCGTCATTGTAGCACCGAGAACCGGGCGCCTCAGGCGGGGCCTGGCAGGGCTTCCCGCAGGCGGCGGAACAGCTGGCGAGCGGCAGCGGGAGGGCGGGAAGCCGTCTGCTCGGCGCGCGCCTGCCGCGCCAGCGACCGGATCTGCTGCAGCGCGGTCGGCTCGATCAGGCCCGCGAGGTCCGTCCACGCGGCCGCCTCGTCGGACAGCAGGCGGTCGCGCCACTGCTCTATGGTCTTGTCGTGATTGATGCGCTGCCGGTCGACCTCGCCGCGGCGGGCAAGGGCCGCCTGGATCGGCGCAGTGTCGACCTGGCGCAGCAGCTTGCCGATGAAGAGCCGGTGACGCGCCTTCGCGCCGTTGCTGGTGATGCGGCGCCCGGTCATCACGGCTTCGCGGACGTCCTCGGGCAGCGGCATCGAGTCGAGGTCCGCTGCGGGCAGTTCGACGAGCTCCCAGCCCAGGTCCTGCAGGTCGCGGCTCTGGCGCTTCAGCTCGCTCTTGCTCGGCGGCTCGTCGAAATCGTCGAATTTGTCGGGGTCGCTCATCTGGCCTCCGCGGGCGATGCTAGCACGCGCGGCCGCGCGCCCGGCCGCTGCTAGAATGGCGGACCCTTGCAGCCAGGCGCAGACATGCCGAGCGAAAAAACACTGGTGCCCGCGGCGAACGGGGACGACCTGCTCGCACTCGTCGAACTCGCGCTCGAGGAGGCGAAGGTGCTCGGCGCCACGCAGGCCGAGGCGGCCGTGAGCGTGGACGTCGGCCTGTCCGTGTCGGTGCGGCTCGGTGAAGTCGAGACGGTGGAGTACCAGCGCGACCGCGGCATGGGAGTCACGGTCTACTTCGGAACCCGCAAAGGGTCGGCGAGCACGGCCGATCTCGGCGCCGCGGGACTGCGCGAGACCGTCGCCAAGGCCTGCAGCATCGCCCGCTTCACCGCCGAGGACCCGTGCGCCGGTCTCGCGGACCCGGATACGCTCGCGACCGAGATCCCGGACCTGTCGCTCTCACATCCCTGGGAGCTGACGCCGGACCAGGCCTGCGAGCTCGCGCTGGCCTGCGAATCCGCTGCCATGGGCGTGGACCCGCGCATCACCAACTCGGAAGGCGCCGGCGTCAGCAGTCACCGCGGGCTGCGTGCCTACGGGACTTCGCACGGCTTCCTCGCCGCCTATCCGGGAACGGTGCACAGCATCAGCTGCGCGGTGCTCGGCTCCGAGGGCGAGACCATGGAGCGCGACTACTGGTATTCGACCGCGCGTGACTGGCGCGACCTCGAGGATGCGGCAAGCGTCGGGCGCCGCAGCGGGGAGCGCGCGGTCCGGCGCCTCGGCGCGCGCAAGTTGAGCACGATGAAGGTGCCGGTGCTCTACAGTCCCGACGTCGCGCGCGGCCTCGTGAGCCACTTCATCGGCGCCATTCGCGGTGGCAGCCAGTACCGGCGCGCCTCGTTCCTGCTCGACTGCGCCGGGAAGCAGGTGTTCCCCGACTGGTTCGCGATCTCGGAACGCCCGCACGTGCCGAAGGCGCTTGCGAGCGCGCCGTTCGATCACGAAGGCGTCGCGACGCGCGACCGTGAGCTCGTCGCCGGCGGCGTGGCGCTCGGCTACGTGCTCAGCACCTACTCGGCACGCAAGCTCGGGCTCAGGACGACCGGTAACGCCGGTGGCACGCACAACCTGGTCGTGCATGGGCGCGGCCGCGACTTCGACGCGATGCTCGCGCACATGGGCCGCGGGCTGCTCGTCACCGAGCTGATGGGGCAGGGCGTGAACGGCGTGACCGGCGACTATTCGCGCGGCGCCGCCGGCTTCTGGGTGGAGGACGGCCGGATCGCCTACCCGGTCCACGAGGTGACCGTGGCCGGGAACCTCAAGGACATCTATCGCGCGATCGTCGACGTGGGCGCGGACGTGGACCTGCGCGGCGGCATCCACACGGGCTCGATCCTGGTCGAGGAAATGACGCTCGCGGGCGAGTGACCCGCCTAGGCCTGCCCGCCCGGACGCACGAGGTCGCGCAGCGTCCGGCCCTGCGCGCTGGCGCGGAGCGCGTCGTCGGCGATCTTCGCCGTCGCGTCCGCGGATGCCACCGGGCGTGGCTCCGGGCGGCGCGGATCGGGCACCTCGTGGCGGATCGCGTCGAAGATCGACGCAATCGTGATGGCGTCGAGATCGCGAGCCGGCATCAGCGAATCGTCTTCCGCCGTGAGCACCAGGTCATGTGCCTCGAGTGCGGAGACGACGTCGCCGAGCACCGTCGCCGGGACGTCGAGCCGGTCGGCAAGGGTGTTGACCGTCCACCGCGCGCCGCCGTCGATGAATCGCTCGCCGAGCAGGAACATCACCGAGATCGCGAGGCGCTCGCGCAGCGCGCCGGTCATCGGTATGTCCGCGTGGCCGGTGCGCAGGTGCTCCGGGTGCTGCACGTAGAACGACAGCTGCGCCCCGAGCAGCACGATCAGCCAGCTCACGTGCAGCCACAGCAGGAACAGCAGCACTACCGCGAAACCGGCGTACACGATTGCCGCCTTCGCCGAGTAGACGACGACGCGCGCGAACAGGGCGCCCACCGCCGCCCAGAGCACGCCGCCGAACAGCGTGCCCACGACGGCCGGCCACGGCCGTACGCGCGTGTTCGGCATGTAGACGTACACGAACGCGAACAGTGCGATGGTCATCGCGTACGGCGCGAGGTGCGAGCGGCTGCTGCCGCCGGCGCCGCCGGTCGCGAGGCCCGACAGCCTGGCCACCGCTTCGCTCGCCTCGAACGACGCGAGCGTCACCATCGCGAACACCGAAAGCGCCGGGACGACCAGCATGACGACGACGTACTCGGTCATGCGCCGCGCGATGCTCCTCGGGCGCTCGACGTGCCAGACGAAATTCAGCGATTCCTCGACCTTCTGGATCATGCCGAACACGGTGACCAGCAGGAATACGAAGCCGATGGTCCCGAGCAGCGTGCCCTGCACGTTGTCCACGAATTCCATGATCTTCGCGGTGAGCTCGCTGGCCTGCGCACCGAGCGGCCGGAGGAATTCGTACAGCACGGGCTCGAGTTCGCGGTGGTACCCGAATGCCTTCAGCACCGAGAAGGCGACGGCCACCACCGGCACGATCGCAAACAGCGTCGAGTAGACGAGGCTCATGGCACGCAGCCCGAGATCGCCGCGGGCGAGATCGCGCAACAGCGCGTAGAGGTAACGCAGTGGCGTGGCGACCAGGCGCAGCGGCCTGCCGCCCAGCGATTCGGGCAGGTCGAACAGCCAGTGCTCGATGCGCAGGTGCAGGGAGGGAAAGATGTCGGCTGGGCGTGTCAAGGCGGCGCAAGCCTTGCACGGCCGACCGGGCGAGGCAAGTGCTAGATTATGGCGATGTCATCGTCGAGTTCCGCCAGTGTTTCCCTCGCGCATCGTCTGTCTCACCGAGGAGACCACCGAAGCGCTGTACCTGCTCGGCGAGGACTGGCGGATCGTCGGCATTTCCGGCTTCACGGTCCGCCCGCCGCGCGCGCGGCGCGAGAAGCCGCGCGTATCGGCGTTCACCAGCGCGAAGATCGACCGCATCGTCGCGCTGGAGCCCGACCTCGTGCTCGGCTTCTCGGACCTGCAGGCCGACATCGCGTCCGCGCTGATCCGCCGCGGCGTCGAGGTCCACGTCTTCAACCAGCGCAGCGTGGCCGACATCCTGCGCATGCTGCGCACGCTCGGCGGCATGATCGGCTGCGAGGCGAAGACCGCTGCGCTCGTGTCGAGGCTCGAGGACGGGCTCGCGGAGATTCGCGCGGCGGCCGCACGGCTCGACCGCAGGCCGCGCGTCTATTTCGAGGAATGGGACGAGCCGCAGATCTCGGCGATTCGCTGGGTGTCGGAACTGATCGGGATCGCCGGCGGCGACGATGTCTTCCCCGAGCTCGCGCTCGAGCCGCTGGGCAAGGGACGGATCATCGCCGACCCGCTCGAGGCCGTGCGGCGCGCGCCGGACATCGTCTTCGGCTCGTGGTGCGGCAAGAAGTTCAGCCCGCGTGCCGTTGCGGCGCGGCCTGGCTGGCAGGATGTGCCCGCGGTGCGCGACGGCGAGCTGCACGAGGTGAAGTCGTCGATCATCCTGCAGCCGGGGCCGGCGGCGCTGACCGACGGCGTTCGCGAGCTGCATCGCGTGATCGCGCGGTGGGCGGGTCGCGCGCGCTGACGCGCTACGCGTGCTGGCCGCCCAGGGCTCCGCACTCCTGGCACGTTCGCGGGAACGCCGTAAACCCATCCATGGGGGCTTCGTGCCGCGGCGTCCCTGCCGCGGACGATCCCGCGAACGTGCCAGGAGCGCGAAGCCCGTGCGGCGCAGCGCTCGCGCATTCGCTTCGCGATCCGCAGTCGCCTCGCGCCGCACGCCAGCCCACCGCGCACGGTCGCGTCAGCGTGGCGGGCTCGCGACGCCGTGGCTGTTCCGTCGGGGAGGCTATCCACGGGGCGTCGCGCCGCATGGACGCGGCGCGCGAGCCCCCATGGAAGGGTTGACGGCGTCCCCGCGGATAGCCTCCCCGACGGGACAGCCAACACGGCGGCCGCGAGCCGATGCGGTCGTGGCGACCGACAGCGGCTGCGAACGCGACTCGCTACGCGGTAAGCCGCCGCAACGCTTCCTCGTACTTCTCGCTCGTCCCGCGAATGACGTCCGCCGGAAGCCGCGGCCCCGGTGCCGTCTTGTTCCAGTCGAGCGTCTCGAGGTAGTCGCGCACGTACTGCTTGTCGAAGGAGGGCGGGCTCGACCCCGGCGCATAGGTATCGACCGGCCAGAAGCGCGACGAATCCGGAGTCAGCGCCTCGTCGATCAGCGTCAGCGTGCCCGCTTCGTCCACGCCGAACTCGAACTTGGTGTCGGCGATGATGATGCCTCGCGCGAGGGCGTGGGCGGCAGCGAACTGGTAGAGCGCGATCGCCGCATCCCGCACGCGCGCGGCGAGCTCGGGCGCCGATGGCCGCCTCGATCTGCCCGAAGCCGACGTTCTCATCGTGCTGGCCTTGCGCGGCTTTTGTGGACGGCGTGAAGATCGGCTGCGGCAGCTTGTCGGCCATGCGCAATCCCGCCGGCAGACGGACGCCGCAGATCTCGCCCGTCTGCTGGTAGTCCTTCCAGCCGGAGCCGATCAGGTAGCCGCGCACGACGGCTTCGACCGGCAGCGCCTTGAGGCGCCGCACCACCATGCTGCGATCGGCGATCGACGCACGCTCGGCCGCATCCGGCACGGCGCGCTCGAGCGGGAAGTCGGCGAGGTGGTTCGGCACGATGTGCCGCGTGCGCGCGAACCAGAAATTCGAGATCGTCGTGAGCACGCGCCCCTTGCCCGGGATCGGGTCCGGCAGCACGACGTCGAAGGCGCTCAGCCGGTCGGTGGTCACGATCAGCATGTGACGGTCGTCGATCGCGTAGATGTCGCGGACCTTGCCCTGGTGCAGTCGCTTGAGCCCGCGGAGGCTCGATTCGTGCATCGGGGGCGAGGGCTGGGCAGTGTCGTGGGGCATTGAAGTATTCCGGTATGCGGGGCGCGGCCGGCGGGCTGATAACATACCGCGCCGTTGCGTGCGGCGAGTGTTGCAGGGGCCTTCCCCGGCGGTCAAGGAATCCATGGGCTGGTACGGCAAGCTGATCGGAGCGGTGCTCGGTGCGATCATCGGTCGCGGCCTGCTCGGCGCGATCGTCGGCCTGCTGATCGGGCACCAGTTCGATCGCCGTTCCAGCAGTACGCCGACTCGCGTCACGAGCGATCCGCGCAGCCTCAGCGTGGCGTTTTTCCGCGCGACCTTCCAGGCCATGGGCCACGTGGCCAAGGCCGACGGCCGCGTGACGCCGCAGGAAATCGACGCCGCGCGCGATGCCATGCGGCGCTTCTCGCTGAACGAGCGCGACATGCGCCTCGCGATGGATCTCTACACCGAGGGCAAGGACCCCGACTTCCCGCTCGATGACGAGCTGCGTTACCTGCGCGCCGCGGCTGAGGGTCGCGACGACCTCAGGCGACTCTTCGTGCAGATCCAGCTCGAGGCTGCGCTGCAGGGCGGGGGCCTCAACCCGGCCTCCAGGGCGATCCTCGCGCGGATGTGCGATGCGCTCGGCATCACCGCGCTCGAGTTCGCGGCGCTCGAGGCGATGACCCGCATGCGCGGCCGTCCCGGCACCGGGACGTCGCAGAGCGCGGAGTCGGCTTCGAGCCGGCTGGCGGATGCGTACCAGGTGCTCGGCGTGGCCGCCGGTGCGACCGATGCCGAGGTCACGCTCGCGTATCGCCGGCTCGTGAGCCAGAACCACCCGGACAAGCTGGTCGCGAACGGCCTGCCGGAGTCGATGATCGAGGCCGCGCACGAGCGCACGCGCCGCATCCTCGAGGCGTATGAACTGATACGCACTCACCGGGGGATGAAGTAGACGGCGTCCCTGCTAGAGTTGCCGAAGCTGGCCTAGGAGCCCTTCCATGCTGCAGCCCTGGATTGCCCCGTCGATACTTTCGGCAGACTTCTCGCGGCTCGGCGAGGAGGTGCGCTCCGTGCTCGACTCCGGCGCGGACATCGTCCATTTCGACGTGATGGACAACCACTACGTGCCGAACCTGACGATCGGCCCGCTGGTCTGCGAGGCGCTGCGCAAGGCGGGCGTCACGGCTCCGATCGACGTGCACCTGATGGTGAAGCCGGTGGACCGGATCGTGCCGGACTTCGCCAAGGCAGGCGCCACGTGGATCACCTTCCACCCGGAAGCGAGCGAGCACGTCGACCGCACCATCGGGCTCATCCGCGAGAATGGCTGCCGCCCCGGGATCGTGCTCAACCCGGCCTCGCCGCTCAACTGGCTCGACCACGTGCTCGACAAGATCGACATGGTGCTGCTGATGTCGGTCAATCCCGGCTTCGGCGGGCAGTCCTTCATCGCATCCGCGCTGCCCAAGATCGCGCGCGTCCGCGAGCTGATCGATCGCAGCGGCCGGGAGATCCGCCTCGAAGTGGATGGCGGCGTGAAGGTGGACAACATCAAGGCGGTCGCCGCGGCGGGCGCCGACACGTTCGTCGCCGGGTCGGCGATCTTCGGCTCGAAGGACTACCGCGCAACGATCGCGGCGATGCGCGCGGAGATAGGGAAAGCGGTTAGAGGTTAGTGATCAGCGGTTAGTCGGAAACGGAAAGGCCGGCAGAGCCGGCCTTTCCACGAATCACTGATCACGAGTCACGAACCGCTTTCCTACTCCTCGTCGTCCTCGTCGTCCTCATCCTCGTCGTCGACGGTGGTCGCCTTCGTGGCGCGCAGCGCGAGCGGCGAGGGCGCACCCTGCGTGGACATCTGCGCGGCCTTGCCCTTCAGCTTCGGCCGCACGCCGTAGACGACCATCGTCTTGCCGCGCGCGGTCAGCAGCCCCTGTTCCTCGAGCACCTTGAGCACGCGGCCCGCCATTTCGCGCGAGCAGCCGACCAGCCTTGAAAGCTCCTGGCGGCTCACCTTGATCTGCGTGCCTTCCGGGTGCGTCATCGCGTCGGGCTCGTTGCAGAGGTCCATGATCGCGTGCGCGACGCGGCCGGTGACGTCCACGAAGGCGAGGTCGCCGAGCTTCTTGTTGGTGCGGTCGAGGCGGCTGGCGAGCTGCGTCGCGAGTTCGAACAGCAGCGTCGGGCTCTCCGCCGCGATCTGGCGGAAGCGCGGGTAGGTCATCTCGGCGAGCTCGCACTGCGAGCGGGTGCGCACCCACGCACTGCGCTGCGGCTGCTCGTTGAAGAGCCCCATCTCGCCGAAGAACTGGCCCTTGTTCAGGTAGGCCAGCACCATCTCGTTGCCTTCCTCGTCCTCGATCAGGACTTCCACCGAGCCCTTGATCACGTAGTAGAGGACGTCCGGCACGTCACCCGCGTGGATCAGCACCGTCTTCGACGGCACCGCGCGGATGCGGCAATAACTCAGGAACCGGTTGATCGCCGGAATGTCGCTCAGTGGTCTTCCCCCGGTCTCCATGCGTCCTGCCCCGCGGTTTATGTCAAAAGTTCCGTGGATTTAATAGCAAGTACTCACTGCGCCGCAAGTTTTCAGATCCGATAGGCAGCGCTGGTCATGATCCGGGCGGTCCGGCGCATCAGTTCACGGATGGGGCGAGGCAGCTCCCGGGCGCCTGCGCTGCGCGCATCCGCGCCGTGCCGCGCCTCGTCCGCCTGCATCTGCGCGACGATGCGCCGCGAGCGTTCGTCGTCCTCGGGAAGCTCGTGCAGGTGCGATTCGAGGTGCTCGATGACCTGCTTTTCCGTCTCTGCGACGAATCCGAGGCTGGTGCGGTCCCCGGCCAGCCCGGTGATCGCGCCGATCGTGAAGGCGCCCGCGTACCAGACCGGCGCCAGCAGGCTGGTGTGGCTGCCGAGCTCGCGCACCCGGTCCTGGCACCAGGCCAGGTGGTCCGTCTCGTCGCGCGCGGCGTCGAGCAGGCCGGCCCGGACTTTCGGGTCCCGGGCGGTCAGGGCCTGGCCGTGGTACAGGGCCTGGGCCGCGATTTCGCCCGCGTGGTTTACGCGCATCAGGCCTGCCGCATGGCGCCGGGCGGCCTCCTCATCGACGGTTTCGGCCGAATTTCCGGCCGGATTGGGCCGGGCGGCCACGTTCGAGGCGGCTACCGTGCGCAGTCCCCGGTCGATTTCCCGGATCAGGCGGTCGGCGAGGCTGAGGCGGCGGGTCGTGGTCTGGCATGCACGTATTATATGTGTCGGCCCGGGCCGGCCGGCCGGGAGGGGGCGGGCCGGAAAAAGGCCCCTTCGGGGCTTTGCATTGGGGCCGTCCGTACAGTAAGATTCGCGGCTCTTTGCAGGATAGACAGGTTTCCTGGGGCCCTCCCTATGAGCACTTTTTTTGCACGCTCCGAGTCGGTGCGGCGCGACTGGTACGTGGTGGATGCGAGCGGCAAGACGCTCGGCCGCCTCGCAACCCAGCTCGCCATGCGCCTGCGCGGCAAGCACAAGGCCGAGTACACCCCGCACGTGGATACCGGCGACCACATCATCGTTCTCAATGCCGAGAAGATCCACGTCACGGGCGACAAGCTGCGCGACAAGATCTACTACTGGCACACGGGCGCCATCGGCGGCATCAAGAGCAAGTCGCTCGAGAAGATGCTGGCCGAGCACCCGGAGCGCGCGATCGAGTTCGCGGTGAAGGGCATGCTGCCCAAGAATCCGCTCGGACGCGCCATGTTCAAGAAGCTGCACGTGTTCCAGGGTGGCAAGCACCCGCACACCGCGCAGCAGCCCAAGCCGCTCGAAATCTGACCTGAAGGTCCAGACGATGCCTGCGAACACGAACTACGGTACCGGCCGCCGCAAGACCTCCACCGCGCGCGTTCACCTGCGCCCGGGCACCGGCAAGATCCGCATCAACGACCGCACGATCGAGGATTTCTTCGGTCGCGAGACTGCGCGCATGATCGTGCGCCAGCCGCTCGAGACGGTGCAGATGATCGACCGCTTCGACGTCGAAGTCACCGTCGCCGGCGGCGGCAGCACCGGCCAGGCCGGCGCGATCCGCCACGGCCTCACGCGCGCGCTGATGGATTACGACGAGTCGCTGCGCAGGCCGCTGCGCGTTGCCGGTTTCGTCACGCGCGATGCGCGCGAGGTCGAGCGCAAGAAGGTCGGCTTCCGCAAGGCCCGTCGCGGCACGCAGTTCTCGAAGCGTTAATTCGCTTGGGGGATCGTCTAGCGGTAGGACTACGGACTCTGACTCCGTCAACCTAGGTTCGAATCCTAGTCCCCCAGCCACAAACAGAAGGGCCCGCGAAAGCGGGCCCTTTCGTTTGTGGCTCCGGGACTAGGACCACGAACCTAGGGCACCTAGGTTCGAACACATCGCGGCCGCGATGTGTGACGTTGCGGATTCGCGAGCGGCGCGCGAAGCGCGCACCTGGCGTGCGCATCCGCAACGGCCCCAACGGGGCGCGCAATGGCGAAGCGCGCGCAATCGCAAGGCCCCGCGCGCAATCCTAGTCCTCCTTCCCTCTTTCTTTCTTCTTTCCTTCTTTTCTCCTCCTCCTTCGGCGTCGCATTCGCGCTCACTGATCCAGCGGACTCTGCACCGCATTCGCGCCCTTGCGCATCGCCGATCCGTGTCGCGTCTTCACGTTCTCGAGGTGCAGTTGCACCGGACCGAGCGGGACCTCCGGCAGGATTGTCGAGCGGCCCTTCGCACCTTTGGCAATTCGCACGATGACCTGGCGGTATTCGAACTGAATGTCCTTCACCGGAGCTGCAGCGCCTCACGGAGCCGCAGTCCCGCGCCGTATAGCAGGTTGCCGACGAGCCGGCACTCGCCCTTCGGTGTGCGACCACCGCGCGGACTTCGGTCGTCATGAAGACGACCGGCAAGTAGCGGGACTGCAGAAAGGCCTCGACCTCACGCGCCGCCATGTCCGACGGGTGACGCTTGCCGTGAAACAGGATGAAGCGCCGGATCCAGAACAGGTACTGCTGCTCGGTGCGGTAGCTGTAATGCAGCTTGCGCAGATGGTCGCGAACCCGGTCGAGGAGGCGGGGCCTGGCGTCCATGCCGATATTCTTCCGGTGCCATTTGACGCACGAAAACGTCGGTGCTCTAGTACACCCAAGGGCTTACGGGTGGAGTAACCCTCTCATGTTGCGGGAATGCGGCATTTCTCCGGCGAACATCGCTGCACATCAGTGCCCAGATGCGCGCGCCCAAATTTTGTTAGGTGACACTTTGAACCGTATTGCCATCATCGCGGGACTAATTGTCTCTGCCGGTTGCGTGAGTCAACCTACCGCGCAGCAGGTTCGCTACTCCTTTGACTGTGACGCCGCAGCGGCTCGATTTTCCACCTGGTCGAGAACTGTGGATCGCAGCTTTAAGGACCTCTCTGGAACCATGGAGTTTGTTGAGGTTCGCGACCACGAGGAATGGTCTCCTGTTGCGACAATCCTGCTAGGAGGCACTTCCGACGCGGATTTCGCAGGCTTCAGGATTGGCCGGAGTATTGCACCGCGGGGAGACTTGCAAGTTGAGTTCATCGGACAGCACGGCCCGGAGGATCTGGAGAACCTGGGGGTCATACCATCGCCAACGGGTCCCATACCATTCGAAGTCCGGCATCACGGGGTTACCGCGTCTTTTCGATTTGGCCGTATCGTGAAGGTTGTCGACTCTCCGAGATTTCCAGTCAGCGACGTGAGTCTCGGCTGCTCGACGGCTCAGGTGAAGTTCGGCGCCGTGCAGGTCCACTGAGTGTCACCTAACTCATCGTTGCAGCGGACCGTGATCGATAAAGTGCTGGCGCTGGCAGCGCGCTGCATTCGCCAACGGGCGGCCGCTAAGCTGAGGCGTCAGGCCTCGTCCGGGCGTTGACCCGGCACATAGCGGATCTGCTATAGTCTATCAATGGCATGGAATGTCCGGTTCTTCAGTCGACGGCTGGAAGCCGAGATCCTGGGGCTTCCAGCCGGGTTCGTTGCGCGCTTCTTGAGATATGCGGAACGGATGGAGATCTACGGTCCCGACCTCGGCATGCCGCACACTCGTGCGATGGGGCAAGGACTGTTCGAACTCCGATTGAAGGCCGCGGAAGGCATCGCAAGGGTCTTCTATTGCACGATTGTCGATCGCCAGATTGTCATGCTGCATCAGTTCGTGAAGAAGACCGAGAAGACCCCCGGCCAAGGAGTTGGCAATTGCCCGCAGGCGAATGAAGGAACTGACGAATGGCTAGCTCCCTCGAAGAGATTCAAGACTCGAGCACTGGCGCGCCGCGAAGTGCGAGAGGCGTATGAGGCCTTGGGCGAAGAATCTGCCTTTCTGGATGAAGTGCTCAGGGCACGGGCGGAGGCAGGTCTTACCCAGGCGCAGCTGGCGGAACGTGTTGGCACGACGCAGTCTCGCGATCGCGCGCCTCGAGTCCGGGGCGCTGAAGCATTCGCCGTCAATTGCAACGCTGCAGAAGTACGCCAAGGCTCTTGGCTATCGTGTAGAGGTCGAATTCGTGAAGGACCGAGGCCTGACCAGCGCCTCGACTCGGGCTCGGCGCGAGCGCGGCTCGCGCATCGCCGGTTAGGCGCATCGTTAGGGCGCGCGTTCTCCCCGATCGGGTGGCCTACAGCTTCGGAGATTTTGGAGCGAAAATGCCTGGTCCAGCGCGCGCCGGTGCTCTCATCTACGCCAGGCACCTTGAGGCCTGTCCAGCTTCTACCGGAACCTGCTTGAAATGCAGCCTCTGGCGCAGGACGCCGATCTCCGCCGCGGGCAGAAGGCGGTGCGCCGCGGCAGGCCGCGATTGGCAAACCCAAGACAGTTGCTGTTTCTGCGGCTGTCACCCGAAGTGATCGCGTCGTGGAAGGCGACGGGGCCCGGTTGGCAGACCCGTATGGCGAAGGTACTGGAGAGTTCAACCCCAGGACGCGCAAGCATGCTGGCTAACCACGCGCCGAACACGGACGCGCCCGGTCTGTCACGCTCTTCGCAGGGCAAAGGCCGTGCCAGCCTGCAGCGCGTCGGCAAGCGTGAGCGTAGGCGTCATGAAGATCACCGGCGCAGTCCCTTTTGCGATCTGAACGAAGCCGTCGGCTGCCTGGCCGTCGCGTTTGCGCAGGATCCGATCACGGTTTTCCTGCTGCTGGCAGGTCCAGGTTACCGAGACCGCGTGACGCAATTCTTCTCGCTGCTGATGCGAGCGCGGATGAGCTCTCAAGATGCCGGTCCTTGTGGCCCGCGGCACCGCTGCCATTCACGGGGCCGCGATGGGCTACGCAACTGTTCCTCCTGCATGGCCGACTGACCTGGCGGAGGAGTGGGATCGCTTTGAAGAAGCAACTCCCGGATTGACCGACCGGATGGCGATCTACGATGAGATTGCCACCAGGTTCAAGCCGCCCGCGCCGCACTACTACCTTGGCGTCATCGGAATCGACCCAAACTTGCATGGCCGCGGTTTCGGTGTCGCAGCTGCTTGAGGCGTTCTGTGATCTTTCGGCCGGTGACAGCCTGTCTGACGGCGTTTACCTGGAGACGGCGCAGGCGTCGAACGTCGGGTTCTACGAGCGCGCCGGTTTTGTTGAGACGGGCCGTGGAAACATCGGGGGCGCCACGCT
>CAVTDU010000027.1:0-35934 GCA_963733565.1 uncultured Gammaproteobacteria bacterium
CCGAAGTCCGGTGCGCGGCTCATCGTGATGTCGACGTAACCGCCCCACGAGTATTCGATCTTCACGTCGGCGAGCTGCGGAAACACCTTCAGCATCCGCGCGCGCGTGGCCCGCTCGGTGTTGAGAGGGTCGAGCCCCGAGTAGCTGACGCGCCCGCCGAAGAGCAGCCTGTGGTCGGCCGAGCGGCGGAAATAGTCGAGCACCCAGTTGATGTCGGTGACGCCCACGTTGTCGCGCATCAGCGCCTGCATGCGCGCCGCGCCGAGCGGCTCCGTCGCGACGATGTAGGTGCCGACCGGCATGATCCGCGCACGCAGCTTCGCCGAGATCTTTTCGTCCACGTAGGCGTTGCAGCAGAGCGCGACGTGCTTCGCGCGCACGGTCCCGCCGTCCGTCGCAATCGTGACCGTGTCGCCGTGGTCGAGGCGCACGACCTGGCTGCCTTCGAAAACGCGCACGCCGGCGGCCTCGGCGGCGCGTGCCAGGCCGAGCGTGTAGTTGAGAGGATGCAGGTGGCCGCTGCGAGGATCGAGCAGGCCGCCGATGTACCGATCCGTCGCGAGGATCGCGCGCACTTCGTCACGGTCGAGCCAGCGCGGGGATGCGTACCCGTAGTCGCGCTCGAGTTCCTCGCGCCAGCCCTTGAGTTCCGTCTCGTGCCGCGGCTTGATCGCGACGTGCATCTGGCCCCAGTTGAGGTCGCAGTCGATCGCGTGCTGCGCGACGCGAGCCTTGAGCAGGTCAACCGCTTCCACGGAGATGTCGAACATGCGCCTGGCCGCGTCCTTGCCGACCTGCGCCACGAGCTTGTCCTGTCCGGCGGCGAAGCCGAACAACGCCTGGCCACCGCTGCGGCCCGAGGCGCCCCACGCGATGCGCTTGCCCTCGAGCAGCACGACACTGTAGCCACGCTCCGCGAGATGGAGCGCAGTCGAGCAGCCCGCGATGCCGCCGCCGATGACACAGACATCCGCCGACAGGTCGCCCTTCAGGGGCTCGCGCAGCGGAGCGGCGTGCGCGGATGCGGCGTAATACGAACGGACGTGCTCCATGGCTCAGCTCGTCGTGAGGTACCAGGAATACTCGAGTGGCGACACATAGGAGCTGAAATCCTGCATTTCGCCGCGCCGGGTCTGGGCGTAGAGCCGCGTAAAGCGCTCGCCGAGGTACTCGCGGACGAAGGCGCTCTGTTCGAAGGCGGTCAGCGCTTCCGCCCATGTGAGCGGAATGGTCGGCGTCGAGTCGCGGTATGCGTTGCCGGCCAGCACCGGCCCCGGGTCGAGCTTGCGCGTGATGCCGAGGTGCATGCCGGCGAGGACCATCGCCGCGAGCAGGTACGGGTTCGCCTCGGCCCCGGCGACGCGGTGCTCGACGCGGCGGCTCGCGGGTGGCCCGTGCGGCACGCGAAAGGCCACGCCGCGGTTGTTCACCGACCAGCTCGGGTTCAGCGGCACGTAGGCCTCGGGCTGGAAGCGGCGGTAGGAGTTCGCGGTCGGCGCGCACACGGCCATCGAGTCGTTGATCGTCGCCGCGAGCCCGCCGATCGCGTGGCGCAACATCGCGCTGCCGGCCGGGTCCTCGGCCGCGAAGACGTTGTGCCCGTCGGCGTCCACCAGGCTCACGTGCAGGTGCGCACCGCTGCCGGCGTGCTCGCGATACGGCTTCGGCATGAAGGTCGCTTCCATCCCGTGCTGCAGCGCCACGCCCTTGATCAGGCGCTTCAGGCGGATCGCGTGGTCGCAGGCGAGCAGGGCGTCGTCCACGTGGTGCAGGTTCACCTCGAACTGGCCCGGGCCGTATTCGGCCAGCACGGTGCCCGTGGGCAGTTCCTGGATCTGCGCGGCGGAGGCGATGGCCGCCAGCACGGCGGAGTACTCGTCGAGTTCCGCCATCGAGTTGATCTGGGTCTTGTGCTCGCGCCGGCCCGTGAGCGGCTGGCGCGGCGGCTGCGCATGGCCCTGCGGCGTGCGCTCCCGGTCCACGAGGTAGAACTCGAGCTCGACCGCCATCACCGGCCGCAGGCCGAGCGGGGCGAAGCGCGCGAGCACCTGCTCGAGCACGTGGCGCGGATCGCCGAAGAACGGCGTGCGGTCGTGCTCGAACATCGTGACGTGCATCTGCGCGACGTGGTCGCCGAGCCAGGGCACGGCGGCGAGCGAACCGGGCAGCGGCAGGCAGACGCGATCGGCGTCTCCTTCGTCGAAGCCGAGCCCGGTCGACTGCACCGTTCCGCCGAGGACGTCGAGCGCGAACATCGACGCGGGCAACAGCAGTCCGTTGCGATGGACGCCCTCGAGTTCGTCGACCGTGACCCGCTTGCCACGGGGAATCCCCATGAGGTCGGGAAGCAGCAGGTCGACGGCGCGAACCTGGCTGTGGCGCCTGAGCCAGGCGCTCGCCTGCTCGAAATCCGCGAACTGCGGCATGGGATCCCCGGATGTTTAAGATTTAGCGACGGTTTGCCCGTGCCTGTGCCCCGAGCATAGCCGTTCGCGACGGGCGGCGGCAAGCTCCGGCAAGCCGGCCTTTGGATCGTCGTAAGACCATGTTTTATATGTTTTTTGTGTGCTTTTTTGCGCTGCTTGGCGACGACCCACCCGCCCCTGTGGTTTAATCCGGTTCGCACTCATCCGGCGGCCCAGCGTTGGCCGTCTAGGATATTAAACGTGGCTGAGCGCAAACCACTGATCGGCATACCCGCGGATCGCCGGATCCTCGGTCCTCACCCCTTCCACTGCGTGGGGGAGAAGTACATTCGCGCGGTCGCCGAAGCGGCCGACGCGGTGCCGGTGCTGATTCCGTCGCTCGGCGACGAGGTGGACTTCGACGCGATTCTCGACGGCGTGGATGGCATCCTGCTGACCGGCAGCCCGTCGAACGTCGAGCCACAACGATATGCGGGGCCCGCGAGCGATCCCGGCACGATGCACGATCCGCACCGGGACGCGACGACGCTGCCGATGATCCCGCGCGTGATCGCGGCAGGCATGCCGCTCTTCGCGGTCTGCCGCGGGTTCCAGGAGTTGAACGTCGCCTACGGCGGTACGCTGTGGCAGAAGGTGCAGGAAGTGCCGGGCATGCTCGACCACCGCGAGGACAAGGGCGCGCACGCTCGAAGTCCAGTACCAGCCGGCACACGAGATCGAGCTGGCCCCGGGCGGACTGCTGCGCAGGCTGGCAGGCGTCGATCGCGTCATGGTGAACTCGCTGCACGCGCAGGGCGTGCAGCGGCTCGGTGAGGGACTCGACGTCGAGGCACGCGCGCCCGATGGCCTCGATCGAAGGCTTCACGGTGCGCTCGGCACCCGGATTCACGCTCGCGGTGCAGTGGCACCCCGAGTGGCAGGTAATGAAGAACCCGTTCTCGCGGGCACTGTTCGCCGCCTTCGGACAGGCTGCGCGGTCGCACGCAAAAGGAAACCGATGATGAGCACGCCCATCCAGCAATTCTTCAAGGAACACGGCATCTCCGAGGTGGAGGCCGTCGTACCGGACATGGCCGGCATCGCGCGCGGCAAGGTGATGCCTGCGATGAAGTTCGCCGAGGACGAGGGCATGCGCATGCCCGAGAGCATCTTCCTGCAGACGGTCACGGGTGAGTACCCGGAGGACGACCGCGCCATCAGCCCCTCGGAGATCGACATCGTGCTCAAGGCCGATCCCAGCACGACGCGCGTCGTGCCGTGGGCCGCCGAGCCGACCGCGCAGGTCATCCACGACAGTTTCTATCACGACGGCCGCCCGGTCACGATGGCGCCGCGCTACGTGCTGCGGCACATCCTGGACCTCTACGCGCAGAAGGGCTGGAAGCCGATCGTGGCGCCCGAGCTCGAGTTCTACCTCGTCGAGCCGAACATCGACGCGGACTATCCGCTCAAGCCCCCGATCGGCCGCTCGGGCCGGCCGGAAGTCGGGCGCCAGTCCTACAGCATCGCGGCGGTGAACGAGTTCGACCCGCTGTTCGACGACATCTACGCGTTCTGCGAGGCGCAGGAGATCGAGATCGACACGCTGATCCACGAGGACGGCGCGGCGCAGATGGAGATCAACCTGATCCACGGCGACGCGATGTCGCTCGCCGACCAGGTGTTCATGTTCAAGCGCACGGCGCGCGAGGCCGCGTTCCGCCACAAGATGTACGCGACCTTCATGTCGAAGCCGATGGCCCGCGAGCCCGGCAGCGCCATGCACATCCACCAGAGCGTGGTGGACGTGAAGACCGGCAAGAACGTGTTCAGCGACAAGGACGGCAACCCGAGCCAGCTGTTCTTCTCGCACATCGCCGGGCTGCAGAAGTACCTGCCGTCCTCGATGGTGCTGTTCGCGCCGAACGTCAACGCGTTCCGCCGCATCATCCTCAGGCACCTGGCGCCCATCAACACGCAGTGGGGCTACGACAACCGCACGGCCGGGCTGCGCGTGCCGATCTCGAATGCCGAGAACCGGCGCGTCGAGAACCGGCTCGGCGGCGCGGACGCGAACCCGTACCTCGCCATCGCGGCCTCGCTCGCCTGCGGCTACCTCGGCATGATCGAGGGCCTGAAGCCGTCGGAGCCCGTCACCGGCAGCGCCTACGACCTGCCGTTCGGCCTGCCGCGCAGCCTCGAGGAGTCGGTGCGCATGCTGCGCGACTGCCGGCAGATCATCGACCTGCTCGGCGAGCGCTTCGTGCTGGCCTACACGGCCGTCAAGGAGAGCGAGCACGACACGTTCCTGCAGGTGATCAGCTCGTGGGAGCGGGAGCACCTGTTGCTGAACGTGTGAGGGAAGAGTGATCGGTCGGATCAGGCGGTAGGCGGATAGTGAAGAGGCCGGCAGCGCCGGCGAACGTCCGGCTCGCTCTGCCTACCCGCTACCCGCTAGCTCACTATCCGCTCTCTGGCACTAACCGCCAACCGCAATCACTGGTCACTACTCCGATGCCCACCACCAGCCCCAACCCGACCACCGCCGCCTGGCAGGACCTCGACCGCCAGCATTACCTGCACCCGTTCACCGACTACAAGGCGCTGCAGGCGAAGGGCGCGCGGGTCATCGTCAGGGCCGAGGGCGTGTATCTCTACGACTCCGACGGCAACCGCATCCTCGACGGCATGGCCGGCCTGTGGTGCGTCAACGTCGGCTACGGCCGGCGCGAACTCGCGGACGCGGCTTACCGGCAGATGCTCGAGCTGCCGTACTACAACAGCTTCTTCCAGACCGCCCACCCGCCGGCCATCGAGCTCGCGAAGCGGCTGGTGGACCTGACGCCGCCGCAGTTCAACCGCGTCTTTTTCACCGGCTCCGGGTCGGAGGGCAACGACACGGTCGTGCGGCTCGTGCGGCGCTACTGGGACCTGCTCGGCCAGCCGGAGCGCAAGGTCATCGTGAGCCGCGTGAACGCCTACCACGGCAGCACGATGGCCGGCGCGAGCCTCGGCGGCATGGCCTTCATGCACGAGCAGGGCGGCCTGCCCATTCCGGACATCGTCCACATCCCGCAGCCGTACTGGTACGCGGAGGGCGGGGACCTGTCGCCCGAGGAGTTCGGCCTGCAAGGCGGCGCGTGAACTCGAGCGCAAGATCGAGGAGGTCGGCGCGCACCGGGTCGCGGCCTTCATCGGCGAGCCGATCCAGGGTGCGGGCGGCGTGATCATCCCGCCCGACAGCTACTGGCCCGAGATCCAGCGCATCTGCGACCGCCACGGGATCCTGCTCGTCGCCGACGAGGTCATCTGCGGCTTCGGCCGCACCGGCCACTGGTTCGGCTCGAACCTGTACGGAATCCGGCCGGACCTGATGACCATCGCCAAGGGGCTCTCGTCGGGCTACCTGCCGATCGGCGGCGTCATGGTCGCGGATCGGGTGGCCGACGTGCTGATCGAGAAGGGCGGCGAGTTCGCCCACGGGTACACGTACTCGGGTCACCCGGTGGCCTGTGCCGTGGCCAGCGCCAACCTGGCCCTGATCGAGCAGGAGGGCCTCGTGCCCCGCACGCGGGACGAGACGGGGCCGTATCTCGCCTCGAAGTGGCGCGAGCTGGCCGGGCACCCGCTGGTCGGCGAGGCCCGCTCGATCGGCCTCATCGGCGCGCTGGAGCTGGTACGGGACAAGGCGACCCGCCGGTTCTTCGACAAGCGCGGCGAGGTGGGGGCGATCTGCCGGGATTTCTGCTTCCAGAACGGGCTCATCATGCGGGCGGTGCGCGACACGATGATCATTGCGCCGCCGCTGGTGATCGACCGCGGGCAGCTCGACGAGCTCGCCGAGAAGGCCTGGCGCTGCCTCGACCTGACGCTCGAGCGCTGCCGGGCCGAGGGTCGGCTGTAGGCCTGTTTTTCTTGGCGGCGGACGGGCGTTGCGCTATATAGACAGTCGCGTGGCGCGACTCGTCGGGCAGCGCCGTCAACCTTCGACAACACGGGAAATCTCAAGATGAAATTTACCATTCGCGCCGGGCTCGCGGGCCTCGTCGCCGCACTGGCGCTGGTCGGCTGCGGCAAGAAGCAGGAAGCGGCCCAGCCGGCCGCCGACGCGGGCCAGGCGCCCGCCGCCGCAGCACCGGCTGAGGAAAAGGTCGTCAACGTCTACAACTGGTCGGACTACATCGACCCGAAGATGCTCGAGCAGTTCACGGCCGAGACCGGCATCAAGGTCAACTACGACGTGTTCGACTCGAACGAGGTGCTGCAGACCAAGCTCCTCGCCGGCAACACGGGCTACGACGTCGTGGTGCCGTCCGCGTCGTTCCTCGAGACCCAGATCAAGGCCGGCGTGTTCCGCAAGCTCGACAGGTCGAAGCTGCCGAACTGGTCGAACCTGGACCAGAACCTCCTGCAGCGCATCGCCCGCCACGACCCGGGCAACGAGTACGCGGTCAACCACCTGTGGGGCACCGACGCCATCGGCTTCAACGTCAAGAAGGTCAAGGCGATCGACGCGGCCGCGCCGGTGGACAGCTGGGCGCTGATCCTCGACCCGAAGTGGGCCGCGAAGTTCAAGGACTGCGGCATTTCCATCCTCGATGCGCCGGACGAGGTGGTGGGCGTCGTGCTCGCCTATCTCGGCAAGGACCCGAACAGCGAGAACCTCGACGACCTGAAGGCCGCCGAAGACGTGCTGATGAAGATCCGCCCGTACATCCGCATGATCCACAGCTCGCAGTACATCGATTCGCTGGCGAACGGCGATATCTGCGTGGCCTTCGGCTGGAGCGGCGACATCCTGCAGGCCAAGGACCGCGCCGCGGAGGCCGGCCAGGGCGTCGAGATCGCGATGAGCGTGCCGAAGGACGGCACCATCATCTGGTTCGACATGTACGCGATCCCCGCCGATGCGCCGCATCCGGACAACGCCCACGCCTTCATCAACTTCATGATGAAGCCCGAGGTGGCCGCGGCGAACTCGAACTTCGTGCATTACGCCAGCGGCAACGCGGCCGCGGTGGCGCTGCTCGACCCGGGCGTCCGTGACGACCCGGGTGTCTACCCGCCGCCCGAGGTCATGGCCAAGCTGTTCCCGAATCTCGCAAGGTCGCCCGAGTTCACGCGCGCGCTCAACCGCACCTGGACGCGGTTCACGACCGGCAAGTAGCCAGCGCACGCGCGGCAGAGTCGTAACCGAGCCTCCTGCCGCCGCGCCCGGCGCGGCGGCAGGAGTGGACGAGAGAAGGGAGACCCATGAACAAGACGACCCGGACGGCCATGATTGCCGCGCTCGCGGCTTTGCTCGGATTCGGTTGCGGCAAGAAGGCAGAGACGCCCGCCGGCCGGTGACGCCGCCGCGCCCGCGCCTTCCGCTGCGGCGGAGGAGAAGGTCCTCAACGTCTTCAACTGGTCGGACTACATCGATCCGAAGGTGATCGAGGACTTCCAGAAGGAAACCGGGATCAAGGTCCGCTACGACGTGTTCGATTCGAACGAGGTGCTCGAGACGAAGCTGCTGACCGGCAATTCCGGTTACGACCTCGTGGTGCCGAGCGCCTACTTCCTCGAGCGGCAGATCAAGGCCGGCGTGTTCGGCAAGCTCGACAAGGCGAAGCTGCCGAACCTCGCCAATCTCGACCCCGACATCGTGCAGCGCGCCGCCGGGCACGACCCGGGCGGCCAGTATGGCGTCGTCTACATGTGGGGAACGACGGGCATCGGCTACAACGCCGACAAGGTGAAGGCGATCATGCCGAACGCCCCGGTCGACAGCTGGAGCCTGGTCTTCGACCCGGCCGTGATATCGAAATTCAAGGGCTGCGGCGTCTCGGTGCTCGAGGATCCGACCGACATGGTCGCCACGATGCTGCTCTACCTCGGCAAGGACCCCAACAGCGAGTCGGAAGCGGACCTGAAGCTCGCAGAGGAGCGGCTGCTCGCGATCCGCCCGTACATCCGCCTGATCACCAGTTCGCAGTACATCGAGGCGCTTGCCAACGGCGAGATCTGCATCGCCGTGGGCTACAGCGGCGACGTGCTGCAGGCCCGTGACCGCGCCGCGGAGGCGGGCAAGGCCGTGGACATCCGGTTCTCGATACCGAAGGAAGGCGCGCTGATGTGGTTCGACACGCTGGCGATTCCGGCGGACGCGAAGCATCCCGGCAACGCGCACCTGTTCATCGACTACCTGCTGCGCCCCGACGTCGCGGCCCGCAACTCCGATTTCGTCAACTACGCGAACGCCAACGCGAAGGCCACGGAACTCGTGAACGAAGAACTCCGCAACGACACCAGCATCTACCCGTCGGCCGAGACCAAGGCCCGGCTGCAGGCCAACCTGTCGAAGTCGGCCGACTTCACCCGCCTGCTGAACCGGACCTGGACACGATTCACGACCGGTCGCTGAAAGGCCGCTCCGCCCCGCCAACCACTGCCAGAGAGCCCATGGCCACATCACCGCGCGAGACCCAGCAGAAGTTCGAGCCGTGGACCGACCCGGACGCGAAGCCCTACGTCCGCATCGAGAAGGTGACGAAGAAGTTCGGTGACTTCATCGCCGTGGACGACGTCACGCTCGACATCTACAAGAAGGAGATCTTCTGCCTGCTCGGCGCGTCGGGCTGCGGCAAGACGACGCTGCTCAGGATGCTCGCCGGGTTCGAGCGTCCCACGTCGGGCAGGATCTTCATCGACGGCGTGGACATGACGTCGATTCCGCCGTACGAGCGGCCGGTCAACATGATGTTCCAGTCCTACGCGATCTTTCCGCACATGACGGTGGAGCAGAACGTGGCGTTCGGGCTGAAGCAGGAAGGGGTGGCAAAGGCGGAAGCCTCCCGGCGCGTGAACGAGATGCTGGACCTCGTCAAGCTCGGCCAGTTCGCCAGGCGCAAGCCGCACCAGCTTTCCGGCGGCCAGCGCCAGCGAGTCGCGCTCGCGCGGGCGCTCGTGAAGAAGCCGAAGCTGCTGCTGCTCGACGAGCCGCTCGCCGCGCTCGACAAGAAGCTGCGCGAGCACACGCAGTTCGAGCTCATCAACATCCAGGAGACGCTCGGCGTCACGTTCGTCGTCGTTACCCACGACCAGGAAGAGGCGATGACGCTCTCGACGCGCATCGGCCTGATGAACCACGGCGAGATCGTCCAGGTCGGCACGCCGAGCGAGATATACGAGTACCCGAACTCACGCTTCGTCTCGGAGTTCATCGGCTCGGTGACGATGTTCGAGGGCAAGCTGATCGAGGACGAGCCGTCCTACGTGCGCATCGAGACCGACGACCTCGAGGCGCCGATCTACGTGGACCACGGCGTGAGCTCCGCGCCCGGCGCCACGGTCTGGGCGGCGATCCGCCCCGAGAAGATCCAGATCAGCCGCGAGAAGCCCGCGGACAGCGACAACTGGGGCAGCGGCATCGTCCGGGACATCGCCTACATGGGCGACGTCTCGATCTACCTGATCCGGCTCGACTCCGGCAAGATCGTGCGGGTGACGCAGCCCAACGTCTTCCGGCACGCGGAGGACCGAGTCACCTGGGACGAGCGCGTGTACGTGCACTGGCACGCGACCAGCCCGGTGGTGGTGACCAAGTGATGAGCTGGCTGCGGCGGCTGCTCCCGGGCGGACGGACGCTCGTCACGTCCGTGCCGTACCTGTGGCTGCTGCTCTTCTTCCTGATCCCGTTCGTGATCGTGCTCAAGATCAGCTTCTCGAGCGCGGCGATCGCGATGCCGCCGTACCAGCCGCTGCTGCACTGGGCATCCGAGAAAGTGATGCAGGTGCAGCTGAACTTCGGCAACTACCTGTTCCTGGTCGAGGACAACCTGTACTGGAAGTCCTACCTCAATTCGATCTTCGTCGCGGGCGTGTCGACGCTGCTGTGCCTGCTGATCGGTTATCCGCTCGCCTACGCCATGGCGCGGAGCAGCCCGGCGAACCGCAACATCCTGCTGCTGCTCGCGATACTGCCGTTCTTTACCTCGTTCCTGCTGCGCGTCTACGCCTGGATCGGGCTGCTGAAGAACAACGGGCTGGTGAACAACGCGCTGATGTCGCTCGGCATCATCGACGAGCCGATCCAGATGCTGCAGACCGATTTCGCCGTCTACGTCGGCATGGTCTATTCGTACCTGCCGTTCATGATCCTGCCGCTGTACGCGAACCTCGAGAAGATGGACCTGACGCTGCTCGAGGCGGCCGCGGACCTCGGCTGCAAGCCGTGGCAGGGGTTCCTCAAGGTCACGCTGCCGCTGTCCATGCCCGGCATCGTCGCCGGCTGCCTGCTGGTGTTCATCCCGGCGGTCGGCGAGTTCGTCATCCCGTCGCTGCTCGGCGACCCGGGCATGCTGATGATCGGCAAGGTGCTGTGGACCGAGTTCTTCAACAACCGCGACTGGCCGGTGGCGAGCGCCGTGGCGATCGCGCTGCTGCTGTTCCTGGTGCTGCCGATCATGTACCTCGACCGCGCGCAGAACGCGGGCAGCGACGAGGAGCACAAGTGATGCACGGCCGCTCCTGGTTCCGCAACATGTCGCTGATCTTCGGGTTCTCGTTCCTGTACATCCCGATCGTGTCGCTGATCGTCTACTCGTTCAACAAGTCGAAGCTCGTCACCGTCTGGGGCGGGTTCTCGACGATGTGGTACGGGGAACTGCTGAAGAACGAGCAGATCCTGAACGCCGCGTGGCTCAGCCTGCGCGTGGCCGCCATCTCGGCCACGATCGCGGTCGTGCTCGGCACGCTGGCGGGCATGGTTCTCGCGCGGTTCGGGCCGTTCAAGGGACGCATGATGTTCTCGGGCCTCACGACCGCGCCGCTCGTGATGCCCGAGGTGATCACCGGCCTGTCGCTGCTGCTGCTGTTCGTGACCATGGAGCAGCTGATCGGCTGGCCCGCGGGCCGTGGCATGACGACCATCATCATCTCGCACGTGACGCTCACGATGGCCTTCGTCACCGTGATCGTGCAGTCGCGCCTGGCGCAGATGGACGAGTCGCTGGAGGAGGCGGCGCTCGATCTCGGCGCGCGGCCGTGGAAGGTGTTCTTCCTGATCACGCTGCCGATCATCTTCCCGGCGCTGCTGTCGGGCTGGCTGCTCGCGTTCACGCTGTCGCTCGACGACCTCGTGATCGCGAGTTTCGTGGCCGGGCCCGGCTCGAGCACGCTGCCGATGGTCATCTTCTCGAAGGTGCGGCTCGGCGTGAGCCCGGACATCAACGCGCTCGCCACGATCCTGGTCGGCGTGGTCGCCATCGGCGTGCTGATCGCGGGAATCACCATGACGCGACAGCAGAAGTTGAGGGACCGCGACGCACAGATGGCGCTGGCCGCCAACCAGCAGATGATCGAGAGCATGAAGAAGGGGTGACCGGCATGCGGGATGCCCCGATTCTCGCGTTCGACGTCGGCGGCTCGTTCGTCAAGGCCGGTCTCGTGAACCTCGTGACGGGCACCGTCGAGGGCGAGGTGCTGCGCCGGCCGACACCCGATGGTGCGACGCCGTCCGACGTGATCGATCTGCTCGCGTCCATGGCGCGCGAACTCCCGTCCGCCGGGCCGGTGGGCCTCGCTTTTCCGGCCGTGACCAAGCGCGGCGTCGCCTGCACGGCGGCGAACATCGACAAGCGCTGGATCGGAACCGATGCGCAGGCTGCGCTCGAGGCACGCACCGGCCGTCCGGTCGCCTTTCTCAACGACGCGGACGCGGCCGGCATCGCCGAGGTCACGCTGGGTGCGGGCCGGGATCGTGACGGGACCGTCATGGTGCTGACGCTCGGCACCGGCATCGGCACCGCACTTTTCGTCGACGGCAGGCTGTTGCCGAACACCGAGCTCGGGCACCTCGAAGTGCGCGGCGAGGAAGCCGAGCACCGCGCTTCGGCGAAGGTCAGGTCCGACCGCCAGCTCGGCTGGATCGAATGGACCGCGGCCGTGAACGAGGTGCTTGCTGCGTACCACGCACTGCTCTGGCCGGACCTGTTCATCATCGGCGGCGGGGTGACGGAGAACTGGGAGCAGTTCGGGCCGTTGCTGGTGAGCCGCGCCGAGATCGTGCCGGCGCATTTCCGCAACGACGCCGGGATCATCGGTGCGGCGATGGCGGCAGCGTCGATGTCGGCGCGTACTGCGGCGGGGTGATGCGCGGCGAACGGACACGCGGCCGGCAGGTTCCGGGCCGCAGCAGGATCCGGGAGACACGCCGTAAATACGTCCCTGTAGGCTCGCACGCCGCGTCCATGCGGCGTGACGGTCTCCCGGACCCTCTGCGGCCCGGAACCGCTGCCGCGCATTCGTCGCCGTGAGTTCGCCTCCGCCGCTGATGCTGCCGCCATCGAAGCTGCCGAACGTCGGCACGACGATCTTCACGGTCATGTCGCGGCTCGCGGCCGAGTGCGGCGCGATCAACCTGTCGCAGGGCTTTCCCGATTTCGACCCGCCGACGCGCCTCGTGGATCTCGTCGTCGCGCACATGCGGGAAGGCCGCAACCAGTACGCGCCGATGGCCGGGTGGCCGCCGCTGTGCGATGCCATCGCGGCCAAGGTGCGGGCGCTCTACGGGCGCACTGTCTCGGCTGCGGACGAGGTGACCGTGACTTCGGGCGGCACGGAGGCGCTGTTCTGCGCGGTGCAGGCGGTCGTGCGGGCGGGCGACGAAGTGATCCTGCTCGAGCCCGCCTACGACTCCTACGAGCCGGCGGTCGAGCTTGCCGGCGGGCGGGCCGTGCGCGTGCCGCTGCGTCACCCGGATTTCGCCGTGGACTGGGACCGGGTCCGGGCGGCGTTCTCGGCGCGCACGCGGCTCATCATCATCAACTCGCCGCACAACCCGAGCGGCGCGGTTCTCACGGAGTCGGACCTCGACGCGCTGACCGACCTGCTGCGCTCCAGCGCGGACGCTGGTGCTGTCGGACGAGGTCTACGAGCACATGCTCTTCGACGGGCGGTCGCATGCGAGCATGCTCACGCGGGCGGAGCTCGCGGCGCGCAGCTTCGTGGTCTCCTCGTTCGGCAAGACGCTGCCACGCGACCGGGTGGAAGATCGGCTACTGCGTCGCGCCCCCGGCGTTGACGGCCGAGTTCCGCAAGGTGCACCAGTTCGTGCAGTTCGCCGTCGCGACGCCGATGCAGGCGGGCCTTGCCGGATTTCTCGCCGAGTGTCCGCAGCACAGCCTCGAACTGCCCGCCTTCTACCAGGCGAAGCGCGACCACTTCTGCCGGCTGCTGTCCGATACGCCGCTTGCCTTCACGCCCTCCGCCGGCACCTATTTCCAGCTCGCCGACTACTCGGCCGTGAGCGACCTGCCCGACGTCGAGTTCGCGCGCTGGCTCACGCGCGAGATCGGCGTGGCAGCCATTCCGGTTTCGGTCTTTTCCGTCAATGCAATGCCGTCCCGCCTGGTGCGTTTCTGCTTCGCGAAGCACGAGACCACTCTCGACGCGGCCGGCGAACGCCTGAGGAGGCTTGGCAAGTCATGAATCCACATCTACGCGTCACGCTGGTCCAGTCCGATCTCGCCTGGCAGGAGCCCGCCGCGAACCGGCACAGGCTGGCCGCGCACTTCCGCGGGCTCGCGGGCCACACGGACCTCGTCGTGCTGCCGGAAATGTTCTCGACCGGCTTCAGCATGGACGCGGCGGGACTGGCCGAGGACATGGACGGCCCTACCATCGGCTGGATGCGCGAGGAGGCGGCCGCGATGGGCTGCGTCCTCGCGGGCAGCCTGATCGTCCGCGAAGGCGGGCGGCACTTCAATCGCCTCGTCTGGGCGAGGCCCGACGGCACGCTCGCGCATTACGACAAGCGCCACCTGTTCCGCATGGCCGGCGAGCAGCAGCACTACGCCGCCGGGGATCGTCGCCTGACGGTCGAGATCAAGGGTTGGCGCGTCTGCCCGATGGTCTGCTACGACCTGCGCTTTCCGGTCTGGAGTCGCAATCGCGGCGACTACGACCTGCTGCTCTACGTCGCGAACTGGCCGGCACGCCGGGCGCACGCATGGTCGGCGCTGCTGCGCGCACGCGCCATCGAGAACCTGAGCTACGTCGTGGGCGTGAACCGCATCGGCCGCGACGGCAACGGCACGAGCTACGCCGGCGACAGCGTTGCGCTCGACTTCCTCGGCCAGTCGCTGTCGAGCGAGGGCGGCGGCGATCGCGCGGAGACCGCGGTTCTCGACATGGAGTCGCTCAGGTCCTACCGTGAGAGCTTCCCGGCGCACCTCGACGCCGACGAGTTCGAGCTGCGATGAGAAAGCGCACGCGAGTCACGCACCTGCCCGAGGTGACGCTTGCGCCGGACAACCGGCCGCTGGTCGCGCCCATCTACCAGTCGGTCAAGTTCAGCGTTCGACGACGTCGGCGAGACGCAGAAGTACTGGACCCGGCAGCGCGACGGGTTCTATTACTCCCGCGTCTCGAACCCCACGCTGCGCCAGCTCGAGCTGGTGCTCGCGGAACTGCAGGGTCGCGAGGCCGGCCTGCTCACCGGATCCGGCGTCGCCGCGATCTCGATGACGCTGCTCGCCCTGCTGCAGGCGGGGGATCACGTCGTGTACTTCGCCGAGACGTACCAGCCGACGCGTGCACTGCTGCGGCGGCTGCTGGGTCGCTTCGGCGTGACGAGCACGATGCTGTCGGTCACCGACCACGCGTCCATCGAGCGGACGCTCGCCGCGACCCCGACGAAACTCGTCGTGTTCGAGTCGCCGACGAACCCGGTCCTGAAGATCGCCGACCTCGAGCGGATCACCGGCCTTGCGCGCGCACACGGCGCGCTCACGTTGCTCGACAACACGCTCGCGGGCCTGCACAACCACGGCCAGTACGACGTCGACCTGTATGCGCACAGCCTGACGAAGTACGCGTCCGGACACGGCGACGTGATGGGCGGGGCCGTGATCGGTCGCCGCGAACTGATCGACACGATGCGCGAGGACTTCACGAACCTCGGGCCGACGCTCGATCCGCACGCGGCCTTCCTGCTGCTGCGCGGCATCAAGACCTACTACGTGCGCTGGGATTGCCAGTGCCGCAACGCGATGCTCGTGGCCGAGTTCCTGCAGTCGCATCCAGCCGTCGCGAAGGTTCGCTACCCGGGACTCGCGTCGGACCCGGGACACGCGCTCGCGGCCAGGCAGATGGACGGCTTCGGCACGATGGTGACGTTTGACCTGCGCGCGGGCACGGAGGCCGGGACGCGGTTTGCGGAGGCGCTGGAACTCTTCTCGATCACGTCGAGCCTGGGGTCCACCGAGTCGCTGGTCGTGCCGCCTGCGCTGCAGCAGCCGCGTGGCTACACACCGGAGCAGGTGACATGGTCCGACATCGGCCCGGGTACCGTGCGATTGTCCATCGGCATCGAGGACGCCGCGGACCTGGTGGACGACCTGCGGCAGGCGTTGGCTCTGGTATGATGAAGCGCAAAACAAGGGGGGCGGTCAGGTCGAATGGTCATGGACGCTGGCGACCTCCAGAACGGGTTTCGACTCGGCGACTGGGTTGTCGAACCGCAGCTCGGCCGCATGTCCGGCCATGGGCCGGTCGCACGCGCTCACGACCCAGCAACTCGCCATCCTGAGGACGCTGGCGGCCCGACACGGCGAGGTCATCAGCCAGGGCTGTGCTCCGCGAGCACGGCGTGGCCCGGGCAGCAGGTGACCGACGACGTGCTGCGCGCCACGATGCGCGAACTGCGCCAGTTGCTCGGCGACTCTCCCAAGGACCTGCGCTACATCGTGCCGGTCGGCAGGAGCGGCTACACGCTGATCGCGCCCGTCGAGCCGCTCGCGCAGAAGGCTGCAGCGGTGCCGGGTTCCACCCGCGAAGTGGTCGTCGCCGACAGTCGCGTCATTACCGGCGCCCAGAAGTTCGTCTCGGAGCTGGGGCGCCGTCACGTGTTCAGGGTGCTCGGCGCCTACCTGCTCGGCATGTGGATCCTGCTGCAGGTGGCGCAGACGACGTTCGAGCCGCTGCACTTTCCGGACTGGTGGATGTCCGCGCTGACCATCCTCGCGGTCATCGGCATCCCGATCGTCGGCATTCTCGCCTGGGCCTACGAGATCACGCCCGGAGGGATCGTCCGCGATTCGGGCGACGCGGCGCTGCTGCATCTGCCGCGCGCGCGACGCGCCATGGCGCCAGTGCTGGTGCTCGGCGTCGCGCTGATGGCGGGCGTGACCGGCTTCGCCTGGTGGCGGTCCATCGCCGATGCCGATCGCGCGTCGCCGTCCGCGGCAGAGCCTTCTGCGCAGTCCGTGGCCGTGTTGCCGCTCGTCGACATGACTTCGGGTGGAGGCAACGAGTATCTCGGCGATGGCTTCGCCGAGGAAATCTCCGCGCAGCTGGCGCAGATTCCGGGCCTGCGCGTCGCGGCGCGCACCTCGGCGTTCGAGTACAAGGGCCAGCGACTCGACGTGCGCAAGATCGGCAACGCGCTCGGAGTCCGCAATGTCCTCGAGGGGAGCGTGCGTCGCGACGGCGACAAGCTGCGTGTGACGGTGCAGCTGATCGACGCTTTGAACGGCTATCACGTCTGGGCCGGCACTTACGATCGCGACTGGGCCGACGCGATCGCCATCCAGGACGACATCTCGAGGAAGATCACGCAGGCGCTGCGGGTCGTGCTGACTCCCGAGTCCGAGCGCAAGCTGCAGCGTGCCGGCGTGGTCAACCTCGCGGCCTACGACAGCTACCTCGCCGGCATGTCGGCACTGCGCAAGTCGAGCGACCTGAGCCAGTTGAACCGGGCGGCCGACTTCTTCGGCAAGGCGATGACGCTCGATCCGGGATTCTCGCGGGCCTATGCCGGCATGTGCGAGGTCGGTGTCGGGCGCTACTACAAGACCCTGGCACCGGCGGACGTTGCTGCCGCGGAGGCTGCGTGTCGCAAGGCCCTCGAACTCGAGCCCTCGCGCGACGAGACGGAGATGGCCCTGGGCTCGCTGTACCTTGCCAGCGGCCGTTACGAGCAGGCGGAGTCGGTCTTCACGGGCCTGGTGGCGAGGCGACCCCAGGACGCCGAGGTGTACGCGGGCCTCGCGAATGCCGCAGGCCGGCCTCGGTCGCCGTGAGGACGCGGAGCGCAGCTATCGCAAGGCGGTCGAGGTCGAGCCGGCCTACTCGGGCGCGTACGCGGAACTCGGGACTTTCATGTTTCGATCCGGACGCGCCGAGGAGGCCGTCACCGCATTCCGCAAGGCCACGGAGCTGGCCCCGGGCAGCGCCTCGGCCCAAAGCAACCTCGGTGGCGCGCTGATGCTGGCGGTGCGGCTCGACGAGGCTGCGGCGGCTTTCGAGAAATCGCTGGCCATCGAGCCATCCCGGTCCGCTCATGCGAACCTCGGCACGCTGTACTACTACGCGGGCCGCTACGAGGACGCGGCCGCGCAGTACGAAAAGGCGCTGGCACTCGCTGCCAGCGACCAGCAGGTCGTGGGATCCCTGGCGGACGCGCTGTGGTTCATTCCCGGCCGGCGGCCCGAGGCCGTCCGCCTGTATGAGAAGGCCGCGCATCTCGCCGAGGAATCGCTGAAGGTCAATCCCGTGGACGCCCAGGTCATCGCACAGCTCGGCTACTACAGCGGCAGGATCGGGGACACGGAGGGTTCCGCACGTGCACTGGCCCGTGCGGAGGCGCTGCGGGAAGACGACATGTACGTGCAGTACTTCATCGCACTGGCGGCGGCCGATCGCGGGGACGAAGCGACGGCGCGCGATGCCATCGGGCGGGCGGAGCGCAACGGCTATCCGCGCAAGCTGCTCGAGGCGGATCCTGTCCTCAAGCGGTTCGTGGCCGGAAGGGGAGGCTGAGGGCCACCGGGGCCTTGCTATAATGTGCGGGCACAATCAGGGGAAACCGCCAGGTCGAGTGGTCATGGACGCCGGCGACCTCGAGATCGGGTTTCGGCTCGGCGACTGGGTCCTCGAGCCACGGCTAGGTCGCATCTCCGGCAACGGGCGGTCACACGCCCTGGCGTTCCACCACGTCAGGATCCTCAAGCTGCTTGCCGAGCGGCACGGTGAGGTCGTCGAGCGCGGGTTGCTGCGCGACAGCGCCTGGCCTGACCAGCACTCGACCGACGACATGTTGCGGGCTGCCATCCGCGAGCTTCGCGAAATCCTGGGCGATTCGTCCAGGGATCCTCGCTACATCGTCAGGGTATCGAGGCGCGGCTACGCACTGATCGCGCACTTCGAACCGCTCGCGCAGCCGTCGCGCGCGCTGCTTGCGGTCGACCCCGCTTCGATCGTGGTCGAAAGCCGGCTGATCGCCCGCGCCCAGAAGCTCGTCTCCGAGCTGCGCCGACGCAGCGTGCTCAAGGTGCTCGGCGCCTACCTGCTCGGCATGTGGATCATGCTGCAGGTGGCCCAGACGACCTTCGAGCCGCTGCACTTGCCCGGCTGGTGGATGACCGCGCTCACGATCCTGGCAGTCATCGGAATCCCGATCGTCGCCATGCTCGCGTGGTCGTACGAGATCACGCCGGGCGGCATTGCGCTCGATGCGGGCGACACGGCGCGGGTACAGCTGCCGCATGCGCGCCGGGCCATGGCGCCGCTGCTGGTGACCGGCGTCGCGTTGATGGCGGGCGTGACCGGGCTCGCGTGGTGGAAGTCGATTGCCGGATGCGGGCAAGCCGGCTCTCGAGGCAGCCGAGCCTGCCGCGCACTCGATCGCCGTGCTGCCACTCGTGGACATGACCCCGGGCGGTGGCAATGCCTACCTCGGCGACGGTTTCGCCGAGGAAATCTCCTCCCAGCTGGCGCAGATTCCCGGGCTGCGTGTGGCCGCCCGCACCTCCGCATTCGAGTTCAAGGACAGGAACCTGGACGTCCGCAGGATCGGCGAGGCACTGGGCGTCCATCATGTCCTGGAGGGGAGCATCCGGCGCGACGGTGACAATCTTCGCGTCACGGTGCAGCTGATCAACGCCTCGAACGGCTACCACGTCTGGGCCGGCACCTACGACGAAAAATGGGCGGATGCGATCGCGGTACAGGACGACATCTCGAGAAAGATCGCACAGGGACTCGAGGTGGTCCTGACGCCAGACGCGCAGGACAGGCTGCGGCGCGCAGGGGTCACGAGCCTCGACGCCTACGACAGCTACCTGGCCGGGGTATCGGCGCTGCACGCTTCAGGCGACCTGAGCCAGCTCACGAAGGCGGAGGGACTGTTCCGCAAGGCATTGTCGCTGGACCCTGGGCTCTCGCGCGCGTACGCGGGGCTTTGCGAGGTGGCGCTCAAGCGTTACGACCGCACGTCCGCCACCGCGGATGTGGTCGTTGCCGAGGAGGCCTGCCACAAGGCCCTCGAGCTGGAGCCGTCGCGCGACGAAACGGAGATGGCCCTGGCCAGGCTGTATCTCGACAGCGGCCGCAGCGAGCAGGCCGAGGCCGTCTACGGCGGGCTGGCCGCGCGTCGCGCCGATGATGCGGACGTGTTCATCGGGTTGGGCTACGCGCAGCTGGAGCAAGGCCGACGCGAGGACGCCGAGCGCAGTTTCCACAAGGCAGTCGAGGTCGAGCCCGGCTACTGGCAAGTCTACTCCGCGCTTGGCAGCTACTTCTTCCGGCTGGGCCGCGCCGAGGACGCCATCGGGGCCTATCGCAAGGCGACCGAGCTCGCTCCCGGAAGCGCGTCGGCCTTCAGCAACCTCGGGGCGGCGCTGCTGCTGGCGGTCCGGCTGGACGAGGCTGCGGCGGCCTTCGAGAAGTCCCTGGCCATCGAGCCGTCACGCTCGGCGCATGCCAACCTGGGCAGCCTGTACTATTTCCTTGGGCGTTTTCCCGATGCGGTCAGGCAATACGAGAGCGCCGAGCGGATCGCGTCCGACGATCAGCAGGTCGCGGGCGCACTGGCGGACGCGCTGTGGCAGATGCCCGGCCGGCGGACGGACGCCGTCCGCCAGTACGAGCGGGCGGCAAGGCTGGCTGAGGACGCACTCAAGGTGAATCCGTCGCATGCGGTGACGTGGGCCCAGCTTGGGCTCTACAGTGGCCGGGCCGGGGACCCGTCGCGCGCCGCGCGAGCGCTTGCGCGTGCCGAGGCGCTTGGAGAGGACGAAAACTACGTGTACTACTACGTCGCGCTGGCTGCGTCCGACCGCAAGGACCGCGCCGCAGCCGAGGCCGGCATCGAGCGCGCCCTGGAACTCGGCTACCCTCGCAAGCTCCTGGAGGTCGATCCCGTGTTGAAGTCGTTGCTGCCGCACAAGAAAGCCTGATGCTCACCGACCACTCCGGCCTCAGCCGATTCGAACGCCTGCTGACTCTCTTCACCCGCGTGCGCCCGGGGGAGGGCCGCAGCGCGCTGCTTTTCATGCTGCACGCCTTCCTGCTGCTCTTCTCGTACCAGGTCGTCAAGGCGCTGCGCGAAGCGTTCATGCTCGCGAAGTTCTCGGCCGAGACGCGGTCCTACGCGGTCGCGGTCACCGCGCTGGTGCTGATGCTGCTGGTCCCGGTGTACGGGGCCGTGCGGCGCCGAATCGACGGAGCACGGCTGCTGCAGGCCGTGACGATCTTCTTCGCGGCCAACATGCTGGTGTTCGCCGCGGCCGCGTGGTCCGGCGCGTCCATCGCGTTTGCGTTCTTCGTGTGGGCGAGCATCTACGGCGTGATGGTCGTGGCCCAGCTGTGGGCCTTTGCGGCGGACAGCTTCAATCTCAAGAGCGGGCAGCGGCTCTTCCCGGTCATCATGGTCGGTGCGAACATCGGTGCACTGGTCGGCGCGAAGACGGCCCAGCTGGCGGTCCAGGCGCTGACGCCGGTCGGACTGATGGTCGTGGCGGCGCTGCTGCTGTTCGCGACCCTGTTGCTCGCGACTCCGGAGCGTGCCGCGGTGCCCGACGGCTCGCGCGCAATCGCTGCCGAGCACGGCAAGCCCGTGCCGAAGCTGCTGGGCGGCATCGGGCTCGTGCTGCGCGACCGCTACCTGCTGCTCATCGCAACCCTGGTCGTGCTGCTCAACTGGATCAACACCACGGGCGAATTCATCCTCGCCGACTTCGTGCAGCGCGACGCGTCGGCGCGCTCGCTCGCCAGCGGAGGCACGCTCGACCCGGGCGTGCTGATCGCCGAGTTCTACGGCGGTTTCCAGTTCTGGGTCACGGTCGTCGGCCTCGCGATCCAGCTGTTCCTGGTGGCGCGCATCTATCGAACGGTCGGCGTGCGCGGCGCGCTGCTGGTGCTGCCGACAGTGGCGGCGATCGGGTACGGGCTGCTGGCGCTGTCGCCGCTGCTGGGCGGCTTCGTGCCCATCTTCACGCTGATCCGCCTCGTGAAGATCGCCGAGAACGCGACCGACTACTCGATCATGAACACGACGCGGCAGGCGCTGTTCCTGCCGGTGGACCGCGACGCCAAGTACGAGGGCAAGACCGCGATCGACACGTTCTTCTGGCGTATCGGCGACCTGATACAGGCAGGCGTGGTCTACGTCGGGCTCAACGTGCTCGGCTGGGCCGCACCGACATTCGCGCTGCTCAACCTCGTGCTTGCGCTCGCGTGGATCGTGCTCGCGGTCGCCATCGGCCGCGAGTTCGGCCGCAAGGCAAGCGAGAACGTCATCAACGTGGCACCGGAAGCGAACCGGCCGATCGAGGACGTCGCCTACGTGCCGGGCCGGCTGGTCCAGTACGTGGTGGCGGAGGACGCATTCATCGACGCGGATCCCGGCGACGTGCTGCGCCTCGCCGCGCGGCTGGACGATGGGCGACAGCTTCCAGCCTGGCTCGTGTTCGATGCGAGAGACGCGCCGGTTCACCGGGCAGCCGCCGGAAGGCTACTTCGAGGAGCTCAAGGTGACCGTCATCGCCAGCGACGTCGACGGCCTCGAGGCGACCAGCACGTTCGTGATGCGCTGCTCGGTCGAGCGCGGGGGCTGACTCCGGGTCGTCAGCCGCCCGCCTTCGCGCCCGACAGCTTGAGGATCCGGTCGCGCCGCTCGAGCAGCGCCTTGATTTCGCGCTCGTCGACGTACTCGCCGATGGCGGCCTTCAGGCTCGCGGCGTCCAGCCTGCGCAGGCGCGCCTGCATTTCCGGTCCGGTCTTCGCGAGCGCGGCATCCAGCGCCTTGGGCACGTCCGTGCCGGTGCCGAACGCTGCCGCGTGCCCGGTCAGGAACATCATCGCGGTGTCCGCGTCGTACATGTAGCGATCGAACGTGCGTCCCCGGTTGTCGATCAGCGCGTCGAACGCATAGGACGAGCTGGAACTGCGGCGGCAGTTCGCACCATCCGCCGGACGGCATCTTCGCCGGCTTGGCCTGCGGCGGCCGCCGCGCGGGCGGATCCTTGGGCGTGTTCGAGATCGCCTGGCAAACGAGCCCGGCCGCAATGCCCTTCGATGCGTTCTGCCTGTCCTGCTCGCTGGCCCAGTTCTCCGGACGGCCCTGCAATACGCCGCTCTTGCCGTCATGCTCCCGCGCCACGGTGGCCGGTACGAGCCCGAGCCCGAGCAGGCGATCGAGCCTGTAGGCCGCCATTTCGCGCTTCACGGTGTCGGCCGGTGCCGCCTCGAAGATGCCGTCGACACTGCGGCCGTCCAGCGTGACACGCACTTCCAGCACGCCGGGCGCGCAGGTCTCGGTCACCGCGATCGTGCCTCGCGCCAGCACGTCGGCGACTTCGTCTTCACCCAGCGTCTGCGAGCTCAGGAAGAGCGGCTCGGCCGGCACTGCTGCGGGGGCCACGGTGGGGTTCGCGTAGGACACGCGTGATCCCGACGCGTCCGAGACCAACGCCGCCGGGCGGCCCTTGTAGACGGCGTGGTTCATGCCTGCGTCGAGTTTCACGACGGCGCCGTCGAAGCGGGACACGACGGTGCCGTTGCGCGCCACGGTGTGACCGACCACGACGCGCTTCGCCCCGGTGCGCTGCAGGAAGGGCTTCAGCACGTCCGACTCCGCGCACTCGTTGCAGAGCGCCGCGCCGCGATACCAGTTCGGCCCGGTCGCGCCGAGCAGCGGAGAGTCGTCCGCGGTCTTGAACCGCGCGACCGCCGGTCCGAGCGAGGCCTTCTGGTCGGCCGGCATCGCATCGAGTCTCGACTGGGCCAGGTCCGGACGCTTCGCGTAGGCATCTTCGGGCTGGATCAGCCCCGCCTTGCGCAACTCGGACTCCGCGGCGATGTAGCTGGCGACCGCCGCCGAGTAGTCGGCGTCGAGCTGCACGATGCTTCGGCCGCCCAGCGCGGTCGAGGGTCCCCCATGCATGTACACGGTGTCGTTGATCACGATCGCGGCGGGCAGCGTGAGCAGCCACGCACCGTACTTGCCCTCGGGTCCGAGCATCTTGCGGTGGCCGAAGAAGCCCGGCGGAAAGAGCCGCTCGAAGTCCGCGTCGGTCGAGCCCGGCTGCCGCGCCAGGAACTGCGCCTTCTGCTCGGCGCGCACGGCCGGGTCCTCGTCCGCGACATAGGAGGCGAACTCGCCCTTGTCCACGTAGCGCAGGTCGCCCAGCACGTTCATGGTTTCGTGGTTGCCGAGCACCACGTGCACCTGGCCGCCAGCGGCCGTCGCCTCCTGCTGCAGCCGCATCAACAGGTCCATGACCTTGCGCGATTCGTCGCCCCGGTCGAGCAGGTCGCCGAGGCTCACGAGGTGTGTCTTGCCGCCCGTCCAGCGCAGGTCCGAGTCGACGACCTGCACCGACTGCAGCAGCGCCGTGACCTCGGCGTAGGCGCCGTGCACGTCGGCGAAAGCCACGACGCGGTCGACGCCGCTCCACTCGACCTGCCCGGCGGCCGCGGCCGGCCGGACGGTTGCCAGGCCGACGCCAGCTGCGGCGAGCAGCGCGAGTGCAAGACGCGCAAGCTGGCTGCGGAGGTTTGCTTCAATCGCCATGCGGTGCATCTCCTCAGAAAGTCTTCACGTCGCCGGAATCGACCTGCTTCAGCAGGCTCTCCAGCGCGCGCGCAAGCTTCGCGATCTCGGACTTCTTGAGCCCCATCTGCAGGATGGCGCCCTCGCGACGTACGCCCTGGTTCGGGGCAAGGTTCTCGCCCTTGGGGCTCGGAACGTAGGTTCCGTCCTTCAACTGCCATTGCGCGACGACGCCAAGACTGTCCTGCAGCATCGCCGGCGTGATCTTGCGCAGGCGCTCGACGGCGTCGGCGGGCAGCCGATTCACGCGCAGCTTGATCCACAGCTTGCCCCGGTCGCTTTCCTCTGACGCGAAGGCGACTCCGTGGTCGATCGAGAAGACGCGCGCACCTGGCGTCGTCTTCGAGATCAGGAAGTTGCCGACGTTCGAATCGGCGTGGTCGATGATGTCCGTCAGGATGTTCAGCTGGCCGATGTGCCGCGCGTACACCGGGTCCGAGTCGAACATGGCCGGGTCGTAGACGTCGGCCACGACCTTGATGTCCTGCAACCAGTACTGCATGACCGCCAGCACCTGCTCCGCGACGGGGAAGGTGCGCTCCACGTCGGGCGAGTACTTGCGGAACTCCGCGAGCGGCACGAAGCGCAATGCTGTCGGCGGCACCACGTACTCGGCAGGATCGAGGAACAGCTTCTGCAGCTCATAGGCGGCCATGTCGTAGCGCGGCACGTTGTTGATACGAGTCCGCGCCCGGCTCGGCCTTGCGCAGCTTGACCCGGATCGGCGGCTGGCCGCCGAACGAGACGTCGGCCTTGAGCGTGATGTCGCCCTTGGCCTTCGGGCGGCTGATCTCGGCGGAGACGATCGTGAAAGCATCCGCCGCGAGCATCTTCTCGATCTCGGGGACGGGGAGGGCGATGTTGGCGTCCTGGGACAGGACCGGCGCTGCCCAGCCGAGGACGGCGGCGGCCAGGAGCCAGGCGATGTGGCGTGTCATTGGCGTCAACCTCTCTGTCGGCATTGCGCAGCCTAGCGGGATCCGGCCTGTCACTGCAAAGGCGGCTGCCCGGTCCGAGGCCCGCCCCGGCTTCCCGGCCTGATCACTGCCGGACGGCGAAGAGCGCGATCTTGTTGCCGTCCGCGTCGAAATGGCCGAGCAGTTCCGGCTGCATGCCCTCGCAGCGCAGCACGCCTTCGCGGAACCTCTCGACCTTGCTCTCCTTGAGCGCGTAGACGTTCTTCTCGCGGCCGGCGAGCTCCGAGCAGAGGTCTTCCTCGGCGACGAACTTCGAGTAGTCCCAGCGAGTGCTCGTTGATCTGCACGCCCTCGATGTTCGTGTCGAGGTAGACGTTGAGCCCGTAGAACGGGCGCATGCTGACGAAGACGATGCCGTCGACGCTGCGCGGATCGATGACCGTCTCGATGGCACGCGCCATGTCGCGGGAATCGCGCTCCGACTTCACGTGCCCTGCGAAGCCCTTGAGCGACACGAGCGCGATGGCCGTCACGGCCGCGACGACCACGAGCCGCCGTCCCTCGAGCCAGCTCCAGCCGGCGAGCGGCCGCGCGAGGATCAGCGACAGCGGTACGAACAGCGGCAGCACGTAGAGCTGCAGCCGCGACTGGGCAAGGCTGAAGATCGCGAGCGGCAGCAGGAACCACCACGCGAGCAGCCGCAGGTCGCGATCGCCCGCGCCGAGCTTCGCGCGGAAGGTCGACCAGGCCTTGCGCGGCCCCCCGGCGGCGACGAGCGCGAGTATCCACCAGGGCATCGCGCCGAGCAGGAACATCGGCCCGAAGATCTCGAACGGCGCGTACCACTCGGCGTTGCGATCGTGCGTGGAGGTGAATACGCGGTCGTAGACCTCGTAGCCCACGAAGTAGCCGAGGCGGCTCGGGTCCTGCGCGATGAGGATCGCAAACCACGTGAAACCCACGACCGCGAAGGTCGCGAGTCCGATCGGGTCGAACAGCCGGGCGAGTGCCCGGCGGTCGTGGAAACCCAGCATCACGATCATCGCGAGCAGCGGCAGCAGGCCCGGCGGACCCTTGGTCATGAAGGCCAGGCCCCATGCCAGCCACATGATGCGCACCCAGCGGCGGTCGACCTCTCCCTGCCCGACCCAGGCCCGGACGAACGCGTACATCGCCGCAGCCTCGAAGAACGTCAGCAGCACGTCGGTCGAGACGACGTTGGCTCCGAGGACCGGGGCGAGCGAGAGGGCGTAGACGAGCGCCGGGAGCCATGGTCTTGCCGGGCAGAATCGCCGGCCGAGCCCGAAGACGAGCAGGCCCGTGCCGATGAAGGCGAGGGCGCCGGGCAGGCGGGCCGCCCACTCGTTCCTGCCGAGCAGCGCGAAGCTTCCGGCCAGCGCCCAGTAGGTGATCGGCGGCTTGGTCAGGTGCGGGCGCTCGCCGTCGATGGTCGGCAGCAGGTAGTCGCCGCTCTCGAGCATGTTGAGCCCGACGGACGTGTAGCGGCCCTCGTCCGGCTCCCAGATGCCGCGCGTTCCCTGGAAAACGAACGCCATGAACACCAGCAGCGCCACGAGCCACAGGGGAGGGTAGTGCTTCGCGTTCATACGAGGCTGCTGAAGACCCGGACGCGGTGCTTGTGGTACGGCAGCACTTCGAGCAGGTCGCCCTCGCGCAGCCGTTCCTGGATGCCGCGCCACCAGTCGGCGGTCAGCGTCTCGCGGTGTGCGTCGAGGAACACCTGTTTCATGCCGGCATCGAAGCCCAGGAAGTTGATGAACGTCTCCGGGAACACGTCGCTTTCGCCGACGTAGAACCAGTCGTCGCCGCGCATGTCGTCTTCCTCGTACCGCGATTCCGGGATCTCCCGGAACTTGCAGTCGGTCACGAGGCACAGCTCGTCGTAGTCGTAGAAGATCACGCGGCCGTGGCGCGTCACGCCGAAGTTCTTCAGCAGCAGGTCACCCGGAAAGATGTTGGTGACCGCGAGGTCGCGGATCGCCTGGCCGTAGTCGAGCACGGCCTTCTCCGCCTGGTCGCGCGTCGCCGTGCGGATGTACAGGTTGAGCGGCGTCATGCGCCGCTCGATGTACAGGTGGTCGATCAGCAGTTCGTCGCCGAGGTCGTGGACGGTGTTCGACGTCTCGGTCAGCAGTTCCTCCAGCAGGTCGGGCGCGAACCGCGACTTCGGGAACTTGAGCAGCTTGAACTCCTGCGCGTCCACCAGCCGGCCCGCGCGGTCGTGCCTGAACACGAGGTCGTACTTGGCCAGCACGTCCTGGCGCAGGATGTTCTTCTGGGGCGGGAACTTGTCGCGAATCAGCTTGAAGACGACGTCGAACGAGGGCAGCGTGAAGCAGACCATCACCAGCCCTTTCTCGCCCGGCGCGAGGATGAACTGGTCGCCGGACGTCTGCAGGTGGCGGAAGAGCTCCCGGTAACGCTCGGTCTTGCCCTGCTTGGCGCGGCCGAGCACCGTGTAGAGCTCGCTCACGGGCTTGAGCGGCAGGTTCGCCTTGAGGAACTTCACCACCTCGCCGACGTGGGCAAGGTCGACGTGGAAATACGACCGGGTGAAGCTGAAGAGCACGCTCACGGTGCTCTCGTCGAGCATGATCGCGTCCACCAGCACGCCGCTGTCCTGGTTGCGCAGCGCGACGACGAACGGCAGCGTCCACCCCCGGCCGCTGATCCGGCCGACCAGGTACGCGCGGGTCATCTGGTAGAAGACTTCCTTGATGACCTCGAGGCGCTCGATGGTGCGCCGTTCGCCGCCGCCCTCGAGCGAGGCCTTCAGCTCGTCGGCGACCATCTTCACGCTGCGCTCGAAATCCCGGTACGGGGCGCGGAAGCGGAAATCCGCCAGCAGTTCTTCGACCAGCAGCTCGATGGAGCCGCGATTGACGTAGACCTTGGTCTCGACGTGCGTCGTGACGCTGCCGAGCGGGTCCAGGTCGAGCGCGACGAACTCGACGGCCGGGTCCACGCCGACCGTGCCGAAGGTCTGCCGCGTGATCGAGCAGAAGAACGTCTTCGGGAACTCGTTGTCCGGCAGCGGGTCGATGATCTCCGCGAAGCGGCGCTTGATGCTCGACCAGATGGCGCGCTCGTGCACGTCCTCGCCGAGCATGCGGTGCATGATCTCGACGGCACCGTCCACGTACTTGGAGTACAGGCCGATGCGCTCGACGGCGTCGCGCTGGCTGCCGCGCCAGTCGCGTTCCTCGAAGCGCTGCCGCGCACGCGCCGTCACGGCGCGGAACTCCGCGTTGTAGTCGGCGAACGCATCCACCAGGGCCTGCGCACAGTCCTGGATCAGCTGGTCGCGCGTGCGCTCCCCGGCGACGGACAGATTCAGAGCGTCCGTCTTCCTTTCCCAGCCGCCCACGGCCCGCAACCTAGATGTTGCGGATCAGCGCGTCGCCAAACTCGCTGCACTTGACCTCGGTGGCGCCTTCCATCAGGCGCGCGAAGTCGTACGTGACGGTCTTCTGGGCGATCGTGCGGTCCATGGCGGTGATGATGGCGTCGGCCGCCTCGTACCAGCCCATGTAGCGCAGCATCATTTCCCCGGAGAGGATCACCGAGCCCGGGTTCACGCGATCGAGGTTGGCGTATTTCGGCGCCGTCCCGTGCGTGGCCTCGAACACCGCGTGGCCGGTCATGTAGTTGATGTTGCCGCCCGGCGCGATGCCGATGCCGCCGACCTGCGCCGCGAGCGCGTCGGAGAGGTAGTCGCCGTTCAGGTTCATCGTCGCGATGACGTCGAACTCCTCCGGGCGCGTGAGCACCTGCTGCAGCGTGATGTCGGCGATCGCGTCCTTGACGATGATCTTGCCGGCCTTCTTCGCCGCGTCCTGCTCGGCATTGGCGGCCTTCTCGCCCTTGTCGGCGCGCGTGCGCTCCCACTGGTCCCACGTGTACGTGTGGTCGGCGAACTCGCGCTCGGCGAGCGCGTAGGCTCCAGTTCCGGAACGCGCCTTCCGTGAACTTCATGATGTTGCCCTTGTGCACGATCGTCAGGCTCTTGCGCTTGTTGTCGATCGCGTACTGGATCGCGGACCGCACGAGGCGCTCGGTCCCCTCGCGGGACACCGCCTTGATGCCGATGCCGGAGCGTGTCCGGGAAGCGGATCTTGGCGTAGAGCTTCGGGAACGCCTGCTTGAAGAGTTCCTTGAACTTCTCGTTGTCGGCGCTGCCCGCCTCGAACTCGATGCCGGCGTAGATGTCCTCGGTGTTCTCGCGGAAGATCACCATGTCCACCTTCTCGGGCGCCTTGACCGGGGAGGGCACGCCCTTGAACCAGCGCACCGGGCGCAGGCACACGTAGAGGTCGAGCATCTGGCGCAGCGCGACGTTCAGCGACCGGATGCCGCCGCCGATCGGCGTCGTGAGCGGTCCCTTGATCGAGACGAGGTAGTCGCGGCAGGCCTGCACGGTTTCTTCCGGCAGCCACGTGTTGTAGAGGTCGTTCGACTTCTGGCCGGCGAAGACCTCCATCCAGTGGATCTTGCGCTTGCCGCCGTACGCCTTGGCGACCGCGGCGTCGAGCACGCGCACGGATGCGCGCCAGATGTCGGCGCCGGTGCCGTCACCCTCGATGAACGGGATGATCGGGTTGTCCGGCACCTGCAGGCGGCCGTTGGAGATGGTGATCTTCTGGCCCTGGGCGGGCACGTCAAGCTTCAGCGTGCTGGACATCTGTCGAGCTCCGGTGGTTCGCCGATACGGGAAAAACAGGGGTGGGATGTCCCCCGCGCGCAGCTTCGCGCGAAAGGTCGACCAGGCCTTGCGCGGCCCCCCGGCGGCGACGAGCGCGAGTATCCACCAGGGCAGCGCGCCGAGCAGGAACATCGGCCCGAAGATCTCGAACGGCGCGTACCACTCGGCGTTGCGATCGTGCGTAGAGGTGAATACGCGGTCGTAGACCTCGTAGCCCACGAAGTAGCCGAGGCGGCTCGGATCCTGCGCGATGAGGATCGCGAACCACGTGAAACCCACGACCGCGAAGGTCGCGAGTCCGATCGGGTCGAACAGCCGGGCGAGTGCCCGGCGGTCGTGGAAACCCAGCATCACGATCATCGCGAGCAGCGGCAGCAGGCCGGGCGGACCCTTGGTCATGAAGGCGAGGCCCCATGCCAGCCACATGAAGCGCACCCAGCGGCGATCGAACTCTCCCTGTCCGACCCAGGCCCGGACGAACGCGTACATCGCCGCAGCCTCGAAGAACGTCAGCAGCGCGTCGGTCGAGACGACGTTGGCTCCGAGGACCGGCGCGAGCGAGAGGGCGTAGACGAGCGCCGGGAGCCATGGTCTTGCGGGGCAGAATCGCCGGCCGAGGCCGAAGATGAGCAGGCCGGTGCCGATGAAGGCGAGGGCGCCGGGCAGGCGCGCCGCCCACTCGTTCTTGCCGAGCACGGCGAAGCTTCCGGCCAGTGCCCAGTAGGTGATCGGCGGCTTTGTGAGGTGCGGGCGCTCGCCGTCGATGGTCGGCACCAGGTAGTCGCCGCTCTCGAGCATGTTGAGCCCGACGGACGTGTAGCGGCCCTCGTCCGGCTCCCAGATGCCGCGCGTGCCCTGGAAAACGAACGCCATGAACACCAGCAGCGCCACGAGCCACAGGGGAGGGTAGTGCTTCGCGTTCATACGAGGCTGCTGAAGACCCGGACGCGGTGCTTGTGGTACGGCAGCACTTCGAGCAGGTCGCCCTCGCGCAGCCGTTCCTGGATGCCGCGCCACCAGTCGGCGGTCAGCGTCTCGCGGTGTGCGTCGAGGAACACCTGTTTCATGGCGGCATCGAAGCCCAGGAAGTTGATGAACGTCTCCGGGAACACGTCGCTTTCGCCGACGTAGAACCAGTCGTCGCCGCGCATGTCGTCTTCCTCGTACCGCGATTCCGGGATCTCCCGGAACTTGCAGTCGGTCACGAGGCACAGCTCGTCGTAGTCGTAGAAGATCACGCGGCCGTGGCGCGTCACGCCGAAGTTCTTCAGCAGCAGGTCACCCGGAAAGATGTTGGTGACCGCGAGGTCGCGGATCGCCTGGCCGTAGTCGAGCACGGCCTTTTCCGCCTGGTCGCGCGTCGCCGTGCGGATGTACAGGTTGAGCGGCGTCATGCGCCGCTCGATGTACAGGTGGTCGATCAGCAGCTCGTCGCCGAGGTCGTGGACGGTGTTCGACGTCTCGGTCAGCAGTTCCTCCAGCAGGTCGGGCGAGAACCGCGACTTCGGGAACTTGAGCAGCTTGAACTCCTGCGCGTCCACCAGCCGGCCCGCGCGATCGTGCCTGAACACGAGGTCGTACTTGGCCAGCACGTCCTGGCGCAGGATGTTCTTCTGGGGCGGGAACTTGTCGCGAATCAGCTTGAAGACGACGTCGAACGAGGGCAGCGTGAAGCAGACCATCACCAGCCCTTTCTCGCCCGGCGCGAGGATGAACTGGTCGTCGGACGTCTGCAGGTGGCGGAAGAGCTCCCGGTAACGCTCGGTCTTGCCCTGCTTGGCGCGGCCGAGCACCGTGTAGAGCTCGCTCACGGGCTTGAGCGGCAGGTTCGCCTTGAGGAACTTCACCACCTCGCCGACGTGGGCAAGGTCGACGTGGAAGTACGACCGGGTGAAGCTGAAGAGCACGCTCACGGTGCTCTCGTCGAGCATGATCGCGTCCACCAGCACGCCGCTGTCCTGGTTGCGCAGCGCGACGACGAACGGCAGCGTCCACCCCCGGCCGCTGATCCGGCCGACCAGGTACGCGCGGGTCATCTGGTAGAAGACTTCCTTGATGACCTCGAGGCGCTCGATGGTGCGCCGTTCGCCGCCGCCCTCGAGCGAGGCCTTCAGCTCGTCGGCGACCATCTTCACGCTGCGCTCGAAATCCCGGTACGGGGCGCGGAAGCGGAAATCCGCCAGCAGTTCCTCGACCAGCAGCTCGATGGAGCCGCGATTGACGTAGACCTTGGTCTCGACGTGCGTCGTGACGCTGCCGAGCGGGTCGAGGTCGAGCGCGACGAACTCGACGGCCGGGTCCACGCCGACCGTGCCGAAGGTCTGCCGCGTGATCGAGCAGAAGAACGTCTTCGGGAACTCGTTGTCCGGCAGCGGGTCGATGATCTCCGCGAAGCGGCGCTTGATGCTCGACCAGATGGCGCGCTCGTGCACGTCCTCGCCGAGCATGCGGTGCATGATCTCGACGGCACCGTCCACGTACTTGGAGTACAGGCCGATGCGCTCGACGGCGTCGCGCTGGCTGCCGCGCCAGTCGCGTTCCTCGAAGCGCTGCCGCGCGCGCGCCGTCACGGCGCGGAACTCCGCGTTGTAGTCGGCGAACGCATCCACCAGGGCCTGCGCACAGTCCTGGATCAGCTGGTCGCGCGTGCGCTCCCCGGCGACGGATAGATTCAGAGCGTCCGTCTTCCTTTCCCAGCCGCCCACGGCCCGCAACCTAGATGTTGCGGATCAGCGCGTCGCCAAACTCGCTGCACTTGACCTCGGTGGCGCCTTCCATCAGGCGCGCGAAGTCGTACGTGACGGTCTTCTGGGCGATCGTGCGGTCCATGGCGGTGATGATGGCGTCGGCCGCCTCGTACCAGCCCATGTAGCGCAGCATCATTTCCCCGGAGAGGATCACCGAGCCCGGGTTCACGCGATCGAGGTTGGCGTATTTCGGCGCCGTCCCGTGCGTGGCCTCGAACACCGCGTGGCCGGTCATGTAGTTGATGTTGCCGCCCGGCGCGATGCCGATGCCGCCGACCTGCGCCGCGAGCGCGTCGGAAAGGTAGTCGCCGTTCAGGTTCATCGTCGCGATGACGTCGAACTCCTCCGGGCGCGTGAGCACCTGCTGCAGCGTGATGTCGGCGATCGCGTCCTTGACGATGATCTTGCCGGCCTTCTTCGCCGCGTCCTGCTCGGCATTGGCGGCCTTCTCGCCCTTGTCGGCGCGCGTGCGCTCCCACTGGTCCCACGTGTACGTGTGGTCGGCGAACTCGCGCTCGGCGAGCGCGTAGGCCCAGTTCCGGAACGCGCCTTCCGTGAACTTCATGATGTTGCCCTTGTGCACGATCGTCAGGCTCTTGCGCTTGTTGTCGATCGCGTACTGGATCGCGGACCGCACGAGGCGCTCGGTCCCCTCGCGGGACACCGCCTTGATGCCGATGCCGGAGGTGTCCGGGAAGCGGATCTTGGCGTAGAGCTTCGGGAACGCCTGCTTGAAGAGTTCCTTGAACTTCTCGTTGTCGGCGCTGCCCGCCTCGAACTCGATGCCGGCGTAGATGTCCTCGGTGTTCTCGCGGAAGATCACCATGTCCACCTTCTCGGGCGCCTTGACCGGGGAGGGCACGCCCTTGAACCAGCGCACCGGGCGCAGGCACACGTAGAGGTCGAGCATCTGGCGCAGCGCGACGTTCAGCGAGCGGATGCCGCCGCCGATCGGCGTCGTGAGCGGTCCCTTGATCGAGACGAGGTAGTCGCGGCAGGCCTGCACGGTTTCTTCCGGCAGCCACGTGTTGTAGAGGTCGTTCGACTTCTGGCCGGCGAAGACCTCCATCCAGTGGATCTTGCGCTTGCCGCCGTATGCCTTGGCGACCGCCGCGTCGAGCACGCGCACGGATGCGCGCCAGATGTCGGCGCCGGTGCCGTCACCCTCGATGAACGGGATGATCGGGTTGTCCGGCACCTGCAGGCGGCCGTTGGAGATGGTGATCTTCTGGCCCTGGGCGGGCACGTCAAGCTTCAGCGTGCTGGACATCTGTCGAGCTCCGGTGGTTCGCCGATACGGGAAAAACAGGGGTGGGATCGTAGCACATGGCCGTCCCGGCGACGGGAGTCCGGGCGGGTCAGCGCAGTCGGGCGAGGGCCGTCCGCACCCGCGGGACGGCCCCGGACTCGGTCCATGCGAAGAGCAACCCGCCGTCCGCGAGCACCATCTGCGGGAAGCCCGAGGACCTGGCGACGTCCGATCGCGCGATCGTCATGGCCGCGCCGGCCGCACCGTCACGAGCGAAGCGCTGTACGCGGATCTCGGCGGCACCCGGCGCGTCCGCGAGCCAGCTTACCGCCGCGCGGCCGTCCGCCAGCAGCACGACGTCCACGCGACCGGCGACCTTGCCGGACGCGACCTCGACGGGTTTCGCAAACGTCCTGCCGCCATCGCCGGAGAACGCGACCCGCACGCGCGGCTTGTCCGGGGCCGTGAACCACGCGACCACGACGTCGTCGCCACGAGCGTCCACGGCGGGACCGTTCACCGGGCAGGCGTCGATGCGCCAGCCGTCGTTCGAGACATGGACGGGCTCCGACCAGCCGTCGGCCGTGCGCCGCACGATCGCGATGTCGCGGATCTCGTCGTCGCTCCGGTCCCGGTAGACGACGACGGCTCCCCCGCTCGTCATGGCGGCATCTGTCTGGCAGCAGTCGCAGACGCGGCCGTCCAGTTCGTAGTCCTTGTCCTGCATGCGGCCGTCGGACTGCACCAACGCCCCGCGCAGCGTCATCGCGCCGCCGGTCCCGTGGCCATGCTCGTGTTCCCCGGTCGTGTGGCGTCCGTCGAGCCAGGCAGCCTGCACCCTGCCGCCGGATGCCAGCAGCGACACGAAGCCGTGCTCGGTCGGCGTCCCGTCGTCGTGCGGCGACATCGGCGGCGACCAGCTTGCGCCGCCATCCGGGCTGACCGACATGCGGACGTCGTACGAGTAGACGTCGCCGGGCTTCTGCTGCAGCCAGTGCGCTGCCCAGAAGCGGTCGGTAACAGGAACGACGGACGGGAAGTCGGCCCAGTTGATGAACCAGTCGGCGCCGGTTGCAACCGTCCGCGGTGCCGACCAGGAGCCCTGATGCAGCGTTGCGGCCCGCAACGAAAAATCGTCCTGGGCGCCGGGTTCGAGCCAGCTCATCATGGCCCCGGACCCGAGCGCGGCCAGGTGCGGGTAGCGGCTGCCGGCTGCCGCCGGGGCATCGAGTGCCACGGGCTCGTCCAGCCAGCGGCCATCCGGCGGGTCCGAGCGGCCGCACGCGGTCAGGGCAAGTAGCGCGACTAACGCGGCGGGCCTGGTGGTCACGGCGCGATTGTGACCCATTACTAGGGACTTGCCGCAGCTTCTGGCGCTCGCGGGCGCACTTGCTTGCCATGCCGGCGGTATCGCGCTACGTTCGCGGCACATCCAGAGGATGGCGGTACACGTGAAATTCGGGCTTGATTGGGTGAGGCAGCGCCAGCGCGTCCTGACGAAGGGCGTGCTGGCACTGTTCTGTCTCGCCTGGCTGCAGGTCGCCGCGATCCCGTGCGTCATGGCGTCGGCCGGCGCGGCCGGCCCGGCACAGCCAGGCCACGAATGCCCGTATTGCCCGCCCGCTGACACGTCCGCGGCCGGCTGCGACGGCCATGGGGCCTGCGCATACCCACACGGGCCGCAGGTCGATGCGCGGACAGCAGCGCCGCTGTTCCTCGCGCTACCCGCGACGCTGGTCCTGCCGTCGTTCGATGCGGTGAACGGTGGCGTCGTCGTGGCGGTGGCGGCATTGCCCGAGCCGGTCCCGCGCGTCCCGCATTCCAATCAGCTTCTGCCGCTTCATCGAGTAGAGCCTCCCCGGTTCCTGCGTCCGCTTCGGACGCGTTTCCGTTTTCCAGCCCGGGAGGCTTCGACATGTCACAGGTACGTCCGGCGCCTGAACAAGGCCGGTTCCAATATTCGGTTCTTCCGTCGCTCGGTGCGCTGGCAGCCGCAGTGCTGCTCGGCGCGATGGC
>CAVTDU010000028.1:0-47919 GCA_963733565.1 uncultured Gammaproteobacteria bacterium
TCCTCGCGCAACCTGCCGCCCGCGTGCAGCGGGTCGACGTCGAAGCCCTTGCCGTATTCGATCGGCGCCAGCTGGCCGCCGGCCTCCGCGCGGCGCTCGAGCACGAGCACCTTGCGGCCGGCCTTCGCCAGATACGTGGCCGCCACCAGTCCGTTGTGACCTGCGCCGATGACGATGATGTCGGGGTTCGCCATGCCGGTACCTAGCGCCAGTCCTTGAGGACTTCGGTCGCGGCGAGCTTGCCGGCGGCGCCCATGACGCCGCCGCCCGGGTGCGCTCCCGAGGCGCCGAAGTAATAGCCCGGCAGCGGCGTGCGGAAGTCGGCCCATTGCGGCGAAGGGCGCAGGAAGAACAGCTGATGCAGCAGCAGCTCGCCGTGGAAGATGTTGCCCCCGGTGATGCCGGCGATGCGCTCGATGTCCTTCGGCGTGATCACCTGCTTGCCGACGATGGCGCGGCGGATGTTCGGCGCGTAGCGCTCGAGCGTCGCGATGACGGTCTCGCCGAACGCATCGCGCTTCGCGTCGTCCCAGCCGCCCTCGATGTCGTACGGCGCGTACTGCACGAAGCAGGACATCACGTGGTGCCCCGGCGGTGCCATGTCGCGATCGATCATCGACGGGATGATCGCGTCGATGTACGGGCGGCTCGAGAATTGCCCGTACTTGGCTTCGTCGTATGCGCGCTCGATGTAGTCGACGCTCGGGCTGATCGAGATCGCGCCCCGATGCAGCGGGCCCTCGCCCGGCAGGCAGGTGAACTGCGGCAGCTCGGACAGGGCGATGTTCACCTTGCCCGACGAGCCGCGCACGCGGAATCCGCGAATCGCGGACGTGAACTCGTCCGGGAAGTGCTGCGGGTCCACGAACTGCAGGAACGTCCGCTTGGGATCGGCGGCGGACAGCACGACTCGGGCGCGCAGCTCGTCGCCGTTCTCGAGCGCCACGCCGCTGGCGCGTCCGCCGGTCACCAGCACTTTCGCCACCGGCGCGCCGGTCCGGATCTCCACGCCAAGCGCTGCGGCGGATCTGGCGATGGCCGCGCTCACGCCGCCCGTGCCGTTCTTCGCGAAGCCCCACGCGCGAAAGGCACCGTCGATCTCGCCCATGTAGTGATGCAGCAGCACGTAGGCGGTGCCGGGCGAGCGGGGCCCGAGGAAGGTGCCGATGATGCCGCTGGCGGATTTCGTGCCCTTGAGCGGATCGAGTTCGAACCACTCGTCGAGCAGGTCGCCGGCGGACTGCGTCGTGAGCTTGGCGATCCGGTAGCGCTCGCGCTCACTCAGGCTCGCGCCATAGCGTCCGAGCTTCAGGAGGCCTGCGAGGTCGCGCCAACTGAGCGAGGAGGGGTCCGGCGGCACGAGTCCGATGATCGGCTTGATCGCCTTCGCGGCTCGCGCCATCACGCGCGAGTACTCGTCGGCCGCCTCTGCGTCCTTCGGCGAGTGGCGGTAGAGTTCGCGGCGCGTCAGGTCGTGATCGTCCCAGGCAGCGAGGTAGTCGCCGTTCTCGAACGGCGTGACCGTGCTCGGCAGCGGCAGGATCTTGAGCCCGTGGCGGGGCAGTTCGAGGTCGCGGATGATCTCGGGCCGCAGCAGGCTCACGACGTACGAGAACTCGGTGAACCGGTAGCCCGGGAAGATCTCCTCGGTCACGGCCGCGCCGCCGACGATGTCGCGTCGTTCGAGCACCACGACTTTCTTTCCGGCGCGCGACAGATACGCTGCGGCGATCAGGCCGTTGTGACCCGCGCCGATGACGATCGCGTCGTATTGGCCGGCCGTCACTTCTTTTTCCACTCGGGTTCGTAGAAAGGCAGCGGCGACGACCCTGGCCGGCGCCTGGCGGCGATGGTGCTCGACCGTGACCTCGATGTTCACGAGCGTGCCGGCCTCGTAAAACGGTCGCTCGAGATGCGCGAGTGCGATGTACTTCTTCAGCACCGGCGACCACGTGCTGGTCGAGGCATATCCGACCTGCTTGCCGTCGCGGAACACCGGCAGGCTGCCTCGAACCGCCATCGAGGGAATCTGCGGGGGGAGCCCGACCGCGGCATAGAGCCGCTCGAGCCCTTCCCAGTCGACCTCGAGCCCTGAGAGCCTCCACGCCGAGCCTTCGCGGTGCTCGCGCTCGAGGGCCCGGCGGCCGACGAAGTAGCCGGGCTTGTCCAGGCTCACGGTCCAGCCGAGCCCCATTTCGTAGGGCGAGGATTTCTGTCCGGCGATCCAGGCGTGGTTGGCCGCGGTGTAGTCCACGTCGATCATGAACAGGCCCGCTTCCACGCGCGCCATGTCCATCGCGAGGATGCCGCAGGGCACGAGGCCGTAGTCGGCGCCAGCCGCCATCAGTGCATCCCAGACGGGCAGGGCATCGCCGGCGTCCATCCAGATCTCGAAGCCCAGGTCACCCGTGTAGCCGGTGCGCGAGATGGTGACAGGCCGGCCCTGCAGCGAATTCGGGGCCATGCGAAAGAACTTGAGCGGGTCGACCGACTGTTCGCAGCAGCGATTAAGGATCGCGCGGGACTTCGGTCCCTGCAGGCTGAGCGCCGCCACCTGCTCGGTCACCTCGGTGATGGTCACCCGCATGCCGACCGCGTTCATCGCCAGCCAGCGCAGCGACGGTTCCGCGGATGTCAGGCGAAAACTCTGGTCGCCGAGCCGCGTGATCGTGCCATCGTCGAGCAGCTTGCCCTCTTCGTCGCACCATCCGGTGTAGTACACCTGGCCTACGCTCAGCTTGGCGATGTTGCGGGGCGTGATGCGGTCCAGCAGCCGTGCGGCATCCGGGCCCTCGATCACGTACTTCATCAGCGGCGAGATGTCGATCAGCGCCGCCGCGTCGCGGATCGCCCAGTACTCGCGCTCGAGGCCGAGGTCGTAGGAACCCACGGTGATGAAACCGGCCCAGCGCCGCCAGTTCTGGGGCAGGCAGCGGGCCGCGACGCGTTCGTGGAACGGCGTGCGCTTCAGCCCATAGAGACTGTAGGCGGGTTCGCTCACGCGCGCAGCCCGGAGCGCAGGTCGGCGTGCAGCAGGCGGTGAAACAGGTGCTCGCCGGCCTCGCGACGCACGGACAGCCGACCCGTGTCGTAGGCGCGCGAGCGCAGCCCGCGCTGGACAGACCGGCAGATTCCCTCGTCCTCGTCCTGCACGCGGTTCGCGATGTCGACGGACGCGCGGTTGAACTCGCGTGCCGCTTCGGACACGTCGGCGAACCAGAAATCGAAGATCACCTCGGTCTGGTGCACGCCGCGCGGGTAGACGAGGTTCGTGTCCATCACGCCCTCGTACCAGTTGATCATGAAGTTCGGGTGGAACCAGTAGTACAGGGCGCGCTCGCCCTTGCGGACAGCACCGGTGGCGGTCTCGGCGCCCCGCGACACCATCGGGCTCGACTGCAGGCAGTGGTGCCGGCCGTTCTCGATGGTGTACTTGTTGTAGTCGAGCACGCTGCCGAGGCCCTTGTGCAGGTAGGGCACGTGGTAGCCGCCGTCGAGGTAGTTGTCGACGAACACCTTCCAGTTGCAGTCGAAGATGTAGTGCTGCCGGTCGAACCAGTGGAGGCTGCCGAGGTCGAGGCCGCGTATCTGCGCAACGACTTCGGCGCCGAAGTACTCCTCGATCGACGGGCCTTGCGGTGCGATGCGCACGAATACCCAGTTCTCCCAGACGCTCGTCGAGACCGGGACCAGGCCGTTCGCGGCCGGGTCGAAATTGCGCACGTTCTCGAAAGCCGGCGCGGCCTTGAGCGCGCCCTCGAGCGTGTAGGTCCAGCCGTGATAGGGGCAGGCCAGCCGCTTCACGCAGCCCGAGGGCTCGGTCATGACGGCCGCGGCGTGGTGCCGGCAGACGTTGAAGAATCCACGCAGCACCTGGTCGTTGCCACGCACGATCAGCAGTGGCTCGCCGGCCAGTTCAAGCGTGACGTACTGGCCCGGCTCCCGCACCTGGTCGAGCCGGCACGCGTACTGCCATGTGTTCGCGAAAGTCGTCTGCAACTCGAGTTCGAGGATCCGTGGCTCCACGTACCAGGAGGCCGGCGGCGTGCAGGCCTCGGCGAGCGGAAGGCCCGGATCGTAGCGGTCGATCAGTGTGCTTGGAGGCGTCGTCATGGCGTGTCACTCGAACGACAAAGGGCCAGGCCGCAAGCCAGCCTGGCCCTTGTTCTGGTCCGGCCCCGGTCAGAACTCCTGGCGGAAGATCAGGCCGATGGTCCGGGGCTGGTTGGTGCCCGTGTAGGTCGTGAACGGATGTGGCAGCGAGTAGCCTGGAAACACTGGCGTGCCGTCCCAGCCCGGGTTGCCCGCTGTCCCGCAGACCTCGACCGCGCACTCCTGGTACTTGTACAGGTCTGCGACTTCGTCGAACGCATTGTTGACGAACAGCGTGAGCGAGTAGACGCCCTTCCTCAGGCTGACCGAGAAGTCGGCCGACCCGAATGCATCCTGCTTGCCCGTGAACTGCCGGTTGTACGGCAGCAACTCCGACTCCACGTCGTTCTGGTAGACGTACGAGCCCTGCGCGTCGCCTTCGAAATCCCCGACGTTGAACGAGTATCTCGCGATGACGTTGCCCTTGAAGGTCGGCGTGACCGGCAGCCGGGTACCGTCCTTCGCGAAGTTCGCGGGCTCGCAGGGGTCTTCGTCGATAGCCTGGCAGAAATCCTCGGTGAGCTTGGGATCGAGCCAGGTCGCGCCTGCCGAGAATCGCCACTGGTCGGTCGCAGCCCAGTCGACGTAGGTCTCGATTCCCGTGATCTGCGCCTGGCCGGCATTGCGGATGTTGGTCAGGCCGTTCTGGCCGAGATACGAATACTGGAAGTCCTTCCATTCCTCGAGGAACAGTGCTCCGTTGAACCGCACCGAGCCCCCGGCCCACGTTGTCTTCCAGCCTGCCTCATAGTTCGTCAGGTAGTCGGCCTTGTACGGCGGGAAGTCGCCACGCCGGTTGACGCCACCGGGGCGGAAGCCCTCGGAGTAGGTCGACGTAGACCATGCGCTCTTCGTCGAACTTGTAGGCCAGGTTGAACTTGGGCGTGTTGCCGCTTTCGTCCGTGTTCTTGTTCAGGTTGATGCACGGCGCGCCGTGGTAATCGTTCTGGTTGAAGCACTTGGCCTCGCCGGTCTTCGAGCTGAAATTGCCGCTGAAACCGAAGAATCCCTTCAGGTCGTTGTTCGTCTGGAACAGGCGGATGCCCGCCGTCGCCGTCAGTTTTTCCGTTATGTCGTAATACAACTCGCCGAATGCCGCATAGCTGTCGTCGGTGCGCGTCTGCTGGGTCAGCCAGATCGTATCGGGCCAGCCGGTGACCTCGTAGTCCGGCGCCATGTCGTCGACCATGTAGCGCTGCTCGATGCGATGCTCGGCGGACTGCATGAACAGGCCGCCGGTAAAGCGCAGGCGGTTCTCCCGCGGCGAGCTGAAGCGCAGCTCGTTGCTCCACATCTTGAAGCCGTCCTTGCCCTCGATGCGCTGCGCAGGGCTGATGAGGTCACCGTTCTCGTTGAAGAAGTAGGTGCCGTAGCCGCAGCAGACGTCGTACCAGTAGGCGTAGTCGGAATAGTCGGACCGGATGTCGATGTTGCGGTCCAGGTACGCGCCCGCGTAGACCATGTCCCAGGTGCCGATCTTGCCCTGCACGGTGAGCGACGCCTGGACCCAGCTGTCCTTCGAGTCTTCCTTGAAGAAGTGAGTCAGCTTGCGCTCGCCGATCGCGGGGTCATAGGCATTGAGGCCGTTGTACTCGGCAACCTGGCCCATCACGCCCGGCATGACCGACCAGGTGTCGTTCAGGTCGATCTTCAGCAGCGCGCGACCGCCGTAGGTATCGCCGTCGTTGTAGTTGTCCTTCGCGATGTTGTTGTTGTCCACCGTGACGCCGGACACCGGGAACGTCATCGTGCCCTTCACGTTGTCGATGTAGCCGGGCGAGTGGTCGTACCAGCCGACGAGGCGCACGGCCGTCGAGTCGTTGATCGGCAGGTTGACGTAGCCCTCGGCGATATAGCCGGAATCGCCGTCCGCGACGAAGTTGCCCTGCAGGTCGTAGCTGGCGCTGAATTTCGTGGGATCCGGCTTGTTCGTGATGGTGCGGATGGTGCCGGCCTGGGAACTCGCGCCGTAGAGCGTGCCCTGCGGCCCGGCCAGCATCTCGACACGCTCGATGTCATAGATGTGGATGTCGAGAGCGCCCTGGATGGTCGTGATCGGCTGCTCGTCCAGGTACTGGCCGACGCTCGGCATCGGGCCGGAGTGGTTGCCGTTGTCGCCGCTCGCAACGCCGCGCATGAATACGCGGGTGAATCCCGGACCGCCACTCTGGAACGACACGCTCGGCATGAAGTTCAGGTAGTCCGTCATGTTGTTGATGCGCAGCTCTTCGAGCTTCGTCTCGCCGAACGCCTGGATGCTCATCGGCACGGCCTGCAGGTTCTCCTGCTGTTTCTGCGCCGTGACGACGACTTCCTCGAGGATGGCTCCCTGCGTCCGCGTCCTGTGCGTGCGCGAACGGAACGCCGGCCAGCATCAGCGGTGCCAGCGACAGGCTCGATGCGATCCTGCGGCCGGACCTGCTCTGCAGCAGGCGTTGCAGCTTTCTCTTGCGGCTACGAGTCATTACGAGCCCCCTTTAGGATTTATCTGGCGATTCTGTGCACGAGGCGGAACGGATTACAACATCAACTTGGGTCGGCCCATGTCTGCAGGACCTGGCCCAGTGACTGCTCGAGCGGGGCCAGCCACGGCTGGTAGTGGGTCCACTGCTCGAGAGCGTCGCGATAGATCGGCTTGCGGACCTGCTCGGAACTCGCCGTCCGGACGGCCCGCTCGTTCTCGTAGAAGCGCAGGCAGCCTTCCTCGAAGGGCAGGCCGCAGTAGTCGAGCAGCCGACGGACTTCGGCCTCCGTGTCCTCGACCACGCGTTCGTAGATCGCCCGGTGGATGCGGCCCGGCATCACCAGGTCGAAGTGCGCCATCAGCTCCGACGTAGTCCCGGTAGTAGCGGCCGAGTTCGACCGAGGTCATAGGAGAAGCGATTGCCGCGGGCGAAGTGCTGCTTGAACACCGAGAAACAGCAGCTCATCGGGTGGCGCCGGGCGTCGATGATCCTGGCGTTCGGCAGGATCAGCTGGATCAGCCCCGCATGCATCCAGTTGTTCGGATTCTTGTCGATGAAGTAGGGCGCGTCGCTCTTGCGCTGGACGCGCGTGTTCTCCAGGTAACGCTCGCCGAGGGCGAGCAATTCGTCGCGGTCCAGCGTCTCCAGGATCGCGGGATAGGCGGAGACATCGCCACCGCCCTTGCGCCCGCCAAGGTCCCGCGCGATTGCGCCGATGTCCGGCAGTTCCATCGTCCCCTCGACGGCGGAGTGGCTCGACAGGATCTGCTCGAGCAGGGTCGAGCCGGCCCGCGGCAGTCCGACGATGAATATCGGGTCCGGCGCCTGTGCTCCGCTGCCCTTGCGGGATTCGAGAAACTCGGGGGTGAACAGCGTCCTGGTCTGCTGGACGCGCTCGGACACGGCGTCGGCGTCGTAGACGATGACGGATCGCCTGAGGCGATTGCCCTCGGCGTAGTGCTCGAAGGACCGCTGGTAATCCCCGGCGTCTTCCAGCGCCTTGCCGAGCGCGAAGTGGAAGTGGAACCGGTCGTCCACCGACAGGTCCTCGCGATCGAGCTGCTCGAGCATCCGGGCGATGTCTTCAGCGGAGAAGCGGAAGGTCTTCAGGTTCGCGAGGCTCCAGTAGGCTTCGCCGTAGCCCGGCAACAACTCGATGGTGCGGCGGTAGGCCGCGACGGATTCCGCCTGCTGGCCGGCCGTCCTGAGTGCGTGCCCGTAGCTGTGCCATACCTTCGGGTGCGTCGGGAACTGGTCCAGTACCTGCCGGTAGATTTCAGCCGACTGCTGCACCTCGCCCAGCCTGCCGAGCAATGCCGCCTTAAGGTTCCGGCCGCCGGTATCGGTCGGGTCCGCCTGCAGCAGTCGTTCCACCTCGCGCAGTGCTTCGGCGAAACGATCCTGCCGCTGCAGCACCAGCGCATAGTTGTGCCGGGCTGCGTTGAAGCCCGGAGCCAGCTCCAGGCACCGGGCGAGCAACGATTCGGAGTCGCGGTACCGGCCCAGCCTCGCCGCGACCTCCGCCAGCATACGGATCGCGACCACGTCGGTCGGGAACCGCTTGAGGTGCTGCCGCAGCAGTTGCTCCGCGACCGGGATGTTGCCTTCGCAGAGCGCCGCAGCCGGTGCGAGCAGGCGCGGGTCCCGGGTCGCGGCCTTGATGTGCTGCGCGTAGGCCGAATCCGCACCCTGCACGTCGCCGAGCGCGTTGAGGTGATCGCCGAGTGCGCGCCAGGCGTCACCCATCTCGGGCTTGAGCGCTACTGCGCGCCGCAGCGCAGCCACTGCGTCACTGCTGCGCCCTGCAAGTCCCAGCGCGAGCCCGAGTTCGTAGTGCGGGGTCACCCAGCCCGGATAGGCTCGCGCCAGAGGGTCGAGGATCGCGAGCGCCGCAGGCGCATTGCCGCGTCGCACGGTGCGAGGCGCCGAGAATGACCGTGGCGACGGGATTGCCGGGCGCGACCTTGAGCACCTCGTCGGCCTGTTCGGCCGCAAGCTTCGGATCCGAGGCCAGCAGCTTCGCCGCGTGTGCCAGCGCAACCTCGAGGCTACCAACCGGCTCCTGCGCGCCGCTCATGCGTCGGACTCGTCTCTGACAGTGCTAGCGATGCATGAAAGACTGCCGTCATCCCATTGTCAAATGCCGCGGCGCACGGTCTCGAGGCTCGTAGCGCGCGCACGCAGCGGACGGCTCCAGGGCCTTGCCCATGTGGTCAAGGGCGGAGGCGTGGTTCGGTAGACCGCGGCGGTGGGCAGGTCGGCCATGACGTAGAATTCGCGGGCATGCCCATTTTCGAGTCCCCGCTGTCTGCCTGCCTCGTCCTGTTGGCGTTGTGGCTCGGCATCGGCATCTGCGGCGTAATACGGCCGGACAACCTGAGGCTGATCGCCCGGGTGTTGTTTCCCCTCAGCGCGGCGTGTGGTGCGGCGCTCGCGGTAATCGCGGCAGCAAGCATCGCCTCACCTGCCGAGAGTCTCACGCTGGTCATCGGACTGCCGGACCTGCCCATCCACGCCCGTCTCGACGCGCTGTCCGGCGCATTTCTCTTCCTGCTCGGAGCCGCGACGACCGGCATTTCCGTGTTCGCCGCAGGCTACTTCCGCAAGGGCGAGGGCACGGCGCCCGGGCTTCTCTGCCTGCAGTACCACCTGTTCCTGGCCGCCATGGGCTTCGTGCTCGTCGCGGACGACGCCTACGGGTTCATGGTCGCCTGGGAGACGATGGCACTTTCGTCGTATTTCCTCGTGACTGCCCAGCATGGCCTGCCGGAGATCCGGCGCGCCGGCTACCTGTACCTGCTGATTGCGCACGTCGGCGCCCTTGCGATCCTGCTCTGCTTCGGCGTGATGCAGGGCGGCAGCTGGCAGTTCACGTTCGACGCCATGCGGGCAGCGCAACTCGATTCCCGCTGGGCGACGGTGGCGTTCGCTCTGGCCCTGGTCGGATTCGGTGCCAAGGCCGGCCTGCTGCCGCTGCACGTCTGGCTGCCCGAAGCACACCCTGCCGCACCGTCGCCGGTTTCTGCATTGATGAGCGGCATCATGCTGAAGACAGCCGTCTACGGCGTGCTGAGGGTCACGTTCGACCTGCTCGGGGACCCGCTCTGGTGGTGGGGCCTCATTCCCGTCGCGCTGGGGCTCGCGACCGCGCTGTTCGGCGTGGTGTTCGCGGCTGCGCAGACGGACATGAAGCGGCTGCTCGCGTACTCGTCGATCGAGAACATCGGCGTGCTGTTCACGGGGATCGGCCTCGCGATCGTCTTCCACGGCGCGGGCATGCGGCCGCTGGCCGCGCTTGCCCTGACGGCGGTGCTCTACCACGCGCTCAACCACGCATTCATGAAGAGCCTGCTGTTCTGCGGGACCGGCGCAGTGCTGCACGCGACCGGCGAGCGCAATCTCGGCCGGCTCGGCGGGCTGATCCACCGCATGCCGTGGGTCGCGTGGCTCACGCTGGTGGGCGTGCTGGCACTCGCCGGGTTGCCGCCCCTGAACGGATTCGTGTCGGAGTGGCTGCTGCTGCAGGCGTTCCTGTTCGCGCACGAGGTGCCGCACCCGTTCGTGAACATGCTGCTGCCACTTGGTGCGTCGATCGTCGCCCTGGCCGCCGCCCTGGCGGCGTACGTGATGGTCAAGTTCTACGGTGTCGTCTTCCTGGGCCAGCCCCGCGAGCCGTCCCTGGCCAACGCGCACGACGCCGGTCCGCTCGAGAAGGCGGGACTCGCGTGGCTCGCCGCGGGTTGCGTGCTGCTCGGCCTGCTGCCCGGGCAGGTCGTGGGCGGCCTGGGCTACGTCACGAAACAGCTCACCGGGCACGCGGTGGCGACGGCGCAGGGATGGTCGTGGCTGCTCGCGCCGCTGCCCGATCGCGAGGTGTCGTACGCGCCGCTCGTGCTGCTGCTCGTAATCGCCGCTGTCGTGGCCATCACCTTCCTGGCGGTCCGACTGACGTACCGACGGGCGGTTCGCAGGGTACCGCCCTGGGACTGCGGATTCGTGCGAGTGGACGCGCGCATGCAGGACACCGCCGAGGGATTCGGTCAGCCCATACGCCACATCTTCCAGTCGTTTTTCCAGATGGAGCGCGAATTGCCGTCGCCGTTCGACGCGACGCCGCGTTACAAGGTCACGATCGGCGACCGGATCTGGCTCGCGCTCTACGAACCGCTGGGCGGGATCGTGCAGCGGCTGGCGGACTCCGTGGCCTGGCTGCAGCAGGGCAGGATCTCGACGTACCTGCTGTACAGCTTCGTCACGCTGGTGGTGCTGCTGGCGGTGGTGCTGTGAACGCCACCGTCATGGGTGACCCAGGTGCTCGAGGTGCTCGCCGCGCTGGCCGCCGCGCCGTTGTTCCTGGGCTGGGTCAACAAGTGCCGCGCATGGCTCCAGAACCGCAGCGCGCCGAGCCTGCTGCTGCCTTACCACGGCATTCGCAAGCTCTTCCACAAGGATGCCGTGATCGCCGAGACGGCTTCGCCGCTGTTCCGTGCGGCGCCCTACATCGTGTTCGGTGCAATGGTCGCGGCAGCCGCCATCATCCCGTCGATGGGCACCCGTCTGCCGTTCACCTCCGCCGCGGATGCAATAGCGCTGGTCGGCCTGCTGGCGGTGGCCAGGGTATTCCTGTCGCTCGCTGCGATGGACATCGGCACCGCCTTCGGCAGCCTCGGCGCCCGCCGCGAGATGATGATCGGATTCCTCGCCGAGCCCGCGCTGCTGATGGTCATCTTCGTCGCCTCGCTGCTGTCGGCCACGACGGCGCTGCCGCTGATCGCCGAGCGGCTGGCGACGCAGGCCGTCGGGCTGTACCCGAGCCTCGCATTCACGGCAGTCGCCTTCACGATGGTATTGCTCGCGGAGAACGCTCGAATCCCGGTCGACAATCCGGCCACCCACCTCGAACTCACGATGATCCACGAGGCCATGCTGCTCGAGTACTCGGCCCGACACCTCGCGCTCATGGAGTGGGCCGCCGCGCTCAAGCTGTTCAACTACGCGTGCATCGGCTTCGCTCTTTTCGTCCCGTGGGGCGTGGCGACGGGCGAGGTGGGCCGCCCGCGCTGCTCGTATCCGTTCCCGCGCTGGCCATCAAGCTCTGCGTCGCGGGGCTCTGGCTCGCGCTGATCGAGACGCTGTCGGCCAAGCTCCGCGTCTTCCGCGCCCCCGAGTTCCTGGCGACGGCGTTCCTGTTCGCCGTGCTCGGCCTGCTCGTGCACCTGCTGCTGGGGGCCTGACGCGATGGCCGGCACACCATTCGACCTGCAGCTTCTGAACGCATGCGCCGCGTTGCTGCTGCTGCTCTCGTTCTCGATGCTGTCGCAGCGACGGATCGTGACCCTCGTGAACCTGCTGGCCATGCAGGGAGGGCTGCTGTTCGTCGCCACGCTGCTGCTCGCCTGGCGGACCGGCCAGAGCCACCTGTACCTGTCGGCTGCGCTGACACTGCTGTTGAAGGTCATCCTGCTGCCCTGGCTGCTGCACCGGATGATCCGGCGACTCGAGGTGTACTGGGACACGGAGCCGCTGATCAACACCGCCGGCACGATGCTGGCCGGGGTCGTCACCGTGGTCTTTGCGTTCGGTCTCGCGCAGCCGATCGCGGCGCTGGCCAGCACGGCCATGCGCAACGCCATCGGCATCGCGCTGGCGGTGATCCTGCTCGCGTTCATCACGATGATCACGCGCCGCAAGGCGATGTCGCAGGTCGTCGGCTTCCTGTCGATGGAGAACGGGCTCTTCTTCGGCGCGATGAGCGCCACCTACGGCATGCCGATGATCGTCGAGCTCGGCGTCGCGCTCGACGTGCTCGTCGCCATGCTGGTGCTTGGCGTGTTCTTCTTCCAGATCCGCGAGCAGTTCGACAGCCTCGACCTGCACCACCTCGAGTCGCTGCGGGAGGACCAGTAGGTGGAATTCGCCGTCCTGCTGTTCACGCCGCTGGCCGGGGCCCTCGTGCTCGCGCTCTACGGCGCCCGCCGCTGGGCAGCGGAGGCCAACGTCGGGTTCAGCTTCGCCACGTTCCTCGCCGCGTGCGTCCTGACGGCCCGCGTCCTGCGCGAGGGCAACCTGGTCGCCGCCGGCGAGCAGTTCTTCATCGACCCGTTCAACGTGTTCCTCGTCGTGCTGACGGCGTTCGTCGGGCTGACGACCGCGATCTTCTCGCGTCCGTACATGCGCATCGAGGTGGAGCACGGCCGTATCGGCAGTCGACGATTGCGCCTGTATCACAGCATGTACCAGCTCTTCATGGCGACGATGCTGGTCGCGCTCACCACCAACAACCTGGGGCTGCTGTGGGTCGCGATGGAGGCGGCTACGCTCTCCACCGTGCTGCTGGTGACGCTGTACCGGACTCCGGCGAGCCTCGAGGCCGGTTGGAAATACTTCATCCTGTGCGGCGTCGGAATTGCGCAGGCCCTGTTCGGGACGATCCTGCTCTACTTCGCGGCCGAGCGCGTGCTGGGCGCGCATGGCGTGGACGCGCTGCTCTGGACGCATCTCGCCGCGGTGAAGACCGAGCTGGAGCCACGCGTCCTGAGCCTGGCGTTCGTATTCCTGCTCGTCGGCTACGGGACCAAGGTGGGCCTCGCGCCGCTGCACAACTGGCTGCCGGATGCGCATGCGGAGGGTCCGACACCGGTCTCGGCGGTGCTGTCCGGCCTGCTGCTGAACGTCGCGATCTACGCGGTCATGCGCTGCAAGGTGCTGGTCGAGGGATCGCTGCAGAGTTCGTTGCCCTCGAACATGCTGATGGGATTCGGCCTGCTCTCGGTCGTCCTGGCCGCGCTCTTCCTCTGGCGACAGCGCGACATCAAGCGCCTGTTCGCCTACTCGTCCATCGAGCACATGGGGATCGTCACGTTCGCCTTCGGAATGGGTGGTGCGGTCGCCAATTTCGCGGCGCTGCTGCACATGACGGTGCATTCGCTCACCAAGTCCGCGATCTTCTTCGCGGTCGGCCACGCCGCCCAGAAGGCGGGTTCGCAGCGCATCGAGGACATACGCGGGCTCATCACGCTGAATCCAACGATCGGCTGGGGACTGATGATCGGCTCCCTCGCGATCCTCGGCATGCCGCCGTTTGGAGTCTTTGCCAGCGAGTTCCTGATCCTGACGACCGCGATGCGGCAGCAGCCCTGGGCGACGCCGATCCTGCTGATGGCGCTCGGCGTGGCGTTCGCGGCCATTTTCAGCCGCGTGCAGGGCATGGTGTTCGGCGAGACCCGGGGTCGCAGGTTGCCGCACCAGCCCGCGCTGTTGCCCGTATTCGCGCACCTCGCGATCGTCCTGCTGCTCGGGCTCTACATCCCGCCGTACCTGGCGGATTGGTATCGCGCAGCGGCGCGAATGATCGGGGGCGGCTGAGATGCCCTTCGCGCGCTGGTTTGAAATGGGCGAGCCAGTCGCCGGCGCTCCCGGCATCAGGGCTGTCGAGGCCGATGCATCCGCCTGGCGCAGCGTGGCGCAGGATGTCGCGGCCGGCGGCGGCAGGTTGCTTGCACTGTGGGGCGATACGTCGCTCGCGGGCCGCGGCAGCGTTCACGCGCTGTACGTCGCGCAGCAGGGTGGGCTCGTCGTCGAGTTGCCCGCGACGACAGCGACGGGGCGCTATCCGGGAATCGAGGACGTCTTTCCGTCGGCGGGCCGGCTGCAGCGAGCGGTCTTCGACCTGCATGGCCTGCGGTCAACAGACTCCGACGAGCGGCCATGGCTGCGTCACGCTGCGTGGCCCGCGCAGTTTCATCCGCTGGCGGCGGAGTGCGTCCCGCCGGTTCCCGAATCGCCTGCCGCCGTGGACGACTACCGTTTCGTGCGCGTCGAAGGCGACGGCGTGCACGAAGTGCCGGTCGGGCCGGTGCATGCGGGCATCATCGAGCCCGGCCACTTCCGCTTCTCGATCGTCGGCGAAAAGGTGCTGCGTCTCGAGGAGCGTCTCGGCTACGTACACAAGGGTATCGAACGGCGCTTCCAGTCGCTGAAGCTGAAGGACGCGCATCGTCTCGCGGCCCGCGTGTCCGGCGATTCCGCCGTGGCGTTCTCGTGGGCCTACTGCCAGGCGCTGGAGGGCATGGCGGACGCGATCATCCCGCCGCGAGCCGCGTGGCTGCGTGCGCTCGCGCTGGAACTCGAACGCATCGCGAACCATCTCGGGGACCTCGGCGCGCTCGGCAATGACGCCGGGTTCGCTTTCGGGCTGGCCCAGTTCTCGCGTCTGAAAGAACTGTTGTTGCGTTCGATGCAGGACGCACTCGGACAGCGCTACCTGCTCGATTTCGTCGTGCCGGGCGGCACCAGCCGCGACCTGGCATCCGGTTCGGTCGACTCGCTGACGGCATACGTGACGGCGTTGGCCCGCGAGACGACGCGGCTGCGGGAGATCTACGACGAGCACGCCGGAGTCAGGGATCGCTTTGCCGCCGCAGGAGTGGTGGCGCCGGAACTCGCACGGAGGCTCGGTCTCATCGGTCTCGCGGGGCGTGCGAGCGGGCAGGACTTCGACCTGCGCACCGACCTGCCGTGCGAGCCCTACGGCGGCCTCGGTCCCGTCAAGTGCGCCGGCAGCGACGGAGATGTCCTGGCACGTGTAACCATCCGTTTTGAGGAGTTGCAGGAATCCTGCCGGCTCGTGGCACGCATCCTGGCCAACATGCCGTCCGGGCCCCATTCGGTCCCGCTGGCCGATCCACCGGATGGCCGTCGCGGCATCGGACTGGTCGAGGGTTGGCGTGGTCCGGTCGTCGTCAGCATGACGGCGGGCGAGGGAGGGTCTATCCGGCGCTGCCATCCGCAGGATCCTTCCTGGCACAACTGGCCCGTGCTCGAGCACGCCGTGATCGGCAACATCGTGCCCGACTTCCCGCTCATCAATAAGTCGTTCAACCTTTCCTACAGCGGCCACGACCTCTAGCGACCATGCTGAAAACACTGAAGCAAATCGCCAGGGTCGGGATCGTTACCGAGGACCCGCCGGCTGCCGAGCAGGGTCTGCGGGTGCGTGAGGCCCTGGAGCGGCGCATTCTCGAGGTGCTCGGCCGCGCGCTGTGCATCCGCGAGGTCGATGCGGGCTCCTGCAATGGTTGCGAACTCGAGATTCACGCGCTCAACAATCCCATCTACAACGTCGAGTCGCTGGGCATCCGGTTCGTTGCGAGTCCGCGGCATGCCGACCTGTTGCTGGTCACGGGTCCGGTGTCACGACACATGGAGGTCGCGCTGCGTCGCACGTACGACGCCACGCCGGATCCGAAGCTGGTGGTTGCCGTCGGCGACTGTGGTGCCTGCGGCGGCATCTTCGGTGAGAGCTACGCCAGCCGTGGTGCGGTCTCAAACGTGATCCCGGTCGACGTGGTCGTGCCGGGTTGTCCTCCGTCGCCGACCCGCATCCTCGCGGGCATCCTGGCCGCCCTTTCGGGCGGGGTGGAAGCGAGTCCGGAATGAGAAAGCCCCCGGCCTTGCGGCCGGGGGCGCGGATGGTGGAGGCGGCGGGACAGCTGATCTGCCTCTTCCGAGACAGGCTGGACTATGCCTTCACCCCGGCGCCATCGCCGGGGGCGGAGCGTGTTATTCGAAATCAGGAAAGGGCAGACACCGAATCCGGCCGTCAGCTGCCGGTAGTCTCTACAGGGCAGGCATGAGGGGGCGTCCTCGCACCGCTCGGCGCGAGGCTCCCGACGGGAGCCATCTTGATCGAACCCGCGTCCGCAAGCCCTACGTTCCAGGACCTACATGCTTAGCCGTCTCTTTGTATCTCGTCGAACGCTACCCGAGCGGCAGGGAAGACGTTCGACCAGCTCAGGTGCATTTTAGCGAGCCAGCCCTCAGCACACTGGACCCGCGAGCTTGTGAGCGCGTCCCTCGGGTCTGGATGCACAAGCACATGCCAGTCGAGGGTTAGGCGGGATTAAGCCGCCAGAGCGTAGTTGTCTTCGTTGGCAACTAAGTTGTTGCAAGCGGTTTTACGAGGAACCTTGCACCTCGGCATGCACCTGAAGTTTCGCGACCCACGTCGAAACCGGTCGCCCCCAGATGGACGTCCCTAGTGTAGGGGCAGGGGAGGGGAAAGCAAGGGAAAGGGGGCGGAAGCGGGAAAGTGACCGCGGAAAGTGACTAATGATCAGTGATCAGGGGTTAGTGAGGAGGCCGGCGGCGCCGGCGGCGTCCGCTTCCGCACTAACCGCTGATCACTGATCACTAGTCACTTCTTCCCGTGGCTCCTCATCAGCCTGGACTTGTCCCTCTGCCAGTCGCGATCCTTCTCGGTGGCGCGCTTGTCGTGGGACTGCTTGCCCTTCGCGAGTCCTATCTCGAGCTTCACGTTGCCGTTCTTCCAGTACAGCTTGAGCGGCACGATCGTGTGGCCCTTGCGCTCCACGGCGCCGAGCAGGCGGTCGAGCTCGCGCCGGTGCATCAGCAGCTTGCGCGTGCGCGTCGGGTCGGCGATCACGTGGGTCGAGGTCGTCTTGAGCGGCGAGATGTGCGCCCCGATCAGCCACGCTTCGCCGTTCTTCACCAGCACGTAGCCCTCGGTGATCTGCGCCTTGCCGGCGCGCAGGCTCTTCACTTCCCAGCCCTGCAGCACCATCCCGGCCTCGAGGTTTTCCTCGATGAAATACTCGTACCGGGCGCGCTTGTTGAGCGCGATCGCGGGAGTCTGCTTGTCCTTTTCCTTGCTGGGGGCGGCCATGGCGGGTCATCCGGGCTGGTCGCGCATTCTAGCTGTCCCGCATACACTTGCGCCGCGTTAAGGTGTTCCCGATGGCCATCCGCGAAATCCGGCGCAGCGCGCTCGTCACGTTCAGCCCCGAGCAGATGTTCGATCTCGTGATCGACGTCGAGCGCTACCCGCAGTTCCTGCCATGGGTCGCGGGGGCGGAGCTGCACGAAAAATCGGAGCGGGAGCTCCTCGCCAGCATGGAAATGCAGAGGAGCGGTGTGCGCGAACGCTTCTCGACGCGCAACACGTTCGAGCGGCCCGCTGTTCATGACGATGACAGATGGTCCAGGGACCATTCCGCGTGCTCGAGGGACGCTGGAGCTTTGCGCCCATCGGTACGGCGGGCACCAGGGTCGAGCTCGAGATGCGCTTCGAATTCGCCAACCCCGTGATCTCGATGCTGTTCGGCAAGGCCTTCGAGCAGAGCTGCAACACGCTCATCGACGCGTTCATCGCGCGTGCCCGCGAAACCTATGGCAGTGCCTGAGCAGCGCCGCCGTGGAGGTCGTCTACGCGCTGCGCGACCGCCAGCACGTCAGCCGGGTCCGCCATGCGGACGGCATGACGGCGATCGAGGCAGTCGAGGCGTCCGGGCTTCTGAAGGTCTGCCCGGAGCTTGCCGGGAGCAGGCTCGACCTGGGCGTCTACGGTCGGGTCGTGCAGCAGACCCACGAGCTGCGGCCCGGGGATCGCGTCGAGATCTACCGTCGGCTCACGGCCGACCCGCGCGAGGCGCGGCGACGGCTTGCAGCCCAGGGAAAGTCGCGTCGCTCGTAGCCGCTCGGCCGAGAGGGCCGGCCTCGACAGGCTCCGGATCAGCCGCCGGGCGGCCGATCCGCCGGAGGCGCGTCGGTGCTGTCGGCCGGCGGGGCTGCTGGAGGTGCTGCGCCGCCGTCAGGCGCAGCGGGCGCCGGAGGCGCTGCCGCAGCAGCGGCTTCCGCTACCGCTGCCGCGGAGGCTGCCTGCCTCGCGCGCTGCTGCTTGATGATCTTCGAGTTCTCGGTCTCTTCGGGAAGATCCGGCGTCTCGACGCTGCTCACCTTGTCGCCGTCGAAGCGCACGATGAAGTGCGCCCGGGTGACGTCCCTGTCGCGTCCGCGCCTGAACGTGTAGACGTAGTCCCAGCGCTGCTGGTCGAACGGATTCGAGACCATCGGGGTGCCGAGGATGTAGCGCACCTGGCTGCGGGTCATCCCGGGCTTGACCTGGTCCACGTCGCTGGTCTGCAGCAGGTTGCCCTGCTGGATGTCCGGCCGGTATACGCAGCCTGGCAGTACAGACGCCGTCGCCAGTGATACGAGGATCGCAAGCGTGGGGCGCAACGCGGAGATTCTGTCGATCGGCTTCATCTTTCTGGAGTTGCCGGCCCACGCCGGACATAATGGCCGCGGATCATACAGGAACCGCGCCACCGCGCGGATGCCCAAGGACGAAACTGCCGTGGAACCCTCGCAACTGCGTCGAGCAGGTCTGAAGATCACCATGCCGCGCCTCAAGATCCTCGAGATCCTGGCGGGCAGTCAGCCGCGGCACCTGAGCGCCGAGGACGTCTACCGGCGCCTGATCGACTCGAACGAGGACATCGGGCTCGCCACCGTCTATCGGGTCCTGACGCAGTTCGAGGCCGCCGGGCTCGTGACTCGCCATCACTTCGAGGGCGGCACGGCCGTGTTCGAGGTCAACGAAGGCCTGCATCACGATCACATCGTCTGTATGGACTGCGGCCGCGTCGAGGAGTTCTCGGACGAGGGGATCGAGCAGCGCCAGCACTCAATCGCGGCCGAGCTCGGCTTCGAGCTCAAGGATCACGCGCTCACCCTGCACGGCCATTGCGTGCGCGAGAACTGCCCGCACCGTTCGGCGAAGCGCTAGGCCGGCGCCCGCGGCTTTTTCCGAGCGCGGTCTGCAGCATCTCCCGCGCGTGCTCACGGGCACGCTCCGTGACGCTCGTTCCGCCGAGCATCCGTGCCAGTTCGTCCACCCGCGCGTCACCTTCCAGCGGTTCGAGAGCGGTCCTTGTCGCGCCGCGGTCGGTGCGCTTCTTGACCCGGACCTGCCGGTCTGCCTGCGAGGCGACCTGGGGCAGGTGCGTCACGCACAGCACTTGTCCCGAGCCCGAAAGGGCACGCAGCTGTCGTCCGACCATCTCCGCCACGGCGCCGCCGACGCCCGCATCCACTTCGTCGAACACGAGGCACGGCAGATGCGCCGCGCTCAGCGTCGAGACCTGGAGCGCCAGGCTGATGCGCGAGAGCTCGCCGCCCGAGGCGGTCTTTGCCAGGGGGCGCGGAGGCTGTCCCGGGTTGGCGCTCACGAGGAACTCGATGTCGTCCGCGCCGTGCTCGGCGAGCTGCGGCGGCTCGGCGGTCGCGATGCGCGTCTCGAACACGCCGCCGCGCATGCCGAGATCCTGCATCAGTGCGGTCACCCTGGCGTCCAGCGCGCGCGCGGCCTCGACGCGCCTCGACGAGAGCTTCCTCGGCGGCGGCCGCGTAGGCAGCCGAAGCCGCTGCGAGGTTCTTCTCGATCTCGCTCGCGCTGACCGCGGCCTCGCGCAATGTCGCCAGTTCGGCCGCAAGCCGCAGGCGCAGGTCGGAAAGCTCCGCCGGTTCGACGCGGTGCTTGCGCGCCAGGGCTTCGATTGCCGCGAGGCGGCCCTCCACCCATTCCTGGCGGGCCGGATCCGCGTTCAACGCGTCCATGTAACGGCGCAGGCCGCTCACCGCCTCGCCGCAGGCAATGTTTGCCTCCTCGACGAGCCCCGCGGTAGCGGCAAGCGACGGATCGATCGTTTCGAGCTGCTTCAGGATCGCGCGGCACCGCGCCAGCGCCGCGGTCGCTCCGCCTTCGTCGCCGGCGAGCAGTTCGTCCACCTGCCGGCTGCCCTCGGCCAGCTTGCCAAGGCTGGCGATCCGGCGTCGCTCCTCGGCGAGTTCCGCGGCCTCGCCAGGCCGGGGATCCAGGCCTTCGAGTTCGGCGAGGTAGTGGCCGACCAGTTCGAGCCGGTCGTCACGATCGCGGCCACGCCGCTCGAACTCGCTGCGCTGCTGGTCGAGCGCACGCCACGCAAGGAAAGCGTCGCGTACCGCGGCCGTCTCCGCATCGAGTGCGCCGCTGGAGTCGAGCAGTTCGCGCTGGTACCCGCGGCGCGACAGCGACTGGAACTCGAGCTGGCCGTGCACGTCGACGAGGTGCTCGCCGAGCGAGCGCAGCGACTGCACCGGCACGGCCTGTCCGTTGACGTAGGCGCGGCTGCGGCCGTCGGCCGCGACGACCCTGCGCAGCTGGACTTCGCCCTCGTGCTCGATCGACTGTTCCTCGAGCCAGGCCATCGCGCCCGCGTTGCGATCGACGTCGAACGCCGCGGACACCTCGGCCCGCTCGGCGCCGTGGCGCACGGCGCCACTGTCTGCGCGCCCTCCCACGGCCAGCAGCAGGGCATCCACCAGGATGGACTTGCCGGCGCCAGTCTCGCCGGTGAGGGCTGTGAAGCCGGGCTCCAGCTCGAGCTCGACGGCCTCGACGATCGCGAAGTCGCGAATCTGCAGGTGAGTCAGCATCGCGCTCTTCAGCCGGTCGGGGGCTGGCCGCCGCTGCCCCTGCGACCCCAGTGCAGCTTCGAGCGGAGGATGCGGAAATAGTCGTGACCCGGCGGGTGCAGCAGCGTTGCGCTGACCGCGGCGCGCTCGACGCGCAACCGCAGTCCCGGTTCGAGTTCGCAGAACGAGATGCCGTCGCAGACGACCTGTGCCCGGGTTTCGGGGCGGCCGACCAGCTCGAGCTCGACGATGCTGTCGGCGCCGACGACGATCGGCCGGTCGGACAGCGTGTGAGGGCAGATCGGCACGAGCACGAGCGCCGCGACTCCCGGGTGGACGATGGGCCCGCCACAGGACAGCGCATAGGCAGTGGAACCCGTCGAGGTCGAGACGATGAACCCGTCGCCCGCGTGGGTGTTGACGAACGCCTGGTCGACCCAGGTGTTGAGGTCGAGCATGCGGCCCATGTCCTGCCTGGCGACGGCGACGTCATTGAGCGCGAGGGCGGTGCCGTGCTGACTGCGGCCCATGACCGTCGCCTGCAGCAGCATGCGGGTTTCCGGAATGCAGCGGCCGGCCAGCGCGTCGTCGACGCTTTCCAGCATCTTTTCGGGACTCACGTCCGCAAGGAACCCGAGCCGCCCGCGATTCACGCCGAGCACCGGTACGCCGCAGGCCGCGGCTACCCGCGCCGCGTGCAGCATCGTGCCGTCGCCGCCGACGGCGACCACCATGTCGGCACCGAGCGCAAGGCCGGCTTCAGGCACGAGTTCGACTTCGAGCGGGGCGTAGTCCATGCCGTCGTCGGCCACGGCACGCACGCGCACGCCTTTGCGCAGCAGGTGACCGGCGAGGCCGAGCATTGCTTCGCCAATGCGCGGTTCGACAGGGCGACCCGCCAGGGCGACGGTGCGGTAGGCGACGGTGCCGGTGCTCATGTGTGCCGAGCGTTTTAGCACGCGCCACGCTCGACCGGCCAGTGCGCAACGTGACGCGATGATGCGAATTTGCGATGCTTGACTTCGACAAGCCGCCGTTGCTGGTCCAGGATCGCCCGGCGGCCAGATATTCCGCTCCGATTACCGCTCGGTGGCTGCATGACGCCCGAATCTCCCGACGAGCTCTTCAACGACCGCGCGCAGCACCTGCTGAAGGTGCTGGTCGAGAGCTACATCCGCGAGGGGCAGCCGGTCGGTTCGCGGACGCTGTCGCGCGATTCCGGGCTGAACCTGAGCGCCGCCACGGTCCGCAACGTCATGGCGGACCTCGAGGAGTACGGTTTCGTCACCTCGCCGCACACGTCCGCCGGGCGCGTGCCGACCGACAAGGGCTATCGGTTCTTCGTCGACACGCTGCTCAGGCAGCGGCCGGCCGGAGCGGCCGACGAGGTGATCAGCGAACTGCGCCGCCGGCTGGACGAGGACCACGGCCGTGATCCCAAGGCGATCGTGGCGGTCGCCTCGCAGGTGCTCTCGTCGATCACCCACCTGGCCGGCGTCGTGACGATCCCGCGCCAGCCGCACCAGTCGCTGAGCCAGATCGAGTTCCTGCCGCTGTCGGACAACCGAATCCTCGCGGTGATGGTGGTCAACGGCCGCGACGTGCAGAACCGTATCGTGCAGCTCGAGCGCTACTATTCGGCCGACGAGCTGCGCCGCGCCGCCGTGTTCCTGAACCAGCAGTTCGGCGGCAAGGAGTTGCGCGAAATCCGCGCGGACATCGTGGGCGAGCTCGCCCAGGCCGGCGAGCAGCTGAACCAGCTGATGCGCGACGCCATCATGGTCGCGCGGCAGATGGTCGGCGTCGGCCTGCCCGAGGAGCCCGAGTACGTCATCGCCGGCGAGACCAACCTGATGGAGTTCGCCGAGCTGTCGAACGTCGACAAGCTGCGGCGGCTCTTCGAGGCATTCACCGCCAAGCGCGACATCCTGCACCTGCTCGACCAGAGCCTGACGGCCGAGGGCGTGCAGATCTTCATCGGCCAGGAGTCGGGTTACCAGATCCTCGACGACTGCAGCCTCGTGACCGCGCCCTACATGCTCGATAACGAGACTGTCGGGGTGCTCGGCGTGATCGGCCCGACCCGGATGGCCTACGAGCGGGTCATCCCGATCGTGGACGTGACCGCCCGCCTGCTCGGCTCGGCCTTGAATTCCCGCCGCTAGACCCGATATCGCCCCGCGTAACATGCCTCCCCCCGGTTTGCGCCGGGGCCGGCAGCATTCACGACACTCAGGCAGGTGCCATGACGACCCAACCCGAGCAGGAAGTCCCGATCGCGGTCGACGGGGACGGCGTTTCCGAGGCAGACCGCCTGGTCGCCGAGCTCGCCGACGCCCAGGCCAAGGCGAAGGAGCACTACGACAGCTATCTGCGGGCCGTTGCGGAGATGGAAAACGTCCGCAAGCGCGGGCAGCGGGACGTCGAGTCCGCCAGCCGCTATGCAATCGAGCGCTTCGCCGGTGAGCTGCTCGACGTCCGGGACAGCCTGGAGCTCGGGATCGCGGCCGGGCGCGGGCGCGGACCCGGCCCGCCTGGTCGAAGGCATGGAGGCGACGCTGCGCCTGGTCAACCGCGCCTTCGAGAAATCCGGCATCTCGGTCGTCGACCCCCAGGGCCAGGCGTTCAACCCCGAGTTCCACGAGGCGATGGTTACCCAGCCGACCCCGGATCATCCCGCCGGCACCGTGCTGGCCGTCGTCCAGAAAGGCTATGTCCTGAACGGCCGGTTGCTCCGGCCGGCCCGTGTCGTCATCGCCCGGGCGCCCGAACCGCCTGGCGGCGGGCCGGATGCGGCTTCCTGACTTGAATCAACGACCTGCGGCCCCACTTAGTCGGGCATCGAACCACTGAACTGACGGAGTCCACTCCATGGCAAGAGTCATCGGCATCGACCTGGGCACGACCAACTCGTGCGTCGCCATCATGGATGGCGGCAAGCCCCGCGTGATCGAGAACAGCGAGGGTGATCGGACCACGCCCTCGATCGTCGCCTTCACGAAGGACGACGAGGTGCTGGTCGGGCAGTCCGCAAAGCGCCAGGCCGTCACCAACCCCCACAACACGCTGTATGCCATCAAGCGCCTGATCGGCCGCCGCTACGACGACAAGGTCGTGCAGAAGGACGTCGAGATGGTGCCCTACAAGATCGTCAAGGCCGACAACGGCGACGCGTGGGTGGACGTGCACGGCAAGAAGATGGCACCCCCCGAGGTGTCGGCCCGCATCCTCATGAAGATGAAGAAGACCGCCGAGGACTTCCTCGGCGAGCCGGTCACGGAAGCCGTGATCACCGTGCCGGCGTACTTCAACGACTCGCAGCGACAGGCGACCAAGGACGCCGGCCGCATCGCGGGCCTCGAGGTCAAGCGCATCATCAACGAGCCGACGGCAGCGGCACTCGCCTATGGCCTCGACAAGTCGGGCGGCGACCGCAAGGTCGCGGTCTATGACCTCGGCGGCGGCACGTTCGACGTCTCGATCATCGAGTTCGCCGACGTCGACGGCGAGCGCCAGTTCGAAGTGCTCGCCACCAACGGCGACACGTTCCTCGGCGGCGAGGACTTCGACAAGCGCGTCATCGACTACCTCGCGGCCGAGTTCCAGAAGGAAAGCGGCGTCGACGTGCGGCGCGACCCGCTCGCGATGCAGCGCCTGAAGGAAGCTGCCGAAAAGGCGAAGATCGAGCTGTCGTCGAGCCAGCAGACCGAGGTCAACCTGCCGTACATCACGGCCGACGCCTCCGGGACCGAAGCACCTCGCGATGAAGCTGACGCGGGCCAAGCTCGAGTCGCTGGTCGAGGACCTCGTCCAGAAGACGATCGAGCCGTGCCGCATCGCGCTGAAGGATGCGGGCCTGTCGATCAACGACGTCGCCGAGGTGATCCTCGTCGGCGGCCAGACCCGCATGCCGCTGGTGCAGAAGTTCGTGAAGGACTTCTTCGGCAAGGAGCCGCGCAAGGACGTCAACCCCGACGAGGCGGTGGCGGTCGGCGCGGCAGTGCAGGCCGGCGTGCTCACGGGTGAAGTGAAGGACGTGCTGCTGCTCGACGTCACCCCGCTGTCGCTCGGCATCGAGACGCTCGGCGGCGTGATGACCAAGCTGATCGAGAAGAACACCACGATTCCGACCAAGGCGACGCAGGTGTTCTCGACGGCCGACGACAACCAGACGGCCGTTACGATCCACGTCCTGCAGGGCGAGCGTGACCGGGCGACCGACAACAAGTCGCTCGGCCGCTTCGACCTCTCGGACCTCCCGCCGGCGCCGCGCGGCATGCCGCAGGTCGAGGTCACGTTCGACATCGACGCGAACGGCATCCTCAACGTCCAGGCGAAGGACAAGGCTACCGGCAAGGAGCAGAAGATCGTCATCAAGGCCTCGAGCGGCCTGAACGAGGACGAGATCAAGCGCATGGTGCTTGACGCCGAGGCGCACGCGGAGGAGGACAAGAAGTTCCGTGAGCTGGCCGAGACGCGCAACCGCGCGGATGCGCTGCTGCACGCGACCGAGAAGTCGCTCAAGGACCTCGGTGAAAAGGTCTCGGCCGCCGATCGGGCCAGGGTCGAGTCCGCGCTGTCCGATCTCAAGGGCGTCATCAAGGGCGACGACAAGGACGTGATCGAGACCAAGGCGCGCGCACTCGCGGAGGCTTCGGCGACCATCGCCCAGCAGGCCTACTCCGACGCGCAGGCGGGTGCGGGCCCGGCCGGCGGAGCAGCGGGCGGCGGCGGTTCGGCCGCCGGCGGCAAGGAAGAGGTGCTCGACGCCGAGTTCGAGGAAGTGAAGGACAAGGACGGCAAGAGCGCCTGATCAGTCCCGAGGCGCTATCCTTGTTCAAGTGACTCAACCCGCCGCGGAGGATTCGTCCCCCGCGGCGGTTCCACATTCCAGACCGGTCCGTACCCCGAATGTCGAAGCGTGATTACTACCAGGTCCTCGATGTGCCGCGTACCGCGACCGAGGCGGACATCAAGAAGGCCTATCGCCGGCTTGCGATGAAGCTGCACCCGGACCGCAACCCGGACGACCACGAGGCCACGGACAAGTTCAAGGAGGTCAAGGAGGCCTACGAGATCCTGACCGACGCACAGAAGCGGGCCGCGTACGACCAGTTCGGCCATGCGGGCGTCGACGGCATGCGCGGTCCCGGAGGCGGGCAGGGATTCGATCCGCGCGATGCTTTCGGGGACATCTTCGGCGACGTGTTCGGCGACATCTTCGGCGCCGGGCGCCGTGGCCGTTCACAGGTCTATCGTGGCGCGGACCTGCGCTATGAGCTCGAGTTGTCGCTCGAGCAGGCCGTCTTCGGCGATACCGTCAACGTCGATTTCGCAACGCTTGCGGAGTGTGGCGAGTGCAGCGGCAGCGGCTCCACGAAGGGCGCCAAGCCCGCGACCTGCGAAACCTGCCGGGGCGCCGGCCAGGTCCGCATGCAGCAGGGATTCTTCACCGTGCAGCAGGCATGCCCGCGCTGCAATGGCAGGGGACAGGTCGTCACTGATCCCTGTGCCTCCTGCCGCGGGCAGGGTCGGGTTCGCAAGCAGAAGACACTGTCGGTCAAGGTCCCGGCCGGTGTGGACAATGGCGATCGCATCCGCCTGTCGGGCGAAGGCGAGGCCGGACGCAACGGAGGCCCCTCGGGGGATCTCTACGTCGAGGTGCGGGTGCTCGACCATCCGATCTTCGAGCGCGATGGCGCCCACCTGTCGTGCGAGGTGCCGGTGAGTTTCGCGACGGCGACACTCGGGGGCAGCGTCGAGGTGCCCACGCTGGGCGGCAACACGACCATCAAGGTGCCGGCCGAGACGCAGTCCGGCCGTGTCTTTCGGCTGCGCGACAAGGGCATCCGGCCAGTGCGGGGCGGGGCGACCGGCGATCTCTTCTGTCGCGTCGTGGTCGAGACGCCGGTGCACCTGAACCGCGAGCAGAAGGACCTGCTGAAGAAATTCGACGAGACATTGCGCAAGGACACGAAACGCCATCACCCGCGCGAGGAGTCCTGGCTCGACGGAGTGAAGCGCTTCTTCAGCAGCCTTGGAGAGTGATCCCGAAATGTTGAACGTGGCGATGCTGGGCGCCTCAGGGCGCATGGGCCGGACGATCATTCCGCTGCTGCACGAGGCCGCCGACCTCAGGCTCAGCGGCGCTCTCGCGGCACCGGGTGACACGGCGATCGGCCAGGATGCCGGCGTGCTGTCCGGCATCGCGTCACTGGCGGTGCCCATCTCGGACGATCCGACCGTCGCGCTCCGCGGCGCGCAGGTCGCGATCGACTTCACGCTGCCCGCCGCTTCCATCCGACCACGCGAGCCTCTGCGCCAGCCAGGGGTGTCGCGATGGTGATCGGCACGACAGGGCACGATGCGGCGCAACGTGGCCAGGCTCGAGGCCGCGGCGGGCGGGATTCCGATCGTGATCGCCCCGAACATGAGCCTCGGCGTGAACCTGCTGCTCAAGCTCGCCGAACTCGCGGCCCGGGCACTCGACGAGCAGTACGACATCGAGATCTTCGAGGCTCATCACCGCAACAAGGTGGATGCGCCGAGCGGCACGGCGCTGGGATTGGGCCGGGCGGCGGCCGGGGGCCGCGGCAGGACACTCGACGACGTGGCTGACTACGCGAGGCACGGCCAGACCGGGGTCCGTGGACGCGGCCGGATCGGCTTCAGCGTGGTCCGCGGCGGCGACATCGTCGGCGAACACCGGCTGATCTTCGCGGGGCCCGGCGAGCAGGTCGAACTGGCCCACACGGCCCAGGACCGGTCCGGTTTCGCCCGGGGCGCGCTGGTCGCGGCCCGGTGGGTCGTCGGGCGTCCGCCCGGGGTCTATTCCATGCTGGACGTGCTCGGGCTCTAGCGTCGTCTCATTGTCGGGCCTCGCTCGCGGGACTCCGGGCATGTTCGGGGGGACGCCGTAAACCCTTCCCTGGGGGCTCCGTGGCGCGGCGTCCATGCCGCGCACGGCCCGCCGAACATGCCCGGAGTCCCGCGAGCAGGCCCTCCGTCTGGCTCACCGCGTGCGGCTCTCGCGTCCTCTGGCGGAACGCTTCGCTCCTGCGCGGCGCCGGGCTACCGCCGCAAATCGGCCGCGTGCTGGTCCGGATCGGGGATCGGTTACCCGGGGCCGTGCGCGGCATGGACGCCGCGCCACGGAGCCCCCAGGGACGGGTTTACGGCGTCCCCGGGAACCGATCCCCGATCTGGGGCAGCACGCGGACCACCATGTCGTCGCCCAACTGCAGCCGGCGAGCGAGCGTCGAAGCTCGCGTGGCACGACCCGACCCGCTCGCGTAAACTTCCGTACTTAGCCCGTGGAGCCAGACAGGAACGGGGGTGAGCCGAGCTCATCTCCGACGGTTGGCGCACGCGCGAAACGGGCCCGCATGTTGTATGCAGGCCAGCTACGGAGGCACAGTCGTGACGACACCCGCTGTTCTGGCTCTCGAGGACGGCACCGTGTTCCGCGGCCTTTCCATCGGCGCCGCCGGGACCGCGACGGGCGAGGTGGTGTTCAACACCGCCATGACGGGCTATCAGGAAATCCTGACCGACCCGTCCTATTCCCGCCAGATCGTCACGCTCACCTATCCCCACATCGGCAATACCGGGACCAACCCGGACGACCTCGAGTCGAACTCGATCCATGCCGCCGGGCTCGTGATCCGCGACCTGCCGCTGCTTCACTCGAACTGGCGCGCCACCGAGTCGCTGCCGGAATTCCTCAACCGCGGCAACGTGGTCGCCATCGCGGAGATCGACACCCGCAAGTTGACGAGGATCCTGCGCGAAAAAGGTGCGCAGGCCGGATGCATCGCGAGTGGCGATGCGGCGTCGCGGCCCGACCTCGCCATCGAGGCCGCGCGGCGTTTCCCCGGCCTCAAGGGCATGGATCTTGCGAAGGTCGTGACGACCAGGCGCAGCTTCCAGTGGAACGAAGGCACGAACTGGGCGCTCGAGCAGGGACCGCGCCGGCGGCCGGGCCAGCGCATGCACGTCGTGGCCTACGACTTCGGCATCAAGCGCAACATCCTGCGTCTGCTCGCCGACCACGGCTGCCGCATGACGGTAGTGCCGGCGCAGACGCCGGCGGCCGAAGTGCTGGCGCTCGTTCCCGACGGCGTCTTCCTCTCGAACGGCCCGGGTGACCCCGAGCCCTGCACGTACGCGATCGACGCCATCCAGGTGTTTCTCGAAGCCGGAGTGCCGACCTTCGGCATCTGCCTCGGCCATCAGTTGCTGGGCCTCGCCGCGGGAGCCAGGACCGTAAAGATGAAGTTCGGCCACCATGGCGCGAACCACCCGGTGATCGATCTCGATACGGGCCGTGTCTTCATCTCGAGCCAGAACCACGGCTTCGCGGTGGACGAGGCGACGCTGCCGTCGAACGTCCGGCCGACGCACCGCTCGCTCTTCGACGGCTCGCTGCAGGGCATCGCCTTCAAGGACCGCCCGGCCTTCAGCTTCCAGGGGCACCCGGAAGCGAGCCCGGGTCCGCGCGACCTTGCGCCGCTGTTCAACAGGTTCGTCGAATCGATGCTGCGCCGTGGCGCCATGCCCGTGCGCAAACTGGTGTGATCCGGAGAGGTCCAGCCGAATGCCGAAGCGCACCGACATCAAGAGCGTCCTGATCATCGGGGCCGGCCCGATCGTGATCGGCCAGGCCTGCGAGTTCGACTACTCGGGCGCCCAGGCCTGCAAGGCGCTGCGCGAGGAGGGATACCGGGTCATCCTGGTGAACTCCAATCCCGCGACGATCATGACGGACCCGGAGACGGCGGACGCCATCTACATCGAGCCGATCAACTGGCGCACCGTCGCGAGGATCATCGAGAAAGAGCGCCCGGAGGCGCTGCTTCCGACCATGGGCGGGCAGACGGCGCTCAATTGCGCGCTCGACCTCGTGCGCGAGGGAGTGCTCGACAAGTTCGGCGTCGAACTGATTGCCGCGTCGCGCGAGGCCATCGACATGGCCGAGGACCGCGAACTGTTCCGCAACGCCATGCGCGAGATCGGCCTCGACTGTCCGCGCTCGCGCATCGCCCACAGCATGGAGGAGGCGCTCGCGATCCAGTCGGAGATCGGCTTCCCGTGCGTGATCCGGCCGTCCTTCACGCTCGGCGGCACCGGCGGCGGCATCGCCTACAACCGGGAGGAATTCGAGGCGATCGTCGCGCGCGGCCTCGATGCCTCGCCGACCAGCGAGGTGCTGCTCGAGGAGTCGGTGCTCGGCTGGAAGGAATTCGAGATGGAGGTCGTTCGGGACCGCAACGACAACTGCATCATCGTCTGCTCCATCGAGAACCTCGACCCGATGGGCGTGCACACCGGCGACTCGATCACGGTCGCGCCGGCGCAGACGCTGACGGACAAGGAATACCAGATCATGCGCGACGCCTCGATCGCGGTGCTGCGCAAGATCGGCGTCGAGTGCGGCGGGTCGAACGTGCAGTTCGCGGTCAGCCCGACCGACGGGCGCCTGCTCGTGATCGAGATGAACCCGCGTGTGTCGCGCTCCTCGGCGCTGGCGTCGAAGGCGACGGGCTTCCCGATCGCGAAGATAGCCGCCAAGCTCGCGATCGGCTACACGCTCGACGAGCTGCGCAACGACATCACCGGCGGGGCGACGCCGGCGTCGTTCGAGCCGACGATCGACTACGTCGTGACGAAGATCCCGCGTTTCACGTTCGAGAAGTTCCCGGGCGCGAACGACCGGCTGACGACGCAGATGAAGTCGGTCGGCGAGGTGATGGCGATCGGGCGCACGCTGCAGGAGTCGCTGCAGAAGGCGCTGCGCGGCCTCGAGACCGGCATTGACGGCCTGACGCCGATCGTGAAGCTGCCGCTGCGTGACGAGGCGATGAACGCGCTGCTCGAGGAGCTGCGCATGCCGGGACCTCACCGGCTGCGCTACGTCGCCGATGCCTTCCGCGCCGGCCTCACGCAGGCGGAGGTCCATCGCGCGTCGCGCATCGATCCCTGGTTCCTCGCGCAGATCGAGGATCTCGTGCGCGAGGAGCGCGCAATCGAGCAGGCCGGGTTCGCGGCGCTCGATGCGGCGCGCCTGCGGGCATTGAAGCGCAAGGGCTTCGCGGACAGCCGCATCGCGACGCTGGCCGGTGTCGAGCGAGCAGGCGGTGCGCGAGCGGCGGCACGAATGCGGCATCCGGCCCGTGTTCAAGCGGGTGGATACCTGCGCGGCCGAGTTCGCGACGTCCACGGCCTACCTGTACTCGACCTACGAGGAGGAGTGCGAGGCGGCGCCGACGGCGAGGCGCAAGATCGTGATCCTGGGTGGCGGGCCGAACCGCATCGGCCAGGGCATCGAGTTCGATTACTGCTGCGTGCACGCAGCGCTCGCGCTGCGCGAGGATGGGTTCGAGACCATCATGATCAACTGCAACCCGGAGACGGTCTCGACCGACTACGACACCTCCGACCGCCTGTACTTCGAGCCGCTCACGTTCGAGGACGTGATGGAGGTCCTGCACGTCGAGAAGCCGTTCGGCGTGATCGTGCAGTACGGCGGCCAGACGCCGCTCAAGCTGGCCAAGGCGCTCGGTGCGGCCGGCGTGCCCATCATCGGCACCAGCCCCGATTCGATCGACGTCGCCGAGGACCGCGAGCGCTTCCAGAAGCTCGTCGACCGGCTGCAGCTGCGGCAGCCGCCGAACCGGACGGCGCGCACCGAGGACGAGGCGGTCAGGCTCGCCGCGGAGGTGGGTTTCCCGCTCGTGGTCCGTCCTTCATACGTGCTCGGCGGGCGGGCGATGGAAGTCGTCTTCACGGTCGACGACCTGCGCTCCTACATGACGACGGCGGTGCAGGTCTCCAACGACAGCCCGGTGCTGCTCGACCGTTTCCTCGACCTCGCCATCGAAGTCGACGTCGACGCGATCTGCGACGGCAAGAACGTCTACATCGGCGGGATCATGGAGCACGTCGAGCAGGCGGGCGTCCATTCGGGCGACTCGGGCTGCTCGCTGCCGCCGAACAGCCTGAGCGCGGAACTGCAGCAGGAGATCAAGGACCAGACCCGGCGCATGGCGCTCGCGCTCAACGTCGTCGGATTGATGAACGTCCAGTTCGCGATCCAGAACGGTGTCGTCTACGTGCTCGAGGTGAATCCGCGCGCGTCCCGGACCGTGCCCTTCGTGTCCAAGGCAACCGGCGTGCAGCTGGCAAAGGCCGGCGCGCGGGCGATGACCGGACGGACGCTCGCCGAGCTCGGGCTGACGCGTGAGCGCGTGCCGGGGTTCTTCTCGGTCAAGGAAGCGGTATTTCCGTTCGCCAAGTTCCCGGACTCCGACCCCATCCTCGGCCCCGAGATGAAGTCGACCGGCGAGGTGATGGGCACTGGCCGCAGCTTCGGCGAGGCCTACGCCAAGGCGCAGACGGCGTCCGGCGTCACGATCCCGACGCGCGGCGTCTGCCTCATCAGTGTCCGCGAGCGCGACAAGCCCGGCGCGGTGCAGCTCGCCCGCCTGCTCATCGACCGGGGCTTCGAGATCGTCGCGACGCACGGCACCGCGGATGTGCTGGACGCGGCAGGGGTCCGCTGCCGTCGCGCGAACAAGGTCCGCGAAGGCCGGCCGCACATCGTGGACATGATCAAGAACGACGAGATCAGCCTCATCGTCAACACCACCGAGGGGAAGCGCGCCATCAACGAGTCGAACTCCATCCGGCGTGAAGCGGTCTCCCGCAAGGTGACTTATTACACGACCCTGTCCGCCGCGGTGGCGACCTGCGAAGCCATCGACCACCTCCAGGAGGTCGAGGTGAATCGACTGCAGGATCTTCATGCAGAGGTTCGGGTATGAGTCGTAAGCCATTGACTCTAAAGGGCGCAGAGAAGCTCAGGGTCGAGCTGCGGCGGCTCAAGACCGAGGATCGGCCGCGGGTCATCCAGGCGATCGCCGAGGCCAGGGCGCACGGCGACCTGAGCGAGAACGCCGAGTACCACGCCGCGCGCGAGCAGCAGGGCTTCATCGAGGGGCGCATCAAGCAGATCGATCACGACCTGTCCCTCTGCGAGATCATCGACGTCTCCCAGCTGCCGGCCGGCGACCGCGTCGTCTTCGGGGCCACCGTGCACCTCGAGGACCAGGACGATGGGTCCGAGGTCGTGTTCCAGATCGTGGGCGAACCCGAGGCGGACGCGCGGCACGGGCTGATTTCGATCACTTCGCCGATCGCCCGCGCCCTGGTGGGCAAGCGCGAGGGCGACATCGTCGACGTCGCGGCGCCAGCCGGCAACAGGTCGCTCGAGATCGTCGCGGTGCGCTACGTCTGAGCCCGCTGCGCGGGTCGGCGATGTCGTCGGGCGGTGCCGCGGGTCAGGCGGGCAGCAGGATTCCGGGCTCGTCGGGATTGCGCCGGTAGTACAGCGCGACGTGGCCGATCCGCTGGACGATTTCCGATCGGGTCGATGCCGCAAGTTCCGTCAGTATCGCGTCGCGAGTGTCGCGGTCGCCGACTCTCGCGCGCACCTTGACGAGTTCGTGGTCGTCGAGCGCCCGGTCCAGTTCGGCGATCAGGTTTGGCGAAATGCCGCCCTGGCCGACCAGGACGACCGGATCGCGGTCGTGGCCCAGCCGGCGGAGGTACTTGCGTTGGGGTTCGGTGAGGGGCATGGAGGAAGAGGGGGTAGTGATCAGCGGTTAGCGGATAGTGTAAGACCAGATCGGCCGGCGCGCGGCCTCCGCTCAGCTAGGCCGGCGACGCCGGCCGGTCTGCTCTTACACTATCCGCTAACCGCTGATCACTAACCGCTTTCCTCTCGCTTTCCTCCCGCTTCCCTTGCCCAAGCGCACCAAGAGTTCCGCCCGCTGGCTTGCCGAGCACGCCGCCGATCCTTATGTGAAGCGGGCGCACGAGGAGGGCTGGCGCTCGCGGGCGGCCTTCAAGCTCGAGGATATCCAGCGGACCGACCGGATCCTCAAGGCCCGGCATGACGGTGGTGGATCTCGGGGCCGCGCCCGGCGGCTGGAGCCAGTTCGTCGCGAGGACACTGGCGGGCAAGTGCCGCGTGATCGCGCTCGACATCCTCGAGATGCCGGCGCTGCCGGGCGTGGAGTTCATCCAGGGGGACTTCAACGAGGAGGCCGTGCTTGCCCGGCTGCAGGACGCGCTGGGGGGCGAAAAGGCCGATCTTGTAATGTCGGACATGGCCCCCAACATGATGGGCATCGCGGACGTCGACCATGACCGCTCCATGCAACTGGTGGACCTTGCCGTGGATTTCGCTGCGCACAGCCTGCGCCCGGGAGGCGACCTGCTGATGAAGGTGTTCCAGGGCCGTGAATTCCAGCCGCTGGTCCTGCGCCTGCGGCGGGAATTTGAATCCGTGAAGTTGCGCAAACCGAAAGCTTCGAGGTCCCGCAGCGCCGAGCTTTACGTTCTGGCACGCGGGTATCGATTGGTGTAGTGTCGATCGACGCAACCGAGGTCTAAGGCATTGAACGATCTGGCCAAGAATGTCGTCCTGTGGATCGTGATCGCCGTCGTGCTCGCGACGGTGGTCAGCAACTTCAGCGGCCGCACCAGCGCGGTCCAGGACATGCCGTATTCCACGTTCCTCACGCACGTGAAGGACGGGACCGTCTCGCAGGTGACGTTCACTGGCGACAAGATCACCGGACTGCGCTCGACCGGCGAGCAGTTCGTCGTCTACAACCCCGAGACGGACAACTCCGCGCTGATCGGCACGCTGCAGCAGAACGGCGTCACGTTCAGCGCCGCGCCGCCGGAGCGGCAGTCGTTCCTGATGCAGCTGTTCATTTCGTCGTTCCCGATCCTGCTGCTGATCGGCGTCTGGGTGTACTTCATGCGCCAGATGCAGGGCGGCGCCGGCGGGCGCGGGGCCATGTCCTTCGGCAAGAGTCGCGCCCGGCTGCTGAACGAGGACCAGGTGACCGTCACCTTCGCGGACGTCGCGGGCGTGGACGAGGCCAAGGAAGAAGTCAGCGAGATCGTCGACTTCCTGAAGGACCCGGCCAAGTTCCAGAAGCTCGGCGGCAAGATCCCGCGCGGCGTTCTCATGGTCGGCTCGCCCGGCACGGGCAAGACGCTGCTGGCCAAGGCGATCGCCGGCGAGGCCAAGGTCCCGTTCTTCACGATCTCGGGCTCGGACTTCGTCGAGATGTTCGTCGGCGTCGGTGCATCGCGCGTTCGCGACATGTTCGAGCAGGCGAAGAAGCACGCGCCCTGCATCATCTTCATCGACGAGATCGACGCGGTCGGTCGCCATCGCGGCGCGGGCCTCGGCGGCGGTCACGACGAGCGCGAGCAGACGCTGAACCAGCTGCTGGTCGAAATGGACGGCTTCGAGGGCAACGAGGGCGTGATCGTCATCGCCGCCACGAACCGCCCGGACGTGCTCGACCCGGCGCTGCTCCGGCCGGGCCGCTTCGACCGGCAGGTGGTCGTGCCGCTGCCGGACGTGCGCGGCCGCGAGCAGATCCTCAAGGTCCACATGCGCAAGCTGCCGCTGGCCGAGGACGTCAGGCCTTCGATCATCGCGCGTGGCACGCCCGGCTTCTCGGGCGCCGACCTCGCCAACCTGGTCAACGAGGCGGCGCTCTTCGCCGCGCGCGCCAACAAGCGCACGGTGACGATGGACGAGTTCGATCGCGCCAAGGACAAGATCATGATGGGCGCCGAGCGCAAGTCCATGGTCATGGACGACAACGAGAAGAAGCTCACCGCTTACCACGAGGCGGGCCACGCGATCGTGGGCCTCAGCGTCCCGGACCACGACCCCGTCTACAAGGTGACGATCATCCCGCGCGGCCGTGCGCTCGGCGTGACCATGTTCCTGCCGGAAGCGGACCGCTACAGCACCAGCAAGCGGCAGCTCGAGAGCCGCATCGCCACGCTGTTCGGCGGGCGCGTCGCCGAAGAGATGATCTTCGGGCGTGAGTACGTCACCACCGGCGCATCGAACGACATCGAGCGCGCCACCGAGATCGCCCGCAACATGGTGACCAAGTGGGGCCTGTCCGACAGGCTCGGCACGCTGACCTATGCCGAGGACGACGGCGAGGTGTTCCTCGGCCGCCAGGTGACCCAGCACAAGCAGGTGGGTGACAAGACCCGCGACGCGATCGACGACGAAGTGCGCAGCGTGATCGACAGCAACTACCAGCGCGCGCGGGAGATACTCGAGCGCGAGATCGACAAGCTGAACAAGATGGCCGAAGCGCTGATCAAGTACGAGACCATCGACGAGGGCCAGATCCGCGACATCATGCAGGGCCGCGATCCGCAGCCGCCCGCCGACTGGGAAGACCGCGACGTTCCGAGTTCCGGCTCCAAGCCCCGGGAGCGGCGCGACGACGAAGCGCCGAGCGGCCGGCCCGCCCCGCAGCATTGACCCTGACCCAGCGCCCGGCCCATGCCGGGCGCTGCATTTTGGCCCCGCTCGCGATGCAGCTCGTACTCCACCGGTCTGTCCTCGACCTCGCCCAGCCGAAGGTCATGGGCGTGCTGAACGTGACCCCCGATTCGTTCTCCGACGGCGGCCGGTATCGCAGGCCTCGACGCGGCGGTGGCGCGCGCCGAGCGCATGGTCGAGGAGGGCGCCGCGATCGTGGACGTGGGCGGCGAATCGACACGCCCGGGGGCGTCGCCCGTGTCTGCGGAGGAGGAGATCCGGCGTGTCGTGCCGGTCATCGAGCGCCTGGCGTCACGCATGGCCGTCCCTGTGTCGGTGGACACGAGCAAGCCCGAAGTCATGCGGGCGGCGGTCGATGCCGGCGCGCAGATGATCAACGACGTGCGGGCATTGCGCATGCCCGGTGCGCTGGCGGCCGCGGCGGCGAGCGGCGCGGCCGTGTGCCTGATGCACATGCAGGGCGAGCCCGCTTCGATGCAGTCGGCCCCGGCGTACGAGGACGTGATCGCGGATGTCCGGAGTTTCCTCGATGCGCGCGTCGCCGCCTGCCTGTCCGCCGGCATTCCCCGCGAACGGATCTGCATCGACCCCGGCATCGGCTTCGGCAAGCTGCTGGAGCACAACCTCGCGCTGCTCGCGGGGCTCGCGGGCATCGGCGAGCCGTCGCTGCCGATCGTCGTGGGCGTGTCACGCAAGTCGCTGGTGGGTATCATCACCGGCCGCCCACCGGCCGACCGGCTGGCAGGCAGCGTTGCATTTGCGGCGCTGGCGGTGGCCAGGGGCGCGAGGATGGTGCGGGCACACGACGTGGCGGCGACTGTCGACGCGGTGAAGGTCGCGGCGGCGCTGCTCGGCGCTCTGCAAGGAGATAAATGACGATGGGACGGAAATATTTCGGCACCGATGGCGTACGCGGGCGTGTCGGCGAAGATCCGATGACGGTCGAGTTCGCGCTGCGCCTCGCGAGCGCCGTCGCCCGCGTGCTGGCGCCGAACGGCGGGACCGCGCTCGTCGGCAAGGACACCCGCGTCTCGGGTTACATGTTCGAGGCGGCGCTCGAAGCGGGATTCGTCGCGGCGGGCGTCGACGTGAGCCTCATCGGGCCGCTGCCGACGCCGGCCATCGCGTACCTGACGCAGCGTTTCGGCTGCAGCTTCGGGGTCGTGATCTCCGCCTCGCACAACCCGTTCGACGACAACGGCATCAAGTTCTTCGATTCGAAGGGCAGCAAGCTCTCCGACGAACTCGAGGAGCAGATCGAGGGATTCCTCGACGGCCCGGCGCTCACCCGCGATTCGACCGGTCTCGGCAAGGCGACGCGCGTGGACAAGTCCCGCGTGGTCTACCAGGAATTCTGCGCGTCGACGATGCCGCCCGGGATGAACCTCGAAGGGCTCAAGATCGTGATCGACTGCGCCAACGGCGCGGCCTACAAGGTGGCGCCGCGCGTGCTCACCGACCTCGGCGCCGAGATCATCCCGATCGGCTGCTCGCCGAACGGCCGCAACATCAACCTGCGCTGCGGCTCGACAGCGCCTGAACTGCTGCAGCTGACGGTGGCAGGAGTCGGCGCCGACGTCGGCATCGCGCTCGACGGCGACGGCGACCGGCTGGTGATGGTGGACCATCTCGGCAGGCTGGTCGACGGCGACCAGCTGATGTACGTGGTGGCGCGCGACAGGAAGGCCCATGGCGAGCTCAAGGGTCCGGTGGTCGGCACCGTCATGAGCAATCTCGGGCTCGAGCATGCGCTCAAGGCCGAGGGGATCGCGTTCCTGCGGGCCGCCGTCGGCGATCGCTACGTGCTTGCGATGCTGCGCGAGAACGGCGGCGTGCTGGGCGGCGAGACGTCCGGTCACCTGCTGTGCCTGGATCGCACGACGACGGGCGACGGGCTCGTGAGCGCGCTGCAGGTACTGGCCGCCATGAAGCAGACCGGCCGGCCGCTGGCCGAGCTCACCGCCGGCATGGCGCGGTTTCCGCAGGTCATGGTCAACGTCCGGGTCAAGGAGCGGATCGATCCGGCAAAGTCGCCCGCCATCCAGGCGGCCGTGCACCGGGTGGAAGCCTCGCTGGGCGACGCGGGCAGGGTAGTGCTGCGCGCCTCGGGGACGGAACCCCTGATCCGCGTCATGGTCGAGGGGCGGGACGAGCCGGTGGTGAAGCGCCACGCACAGGAACTGGCCGAAGTGGTTCGCCAGGCCGTGTGAGCCGGGCCGCGAATTGCTTTCCGGGTGACCCGCCGCTAAGATCGCGCGCCTTTCGCGGCCGGCCCCCCTTGAGTCCCCGGGGCCGGTCCAGCCTGGGGCGGAGTACCCGATGCGTCGTTCCCTTGTCGCCGGAAACTGGAAAATGCACGGCTCGCGTGCCGAAAACGCGAGCCTGGTCAGGTCGTTACTGGACCAGGTACGGGCTGATTCGACCACCGAGGTCATGCTCTGCCCGCCGTTCGTCTACCTGCACGAGGTGGGCCGCCTGCTGAAGGACTCGGACGTCGCGCTCGGTGCCCAGTCGTTGTGCGCGGAGTCGATGGGCGCTTTTACCGGCGAAGTCTCCGGAGCCATGCTGAAGGACGTCGGTTGCAGCTACGTGCTCGTCGGGCACTCGGAGCGCCGCCAGATTTACGCCGAGGGCGACGCGCTCGTTGCCCGGAAGTTCGTTGCCGCACAGTCCCAGGGACTCGTGCCCGTGCTCTGCGTCGGCGAGACGCTCGAAGAACGCGAGGGCGAGCGCACGGCGCAGGTGGTCGCCAGGCAGCTCGACGCGGTACTGGCTGTGAGCGGCGTGGGAGCCTTCCGCTCCGCCGTGATCGCCTACGAGCCCGTCTGGGCGATCGGCACGGGTCGCAATGCTTCTCCGGAGCAGGCGCAGGAAGTGCACGCGATGATCCGCGGCAAGGTGGCGGCGCTGGATGCTACAATCGGCGCGTCCGTGAGGATCCTGTACGGCGGCAGCGTCAAAGCGTCGAACGCGCGGGAGCTCTTCGCGATGCCCGACATCGACGGCGGCCTGGTCGGCGGCGCGTCGCTCAAGGCAGACGAATTTGCGCGCATCTGCGCAGCCGCGGACTGACATCGGAGAGAGTGCATAATCATGAGCTGGGTACAGACCCTCGCGGTCGTTTTTCACGTGCTGGTCGCGGTGGGAATCATCGCGCTGGTGCTGCTGCAGCGCGGGAAGGGCGCGGATGCCGGAGCCGGCTTCGGCGCGGGCGCTTCCGGAACGGTGTTCGGTTCGCGCGGTTCGGCCTCGTTCCTCTCGCGCACGACGGCCGTGCTCGCGACGCTCTTCTTCGTGTCGAGCCTCGTGCTTTCGTACCTGTTCAGCCAGGGCGTGGCTCCGACCAGCGTCGTGGATCGCGTGAAGACGCAGGAGCCGGCCCCGGTTCCGCTCACGGGCACGGGAGCGCCGATGCCTTCGCCGCTCCACGATCCCTGCGTCGCCGCCGCCGCAGGCTGCTCCCGCGACCTCGCCCGCACCTGCATCAGCACCGGCAGGGCAGTCGCAGCAGCAGGCGCCCGCGACTCCGGCGCAGTAAACGGCGAGTCGAATCGAGTCGTATGCGGATGTGGTGGAATTGGTAGACACGCTAGCTTGAGGGGTTAGTGCCGAAAGGCGTGAGAGTTCGAGTCTCTCCATCCGCACCAGACATGAAAGGCGAGCCCGCGGGCTCGCCTTTTTCACATCCGCCACCTTACTGCGCCGCAACACTCCCTGCTAGAATTCAGGGCTGATCGGGACTGCCCCCGGAGCCGCGTCGCGAGATGCTTGCAGAGTACCTGCCGATCCTGATTTTCCTCGCGGTATCCGGCGCGCTCGGCGTGCTGTTGCTCGCGCTCGGGTTCGTCCTCGGCACGAGTCGCCCCGATGCCGAGAAGCTTTCGCCGTATGAGTGCGGCTTCGAGGCGTACGAAGATTCGCGCATGAAATTCGACGTGCGCTACTACCTCGTCGCGATCCTCTTCATCGTCTTCGACCTCGAGATCGCATTCCTTTTCCCGTGGGCCGTGGCGCTCGACTCGATCGGCGTCGTCGGCCTCGCGGCGATGGGCGTGTTCCTGCTGGTGCTCGTCGTCGGCTTCATCTACGAGTGGAAGAAGGGGGCCCTGGAATGGGACTAGAGGCCTCCGAGCTGCCCGACCGCGGCTTCGTCACGACCACGGTCGATGCGGTCATGAACTGGGCGCGCACCGGCTCCATGTGGCCGATGACGTTCGGGCTTGCCTGCTGTGCCGTGGAGATGATGCACGCCGGCGCCGCGCGCTACGACCTCGATCGCTTCGGCATCGTGTTCCGGCCGAGCCCGCGGCAGTCCGACGTGATGATCGTCGCGGGCACGCTCGTGAACAAGATGGCTCCGGCGCTGCGCAAGGTGTACGACCAGATGCCCGAGCCGCGCTGGGTGATCTCGATGGGCTCATGCGCGAACGGTGGCGGCTACTACCACTACTCGTATGCGGTGGTGCGCGGCTGCGACCGCATCGTGCCGGTCGACGTCTACGTGCCCGGGTGCCCGCCGACCGCGGAGGCACTGCTGTACGGGCTCATCCAGCTGCAGAAGAAGATCCATCGCACGATGACGATCGCCCGCTGAGAAAATGAGCCAGACGCTTGAACACACCGCCGAGGCACTCTCGGCCCGCTTCGCCGGGAAGCTGCTGAGCGTGCGTTCGCACTGCGGCGAGCTCACGTTCGAGGTCGAGGCATCGAGCCTGCTCGAGGTCTGCCTTGCGCTGCGCGACGAGCCGGACTGGCGATTCGAGCAGTTGATCGACGTGACCGGAGTCGACTACCTCACGTTCGGGCAGTCCGACTGGACGACCGACTCGGCGACGTCGAGCGGCTTCAGTCGCGGCCGGACGCAGCTCGCATCCGGCACGCCGGCGGTCCTCGATGCCGACGGCCAGGAACGTCGCTTCGCGGCGGTCTATCACCTGCTTTCCGTGACCCACAACCGGCGCCTGCGGCTGCGTGCGTTCGCCGAGAGTGGCGAGCCGCCCATGCTCGACTCCGTGGTCGGCATCTGGTCTTCGGCCGACTGGTTCGAGCGCGAGGCGTTCGACCTGTTCGGAATCATCTTCCGCGGGCACCCGGACCTGCGCCGCATCCTCACCGACTACGGCTTCGTCGGTCACCCGTTCCGCAAGGATTTCCCGCTCATCGGCAACGTCGAGGTCCGCTACGACGCCGGGATGGGCCGGGTCGTGTACGAGCCGGTGAGCATCGAGCCGCGCACGCTGGTGCCGCGCGTCATCCGTGACGACAACCGCTACCAGGCGGCGCTGAAGGATTCCCCGGGCCATGGCTGAGATCCGCAGCTACACGATGAACTTCGGCCCGCAGCACCCGGCTGCGCACGGCGTGCTGCGCCTCGTGCTCGAGATGGACGGCGAGGTCGTGCAGAAGGCCGACCCGCACATCGGCCTGCTGCACCGCGGGACCGAGAAGCTCGCCGAGTCGAAGCCGTTCAACCAGTCGATCGGCTACATGGACCGGCTCGACTACGTGTCGATGATGTGCAACGAGCACGCCTACGTGATGGCCATCGAGAAGCTGCTCGGGGTCGAGGTGCCCGTTCGCGCCCAGTACATCCGCGTCATGTTCGACGAGATCACCCGCATCCTGAACCACCTGATGTGGCTCGGTGCGCACGGCCTCGACATCGGCGCGATGACCGTCTTCCTTTACTGCTTCCGCGAGCGCGAAGACCTGATGGACTGCTACGAGGCGGTCTCGGGCACGCGCATGCACGCGACCTATTACCGGCCGGGCGGCGTGTACCGCGACCTGCCGGACACGATGCCGAAGTACCAGCCGTCGCGCTGGAAGTCGCAGAAGGACGCGGACCGGCTGAACGAACGGCGCTCGGGCACGATGCTCGACTTCATCGAAGACTTCACGACGCGCTTTCCGGCCTGCGTGGACGAGTACGAGACCCTGCTCACCGACAACCGGATCTGGAAGCAGCGCACCGTGAACATCGGCGTCGTGACGCCGGAGCGCGCGCTCAACCTCGGCTTCACCGGTCCCATGCTCCGAGGCTCCGGCCTGGCCTGGGACCTGCGCAAGAAGCAACCGTACGAAGTCTACGCAAAGATGGATTTCGACATCCCGGTGGGCGTGAACGGCGATTGCTACGACCGCTACCTGGTGCGCGTCGAGGAAATGCGGCAGTCGAACCGGATCATCAGGCAATGCGTGGACTGGCTCAGGGCCAACCCGGGCTCCGTGATGGCGGGGGACCACAAGATCGTCCCGCCGACGCGTGAGCAGATGAAGGGCGACATGGAATCGCTCATCCACCATTTCAAGCTGTTTACCGAGGGCTACTGCGTGCCCGCGGGCGAGGCCTACACCGCGGTCGAGGCGCCGAAGGGCGAGTTCGGCATCTACCTCGTCTCGGACGGCGCCAACAAGCCGTACCGGCTCAAGTGCCGTGCGCCGGGCTTCCCGCACCTCGCGGCGCTGGACGAGATGGTACGGGGTCACATGCTGGCCGACGTGGTCGCGGTGATCGGCACTGCAGACATCGTGTTCGGGGAGATCGACCGGTGAGCGAGCATTCGCACGCGGCGGAAGGGGAAGTGCTGTCGCAGCACGTCCGCGAGGAGATCGACCACTGGGTGGCGAAGTTCCCGCCGGACCGCAAGCGTTCGGCCGTGATCTCGGCGCTGCACGCGGTCCAGCACGAAAAGGGCTTCCTGACCCAGGAAACGATGGACGCGGTCGCCGCATACCTCGGCCTGCCGCCGATCCAGGTGTACGAAGTCGCGAGTTTCTACTCGATGTTCGAGACGAAGCCCTGCGGCCGGCACCACATCTCGGTGTGCACCAACATCTCCTGCATGCTCTGCGGCGGCGAGGAGATCCTCGGGCACGTCGAGAAGCGCCTCGGCATCAAGGTGGGAGAGAGCACCCCGGACGGGCGCTTCTTCCTCAAGAAGGAAGAGGAGTGCCTCGCGGCCTGCAACGGCGCGCCGATGATGATGGTCGACCACGTCTACTTCGAGAACCTGACGCCGGAGACGGTGGACAGGATCCTCGACGATCACAAGTGAGGCGCCGCACGTGACCGACTGGAGCGATCGCGCAGAACCTCGTGTGCTTCGAGCCGCTCAAGTACGAGCGGCCGTGGGAACTCGCCACGTACTTGAAGATCGGCGGCTATGAGTCGTGGAAGAAGATCCTCACCGAGAAGATGCCGCGCGAGCAGGTCATCGAGTCGGTCAAGGCGTCGGGACTGCGCGGCCGCGGCGGCGCGGGATTCCCGACCGGACTCAAGTGGTCGTTCATGCCGCGCAACGCCCCGGTGCAGAAATACGTCGTCTGCAACTCCGACGAGAGCGAGCCAGGCACCTGCCACGACCGCGACATCCTGCGCTACAACCCGCACGCGCTGATCGAGGGCATGGCGATCGGCGGCTACGCGATGGGTGCCACGGTCGGCTACAACTACATTCGCGGCGAGTTCATGGCCGAGCCCATCCCGCGCTTCGAGGCGGCGCTGAAGGAAGCGTATGCCGCGGGACTGCTCGGCAGGAACCTGCTCGGCTCGGGCGTCGACTTCGACCTCTACACGTTCATGGGCGCCGGGGCGTACATCTGCGGCGAGGAAACGGCGCTGCTCGAGTCGCTCGAGGGCAAGCAGGGCAAGCCGCGCTTCAAGCCGCCGTTCCCGGCCAACTTCGGCCTGTACGGCAAGCCCACGACGATCAACAACGCGCAGAGTTTCGCCTCGGTGCCGACGATCATGCGCAAGGGGCCGGAGTGGTTTGCGGGCCTCGGGCCGCAGAACTCGGGTGGCACGGTGATCTTCTCGGTGTCCGGTCACGTGGCGAAGCCCGGCAACTTCGAGGTGCCGCTCGGCATCCCGTTCAAGGACCTGCTCGAGCTGGCGGGCGGCATGCGCGGCGGACGCAAGTTGAAGGCCGTGATTCCTGGTGGTTCGTCCGTTCCGGTCGTGCCGGGCGAGACGATGCTCGCCGCCAACATGGACTACGACTCGCTGAAGAAGGCGGGATCCGCGATCGGCTCGGCCGCGGTGATCGTCATGGACGAGACGACCTGCATGGTGCGGGTGCTGGAGCGCCTCTCGCGCTTCTACCACATGGAATCCTGCGGCCAGTGCACGCCGTGCCGCGAGGGCACCGGCTGGCTCAACCGCACGCTGAAGCGGATCGTGGCGGGCCAGGGCCGCAGCGAAGACATCGACATGCTGGTCGCCGTCGCCAACAACATCGAAGGGCACACGATCTGCGCGCTCGGGGACGCCGCGGCGTGGCCGGTGCAGAGTTTCATCAGGCACTTCCGGCACGAGTTCGAGTACTTCGTCGAGCACGGCCACAGCATCGTCGAGGCGCGCGGTCGCGCGGCATGACGGCATGAGCGAAGAGCTGGTCAACATCGAAGTCGACGGCGTCCCGGTCAAGGTGCGCAAGGGCGCCATGATCATCCACGCCACGGACGCCCATGGCGCGTACGTGCCGCGCTTCTGCTACCACGACAAGCTCTCGATCGCGGCGAACTGCCGCATGTGCCTCGTCGAGGTCGAGAAGGCGCCGAAGCCGTTGCCGGCCTGCGCGACGCCCGTCTCCGAAGGCATGAAGGTCTTCACCAAGTCGCCGAAGGCCATCGCGGCCCAGAAGGCGACGATGGAGTTCCTGCTGATCAACCACCCGCTCGACTGCCCGATCTGCGACCAGGGCGGCGAGTGCGAGCTGCAGGACCTCGCGATGGGCTTCGGGCGCGACGTGTCGCGCTACTCCGAGCGCAAGCGCGTGGTGAAGGACAAGAACATCGGCCCGCTCGTGTCCACGGACATGACGCGCTGCATCCAGTGCACGCGCTGCGTGCGCTTCGGCCAGGAAGTCGCCGGCCTGCAGGAGCTCGGCACGATCGGGCGCGGCGAGTACATGCAGATCTCGACGTACGTCGAGCACAGCATGCGGCACGAGCTCTCCGCCAACATCATCGACCTGTGCCCGGTCGGCGCCCTCAACAACAAGCCGTACCGTTATCGAGCGCGCGCCTGGGAAATGACGCAGCACCCGCTCGTGTCCCCGCACGACTGCACGGGCACGAATCTCTACGGCCACGTGCTGCGCGGGCGCCTGATGCGCGTCGTGCCGCGCGAGAACGAGGCTGTCAACGAGACCTGGATCGCCGACCGCGACCGCTACAGCTGCGAGGGGCTCTACTCGCAGGATCGCGCGCAGAAGCCGATGGTTCGCGAGAATGGCGCGTGGCGCGAGGTGGACTGGGAGGCTGCGCTCGAAGTCGCTGCCCGCGGCCTGCAGAAGATCGTCCGCGAGTCGGGCGCCGGCCAGCTCGGTTTCCTCGTGTCGCCGTCTGCGACACTCGAGGAGGCGTATCTCGCCGGCCGGATCGCGCGAGGCCTCGGCAGCGGCAACGTGGACTACCGGTTGCGTCGTATCGACTTCCGCGACCAGGCGGGTGATCCGCCGGCACCGTTGCTCGGCTGCGCCATCGCGGACCTCGAGCAGGCGGCAGCCGTGCTGGTGGTCGGTTCGGACCTGCGCAAGGAAGTCCCGATCATCGCGCACCGCATCCGCAAGGGTGCCGTGCGGCGCGGGATGCAGGTCGCCCTGGTCAATCCGCGGCCGCAGGAACTGCTGTTCCCGGTGGCGGCGAGCCTCGTCAGCAACGGGCTGGGCATGGCGCAGCACCTCGCCGCAGTGCTCAAGGCCGCACTGCACGAGACGGGCAAGCCGACGCCGCAGGCCTTTGCCACGGCGCTGGAAGGCATCGTCTCTGGTGCGGATCACGAGCGTGTCGCGAAGATGCTGCTCACCGGCGACCTGCGCCTCGTGCTGCTCGGCGCACTCGCTGAACGGCACGTCGCCTTTGCCGAGATCCGTTCGCTCGCAGCCGCGATCGCCGCGGCAACCGGGGCGAAGCTCGGGTTCCTGCCGGAGGGCGGCAATGCCGTCGGTGCGGCCCTTGCTGGCGCCACACCGCATCGCGGCGTCGGTGGCCAGGCCGTCGGCAACCCGGGAGTCGCCGCGCTCGAGATGTTGAATGCGCGGCTGCGCGGCTACGTGCTGCTCGGCGGCATCGAGTCCGCGGACCTTGCGCCGTCGCCGGGCATCGAATCGGCGTTGCAGTCGGCCGAATGCGTCGTGGCGCTCACGCCCTATGCGGGTGAGGAGCAGTTGGCCAACTCCACCGTCATCCTGCCGGTCGGAGCGTTCGCCGAGACGTCGGGCACGTGGGTCAACGTGGAGGGGCGCTGGCAGAGCGTGGCCGGGGCAGCGCGCCCGCCGGGCGAGGCACGGCCCGCCTGGAAGGTGCTGCGCGTGCTCGGCAACCTGCTCGACCTGCCCGGATTCGACTACCTGAGCTCCGAGGATGTCCGCGAGGAGATCCGCAGGGAGCTGGCGGAGTCGCCGTCGGTCGGCGTGCCTCCCGCTGCAGGGTTCACGCTCGGTCGTCTCGCCGCCGTTGATTCCTCGCGCGAAGTCGGCATCTACAGCGTCGATGCGGTGGTGCGACGCTCGCGGCCGCTGCAGCAGACGTTTGAAGGCCGCGAAGACGCCGACGGTGGCCGCGGATGATCGACTTCATCGCCCATACCTGGCAGTCGTGGCCCGCATGGCTGCAGGGCACGCTGGTCGCGCTCGGGCAGATCCTGGCGGTCACCATCGTCGTCATCCTGTGCGTGGCGTACCTCACGCTCGCCGAGCGAAAGGTGATCGGCTACATGCAGGCGCGGCTCGGTCCGAACCGGGTCGGCCCGAAGGGACTGCTGCAGCCTTTCGCGGATGTGCTGAAGCTGCTCATCAAGGAAGTGGTCGTACCCGCGAAGTCGAACCGCTTCCTGTTCGTCGTGGCGCCGTTGCTGGCGCTGACGCCGGCGTTCGCGGCCTGGGCGGTCATCTCGCTCTGGCCGGGCTTCACGATCGCGGACGTGGACGCGGGAGTCCTCTACGTGCTGGCGCTGGCGGGCTTCGGCGCCTACGGCATCATCCTCGCGGGCTGGGCGACCAACTCGAAGTACGCGTTCCTCGGCGCCATGCGCTCGGCTGCGCAGATCGTGGCGTACGAGATTGCAATGGGCTTCGCGCTCGTCGGCGTCGTGATGGCCTCGGGCACGCTGAATATCGGCAGGATCGTGGCAGGGCAGGCGGGCGGCCCGCTGTCCTGGTACTGGCTGTGGCTGTTCCCGCTGTTCATCGTGTATTTCATCTCCGGCGTGGCCGAGACGAACCGCGCGCCATTCGACGTCGCGGAGGGCGAGTCGGAAATCGTCGCCGGGTTCCACGTCGAGTATTCGGGCATCGCGTTCGCGCTGTTCTTCCTGACCGAATACGCGAACATGATCCTGGTCGCCACGCTTACCGCGACTTTCTTCTTCGGCGGATGGTTGTCGCCGTTCGAGGGCTATCCGCTCGTCGGAGGGACGTTCCTCGCCGCCCCTGGCCTGCATTGGCTGGTGGTGAAGATCGCGTTCTTCCTGTTCTGCTTCCTGTGGTTCCGCGCAACGTTCCCGCGCTACCGCTACGACCAGATCATGCGGCTCGGCTGGAAGGTGTTCATCCCCGTGACGCTCGTCTGGCTCTGCGTCGAGTCGGCGCTGTGGTTCTACAAGATCGGGCCGTGGGCCGCCTGAGGCATTGATGCGCAGCTTCCTCA
>CAVTDU010000029.1:0-13508 GCA_963733565.1 uncultured Gammaproteobacteria bacterium
TCCGCGGTACTGGCAGGCGAGCGACACGGCAAAGGTGGGGAAGCCGTGCAGGAAGTTCGTGGTGCCGTCGAGCGGGTCGATGATCCAGATGAACTCGTCCCCGCCGCTGCGGCCGCTCTCCTCGCCGAGGAAGCCGTGGTCCGGGTGCGAGCGCCGGATCGTCTCGATGATGTCGCGCTCGGCGGCCTGGTCGATCTCGCTCACGAAATCGTTGCGGCTCTTGGAGCGCACGTCGAGCGACGGCACCCGGTCGACGTTGCGCACGATGAGGTCGCCTGCGCGGCGCGCGGCCCTGATGGCAATGTTGAGTAGTGGCTGCATGCGGGCGGCTAGAATAGCAGAGCATGTCTGTCAGCATCGTCCTCGTCGGCATCTCGCACCCCGGCAACATCGGCTCGGCCGCCCGGGCGATGAAGACCATGGGGCTCGATCGCCTGCGCCTCGTGGCCCCCGAGCGCTTCCCCGCGACCGAGGCCACCGTCATGGCCGCGGGAGCGGACGACGTGCTGCAGAAGGCGCGGGTTTACCCGGACGTGCGCAGCGCCGTCGCCGACTGCGGGTTGCTGGTGGGGACGACCTCGAGGGCCCGTCACCTGCCGTGGCGGGTCGTCGAGCCGCGCGAGGCGGCGCGTGAGATCGCCGCTGCCTCGGCGACGAGCGAAGTCGCGATCCTGTTCGGTGCCGAGCGCACGGGGCTCTCGAACGAGGACATCGAGCACTGCCAGCTGCTGCTCGGCATCCCGACGGGCACGGCCTATACGTCGCTCAACGTGGCGATGGCCGTGCAGATCGTCGCCTACGAGGTGCTGCTCGCGACCCGGGGTGAGGAGGCCGCCGCGGCCGCGCGAGGCATCGCGCTCGCCAGTGCGACGGACATGGAGCGCTTCTACGATCACCTCGAGCAGGTCCTCGAGGAGGTCGATTTCCGCGACCGTAACGGCGAGGGGCACCTGATGGCGCGGATCAGGCGGCTCTTCAACCGTACGCTGCTCGATCAGAACGAGGTCAACATCCTGCGCGGGATCCTGACCTCCGTGCAGGGCAAGCGGCGCCGCGCGGGCGAGCCGCATTCCCCACGGGCGGGCGGACAGTCGTGAGCGCGGTCGTCTACCTCGATAACGCGGCGACCACGCCGGTTGATCCGCGTGTGATCGAGGTCATGCTCGAGTGCTGCGGGGAGGGCGGCGATTTCGCCAATCCATCGGCCGTCGGCCACGAGCCCGGCCGCCGCGCCAGGGGCCGGGTCGAGCAGGCACGCGTGGAGGTCGCCCAGCTCGTCGGCGCGACGCCCGAGCAGATAGTCTGGACATCCGGCGCCACGGAAGCGGACAACCTCGCGCTCTTCGGCGCGGCGCGGTTCCACCGTTCGCGCGGGCGCCACATCGTGACGTCCCGGACCGAGCACCCGGCCGTGCTGGACCCGTGCCGGCAGCTCGAGCGCGAGGGATTCGAGGTTACCTACCTCAAGCCGGGAGCGGACGGGATCGTGGCTCCGGAGCAGGTGGCGGCGGTGCTTCGCGACGACACGATCCTGGTGTCGCTGATGCACGTGAACAACGAGATCGGGGTCGCGCAGGACATCGGCGCGGTCGGGCGCGCCTGCCGCGCGCGCGGCGTGCTGCTGCACGTCGATGCGGCGCAGAGCGCCGGCAAGCTCGCGATCGACGTCGAGCGCGACTGCGTGGACCTGCTGGCGCTCACGGCGCACAAGGTGCATGGGCCCAAAGGGGTCGGCGCGCTGTGCGTGCGTCGCGAGCCGCGCCTCGGCCTGGTGCCCCTGCTGTATGGCGGCGGCCAGGAGCGTGGACTGCGCTCCGGCACCGTGCCGACCCACCAGGTGGCGGGCATGGGCCGAGCCTTCGCCATCGCCGCGGAACACATGGCGTGCGGAGGCGGCGCGGATCGGCGCGCTCCGGGAGCGGCTCTGGGCCGCGCTCGCGACGCTGCCGGGCCTGGCTTTGAACGGGCATCCGGTGCGCCGCGTCGCCGGGCATCCTGAGCGTGACGGTCGACGGCGTGGAGGGTGAGAGCCTGCTGCAGTCGCTCCCGGACCTCGCGATCGCCTCGGGGTCCGCGTGCGCCAGCACGAATGCCGAGCCGTCCTACGTGCTGCGCGCGCTCGGGCACAGCGACCGCCTGGCCCAGAGCACGCTGCGGCTCAGTCTCGGGCGATTCACGACCGCCGAGCACGTCGAGTACGCCGCCCGGCGCGTTCGTGAAGAGATCGAGAGGCTGCGCGCCATTGCGCCGCCCGGCATGGATGCGGGGCAGCGTTGAGCGACGATCCCCGTTACGGCGCTGAAGTCCGTCGCCGCATGCGTACGCTGGCCGGGGCCGGCGACCTGCCCGCGGGCCCGGGTGTTGTCTGCGCGGTCGCGGGGGACGCGGAGCAGGGCGCGCGGGTGCGCTTCGAGTTCCGGGTCGAAGGCGGCAGGGTGCTGGAGGCACGATTTCGCGCCTTCGGTTGTCCGCACTTCGTCGCCTCCGCCTCGTGGCTCACCGACAGGTTGCGCGGAGCAGGGCGCGCGGATCTCGAGGCCTGGGACTGGCGCGAGGCCGCCGAGGCCCTCGAGGTCCCGCCGGCGAAATTCGGGCGCTTGCTCACGTTGCAGGACGCGGTTCGCGAAGCGGCACGGAACTGGCCCGGTGCGGCGCAGTCTACCGTGTAGAATCGATCGAACCTGGACGGGGACATGACCATGCCGGTTTCTCTGACTGCTGCGGCCGCCGATCGTGTACGGACATTCCTGGATGCCCGCGGACGCGGCATCGGGTTGCGCCTGGGCGTGAAGAAGACCGGTTGCTCGGGCTATGCCTACGTCGTCAACTACGCGGACGAAGTCAGCGCTGGCGACGTGGTGTTCGAGGCCGCGGGGGTGAAGGTCATCGTGGACGCCGACAGCCTGCACTTCGTCGATGGAACCGAGATCGACTTCGTGCGCGACGGGCTCAACGAGGCGTTCCGGTTCCGCAATCCCAACGTGCGCGGCGAGTGCGGCTGCGGCGAGAGTTTCAGCGTCTAACTGCCCGTCGCAGCTGAATTTTCTTGGCTCGCGGGTGGCCCGCGGGTATACTTCGCGGTTCGAATTTCGAGTCAGGCCCCACCCGGGCCCGCGCGAGCGCGGGTCGCGCGTCTCGGGTCACCGTTTCACCACCGCAGGGGCCTCGATGCCCCGACTAGAGGAATAGCATGGCCGTCGAACGCACGCTGTCCATCGTCAAGCCCGATGGAGTCCGGAAGAACGTCATTGGCGAGGTGTATCGCCGTTTCGAGACCGCGGGGCTGCGCATCGTCGCGGCGCGCATGCGGCGCCTGTCGCAGTCCGAGGCCGAGGGCTTCTACGCGGTGCACCGCGAGCGGCCGTTCTTCAAGGATCTCGTTGCGTACATGATCTCCGGCCCGGTGATCGTGCAGGTGCTCGAAGGCGACAACGCAGTGGCGAAGCACCGCGACATCATGGGCGCGACGGACCCGAAGAAGGCGGCCCCCGGCACGATCCGCGCCGACCTCGCCGAGAGCATCGAGCAGAACGTCGTGCACGGTTCGGACAGCCTCGAGAACGCCGCGCGCGAGATCGCATACTTCTTTGCCGAGACCGAGCTCTGCGCGCGCTGAGCCCGGGAACCCTGCGCACAGCCGTTGTCCAAGTCCATCATGGGTGAGGTCGCCGCCGCCAAGACGAACCTGCTCGGCCTGACGAGGGTCGGGATGGAGGAGTTCGTCCTCGGCATGGGCGAGAAGCCGTTCCGGGCGCGCCAGCTCATGAAGTGGATCTACCGGCGCGCCGTCGGTGACTTCGAGTCGATGACGGACCTCGGCAAGGATTTCCGCCGCCGTCTCGAGGAGATCGCCGAGATCCGGACTCCTGAGGTCATCGTCTCGCAGTCGTCGGCAGACGGCACCCGCAAGTGGCTGCTGCGACTCGAGAGCGGGCAGGCGATCGAGATGGTGTTCATCCCGGAACCGGGTCGGGGCACGCTCTGCATCTCGAGCCAGATCGGCTGCACCATGGACTGCACCTTCTGCTCCACCGGGCAGCAGGGCTTCAACCGCAACCTCGACACCGCCGAGATCGTCGGCCAGGTCTGGCTCGCCAATCGCGAACTCGGCTATTCGCCGGACGGCGATCGCGTGATCACCAACGTCGTGTTCATGGGCATGGGCGAACCGCTCATGAACTACCGTAACGTGGTGCCCGCGGCCGAGGTGATGATGGACGACCTCGGCCTCGATCTCTCGCGACGGCGGGTGACGATCAGCACGTCAGGGCTGGTCCCGCAGATGATGCGCATCGCCGACGAGACCAACGTCGCGCTTGCGGTCTCGCTGCACGCGCCGAACGACGAGCTGCGCAGCGAGCTGATGCCGATCAACCGCCGCCACCCGATCGCGAGCCTGCTCGAGGCCTGCTGGCATTACGTCGAGAAGCAGAACGCGCGCAACGTGACCTTCGAGTACGTGATGCTCGACGGCGTCAACGACCGCCCGGAGCACGCACGCCAGCTCGCGGCGCTGCTGCGCGGGCATCCCGCGAAGGTGAACCTCATTCCGTTCAACCCGTTCCCGAATACGCAGTACCGACGCTCGAGCGAGGAAGCGATCGAGCGCTTCCGCGACCTGCTGATCAAGGGCGGCGTGATCGCGACGATCCGGCGGACCCGTGGCGACGACATCGACGCCGCGTGCGGGCAGCTGGTCGGCCGCGTCAACGATCGCACGACGGTGCGGCTCGGCAACCGCAACCTCATCCCGGTGTCGGTGGCGCGCGCATGAAGCGTCTCGGCATCGTGTTCGCCTTCGGGTTCCTCGCGGTGGCTGTCGCCGTGCACGCCGCCGAGGACATCAAGCTGACGAAGAAGCAGCGTGAGGAGGCCGCGCTCGTCAACACGCAGCTCGCGCTGGCGTACATGCGCGAAGGCGACCTGGCCACGGCGCGCGCCAAGCTCGAGAAGGCGCTCGACCAGGATCCGGATACCGCGACGACGCAGATGGCCGCCGGGTTCCTCTACGATCGTCTCGGCGAGGACGACAAGGCGAAGGCGAGCTTCGAGCGTGCGATGAAGCTCGGCAGGAACGATCCGGTGATCATGAACAACTACGCGGCGTTCCTCTGTCGCAAGGGCGACAAGAAGACCGGAGAGGCTTACTTCCTGCAGGCCGCGAAGAACCCGCTCTACCGCACCCCGGAGGTCGCCTACGCGAACGCGGGACGCTGCGCCCGCGCCGACGGTCGCCCGAAGGAGGCAGAGCAGTATTTCCGGCAGGCGCTGTCGCTGCAGGCAGGACCAGCTCGATTCGCTCTTCGAGATGGCGGAGCTCGCGTTCGACGCCGGCAACTACCTGCAGGCGCGCGCGTTCCTCGATCGTTACGCGGCGTCGGCGCCGGTGTCCGCGACGTCGCTCTGGCTCTCCTACCGGATCGAGCGGGCGCTTGGCGACGACGACCAGGCACGCATGAGCTCGGCGAAGCTGAAGCGGGATTTCGCGATGTCGCCCGAGATGAGCCTGCTGCTCGAAGCCGAACGGGCCCAGAAGTGACGCGGCCCGAAGCGGAGGTTGCCGAGCTGCCGACCGACCCCGGCTCCCGGCTCGAAAGGCAGCGTGAACTCGCCGGGCTCACCGAGCAGCAGGTTGCCGAGCAGCTCAACCTCGACGCGTCTGCAGTGACGGCGCTGGAACGGGACGACTATTCGGCCCTTGGCGCGCCCGTGTTCGTGCGCGGCCACCTCAAGCGCTATGCGGCGCTGCTCGGCCTCGACGAGGACGAGATACTCGGAGCCTACGAGCGTTCGAGGGCGCACCTCTCGCAACCGACGCTGGTTCCGAAGTCGCGCGCGGAAATGATGCCCGACCGCGGGCGTCCGAAGTGGCCGTGGCTGTTGGGAGGCGTGCTGCTCGTACTGCTCGCGGCGGCCATCGCGGCCTACGTCAGTGAGTATGGCGTGCGGCTGCCGAAGTGGTCGGCGAGCTGGCGCCGGGACGCCTGTGCCAGTGTCCGCCGCGCCGCGGCAGCAGGCCGATACGGGCGACGCGTCCGGCGCCCCGCAATCGACATCGCCGGTCGCCGCCGGACCGACCGAGCCCGGCGCAGCCGCGACCAGCGCAGTGGAGTCGGGCGCGACGCCGGTTGCCGTGCCTGCCGGGCAGGTGGCGCTGCAATTGCGGTTCGCCGCCGACTCGTGGGTCGAGATCTACGACGGCTCGGGCAAGGCAGTGCTCTACGACCTCGGCAAGGCCGGCACCGAGCGCGTCGCCACGGGCGTCGCGCCACTCAGCGTGACCATCGGCAATGCCCCTGCGGTCACCATGCAGGTCAATGGTCGCGGCATCACGCTGCCCGCGCCGCCTGCCGGCCAGACCGTCGGGCGCTACAGCATCGGCCCGGACGGGGCGCTGCGCTGAGCGCAGGCCAATCCACCATGAGCGGCACCATCCAATCCATTCGCGGCATGAACGACGTGCTGCCCGGCGACTCGGGCGCCTGGCAGCTGCTCGAATCCGTCGCCCGCGAGACCTTTGCCGAGTACGGCTACCGCGAGATAAGGCTGCCGCTGCTCGAGCGCACCGAGCTCTTCAAGCGCTCGATCGGCGAGATGACGGACATCGTCGAGAAGGAGATGTACACGTTCGAGGACCGCGGCGGCGAATCCGTGACGCTGCGGCCCGAGGCGACGGCGGGAATCGTCCGTGCCTGCATGACCAACGGCCTGCTGCACAACCAGCGCCAGAAGGTATGGTGCGCGGGGCCGATGTTCCGTTACGAACGTCCGCAGAAGGGGCGCTACCGCCAGTTCCACCAGATCGACGTCGAGGCGCTCGGCTTTCCGGGCCCGGACGTGGACGCGGAGCTGATCATGATGTCCGCGCGCATCTGGCGGAAGCTCGGCCTCGGCGGCCTCACGCTCAACCTGAACTCGCTCGGCACGCCGCAGTCCCGGCGGGTCTACCGCGAGAAGCTCGTCGAGTATTTCCGCGGCCATGCCGCGCAGCTCGACGATGACAGCCGGCGCCGTCTCGACGGCAACCCGCTCAGGATCCTGGACAGCAAGAATCCGGCGATGCGGGATGTCAACGCGGGCGCCCCGCTGATCACGGATCACCTCGATGCCGAATCGGCCGCGCATTTTTCGCGGCTGCGCTCGGACCTCGAGGCGGCGGGGATCGCCTACGTCGTGAACCCGCGGCTGGTGCGCGGTCTCGATTACTATTCGCGTACCGTCTTCGAGTGGGTGACCAGCGACCTCGGCTCGCAGGATGCCGTCTGTTCGGGAGGCCGCTACGATGGCCTGGTCTCCCAGCTCGGCGGCGACGAGGTCCCGGCGATAGGCTGGGCACTGGGCGAGGAACGCATCGTCGAGCTGCTGCGCTTGCAGCAGCTCGCGGGTGGTGAAGCGGCTGCAGACGTGTACGTGGTGCTCGGCAGCGAGCCCGCCGAGGCGGCGGGACTGCGCATCGCGGAGAGCCTGCGGGACGCGCTGCCCGGCACGCGGATCGAGATGAATTGCGGCGCGGGCAGCTTCAAGTCGCAGCTGAAGCGCGCGGACCGCAGCGGAGCCCGGTACGCGGTCATCCTCGGCGACGAGGAACTGGCGCGAGGCGTCGCCGGGTTGAAGGCACTGCGCGAGGAGGCGGGGCAGTCGGCTGTGCCGCTTGCCGATCTCGCGGGTGAGTTGTCGCGTCTCGTCGCGGGACGTGGGCGCGGGTAATGGCAAGCAACAAGGGACCGGCAGGCGCCGGCCCCGCATGACGGAGTCCTCGAAGTGGAAGACCTGACCGACAACGAACAAGAAGAACAACTGCGCCGCTGGTGGAGCGAGAACTGGCTGTGGATCGTGGGCGGCATCGCCCTCGGCCTGGCCCTGCTCTGGGGCTGGCAATACTGGCAAAGCAGCAAGGTCGCGGCTGCCCAGCGCGAGGAGGCCGCCTACGCGGCTGTGCTCGATTCGCTGGACAAGAACCAGTTCGACCAGGCGGCACTGCAGGCCAAGGCCATGCGCGAGGAGCGCGCGACTTCGCCGTACGCCGACCAGGCCGACCTCGCGCTCGCGCGGGCCGCCATCGAGTCGCGCAAGCTCGACGACGCGGCGCAGCGACTCAAGTCGGTCGCGGACGGCTCGAAGGACCCTGAACTGCGCACCGCCGCGAGGACGCGTCTCGCGCGCGTCCTGATCGAGCAGGGCAAGTTCGACGAGAGCCTGGCGCTGCTCGACGTGGCCAGCGCAGGGGCGTTCGCCGCGCTCTACCACGACATCCGCGGCGATGCGTTCGCAGGCAAGGGCGACCCGGCCGCGGCGCGTCGCGAGTACGAGGCGGCGCTCGCCGCCGCCAAGGGCGACGTGCGGATCGACACCGCCTACATCGAACTCAAGCAGAGCGCGCTGCCGGCCGCGGCGGCGCCCGTCGCAGGAGCGTCCGGCAAATGAAATTCCGCCGCTCGCTGGTCGCCATTGCCGCCCTGGCGGCACTGGCCGGCTGCAACAAGGACAAGGACGTCGAACCGCCGGCGGAGCTCGTGGACATCGAGGCGACGCTTGCGGTCCACAAGATCTGGTCCGAAGGCATCGGCGGCGGCGGCGAAAAGCTGAGGCTGACTCTCGGCGTTGCAGGCGAAGGGGAGACGGTGTACGCGGCGTCTCGTGACGGCGAGGTGCTTGCACTGGACGCCGCGAGCGGCCGCACGCAGTGGAAGACAAAGACGGGTTTCGACCTGTCGTCCGGACCGGGCATCGGCCTCGGGCTGGTCGTCGTAGGCAGCAGCGACGGCGACGTCGTCGCGCTCGATGCGGCCAGCGGCAAGCAGCGCTGGAAAGTGCGCGTGCCCGGCGAACTGCTGTCGCCGGCACTCGTCGATCGCGACCAGGTCGTCATGCGCACGGCGGAGGGGCGCCTCGTCGCGCTCTCGAGCGTCGACGGCAAGCAGCGGTGGGCGGTCGAGGACCTCGTGCCGCGCCTGTCGCTGCGCGGAACGGCAACGCCCGTTGCGGCGGGGGAGGCCGTGATCAGCGGCTTCGACTCGGGCAAGGTCATGTCGGTGACCCGTGACACCGGCGAGGTCATCTGGCAGGTGCAGGTCAGCACGGCCCGCGGTCGCACGGAGCTCGAACGGCTCGCGGACGTGGATTCGGCCGTGCGCGTGTCCGGCAGCGACGTCTATGCGGTCGGGTACCAGGGTCGCGTGGCGATGCTGGCGCTCGACAGCGGCCAGATCTGGTGGGCGCGCGACGTGTCGAGCTACCGTGGCCTCGCGATCGACGACGACCAGATCTACGTGTCGTCCTCGAACGGCGAGGTCATCGCACTGCGCCGTCGCGACGGCGGCGTCGTCTGGACGCAGTCGGGGCTCAAGCAGCGCGGCCTCAGCACGCCGGCGATCGCAGGGCAGATGCCGTGATCGTGGGCGACTTCGAGGGCTACCTGCACTTCCTCGATCGTTCGACCGGCAAGTTCGTCGCGCGCGAGCATCCGGGCGGCACGCGCATCGCAGCGCCGCCGCTCGTGATGGGCGACCGGGTGTTCGTCGTCGACGAAGGCGGAAAGGTCGTCGCGTTCCGGATCGGGGGCTCAGCCAGGAGCTGACCATGCTGCCCGTCGTCGCCCTGGTCGGGCGTCCCAACGTCGGCAAGTCGACGCTTTTCAACGCGATCACCCGCACGCGCGACGCTCTTGTCGCCGACCAGCCGGGGCTCACGCGCGACCGCAAGTACGGTTACACGCGAGTCGGTCCGCGCAGCTGCATCGTCGTGGACACGGGCGGTCTCGTGGAGACCACCCACGGCATCGAGCGGCTGATGGCCGAGCAGACGCTGAAGGCGGTCGAGGAAGCCGACCGCGTGCTGCTCGTCGTGGAGGCGCGACAGGGTTGCGTGCCTGCCGACCAGCACGTCGCGGACGTCCTGCGGCGCAGCGGCAAGACAGTCATCGTGGTCGTCAACAAGGCCGAGTTCCTGGATCCGGATATCGCGGTCAATGACTTCCACCAGCTGGGTTTCGGGGTGCCGGTGGCGATTTCCGCGTCGCACATCCACGGCATCGAGGACCTGATGGAGCGCGCGCTGGACGGGTTGCCGGCGCCGCCCGAGGTCGCGGAAGAGATCGACGCCGGGAGCCGCGAGATCCGGGTCGCCGTGGTCGGTCGCCCGAACGTCGGCAAGTCCACGCTGATCAACCGGCTGCTGGGTGAGGAGCGACTGGTCACGTTCGACCAGCCAGGCACGACTCGCGATGCCGTCTTCGTGCCTTTCGAGCGCGATGGCCAGCGCTACACGCTCATCGACACGGCGGGCGTGCGTCGCAAGGCACGCGTCAGCGAGACCATCGAGAAGTTCAGCATCGTCAAGACGCTGCAGGCGATCGAGGAAGCCAACGTGGTGATCGGCGTGCTGGATGCGCACGACACGATCGCCGAGCAGGACGCGAGCCTGCTCGGGCTCATCGCGGAGCAGGGACGGGCGCTCGTGATCGCCGTCAACAAGTGGGACGGGATCCCGCCTGCCCAGCGCGACGCGATCCGCGATGGCCTCGACCTGCGGCTCGACTTCCTGCGTTTTGCGCCGGTCCATTTCATCTCGGCCCGTCACGGGACCGGCGTCGGCGAGCTGGTGGAGACGGTGCGGTCGGCCTACCGGGCCGCCATGAAGGAACTGCCGACCAAGGAGCTCACCCAGGCCCTCGAGCAGGCACAGACCATTCACCAGCCCCCGCTGGTCCGCGGCCGGCGCATCAAGCTGCGCTACGCCCACCAGGGTGGACGCAATCCGCCGGTGGTGGTCATCCACGGCAACCAGACCCAGCACGTCCCGGACTCCTATCGGCGGTTCCTCGAGAACCATTTCCGGCAGGTTTTCCGGCTCAAGGGCACGCCGATGCGGATCGAGTTCCGTACCGACGAAAACCCGTTCGCCGGGCGGCGCAACGAGCTCACGCCCCGCCAGCAGAGCAAGCGCAAGCGCCTGATCCAGAATCGTCGGGCGGGCAGGAAGGGCAAGCGCTGAAACTGGCGTCGTGCCTGATAACCAGCGCTTCTGACGCGCTATCCTCTCAGACTTGTTCACCTGTCGGGCGGGCCTAGACTGCCCGCATGGCCATGGCATTTGCTCGTACACCCGCGTCGGCCACCCACGACCTCCCGGCTCGCAGGATCGCGCGCCTCGGTCGAGCCGCTGCGGCTTTACCGCGGTGGCGTGGTCGAGCAGCCCGTGGTCGCCTACGAGTGCTGGGGCCGCCTGAACGAGGCCCGCGACAACACCATCCTGATATTCACGGGGCTCTCGCCGTCGGCGCATGCCGCTTCGTCGCCGGACGATCCGCGGCCGGGCTGGTGGGAGACGATGATCGGGGCAGGGCCGTCCGCTCGACACCGGCCGGTTCTTCGTCGTGTGCGTCAACTCGCTCGGCAGTCCCTTCGGCTCGTCGAGCCCGGCCGCCGTGGATCCCCGTACCGGCCGTCCATACGGAATCGACTTTCCCGAGATCGCGGTGGAGGACATCGCGGCCGCCGGGCGCGCTGCAATCCGTACCCTCGGCATCGAGCGGGTCGCTGCGGTCATCGGGCCGTCCCTCGGCGGCATGGTCGTGCTCTCGTACTGCGCCCAGTTCCCGGGCGAAGTGGACAACCTGGTCACGATTTCCGGCGCTGCCAGGGCGTCGCCGTTCGCCATCGCGCTGCGTTCGCTGCAGCGCGAGATGGTGCGCAGCGACCCGGCGTGGCGCGGCGGAAGCTACGAGCCGGGCAGGGGGCCGCGCCTCGGCCTGCGCCTCGCACGCAAGCTCGGCACGATCACTTATCGTTCGCCGGAGGAATGGCAGCAGCGCTTCGGCCGTCGGCGCGTTCCGGAGACGGCCGGCTTGTCGGGAGATTTCCGCCCGGTGTTCGAAGTCGAGGCCTACCTCGAGCACCAGGCGTTGCGGTTCGCCGACACGTTCGACGCGAATGCGTACCTGTATCTGTCGCGGGCCATGGACCGGTTCGATCTCGCCGATCACGGCGGCGGTTCGCTGGCGGCTGCGTTCGCGCGGTTCGGCGTGAAGCGTTCGCTCGTCCTCGGCGTCGACACGGACATGCTGTTTCCGATCGGGCAGCAGCGTGAGATCGCGGAGCACCTGAAGGCGGCGGGCGGATCGGTGGAGTTTCACGCGTTCCCGTCGCTGCAGGGCCACGACGCGTTCCTGGCCGATCCAGACCGGTTCGAGCCGGCGATCGGAGCGTTCGTGGCGCGGATCTGACGGAAAGCGGATGACGGAAAGCGGTTAGTGATCAGCGGTTAGCGGTTAGGAAGAGGGCCGGCGTTGCCGGCCTCCGCGGCTCTACTAACCGCTGGTCACGAGTCATTGATCACTCTCCGGTCATCGGTCACTCTCCACCGCCAGAAAGAGCGCCGGATCCACCATCGCGCGATTGACCGCGATTCCCCAGTGCAGGTGGGGGCCCGTCACGCGGCCGGTCGCGCCGACCTTGCCGAGCACCTCGCCGGCGGCGATTTCCTGGCCGGGTTTCACGTCGATGCGGCTCAGGTGGCAATACAACGTCACGACGCCCTCGCCGTGATCGAGAAATACGGTGTTGCCATTGAAGAAGAAATCACCCGCGTCGAGCACGCGCCCCGGTGACGGCGCGAGGATCGGGGTGCCGGCGGCTGCCGCGATGTCCATGCCCGAATGCGGATTGCGGGCTTCGCCGTTGAAGTACCTGCGCAGTCCGAAGCTGCTCGATCGCTCGCCGGCCACCGGTGGCCGCATCCTGAGTTCGGGCACGCGGCCGGCGGTGTAGGTGCCGAGCGCCGCGTCGATGCGCTTGCGCTCACGGTCGATTCGCTCGAGGTCGTCCTTTTCAGGATTGACGTGGCGCTTGTTCTTCACCTGCAGCCGCTGCTCCGCGTACTGCTTGCCCTTCACGGTGAAATCGAGCGATCGCGGTTCCGGCTCGCCGGCCGGCAGGAACTTTCCGGACTGCGGGCCCGGCGGCGTGGCCAGCGGAATGCCGATCAGTGCGACCCAGCCCGATGGACCCGGCAGGACCGGCGCGCGATGCCCGTCGAAGAAAACCTCGCCTGGGGACGCAGCCCCGGCGCCGAGCTCGATGATGGCGATGCCGCCGGGAACCCGGCTCTCCCGCGGAAGATCGACCTCGCTCCAGGCAGTCGCGCAGGCGAGGCCTGCGATGAGGCAGGCCACGGTCGACGGCCAGGCGCGCCCGGGCCGCATGCCTCGACTGGTGCTTCGCACTCTCATCGCTCGATCTCAAGCACGGCTTCGACCTCTTGCGTGATGCCGGTCACCGTTGCGCTGAACAGTCCACGGGCCAGTCGGGTTTCGACCCGATCGCCGGGCGCGAGCGAGGAAACGTCCTGCACGACCTTGCCCGCGGCGTCCGCGACGATTGCGTAGCCGCGATCCAGCGTTGCCAGTGGACTCACCGCATGCAGCGTCCGTCCGGCAAGCTCGAAGCGACGCTGCGCGGCGGAGATGCTGCCGCGAATCCCGGCGTTCAATGCGCGACATGCCGTATCCA
>CAVTDU010000030.1:0-73140 GCA_963733565.1 uncultured Gammaproteobacteria bacterium
CACCGCGCACATCAAGTCGAGCGACAGTTGCCAGGCCTGCCACACGACGTTCGGCTGGCGGCCGGTCACCCGCGTCGATCACGCACAGGTGACTGGCAGTTGCTTCTCCTGTCACAACGGCACGACGTCCAGCGGCAAGCACGCCACGCACCTGCAGTCCAGCAACGACTGCGCGGCCTGCCACGCGACCCAGGCGTGGAAGCCCGCAACGCGGGTCGATCACGGCAATGTGCTCGGAACCTGCACTTCGTGCCACGACGGCCGCATCGCCGCCGGGCAGGACGCGAACCACATCGTGACCCGCGCCGACTGCGGCGACTGCCACGCAACAACGGCGTGGAAGCCCGCCACGTTCAACCACTCGGGCATCACCGACACCTGCTCGAGTTGCCACGACGGCGTCAAGGCGGCGGGCAAGCAGCCGAGCCACATCCCGACGACCGCGGAATGCGGCAGCTGCCACTCGACGAGCGCATGGGTCCCGGCCCGATTCACCCACGAGGGAATCACCACGGGCTGCGTCACCTGTCACGACGGAACGAAGCAGACCGGCAAGAGCAGCACCCACATCCAGGCCAGCGATTCCTGCCAGGCGTGCCACACGACCACGGGCTGGCGGCCGGTGTCACGAGTCGATCACACGCAGGTGACGGGCAACTGCTTCTCCTGCCACAACGGCACGACGGCGACGGGCAAGAACCCGGCGCACATCCAGTCCACGAACGGCTGTGCCGCGTGCCACGCCACGCAGGCCTGGAAGCCTGCCACGGCCGTCGACCACCGGGAGGTCACCGGAAGCTGCTTCTCGTGCCACAACGGCACGGTCGCGAGTGGCAAGCCGTTGAATCACATCGTGAGCGGGGACAACTGCGATTCGTGCCACACGCCGTCCGCGTGGAAGCCCGCGAAATGGGACCACACCGGGATCGTCGGACAATGCGCAGGCTGCCACGACGGCGTCAAGGCCACGGGCAAGAGCCTGGCGCACCTGTCCACCAGCAACACCTGCGAAGCGTGCCACGCGGTCACGAGCTGGCGAGCCTGCGACGCGCGTCGACCACGCACAGGTCACGGGCGCCTGCAGCACCTGCCACAACGGCACGAAGGCGGCGGGCAAGGGACCGAACCACATACCGACCACGGCGGAGTGCGGTACCTGCCACGCCACCGCAGCCTGGAAGCCGGCGAACTTCAGCCATGCCGGCATCGCTTCAGGCTGCGCCACGTGCCACGACGGCGTGAAGGCGCCGGGCAAGACCGCGGCGCACATGTTCACGAGCGCAACCTGCGAGGCCTGCCACGCGACGACCGCATGGAAGCCAGCCACACGCGTCGACCATGCCCAGGTCATCGGCACGTGCTCGAGCTGCCACAACGGCAACACCGCGCCAGGCAAGCCGGCAAACCACGTCGCCACGAGCGCGGAATGCGGTAGTTGCCACGGCACCACGGCCTGGAAGCCCGCGACGGGCTTCAACCACACCGGAATCACCGGCAACTGCTACAGCTGCCACAACGGCGTCAACGCGACGGGCAAGGGCACGTCGCACATCACGACCGACACGAGCTGCGAGAGCTGTCACGCGACCAATGCGTGGAAGCCCGCGACGCGTGTCGATCATGGCCACGTCTCCGGCACGTGCAACTCGTGCCACAACGGCACGAAGGCGGTCGGCAAGGGACCGAATCACATCCCGACGACGGCGCAGTGCGGCAGTTGCCACTCGTCCCTGGCGTGGGTCCCTGCCAATTTCAGCCACACCGGCATTACCTCCGGCTGCGCGACCTGTCACGACGGCGTGAAGGCGGCGGGCAAGAATGCCGGCCACATCTTCACGAGCACGACCTGCGAGGCGTGCCACGCCACGGCAGCCTGGAGGCCGGCGACACGCGTCGATCACGCGCAGGTCGTCGGCACGTGCTCGAGCTGCCACAACGGCAGGACTGCAGCGGGCAAGCCGACTGGCCACATCGCGACGACCGCCGAGTGCAGCAACTGCCACGGGACGACTGCCTGGAGGCCCGCCACAGGCTTCAGCCACACAGGGATCACCGGCAACTGCTTCAGCTGTCACAACGGTGCGAACGCCACCGGCAAGAACGGAGGTCACCTGCAGACCAGCAACCTGTGCGAGTCCTGTCATTCGCCTGCCGGCTGGAAACCCGCCGTGCGCGTCGATCACACGCAGGTGATCGGCAGCTGCTATTCGTGCCACAACGGCACGGCCGCGACGGGCAAGGGCACCGCGCACATCCTGAGCGACACAAGCTGCGATGCGTGCCATACGACGACCGCCTGGAAGCCCGCCAACCGCGTCGATCACAACCACGTGACCGGCACATGCAGCAGCTGCCACAACGGCGTAAAGGCGCCGGGCAAGCCGTCGAACCACATCCCGACCACCCAGGAATGTGGCGCCTGTCATTCGACGCTCGCATGGTTGCCGGCTGCGTTCGACCACACCGGCGTGACGAGCGGCTGCAAGACCTGCCACAACGGCACGACCGCCAGCGGGCCCTCGACTGGACACATGACCTTCCCGGTCAACAACTTCGACTGCAGCCAGTGCCACTCGACGGCGGCCTGGTCACCGAACACATTCAGGCACGCGGCCGGCCGCGGCTACCCGGGCGATCATCGGGTTTCGCTGACCTGCCTGAGCTGCCACACGACCAACACGGATGCCGCCACCTGGCGGACACCCGCCTACAAGCCGGACTGCGCCGGGTGCCACTCAAGCCGCTTCAAGCCGGATCCGCACAAGAAGTACGGCAACGTGAAATACACGGTCAGCGAGCTCCGCAACTGCTCGGGTGCCTGTCACATCTACACGGATTCGACGCTGACGACGATCCTGACGCGCCGCGCCGGCCCAGAGCATCGCATCACCGACACGAAGTTCGACTGATGCGATACCGTGCAATCCGCTGCGCCCTGCTGCTCCAGCTCCTGTCGCTGGCCGCAACCTCGCACGCCCAGGTCACGTCGCGACTCATCGAAGAGGTCGGCGTGGCCGAACTGGACGGCTACGCCACCGTCACCATCCTGTTCGGCTGCGATGTCCGGTACGTGAGTCATTTCGCGACGACCGCTGGCGACTCGCTGCGCATACGCTTGTCCCCTGGCGCAAGCTGCGGTGCGCCCGCCGCCGGCTGGGTGGTTCCGCCCATACTCGACGGCAGCGGCGTGATTCGCTCCGTGACCGTCGACCGCACGCTCGCACGCGACGTGGATCTCGGCATTCGCTGGTCGAAGCCAGAGCAGTTCGTGCTGGTTCCGTCGACGAACCGCCGCGGGCTGCGCCTCCTGCTGGTGCGGCCGGAGACGGACCGGTCGAAAGTGACCGTTCGCGAGGTGAATGGCGGCACCGCCGCCTACGCCGTGAACCTCGACGCCGCGCAGGCGCCGTATGGCGCCGCTGCCATCGCGGCAGCCGCCAAGGCGACCGGCGTCCACACCTACGTGTCCGAGGCCGTCGTGGACGGGCAGAAATGGTATCGGCTCCGGGCCGGGCCATTCGTCTCCGAGGCGGATGCACGGCGCGCACTCTCGACTGCCCGCTCCCACTACCCGAAGGCCTGGCTGGCCATCGCAGACGACTCGACGATGAGCAAGCCCGGCCTGCCCGACGCGGTCGGCAGCGTCGCCGCGACGCAGACTCCGGGCAACACGACGCTGACGCAGCAGGACCTCGACCAGACGATGAAGCGGGCGCAGGAAGCATTCCGGCGCAAGGACTATGCAGCCGCGATACCACTGCTGACGCGCCTCACCGAACAGCCCGAGTTTCCGCAGCGCGCGCAGGCGCAGGAACTGCTCGGGCTCTCACGCGAGCGCCAGGGACAACTGGCGCATGCCAAGGCCGAGTACGAGGAATACCTCCGTCGCTATCCCGACGGCGAGGCCGCGGATCGCGTGAGCAAGAGGCTGCGCGCGCTGACCTTCGCGGCGAGCCCGGCGAGCGCTCAGGCCCGCGCCGCGGCCGCGAACGAGTCGCGGTGGAAAGTCTATGGCGGCGTGTCGCAGACCTACCGGCGCGACACCAGCAGCTTCGACAACGGCAGCGTTTCGCGGAAGGCCACGACCCAGGACGCGATCCTGAGCGACGTCGCGCTCGCGGCACGCCGCAGCGGCGAACGCTACGACTTCGCGGCACGAGTCAGTGGCGCCTATGGCCTGGACATGCTCCAGGATGGCCCGGGCAGCCAGGCGACCGTCTCGCTGATGTTCGGCGAACTGCGCGACCGCGTGCTCGACTGGACCGTCCGCGGAGGACGGCAGTCCGGAACCCTCGGAGGCCTGATCGGCACCTTCGATGGCCTGTACGCCGGCTACCAGGTCCTGCCCAGCGTGCGCGTGAATGCAATGTACGGCTATCCCGTCGACTCGATTCGCGCCTCGCCGTCGACCGATCGCAAGTTCTACGCGCTCTCGGCCGATTTCGGCACTTTCGCCGACGCGTGGGACGTGTCGCTCTACGGCATTTCCCAGGATTACTACGGACTCACGGACCGGCAGGCCATCGGCACGGAGCTGCGCTACTTCCGGCCGGGACTCACGTTCGTCGGCCTGGTCGACTACGACATCCACTTCGGCGACCTGAACGACGTACTGCTGCTCGCCACGGCGGCGCTGCCCGCGCGCTGGACGATGAGCGCCAACCTCGACCATCGCAAGAGCCCGGGCCTGAGCCTGCAGAACGCGCTGATCGGCCAGCCTGTCAGGACGTTCGACGAGTTGTTCGGCCTCTATTCCAGCGCCCAGGTCGAGCAATTCGCCAGGGATCGCAGCGCCTCGTCGGATACGTACACGGTGTCGCTGTCCCGGCCGTTCGGAGAGCGCTGGCAGTGGTCGACGGACGTGTCCGGTATCAGCGTCAGCGCGACGCCCGCCTCGGGCGGCGTCGAGGCGACCCTCCCGTCCGGCACGGACCTGATCGTCTCGACGCAGACGCTCGCGTACGGCCTGTTCGATCGCGGCGACGTGTCGTCGCTCGGGCTGCAGTACCAGACGGGCGACGCCACCGACACGATCTCCATCGGTCTCTACACGCAGCAGCCACTGGGCCAGGCCTGGCGAATCAGCCCGAGATTCCGCTTCGACCAGCGCAAGTTCCACGCCGACGGTTCGAAGCAGCTGCTGTACTCGCCCGGGCTGCGGACTGAAATGCACTGGCGGCGTCTGTGGTTCGAATTCGAGGGTGGTGCCGAGATTGGGCAACGCACGCTGGGTGACTCGTCGGCCGACGCGACCCGTTACTACTTCAGCCTGGGGTATCGCTATGACCTGTGAGCGAATTCGGCTGGCTCGGCGCCTGCGTCACATTGCCGCCGCGATGGCGGCGCTTGCGCTCGGCGCCTGCGCCTCGCGGCCGCCCGAGGACGCGCGGCAGTACCTCGACGAGGTCTCCGCCGCGACGGTAACCGTGGCGCCCGGATCCCTCGTCTTCGCACGCGAACGGCCGGAACTCGCGGTTCACGCCCGCGACTACATCACGCTCGTGCCGCTCGACGTCAATCGCTCGGGCAAGCACTCCCTGTATTTCTACGTCTACGTCTGGTCGACCATCGACAAGCGTGGCCTGCCCGCGAGCGATGCGGCGCCAGGCCAGATCGAACTTGTGGCGGACGGGAAGCAGATTCCGTTGATCGCATCCGGGGCAACGCCGCGCGAGCTCGGGCTGGCAGAGTCGCCGGTGCGAGCGCCGTCCGACTCGGCGCGGCTGCTGATCGCACCGACGGACCGCGAGACACTCGAATTGCTGTCGCGCGCGACCGCGATCCACGCGGTCGAGCAGCACGGCGGCGTCGGTGAGCGCTATGAACTCTGGGCCGGGACCGGCGGCTCGATCCTGGCGCTGCTGTAAGGGGACACTCTCCTGGTAGGGGACATTCTCCCCCCCGGGGACTGTCCCCGCAGGGGACAGTCCCCGAAAGGAGAATGTCCCTACGGAGAATGTCCGCCTACTCTCAAGCCGCTTCCTTGTCGCGTGCGGCCTGCGCTTCGCCGACTGACTCGGCCGGGTGCTCGTAGTCGTTCTTCTCCCAGTCGCGATACTGCGGCGGAATCGGATTGGTCGATCCGTCGGCGAGCCAGTCCATCTTGCCGTCCATGAGCAGCCCGGCGACCTTGCGGTAGGAACGGTTGTTGTTGGACTTCACCGCGCGGAAGTTCGCCTCGATGCGCCGACGCGCCTCGCGACAGAAGAGGTCCGCGAGTTCCTGCGGCGCTGTCGTCGGCCGGATTCTCGCCCGACCAGGTGGTCCGCGTACGACAGCGACGTCGCCATCACGAACAGGTCCACGCCGATGTCGACGAAGTTGCCGAGGATCAGCTGTTCCTTCTCGAGCTTCGGGCCGTACTTCGCCATCGTCGCGAACAGGCGCCGCGCCAGCAGCTTGCTGGTCTTGCCCGCATACGACAGGTGCTTGCGGTTCACCTCGTTCAGGTGCTTCGCGTCGAAGTGATGACCGGTCTCGGGCATGAACAGCTTCGGCAGCCACGTCGAGTAGAACCCGGCCGCCTTCATCATCGCCTCGCCCTTGCCCACCTTCTGGCCGGGTTTCGGCTGGATGATCGGCATCACCAGCTTGAAGTGCGTGTCGAGCGCCTCGCGCGCCATGATCAGGTGCATCACCTGCGACGAGCCCTCGAAGATCCGGCCGACGCGCATGTCGCGGATCGCCATCTCGACGCTGGTCGGCCGCTCGCCGCGCTCGTACAGCGACTTGGCGCGCTCGTAGCCGCGCCCGCCGCGCACCTGCAGGTAGTCGTCGAGGATCCTGTAGAGCGTCTCGGAGCAGAAATACTTGGCCGCCGCCGCCTCGAGGCGGATGTCGGCGTTCTTGTGGTCCGCGAACGCGCAGGTGAGATACACCATGCTCTTCATGGCGAAGAGGTGCGCCGCGTAGTTCGCGACCATCTTCGCGATCGCCTGGTGCTTGCCGACCGGCTGGCCCCACTGCTGTCGCGCGTTGATCCACCAGCGCGCGTCTTCGACCATCGCCATGCCGACGCCGATGCCGGCCGCGGGGAGACCCAGACGGCCGACGTTCAGCGTCGCGAGCGCGATCTTGAGGCCCTCGCCCGGCTTGCCGATCAGGTTCTCGGCCGGGACCACCACGTCCTTGAACGTGACCGACCCGTTCGCGATGCCGCGCAGCCCCATGAACGTCGAGCGCCGCACGCGCTCGACTCCCGGCCACGCCGTCTCGACCACGAAGCAGGAGATCTGCGGGACCTTCTTGCCGTTCGGCAGCACCTTGTCGGGCGTCCGGGCGAGCACCGCGATCAGCGACGTCTTCGGATCGGTGACGTTCGTGCACCACTGCTTGTCGCCGCTCAGGATGTACGACTTGCCATCCTCGGTCGGCGTCGCAATGGTGGTCATGCGTGCAGGATCGGACCCCACGTCCGGCTCGGTGAGCGCGAAGGCCGAGATCTCGCCGCGGGCGAGCCGCGGCAGGTACTTGCGCTTCTGTTCCTCGGTGCCGAATTCACGCAGCGGCTGCGGCACGCCGATGCTCTGGTGCGCCGAGAGATAGGTGACCGTGTTCGAGCAGTAGCTGCCGATCAAGCCAAGCACGCGGGCGTAGTTGGTGATCGAGAGGCCGAGACCGCCGTATTCCTTCGGGATCTTCATGCCGAAGAGGCCGATCGCCGCCATCGCGTCGAGCGCCTCGGCAGGGTACTCGCCCTCCTCGTCGATCTTGTAGGGATCGACGTGCTTCTCGAGCACCTCGCGCACTTTCACCAGGTACTCGTCGCCGATCTTCCTGTCCTCGGGAGACTGCGCCGGAAACGGATGCACGAGGTCCCAGCGGAAGTTGCCCTTGAACACCTCCGCGGTGAAGCTCACGTTCTCCCATTCGGCCTGGCGGGCGTCCTCCGCCATCTGCATCGCGACGTCTTTTTCCTTGTTGTCCATGAGGTCTCCTCCCGATGTGCGGTTGTGCCGGGCAATAGGGCGGAATATCACCCAGCCGGGCACGGGAGACCATTGCGGAAAGTTGCAGCCGGCGTAGGGACTGACCGGCGGGGCCGACGGGGACATGCCCCGGCCCCGCGAACTCTGCGGGACCGGGGCGGCTAGCGGGACCGATCAGGCCGCGGTCCGCTGCAGGATCGTCGCGATCCCCTGCCCGAGCCCGATGCACATCGTCGCGACGCCGAGCGTGGCGTCCTTCTGTTCCATCACGTTCACGAGCGCGGTCGTGATGCGCGCACCGGAGCAGCCGAGCGGATGGCCGAGCGCGATCGCGCCGCCGTTCAGGTTCACGGTCTCTTCCATGCGATCCATGATCCCGAGGTCCTTGATGACCGGCAGCGACTGCGCGGCGAACGCCTCGTTCAGCTCGGCGACCTGGATGTCCTTCATCTCGAGGCCGGCGCGCTTCAGCGCCTTCTTCGTCGCCGGCACCGGGCCGTAACCCATGATCGCCGGGTCGCAGCCCGCGACGGCCATCGAGACGATCTTCGCGCGTGGCTTCAGGCCGAGCGCCTTGGCGCGCTCGTAGCTCATCACCAGCATCGCGGAGGCGCCGTCGGAGATCGCCGACGACGAGCCCGCCGTCACCATGCCGCCCTTCGGGTCGAACGCCGGCTTGAGCGCCGCGAGCGCCTCGAGCGTCGCATCCTGGCGGATCACCTCGTCGATGTCGCAGAGCACGCGGACGCCGTCGGCATCGTGGCCCTCGATGGGGACGATCTCGTTCTTGAAGCGGCCGCCAAGCGTGGCCTCCCAGGCCTTCTGGTGCGAGCGCAGCGCGAACTTGTCCTGCATCTCGCGGGTGATGCCGTGCATGCGGCCGAGCATCTCGGCGGTGAGGCCCATCATGTTCGAGGCCTTCGCATACTGCTTCGAGGCGGCCGGATTCAGGTCGATGCCGTGCATCATGTTGACGTGGCCCATGTGCTCCACGCCGCCGATCACGAACACGTCGCCCTGCCCTGTCATGATCTGCGCCGCCGCCGTGTGCAGCGCCTGCATCGACGAGCCGCAGAGCCGGTTCACCGTCTGGCCCGGCACCGTGTGCGGCATCCCGGCCATCAGCAGCGAGTTGCGGGCAATGTTCATGCCCTGCTCGAGCGTCTGGTTCACGCAGCCCCAGATCACGTCTTCGACCTCGTCCATGTTCGCGGCCGGGTTGCGCTTGAACAGCGCCTTGATCAATTCGGCCGAGAGCACCTCGGCACGGACGTTACGGAACATGCCGCCCTTGGAGCGGCCCATTGCGCTGCGCACGCCATCGATGATGACGACATCGCGGGGATTGAGACTCATCTTGATCTCTCCAGATTCGTGGTGGGCCGTTCGGTCAGCCGTAGAACTTCTTGCCGGACAGCTGCCATGTCGCGCAGCATCTTCGGTGCTTCGTAGAGCTTGCCGATCGAGGCGTACTTGTCCGCGATCTCGACGAACTTCGCGGCGCCCATCTGGTCCACGTAGCGGCAGACGCCGCCACGGAACGGCGGGAAGCCGATGCCGTAGATCAGCGACATGTCCGCCTCGGCCGGCGAGGCGACGATCTTCTCCTCGAGGCAGCGCACGACCTCGTTGACCATCGGCACCATGCAGCGCTCGACGATCTCCTCGGGCGCGAACTCCTTGCGCGCGGCGACCACGCCCTTGATGAGCTCGTAGGTCTCGGGGTCCGGGCTCTTCTTCGGCTTGCCCTTCTTGTCGGGCGCGTAGGTGTAGTAGCCCTTGCCGTTCTTCTGCCCGAAGCGGCCCTTGGCGACGATCACGCTGGTGGTGTTCTCGAAGTCCGGCTTCATGCGGTCCGGGAAGCCCTCGGCCATCACGCCTGCCGCATGCACCGCGGTGTCCATGCCGACGACGTCCATCAGGTACGCGGGGCCCATCGGCCAGCCGAACTTCTCCATCGCCTTGTCGACGGCCATGAAGTCCGCGCCGTCGCGCAGCAGCACGTGGAAGCCGGCGAAGTACGGGAACAGCACGCGATTGACGAAGAACCCCGGGCAGTCGTTCACGACGACCGGCGTCTTGCCCATCTTGAGCGCGAGCGCCACGGTGGCCGCGACGGCCGCGTCCGACGACTGCTTGCCGCGGATCACCTCGACGAGCGGCATCATGTGCACCGGGTTGAAGAAGTGCATGCCGACGAAGTTCTGCGGGCGCTTCAGCCCCTCGGCGAGGAAGCTGATCGAGATCGTCGAGGTATTGGACGCGATGATCGTGTCGTCGCGCACCATGCCCTCGACCTCGGCGAACACCGCCTTCTTGACCTTCGGGTTCTCGACGACGGCCTCGATGATGATGTCGACGTCCTTGAAGTCGCCGTAGTTCAGCGTCGGGCGGATGCGCGAAAGGGTCGCGCTCATGCCGTCGGGCTTGATCTTGCCCCGCTCCACCTGCTTCGAAAGGAGCTTGCCGGCCTCGTTCATGCCGAGGTCGAGCGCCTCCGAGCGGATGTCCTTCATGATGATCGGCGTGCCCTTCACGGCGCTCTGGTAGGCGATGCCGCCACCCATGATGCCGGCGCCGAGCACGGCGGCCTGCTTGATCTCCTTCGCGCCCTTCTTGGCCCAGGTGCTCGCGGTCTTCTTCACCGCCTGGTCCGCCATGAAGAGGCCGACGAGCGCGTTGGCCTGCGGCGTCACGGCCGCCTTGGCGAAGTACTTCGCTTCGACGCCGATCGCGTCGTCGCGGCCCTTCGTGGAGGACTCCTGCATGCTGCGGATCGCGAGCATCGGCGCCGGGTAGTTCGGGCCGGCCTGCGCACCGACGAAGCCCATGGCGCTGGTGAACGCCATCATCGACTCCATCTGGTTCAGCTTGATGGGCCCGAGCTTCTCGGCCCGCTTCGCCTTCCAGTCGAGCCGGCCTTCGATCGCCTGCTTCACCATCCCGAGCGCCGCGTCGCGCAGCTTCTCGGGCGCGACGACCGCATCGACCGCGCCGTCCTTCAGGGCCGCCTCGGGCTTCTTGTCGGCGCCCGTGCAGATCCACTCGATCGCGTTGTCCACGCCGATCACGCGCGGCAGGCGCACGCTGCCGCCGAAGCCCGGGAAGATGCCGAGCTTCACTTCGGGGAAGCCGACCGACGCGGACGTGGACATCACGCGGTAGTCGCATGCCAGCGCGAGCTCGAGCCCGCCGCCGAGACAGATGCCGTTGATCGCGACCACCGTCGGGACCGGCAGGTCCTCGAACCGGCACAGCATGCGGTTCACCTCGAGCACGCCCTTGGCGACCGACTCCTCGCCCGCCGCGAACATCGCGCCGAACTCGGTGACGTCTGCGCCGACGATGAACACCTGCTTGCCGGACGTGAGGATCACGCCCTTCACGCCCTCGGCCTTCGCGATCGCCTGTGTGACGGCGTCGAGGTCCCTGAGCGCAGCCTGGTTGAGCTTGTTGACCGATTCGCCGGCGAGATCGAACTTGACTTCGACGATGCCGTCGCCCAGCGCCGTGGCGCTGAAAGCGGGTCCGGAGTAGAGCATGGAGTAATCTCCCTTCTGCAGGTTCTTGAAACGCAGGCGCCAACCGCCACCCCGTGTGGCGGCCGGGCATCGGGCGAAGTTTGCGGCAGTGCACCAGTATTGTGAATGGGGCTTACCGAGGTCATCTGCAGCCTCCGGAGCATCCCTGATTCATCATAGACTTACGCGTCGATCTCGATTCCCAGGCCAGACATGACTCCGATCCGCAGACTGCCTGACGCGCGCCGCTTCCCGGCCGCCGCTGGTCACGCTCATTGCCGTCATGGCGGGTGGTCCGGCTACGCACGCGGGGCCGGCACGGGTGGAGTTTCCGGCCGAGGTTCGACAGCAGTTCCTCGACGCTTACGCGCAGGCGTCGAAGGGCATGGCGCCTGCGCGCTGGCGCCGACAGCGCGGACCTGAAGGCTTATCCGTTGTATCCGTATGTCGAGGCCGCGCGGCTCGAGCGCCGGCTCGACGATCCCGCGGCCGCTCCAGAGATCCAGGCATTCCTGGACCGCTACGGCGATCAGCCCGTGGCGCGACCGATCAGGCGCGAATGGCTCATGGCGCTGGCGCTGCGCAAGCAGTGGGATGACTACCTTGCCGTCTATCGCCCGGACGTGAACGACTCGATCGCCGCGCGCTGCAATGCGTACGCCGCGCGCATCGCGCTCGGCCGCACCGACGGGCTGGCGGACAAGATCATCACCGAATGGTCCGCGCCGAAGAGCCTTCCGCCGGTCTGCGATCCGGCCTTCGACTGGCTCAAGTCGCAGGGCCTGCTGACCTCCACGCTGATCGAGCGACGTGCGAGAGCCGCGCTCGACGCCGGGCAGGCCGGGACTCGCGCGTTACCTCGCGCGCTCACTGCCGGCCACGACTGCGGCCCCGATCGAGCAGTGGGCGGGGCTGATCGAGCAGCCGCGCGCGTCCATCGATGCGCTCATCGCCACGCCGTCCCGGACGGTGGATCCCAAGGCGCTGCTCGATGGCTGGCGGCGCTACGCCCGCGCGGACGTCGACGCCGCGGTCGCACGGTACCCCGAGCTCGTGCAGGCGCGCGGCCTCGATGCCAGCGCGGCAAGTCCGTTCGCGATCGCGACCGGATTGCGGCTCGCGCTCGGCCGCGACCCGCGGGCGCTCGATTTCTTCGCGCTCGGCCAGGCGAGCGACTTCGACGAGCAGGCCCACGAATGGCATGCGCGCGCGGCGCTCTGGGCCGGCGACTGGGACTCGCGCCCGCAAGGCGATCGACGCGATGCCCGAGGCGCTCCGCAACCAGAATCGCTGGAAATACTGGTCGGCGCGGGTTGCAGAACAACTCGGGGACTCGAGCCGCGGCGAAGCAGGGCTATGCGGCGGTCATGCCGACCGACAACTGGTACGCGGTGCTGTCGGCAGCGCGGCTCGGCAAGCAATTCGCGCCCACGTTCAAGCCGGCTGGCGTGAGCGATGCCGGGATGGATCGGCTCGCGGCCGAGGCCCCGTTCGTGCGGGCCCGCGAGCTGGCGTTGTGCGACATGCAGACCGAAGCGATTGCCGAGTGGCGTGCGGGCTACGACGCGCTCGAGCCGGCGGCGCAGATCCAGGCCATCGGGCTCGCGGCACGCTGGACCTGGTACCTGCAGGCAATCTCGGCGGCCGCCAAGCTCGGGGTCTTCGACGACTACGACCTGCTCTACCCGCATCCTTACGACACGGAAGTGCGCCGGGGCTCGTCGCTGAGCGGGCTCCCGCCCGACCTCATCTACGCGATCATCCGGCAGGAGAGCCTCTATCGCGCCGACGCGCGCTCGAGCGCCGACGCAATCGGCCTGATGCAGTTGCTGCCCGAGACCGCGCGACGGACCGCGAAGTCGTGGGGCCTGCCGGCGCCATCGAACTCCTCGCTGGTCATCCCGTCGGTGAACGTCCCGCTCGGGTCCGCCTACCTGCGCAGCATGCTCGACCGCTGGAACGGCCAGGCGCCGTTCGCGATCGCGTCCTACAACGCCGGCCCGGGCGCGGTGAAGCGCTGGCTGCCCGCCGCACCGATGGCGACGGACGTGTGGGTCGAGAACATTCCTTACAACGAGACCCGGACCTACGTGCAGCGCGTCTCCTGGCACCGTGTCGTCTTCGACTGGATCGATGACCGCAAGCCGCGCGATTTTTCTGCGTGGCTCGGTTCGGTGCGCGCCAGCGCCGCGGACGCCGACACGGCGCCGGCCGGAGCCCCCTTCACGTCCGAGGAGTGAACTGATGAACGGAAGCGCCCACCGCATCCTGCACGCCTCACCAGCGCTGTGGCTGCTGCTCGTTCTGTCGCAGGGACTGGCCGCCGCGCCGCCCCCCGCACCGCCGGGGCCCGAGGCGTTCGGTCGCCTGCCGGCACTGCAGTTCGCGGCCATCTCGCCGGACGGTCGCTGGCTCGCGCGCGACCTTGATCGTGGTGGCCAGCCCGCCGTCGCCATTATCGAAGTCGGCACCGGCAAGGTGCAGAGCATCATCGGGACGGATCCAGCCAACAAGTTGCGCGGCCTCGAATGGGCCGACGACGCGACGCTGCTGATCCATGCGAGCGCCCAGCAGGCGTGGCGTTGCAACCAGGGCTGGCAGCGCTGCAACTACGAGTGGTTGCGCACGTTCGCGGTGGGCCGGGATGCGGGCGAGCCACAGCTTCTGTTGCTGAAAAGCCGGCAGCGCCAATACATCACCGGCGCCGAGGTGCTGGCCGCACGCACAGAGCGCCCGGGCTCGGTGACGATGGTGACGATGGACTACAAGCCGAGCTACGGCGCCACCTTGACGGAGTCGCGCGCCGCCACCGCCTACGACGACAACACGTACCTCGTCAGCGTCGTGTTCGACGTCGACACGAAGACCGGCAAGGGCCGGCCGATCGCCGTGGGCACGCCCTACACACAGGACTGGGCGGTGAATGCGCAGGGCAACCCAGTTGCGCGCAGCGAGTGGATACAGGCCGACGGGTCGTACAGCCTGGTCGCGCTCGATGGCAAGAACTGGCGCGAGGTGTACCGCCACCCGGCGGATGAGCGGTTTCGCCTGCTGGGACTCACGCCGGACGGCAGCGCAGCCGTGGTGCTCGCGCTGCAGAACGACGGCCTGGTGAAAGCCATGGCGGTTCCGCTCGACGGGTCCGGCACCAGGATCCTGCACGAGGTCGCCGGCGACGATGTCGACGTGGCCGTCGTGGACGAAAAGACCCACGCCGTCGTCGGGCTCAGCAACTCCGGCACCGGCGCGAGCGAGTTCTGGCTCGATGCACAGGAGCGCTCCCGCCGCAAAGTCGTCACCAGTGCGTACCCGGGCCAGAAGGTCGAGATCCTGAGCCAGTCGGCCGACGGCCAGCGGCTGGTGGTCTCGGCGGAGAAGGAATCGCGCCCCCCGGTACTGAGCCTGGTGGATCTCGACCGGTCTCGCGCCGACGTGATCAGCGCCGCCTATCCCGAACTCGCCAACGTGCCGCTCGGGACCGTGCGCCAGACCACCTACCCGGCGCGGGATGGCACGCGCATTCCTGCGTTCGTGACGCTGCCGCCGGGCAGTGACGGACGCAACCTGCCACTGGTCGTGCTGCCGCACGGTGGGCCGGAGAGCCACGACGTGGCCGGTTTCGACTGGCTCGCGCAGTTCCTCGCGACGCGCGGCTACGCCGTGCTGCAGCCGCAATTTCGCGGCTCGACCGGTTACGGCGAGGCGCACCGCCAGGCCGGACGCGGCGAGTGGGGCGGACTGATGCAGGACGACGTGACAGACGGAGTGAAGTTCCTGGTCGGCGAGGGCACTGCCGACCCGAAGCGAGTGTGCATCGTCGGCGCGAGCTACGGCGGCTATGCAGCGCTCGCGGGCGCGGCCTTCACGCCCGAGCTCTACGCCTGTGCGGCCAGCATCAATGGCGTGTCCGACCTGCCGCAGCTGATCGACTCACAGCGACGAAGAGGTGGCAGCGAGTCCGGCGCGCTGGCCTACTGGCTGGACCATATCGGCTCACCGTCGGACCCGAAGGTCGCATCGAAGTCGCCGTCGCGGTCGGCGTCCACGTTCAGGGCGCCGGTGCTGCTGCTGCACGGACGCGAGGATGCAATCGTGCCGTTCCAGCAGTCGCAGCTGATGGCCGAGGCGCTCGGCAAGGCGGGCAAGCCGGTGACGTTCGTCGCGCTCGACGGCGAGGATCACTGGCTGTCCCGGTCGACGACCCGGATACAGGTGCTGCGTTCGCTGGAGGATTTCCTCGCCCGGCATCTTCAGTCGTCGGCGCCATAGAGCAGCTGTCGCCATTCCTCCAGGAAGGCTGCGACGACGGCGCAGGCCGCGGGCGCACAGGCCTGGCGGACACGGGTCGTCTCGTCCGGCGTCAGCGTCAGGCGCAGGCCCTCGAGCTGCTCCGCGACGACCGGGTCACCATGTGACAGCAATGCGGTGAAGAGCGCGGCGCGGTCCAGCGCGAGGTCGCGCCGTATCCACTCGAGCACGTCGGTGACTGCGGCCGCGCGTCGCTCGATCGTCATCGGCCGGGCGTTGACGTAGGCGCTGGCCGCCGCAGCGACGATCGCGGCATCCGGGTCGCCGAGCGCCACCGTGGCCAATGCGCGCGGCGGCGCCTCTCCAGAGCGCACCGCGTGGCGCAGCGTCTCGAGCGCCGCCCGGCGTTCCGCCGGCGGACGACCCGGCAGCTGCTTCCAGTAGACGACCAGCGCGGCCGTGAGCTTCGCGGGTTCCAGCGCCGTGTCGTGGCGGTCCGATTCGGGCCACTCGCCCGGCCCATCGTCGGCCAGGGGTTTCCGGCACGTCCGGGCCGCACAGGTTTCGTTAATCATGGTCAAACCTCCAGGCCCTCTTGAGGGCGTTGCAGACCTGACCGGGGGTCCAACGAGCGGCGCACGTGCCGGGCGGGAGGCAGAAACGAAAAACCCTCCGCGCCACGATTCGAGCGCCGGAGGGTTCAGAAAGCTTTCACCCGCTTCGTTGCCTTCCGGCCGCATCCGCGTCTCGCGACGCGCGCCACCTTGCCCGGGAAGGCAGGTTGGCCGGGGCGCGAGCCCCTTTCTTGATGCTGGGCGGGAGTATAGCAAAGCCGCTTTGCCACTTGCGACAGTCACCCGCTCCGGCCGGGTTTTGCACCGCAACTTGACTCCGGCGGACCGCGCGGCGCAGCCTTTTCGCTACCGGGCGCTCCGGTCCCTTGAGGTGCGCCCGGGAAGACGAAAGACGAATCGTTTCGATTCACCGGGCATCGTGACCGGTTCAGATCGACGGGCCGGACCCTGCCCAATCCGCTTTTCGCAATACGGGAGAAAACTAATGAACGTAACCAGGAATCGTCGCCGGCCGCTGGCCAGCGACGTGCGGGAGCATTCGCGCGTTTTGCACTCCACCGTAGTCGCGCTGCTGGCGGGCGCCGGAGCATTGCTGGGAGGGACTGCCGGAGCCGCGGATTGTGAAGTCGTGGCATCCGGCCTGCGATCGCCGATCGGAAGTGCCTTCACCAACCAGGGCAACCTGGTGGTCTCGGAGACCGGCATCGCGAACGTCGCGGCGTCGGGCCGCATTTCAATCGTTAGTCCGGACGGCGGCCGCAGGACGCTACTCGATGGCCTGCCGCAGGGCACCAACGCGGCGGGAGGCGACGCCTCCGGCCCGAACTCGCTCGCGATGCGGGGGCGCACGATCTACGTTGCCATCGGTCAGGGCGACACTGTAATTCCAGGCCCCCCGGGTTCGACGATACCCAACCCGAACGTATCGTCGGCACTCTTCAGCTCGGTCCTGGCCATCCACTTGAGCGCGGCCGCCGAAAGATCGACCGCCGGATTCACGCTCAGCGCGCAGGACCAGCATGACGTTGGCCGGCGGCGGCAAGGTGATGCTGAGCAACGGCAAGGGCGACAGGTTGCAGGTCGATCTCGTCGTCAACTTCCCCGACTACATGAGTGAGCCGAATGCAGCAAACGCGGGGAACGTGCGCAACTCAAACCCCTTCGGCGTAATGCCGGTCGACGACTACCTGTATGTCACGAACGGCGGCCTGAACCGCCTCTTCAAGGTGAATCTTGATACGGGCAGCTACGCCGAGCTCGCGGTCTTCAGTCCCATTGCCAACACGTCGGGGCTGGGCGGCCCGCCGGTCGTCGAGGCGGTACCCACCGGGCTCGCATACTCGGACGGGCAGGTGCTGGTCTCGCTGCTGTCGGGCGGACCGTTCATTCCGGGCCTTTCGAGGGTCAAGACGGTCGATCCGGTCACGGGCGACCAATCGGACTTCCTGACAGGCCTGCGCACATCGATCGACGTCCTGCCGATCGTGGACGACGGCGACACCGATTACCTGACTTTGCAGAACAACTTTGCGCCGGCGCCGCCGTGGCCGCCAACAGGCGCGTCGGTGAGGAGGTTCGAGGCGGCGGGCTCCAGCAGCGTCGTGGTGAATGGCTGCACGCTGTATCGGCCGACGTCGATGTCCATCGACCCGAAGACCGGCAAGCTCTATGCAACGGAACTGCTCAGAGGCACGGTAGTCAGTGTCCCGCTCAACTGAGAGGGTTCACATGAAGACGAGCCGGCCGATGGGTTGAGCGTCAGGATGACAGCGGGCGGCTCGCCGCGAGCTCTTGCGAGGGGACACTCCCGGGGAGGGGAGTGTCCCCATCTCAGTACATGCGGCGCAGCAGCAGGTCCGTCGGCACGAAGACCAGGAAGATGAACCCGGCCGTCAGCAGGGTCATGTAGACGCGGCCTGACCAGCGGGTCTGCACGCCGCCGAGCCCGTAGGTCCAGTTGATGTTCTTCTCGGGCGGACTCACCCACCGACTCCACGGCAGCACGACGAGCGCGAGTGCGATCGCGCCAGGCAACCCGACCCGCGCGTCGTAGCCGTAGGCCGCCAGCATCCAGATCAGCACCAGCGGCAGCGGCACGTGGAACAGCGACAGTCCGCGCAGCAGCAGCGGACGCTCGGGCTCGAACATGTAGTCGGTCAGCCCGGTGATGCGGCGGCGCAGGACCAGGCGGCCCGCGAAGTCGACGTTCCAGAGGATCTCGGGCAGCAGCACGGCGACCGCCAGCACGCTCGCGAGCGCGGAACTCTCGAGCCACATCGCCGGCACCGCGCCGATGAAGGCGATGTCGGAGAACCACAGGAAGTTCTTCCAGCCGTAGTTCTTCCACCAGATCACGCCCACGTAGAGCACGAAGGCCGTGTAGGCGATCTTGAACCAGACGGGAATCATGGCGCAGATCCTACCAGTGGCGCGGGACTCGCCCCTGCCTACGTGTGCAGCTCGACGACGTCGCGATCGGCGAGCACGTGATCCCGCCCGACATGCTGCCCTTCCGCGACGACCGACCGGCCCCACACGCGCGCGTACTTGAGCGACTTCGCCATCTCCCGATGCACGAGCCTCGCGACGTCCGCCCACGGTCTGCTCACCGCGGCGCAGCGTGAACGGCCGGTCGTGCAGGGCAGGCTTGCCCGGCGTCTTGGTGTAGATGCGCACGAGGCCGAGCGCCTGCCACAGCCACGGCCCCAGGTCGCCGAGCCCCTGCCCCGTCTCGGCCGAGACGAGCAGCGTCGGGAAGTGCGGTTCCTCGAGTTCGCCGAGTGCAGCCAGGTCGGTCGCGGCGTTCGCCAGCAGGTCCGCCTTGTTGGCGACCAGCAGCGTGGGCAGTCGCAGCGCGAACAGGTCGCCTTCGTCGGCCGGGTCGGCGGCGCCCTCGCCCGCTGCGGCGGCATCGCCAGGCCACGCGGTGACCAGGCTGACCTTGCGCTCCTTCAGGTCCTGCTGGACCGCGGCGATCTGCTGCAGGCAGTCCGGATCGCCCAGGTCCACGACCAGCAGGCAGGCGTCGGCCGACTGCAGCGTGCTGCCGAGCCAGGGCAGCGGATGCGCGCTTGAGATCGCCGGGAGGTCCACGAGCTGGAAGTGCACGTCCTCCCACTTCAGCATCCCGGGCTCGGGATACTGCGTCGTGTGGGGATACGGGCCGCTCTTCGCACCCGAACCCGTGAGCCGCGCGTGCAGCAGCGACTTGCCGCTGTTCGGGGGCCCGACCATCGCGACCTGCGCCGCGCCCTCCGGCCGCACGACGAGCGCACGGGCTGCTGCGGGCGCCGCCGCGCTTCGGCCCCTCGAGCTCCTCGTCGAGTTCCTTGATGCGGTGCTTGAGGTCCGCCTGCAGGTGGTCCGTCCCCTTGTGCTTCGGGATCACGCTCAGCATCTGCCGCAGGCAGTCGAGGCGCTCCTGGGGATCGCGCGCCTTGCGCAGGGCGTCGGCCGCGGCCTTGTATTCGGGGGACAGGTTGGCTGGCATGGTCGGATGAAGTTATGAACCGGTGTGCATCCGGAATGCAACGTGGTAAACCGCGTGGCATGCGGAACCCAGACACCGCGCCGAGCGACGCCCTGGTCGTCTTCGGCATCACCGGCGACCTCGCGTTCAAGAAGATCATCCCGGCGCTCGAGAACCTGGAGCGCCGCGGTCGCCTGCCCGCCATCCTGGTCGGCGTCGCCCGCGACGGCACCGGCCTGGCCGATATCGGCGCGCGTGCGCGCGAGAGCCTCGCGACCTACGGCGACGGCGTGGACCCCGACGCGCTGGACCGCCTCAGGGCGAAGTTCCGGCTGGTCAGCGGCGACTATCGCGACGACGCGACGTTCGCAGAGCTGCGCAAGGCTCTCGACGGCGCATCCCGGCCCTGCCACTACCTGGCCATCCCGCCGAGCCTGTTCGTGCCGGTAACGGAAAAGCTCGGCGCCTCGGGCTGCGCCGCGGGGGCGCGCGTCGTGGTGGAAAAGCCGCTGGGCCGCGATCTCGCGAGCGCACGCACCATCAACCGCGCGCTGCAGAAAGTGTTCGACGAGAGCGCGATCTTCCGCATCGACCACTTCCTCGGCAAGGAGCCGGTGCAGAACCTGCTCTACTTCCGCTTCGCCAACAGCTTCATCGAGCCGGTCTGGAACCGCACGTACGTCGAGAGCGTGCAGATCACCATGGCCGAGAAATTCGGCGTCGAGGGACGGGGCCGTCTCTACGAGGAACTCGGTGCGGTGCGCGACGTCGTGCAGAACCACCTGCTGCAGGTACTCGCGATCCTTGCGATGGAGCCTCCCGTCGGCACCGGCCCCGAGGCGATGCGCGACGAGAAGATGAAGGTGCTGCGCGGCGTGCAGCACCCTGGCCGCAAGGGCATCGTGCGCGGCCAGTACCGTGGTTACAGGGACGAGGCAGGCGTCGGCGCTGCCTCGGACATCGAGACCTATGCAGCCCTGCGTTTCGAGATCGACTCCTGGCGCTGGGCCGGCGTGCCGTTCTTCGTGCGCACCGGCAAGCGCCTGCCGGTCACGGCGACCGAAGTGATGGCGACTTTCCGGCGGCCGCCGCAGCGGCTGTTCGACGAGACGCTGCCGCCGCGCGCCAATTACCTGCGCTTCCGGCTCGGCCCCGACCGGATGGCCATCGCCCTCGGCACCCGCATCAAGGCGCCGGGCGAAGCGATGACCGGCCAGGAGGTCGAGCTCTACGCGTGCAACTCGCACGCGGACGAGATGACCCCTTACGAGCGACTGCTCGGCGACGCGATGCGCGGCGACGCCACGCTGTTCGCGCGCCAGGACTCGGTCGAGATCTCGTGGGAGATCGTGGACGCATTGCTCGCGAGCGGACCGCAGGCCGAGCCGTACGACTCCGGCACCTGGGGCCCGACTGCGTCCGACCGCATGGTCGAGCCGTTCGGCGGCTGGTACGACCCGCCGGCCGATGGCGAAGCGACCTGCACTTGAACGGCGCGGTATTGCACCTGGGCGCCGCGTCCTGCGACGAAGCGCGCGCTGGGAGCGACGAAGCGGTGAACGCTCGGTGATGCCACGCATCAAAATCAATGCGTGGACGAGAACCACACGCGCAACATCAGGGCAGGAGACCAGTCATGAAGACATCACATGCTTTGCGTACGTCGGCTTCGGGCAAGGTCCTCTTCGTCGGCATTGCAGGAATGTGCTTCGCGCTCTCGGCACAGGCCGGGGACGGCGCAGCGCCCGGCACCAGCCGGACTCAGGTGGTCGTGACGTTTGACGATCTCAATCTGGCGAGCACGGCGGGCGCCCGCACGCTCTACGCGCGACTGAAGTCCGCCGCGCAACAGGCCTGCGGCAGCAGGCCGACCGGGCGCGACCTGCAGGGCTACATGGCCTACCAGTCGTGCTACGACAGCGCGCTCGAGAAGGCCGTGCGCAAGGTCGACAACGCACGTCTGCTGGCGTTGCACCGAAAGAGTGCGGACTCCTCGGTGGGCTGAGCCGACACTCGAGCCGGGGAGTGGCTCGCGATTGCCGGGCCAGTCCCCGGCCCGTCCGCGACTCGCCGATCGGCGACGCGCCGATCGCGCGTTCGCCTGCATGCGTAAAGCCGCGCCGCCACCCAGAATTTCCCGTATTTCCGGCAGCCGCTGCCGGGCGTATCAATGCGCTCGCAACGGCCCGAATGGCGGGCCTGGCGAGGATCGGTCATGACAGACGGCAAGCAGAAGTGGGTGTACGCGTTCGAGGAAGGAGACGGCCGCAACAAGATGCTGCTCGGAGGCAAGGGCGCCAACCTCTGCGAGATGACCCGGATCGGGCTGAACGTGCCACCCGGCTTCGTGATCACGACCGATGCCTGCCTCGCCTACCTCGCGGACGGGCAGCACCGTCTGCCGGACGGCGCGATGGACGAGGTCAGGAAGCACATGGCCGCGCTCGAGCTCAAGACCGGCAAGCGCTTCGGCGGCGGCGAGGATCCGCTGCTCGTGTCGGTCCGTTCCGGCTCGGCCATGTCGATGCCGGGCATGATGGACACGATCCTGAACCTGGGCCTGAACGAGACGACGCTGGCGGCGCTGATCCGTCGCACCGGCAACGAGCGCTTCGGCTACGACGCGTGGCGTCGCTTCGTGCAGCTCTTCGGCAAGGTCGCGCTCGGCGTCCCGGACGCGCTCTTCGACGAGCAGTTCGAGGCCGTGAAATCGGGCGTCGGGGTCAAGAGCGACGTGATGCTCGGGGCCGACGAACTGCGCGAGATCGGCGAGCGCTTCCTGCAGGTCGTGCAGCGGCACACGGGCCGCCCGTTTCCATCCGACCCGTACGAGCAGCTCGAGATCGCGATCAAGGCGGTCTTCAATTCCTGGATGGGCAAGCGCGCGATCGACTACCGCCGCGAGTTCAAGATCACGCCGGCGATGGCCAACGGCACCGCCGTCAACGTGGTCACCATGGTGTTCGGCAACATGGGCAACGACAGCGCGACCGGCGTCGGCTTCACGCGCAATCCCGGCACGGGCGAGAACCTGCTCTACGGCGAGTACCTGACGAACGCCCAGGGCGAGGACGTCGTCGCCGGCATCCGCACGCCGAAGCCCATCGCGGACATGTCGATGGAGATGCCGGCCATCTTCACGCAGCTGGTCGAGCTGCGTAATCGCCTGGAGCGTCATTACCGCGAAGTGCAGGACTTCGAGTTCACGATCGAGCGCGGCACGCTCTACTGCCTGCAGACCCGCAACGGCAAGATGAACGCCGCGGCGATGGTGCGCACGTCGGTCGAGATGCACGAAGAGGGGCTGCTGACGCGCGAGGATGCGATCACGCGCGTCAATCCCGCGCTGCTCGAGCAGATGCTGTTCCCGCGGCTCGATCCGAAGCACAAGGGACACGCGCTCGCGACCGGCCTCCCCGCCTCGCCGGGCGCCGCGAGCGGCCAGGCCGTCTTCGACGCCGACCGCGCGGAGACGCTGGGCAAGCAGGGCGCGAAGGTCATCCTCGTGCGCGAGGAAACGAAGCCGGAGGACATCCACGGGTTCTTCGCGTCGCAGGGCATCCTCACCAGCCGGGGCGGCAAGACTTCGCACGCCGCGGTCGTCGCGCGCGGCATGGGCAAGCCCTGCGTCGCGGGCGCCGAGGGCATCACCGTGGACGTGGCGATGCGGATCGCGTTCGTCGGCGACCAGGTGATCAAGGAAGGCGACGTGATCACCATCGACGGCAGCAACGGCCAGGTGTTCCGGGGCGAGGTGCCGACCGTCGAGGCGGATTTCTCCGGGGCGCTGGTCAAGCTGCTGACCTGGGCCGACGCCAAGGCGCGGCTCGGCGTGCGCGCGAACGCCGACACGCCGGACGATGCGGCGCGAGCCATCCGCTACGGCGCGAAGGGCATCGGGCTTTGCCGCACCGAACGCATGTTCAACGCGCCGGATCGCCTGCCGATCGTCGTGGACATGATCGTTGCCGATACGCCCGACGAGCGGCGCGCGGCCCTCGACCGGCTGCTGCCGATCCAGCGCGCCGACTTCATCGGCATCTTCAAGGTGATGGCGCCTCACCCGGTGACGATCCGGCTGCTCGACCCGCCGATCCACGAGTTCCTGCCGACCGAGCGGCAACTGGAGGACGACATCGCGCGCCTGCACGACCTGCGCGCCGTCTCGCGCGGCATGGAGGTCCTCGGCGAGGCGTCGCGCGGCGGCGCGGATGCAAGACTCCTGGCGCTGCTGCACGACCTCGGCGACACGCGCGCGGTCGACGGCGTGCTGACGCGCAAGGAAGCGATCCTGCGCAAGGCACGCGCGCTGCGCGAGGTGAACCCGATGCTCGGGCATCGCGGCGTGCGCCTCGGCATCACGTATCCCGAGATCTACACGATGCAGATCCGGGCCGTGCTCGAGGCGGCGGCCGACTGCGTCAAGGCCGGGATCGAGGTCCATCCGGAAATCATGGTGCCGCAGGTCTGCACGGCGCAGGAGCTGAACCTCGTCCGCGAGTACATGACGGTGGTGCAGAACCAGGTCGAGGTGACCTACGGCGTCAAGGTGCCCTGCAAGTTCGGCACGATGATCGAGGTGGTGCGCGCCTGCATGCGCGCGGAGAACCTCGCCGAGGTCGCCGAGTTCTTCTCGTTCGGCACCAACGACCTGACGCAGGCGGCGTTCTCGTTCTCGCGCGAGGATGCGGAGAACAAGTTCCTGCCGATGTACAACGAGCGCGGCATCCTGCAGGACAACCCGTTCGAGGTGCTCGACGTCAAGGGCGTGGGTCGCCTGATGGCACTTGCGGTCGACTGGGGGCGTGCGAGCCGCAAGGGCCTCAAGGTCGGCATCTGCGGCGAGCACGGCGGCCACCCGGCGTCGATCCGCTTCTGCGACTCGATCGGTCTCGACTACGTGTCGTGCTCGGCGCCGCGCGTGCCGATCGCGCGACTCGCGGCGGCGCATGCGGCGATCATGGCGGCGGGCGCGGTCGACAAGGCGGCGTAGGGCCAGGGGACATGGCACTGGGGACATTCCCCTGAAGGGGAATGTCCCCTGACTGTCCCCTGTCGCTCAGCGCGGGCCCATCAGGAACGCGAAGTCGACGGCCGTCAGGAAGCCATCGTTGTCCTGGTCGAGCTGGGAAAAGCGTGCAGCGACCTCCGGAAACGCGACCTGGACCTCGGCAAGGTTCAGCTTGCCGTCGTTGTCCTTGTCGGCAGCCTTCAGTCGCGTGAGGAACTCGGCACGCATCGCGCCCGGATCGCGCAGGCGCTCGAATTCGGCCATCGAGATCTGGCCGTCCTTGTTCGCGTCGAGGAATTCGAAGTGGTCGTAGGCCATCGGCAGCTTCGCCTTGGCTTCCTCGAGGCTGATCTGGCCATCGCCGTTCGTGTCTGCAGCCTTGACGTGGTCCTCGACCCGCTGGCGCATTTCCTGCTGCCTCGCGGCGGTCCAGGCCTTGATCTCGTCGCGGCTCAACTGACCGCTCTTGTCCGTATCGATCTCATCGAAACGATCGAGCAGCAACGACCCGCCCATCGGCCCGGCGCCTGGAACCGTGCCCAGGCATGCCCGCGCCCATGCCGCGCGCCCATGCCCGACGAGGCAGCGTTGCCGACCGGAGTCGTGGCGGCAGGCGCGGCAGCGGCACGCGACGTGCGCTTCTTGGATCCGGCTTCCGCCGCTCCGGCCAGCAGCAACGCAGTGCAGACGGCCGCGGTCAAGGTCATTGCACGGGAAATCGTCATCTTGGCTTCTCCAGGTAGCTTGTTGGCGCGTCGAGACCGGCGCGTCGTGCACAGTTGGACGCGCGCTCGGCCGGAAAGTTCGCAGCGCACGCGCTCGCGGCCGGCCAGGCTCCTCGCGATTTCGAACGACCACAAGGTATTGATTGGTAAGTCAATCCGGCTCACGTCAGCCTGTCAGGGCAGGCGTCACCGCGAGCAGCAGCTGCGCGCCGAAGTAGAGCGGCAGTCCCCAGGCACGATTGACGAACTCGTGCTTCACGAACCGGTCGCGCGCGACGGACACGTCGGACGCCGTGAAAGCGAGCGCGCCGACCGCCACCTGCCACGGCCCGCCCGCCGCAGTGACGCCGCACGCGAGCGTGGACATCACGCCGATGACGACCATGTAGGTACGCACCGCGGCGACCATGTCCGGCGGTAGCGCAGGACCCAGCCACCGCAGCACCGTCCAGATGACGATCGCCAGCACCACGCCGCCTGCGACCAGGCCGACCAACGACAGCGGCAGTGTCAGGAACGCCGCACTGTAGGCGACATGCCCGAGCAGGAAGGCGAAAACGCCGGCGCGAAAGACGCCAGGCCGATTGCGCGGTATCAGCAGCACGTCGCCCAGCATGCAGAGCGCCAGCCCGGCGAGCACCAGCTTCCCATACGTCGAACCGAGCGCGCCGCTTGCGAGCCCGAGCCAGATGAACGCCGCCGACGCGACGGGCTTGGTGAGCCAGAGGCCCTGCTGCGAACCGCGCCTTTCTGCCACCAGCAGCCCTGCAACGGCGACGAGACACAGCACGACCGGTCCGATCATGTTCATTCCGCGGCGTCGCCCGACTCTGCGACGTATTCCTCGTAACGTGGCACCCACATCCTGCGGCGCACGGCTTCGACCAGCGCGGCAGGCGGTGTCGCCGTCACTGCCGCGCCGCGCGAGTTCGCGATCACCGCGGCGGCGACCTCGGCCGAGACTTCGCGCAGCCGCGAAACGGCGGGGAACAGCATGCCACTCGCGAGTTCCGCATCCGTGACCTTGCCGGACAGCGTGAACGCGGCCGCCGTGAGCATTTCGTCGGTCACCAGCCGGATCCCTCCCAGCAGCACGCCGAGGCCGAGGCCCGGGAACACCAGCACGTTGTTGCCCTGGCCGATGCGCACGCTCCGCCCACCGAAGTCCACCGGGGCGAACGGACTCCCGGTCGCGACCAGCGCCCGGCCATCGGTCCACCGCAGCAGGTCCTCGGGCACGGCCTCGCTCAGGTCCGAGGGATTCGAGAACGGCAGGATCACCGGCCGCTCGCAACTCCTCGCCATGGCGCGCACGACGTCCTCGGTGAAGCAGCCGCGTTGTCCTGACGTACCGATCAGCACGGTCGGCCGGAATGCACGCACGACCGACTCGAGCCCGCGGTCCGCGGCCGAGCCGAGTCCGAGCTCGTGCGCCAGGTTGCCCGGCCACGCGAGCTCGCGCTTGTAGGCATCGCTCTGCTCGTGATCCGCGACGATCAGGCCGCGACTGTCGAGCGCCGCGACACGTTCGAGGCACTGCGCCTCGCTGAGGCCCTCGAGCCGCATCGCCGCCTTCAACTGCCTGGCGATGCCGAGCCCGGCCGCTCCCGCGCCGTGCACGACGATGCGCTGCTCCGCGAGCCGCGAGCCGGTGAGCCGCCCGGACGAGAGCACGCCGGCGAGCGCGACCGCGCCCGTGCCCTGGATGTCGTCGTTGAACGACGGCAGCCGCGCCCGGTAGCGATCGGCGACGCGCAGCGCGATGTCCTTGCGCAGGTCTTCCCACTGCAGCAGCGCCTTCGGGAAGACAGTGGCCACTGCGCCGACGAATTCCTCGATGAACTCGTCGTATTCGGCGCCGCGCAGGCGCGGCTCCCGCCAGCCGACGTACATCCCGTCCTCGAGCAGCGCGGTGTTGTCGGTCCCGACGTCGAGGCTGATCGGCAGCACCGCCGCCGGTGGAATGCCGGCCGCCACGGTATACAGCGCGAGCTTGCCGACGCAGATGGCCATGCCGCCTGCACCCTGGTCGCCGATGCCGAGGATGGACTCGTTGTCGGTTGCGACGATCAGGCGCACGGGCTCGTCGCCGGCCGCGTCGTTCAGGACGCGCGCCATCCGGCCGCGGAAATCCGGTGTCAGCCAGACGCCACGCGCACGACGGTAGACCTGGCTGAAGTTGCGGGTCGCCTCCGCCACGGTCGGGGTGTAGATGATCGGCATGTACCGCTCGAGCTGCTCGGAAAGCACGCGGAAGTACAGGTGCTCGTTGCGATCCTGCAGTGCCGACAGCTTGAGGTACATGTCGAGCGGCGACGACGCCTTGTCTATGGACGCGACGTTGCGCTTCACCTGCAGGTCCACGGATATCTGCCGCGAGGGCAGCAGCCCGTTCAGCCGGAAGCGATTGCGCTCATCCGCGGTGAAGGCCGTTCCCTTGTTGAGCAACGGGTCGCGGACCAGTTCGCGCCCGTACTTGCTGACGTGCACCGGCTCGGACTGGGACGGCCACGGCGACTGGAGTTCTGCTTCGTTCATGTACGCAAGCTTGCCCTTCCCGCGCAATCGGTGCCACCCGCGGTGTTCGCAGTCGCCCGGTGCGGCTAAAGTGGGCCGGCATGGACCATGCCGCCTCGTACTACGCCGCAACCGCGCACCCCTCCCCGGCAAGGCCGCCGCTCGAGGGCGACATCCGCGCGGACGTGTGCGTGGTCGGCGCCGGCATCGCCGGCTGTTCGGCCGCGCTGGACCTCGCTGTCCGCGGCTACCGCGTCGTGCTGCTCGAGGCCCGCCGGGTCGGCTGGGGCGCGTCGGGTCGCAGCGGCGGGCAGGCGATATTCGGTTTCGGCACCTCGCAGAAGAGCATCGTCGCCGAGGTCGGCCTCGAGGACGCGCGCCGGATGTGGGACGTCTCGGTCGAAGCGCTGGCGCTGCTCCGGCAACGGGTGGAGGACCACGCGATCGACTGCGACCTGAACTGGGGCCACCTGCACGTCGCGACGAAGCAGAGACAGCAACGCGAACTCGCGGAACTGCAGCAGGAACTTGCCGAGACCTACGGGTACCGGTCGCCGCGGCTGCTCGAGCGCGCTGGAGTAGAAGCGCTGCTTGCGACGCAGCGCTATTGCGGTGGCTTGTACGACCCAGGCAGCGGCCACCTGCACCCGCTCAATTACACGCTCGGGCTGGCGCGCGCCGCCGAAGCGGCCGGCGTGCGCATCTGCGAATCGTCGGCCGTGACCTCGATTCTCCCCGGCGATCCGGTGCGCGTCGCGACTGCCCGCGGCACCGTGAGTGCCGACTTCGCCGTGCTCACCCGCGGAGGCTATGTCGAGGGCCTGCGCACCACCGCCGACTGGCGCGTGATGCCGGTGGGCACGTACGTCGTCTCGACCGTGCCGCTCGGTGAGCAGCGCATCCAGGGCCTGATGCGCGAGAACTACGCCGTGGCCGACGTGAACTTCGTGCTCGACTACTTCCGGCGGTCCGCGGACCATCGCCTCGTCTTCGGCGGCCGGGTCAGCTATTCCGGCATCGACGCGCGCGATACCGGCCGCGCCACCCGCGCCAGGATGATCCGCGTGTTCCCGCAGCTTGCGGACGTGCGCCTCGACCACGTGTGGGGAGGCTACGTGGACATCACGATGAACCGGGCGCCGGACTTCGGCCGCCTCGCGCCAAATGTGCTCTACCTCCAGGGATTTTCAGGCCACGGCATCGCCATGGCGGGCATGGCCGGCCAGCTGGCTGCGCAGGCCATCGCGGGGCAGGCGGAACGATTCGACCTGTTCGGCCGTCTGCCACACCGCGTGTTCCCGGGCGGGCGGGCGCTGCGCACGCCGGCGCTGGTGCTCGGCATGCTCTGGTACAGGCTGCGGGACCTGGCTATGACGAACCGGGCGGATCCGGCAACACTGCTGACGCTGCGCGCAGGACCTGGCGCCGCGGCCCATGTTCGCAAGCTCGGCCTTGCCCCGTATGACATCGCGTGCATTCCTGCGGCGGCGGGCGGGCCGAAGGGACTCGCGCTGATTCCCTTCGACAAGCTGCTGTTCCGGGAGTGGCTGCAGGACCCGACGCCGATCGAACTGGTCGGCGCGTCGATAGGAGCGTGGCGCATGGCGGCGCTCGCGATGCCCGACCCGGTGGCGGCCCTCGAGCGGCTGCAGCACGGCTACGTGCGGGACCAGAACTACACGGTGAAGCCGACGCCCGACGACATTGCCGTCGCGTGCCGCCGGATCGGACGCGGCGTGCTGGACGGACGACCGCTGCGAGTGCGGCCAGGAGTGTCGCTCACGATCGTCACGTCGCGTGCCCGTGGACCCCTCGCCGGCAGGGAATCGAAGCTCGCGTTCGGGCGCGCCGTGCTCTCCAACACGATCTCTCGCGACCGGCTGGCGGCGCACCTGCAGCGGGTGCTTTTCACGTCCGGCGCGACGTTTCTCGCCGAGCCGTTCGACGAGTTCGGGTCCTGCGTCGTCGGATTCACCGATGCGAACTGCGAAGATGCGCTGGTCGCCTCGGGGACGATTCCGCTCATCTGCTCGCCGGTGCGCGACATCGCCGGGGCACCTCCCGGCAACTACTGGGACGGCGCACTGGTGGATTACCACCTGCAACTGCCTTACGGCCGCCTTACGCAGGGCGGCCCCCGCCGGCGCATCGTCCTGTACCCCCATTTCAACGACTACGTGACCCCCGGCTGGCTGGACAAGCACCTGCCCTGGCGCCGCAAGCCGCAGGGGCACCCGTGGCTCGACGACGTGCTGCTGATCTCGCCCTCGCCCGCTTTCCTCGATTCGCTGCCCAATCGCAAGATCCCGGATCGTAAGGACTTTTACCGCTACGGGCAGGACCACGCGGCACGCATCCGGGACTGGGAGCGAGCCATCGGCGAATGCGAGCGATTCGCCGAGGCGGCCCTGAACTGGCTCACGCACCCCGATCCCACTCTCCTAAAGCCCCTTTGAGGCCCGGTATGATGGGCGGATGTCTGGCTTCGCTCCACGCTGCGTCGCCCTCGTGCGTCACCCGTCGACGCCGGCTCCGGCCGTGCGGCGAATCGACGTCGAACTGGCGTCGACACCGGAAGGCGGCCTGAGACTGCGTTACTTCCTCGACGGCGACGTGAACGGCATCGTGCTGCCGGCGACCGTCGCACCGCGCCAGGCGGATGGCCTCTGGCAACACACCTGCTTCGAGGCGTTCATCGGCGGACAGGGTTCGCGCGCCTACTGCGAGTTCAACTTCTCGCCGTCGACGGAATGGGCCGCATACGGTTTCTCCGCGTACCGCGTGGGCATGGCGCCGATCGCCTATACGACACCGCCTGCGGTCGCGGTCAGCGTCACCGAGGACCGCATCGCGCTCGAGGCGGTCATCCCGCTCGAAGCGCTGCTTGCGTTGCCCGGCGACGGCACGTTGCTGCTCGGTCTCGCAGCCGTGATCGAAGACCAGGCCGGGAACCTGTCCTTCTGGGCGCTGGCGCACCGTGCCGAGAAACCCGATTTCCACAGTCCCGCCGGCTTCGTGCTGGAGATCGAACGGGCCAGCACGTGGTGAAGTTCGGCATCGACCGGTTGCTTGCGGAGCCGGAATTGCGCCGGCCGCTGGCGGGTCGCCGGGTCGCGCTGCTCGCTCATCCGGCGTCGGTCACCGCCAGCCTCGCGCATTCGCTCGACGCCCTCGCCTCGTGCCCCGACCTGCAGTTGACCGCGGCCTTCGGGCCTCAGCACGGGCTGCGCGGCGACAAGCAGGACAACATGGTCGAGACGCCGGACTTCAACGACCCGGTGCACGGCATCCCGGTGTTCAGCCTGTACGGCGAAGTCCGCCGTCCGACCGACGCGATGATGGACAGCTTCGACGTGCTGCTGGTGGACCTGCAGGACCTCGGGTGCCGCATCTACACGTTCATCACGACGCTGCGCTACGTGCTGGAAGCCGCGGCGCGCCACGGCAAGACGGTGTGGGTGCTGGACCGGCCGAACCCGATCGGCCGCCCGGTCGAGGGACTGAGCCTGCGCGCCGGATGGGAGAGCTTCGTCGGCGCCGGCGAAATGCCGATGCGCCATGGACTCACGCTCGGCGAGATGGGCCGGTGGTTCGTAAAGCGGTTCGGGCTCGACCTGGACTACCGCGTCGTGGAGATGCAGGGCTGGCAACCCGACCGTGCGCCCGGCTTCGGCTGGCCGCTCGGCGAGCGCACGTGGGTCAACCCGAGCCCGAATGCACCGAACCTCTGGATGGCGCGCTGCTACCCGGGCACCGTGATGCTCGAAGGCACGACGCTGTCCGAGGGCCGCGGCACGACGCGGCCGCTCGAACTGTTCGGCGCGCCGGACCTGGACGTGCCGGCGATCCTGGCCGAGATGCAGCGGCTGGCCCCGCAATGGCTGCACGGCTGCCGGCTGCGCCCGTGCTGGTTCGAGCCGACGTTCCACAAGCACTCGGGCCGCCTCTGCGCCGGCCTGCAGCTGCACGTCGAGGACGGCGGCTACGACCACGAGGCTTTCAAGCCCTGGCGCGTGCAGGCGCTCGCGTTCAAGGCGCTGCGCAGGCTCAGGCCGGACTACGACCTGTGGCGCGATTTTCCTTACGAGTACGAGCGCGACCGCCTCGCCATCGACCTGATCAACGGCAGCGAACTGCTGCGTCGCTGGGTCGATGATCCATCGGCGACGCCTGCCGATCTCGACTCCATCGCAACGGCCGACGAAAAAGACTGGCTGGCGGAGCGAGAGGGAGTGATGATCTACCGCTGAGCAGCGTCCGCTAGAACACACAAAGGCAGGCCGGATCGCGTCGGCCGGCACAACCAGGGGGCGGGATGGACACGAACGAGAAGGCGGCGGCGTCGCGCCGGATCCGACGCATGCTGGTCGCGTTGATCTTCTTCGCGGCGGCGCTCAATTACGTGGACCGGCAGGTCCTCGCGCTGCTCAAGCCCATCCTGCAGATGGAGTTCTCCTGGGACAACCAGGACTTCGCGCACCTTGGATCCGTGTTTCAGCTCGCGGCCGCCATCGCGCTGCCGTTCGTCGGCTGGTTCGTCGACCGCATCGGGGTGCGCTGGGGCTACATGATCGCCGTCGGCGTGTGGAGCCTGGCCGGCATGGCGCACGCGTTCGCGACGTCCATGCAGCAGTTCGTCGCCGCGCGAGCCGTGCTTGCGGTCGCGGAGTCGGTCCATACGCCAGCCGCCGTGAAGAGCATGGCGACGTACCTGCCGCTGAAGGAGCGTTCGCTCGGCATCGGGCTCATGAACACGGCCCCGAATGTCGGCGCGATCCTGACCCCGCTGCTGATCCCGCCGATCGCGCTGGCGTTCGGCTGGAAGAGCGCATTCATCGTCACCGGCGCGCTGGGTTTCATCTGGATGCTGTTCTGGTGGCCGAGCGTACGTCGGCTGAAGCCGGTCCAGTCGGAATCGGCTCAGTCGGCCGCGCTGCGCGTGCCGGTGCGCTGGTCGAGCCTGTTCCGGCAGCGCACGACGTGGGCCTTCGTCGGCGCCAAGCTGCTGGTGGACCAGGTCTGGTGGTTCATCCTGTTCTGGACGCCGGATTTCTTCCATCGCGTGTTCGGCATGGGCCAGGCGGAACTCGGCAAGCCGATCGCGATCGTGTACACGATGGCGGCAATCGGCGCGCTGTCGAGCGGGATGCTCTTCCCGCGGCTGCTGGACCGGGGATACGCGGTCGATCGCGCCCGCAAGGTCCCGATGCTCGTCTATGCGCTGCTGATCCTCCCGATACCGCTCGCCATAACGGCCGGCTCGCCGTGGACAGCGGCACTGATCATCGGCCTCGCGCTGTTTGCCCACCAGGGGTTCATGACCAACCTGTTCGGCCTGGCGGCGGATGTCGTGCCACCGTCGGTCGTCGCGACGGTCATCGCGCTCGGCGCGGTGGCGGGCAACCTTTCCGGAACGGCCATCATCGAGCTCGCCGGCTGGTCGCTCGAACACGGCCACGGCTACTGGCCGATGTTCGCGATCTGCGCGAGCGCCTATCTGCTCGCGCTCGGATGGATCCAGCTGATGCTGCCGCGCCTGCGGCTCGCCGACGAGCCGGGCGCCGAGGCGACCTGAGACACGACCTGGAGCGACCTTGCGTCGCCTCCCGGCGGAGCCTCAGGGTCCGCGGACCTGCGCGGCGCGTACCGCGAACGACATTTCGCCGAGATTCTGTATCGCGCAATGCAGCACGTCGCCCGCCGCCACGGGCCCTGCGCCCGGGGGCGTGCCGGTCAGTATCACGTCGCCCGGCAGGAGCGGGAAATAGCGCGACGCGCAAGCGATGATCTCCGCCACGCCGTGGATCATGTCGCCGGTTCGACCGTCCTGCCGCTGCGTGCCATTCACGGCGAGCGAAATGCGCAGGTCATCGATGGGGCCTGCCTCGTCAGGTGTCGTCAGCCAGGGACCGAGCATCGTGTAGCCGTCCAGCGACTTGCGCAATCCGCGATCCTCTTCCCCGCGCAACGTGAAGTCGACGCCGATGCAGTAGCCGGCCACCGCCTCGAGCGCATCCGCGACCGCGACGCGATCGGTCCTGCGTCCGATCACGACGGCAAGTTCGACCTCGTGGTCCGTGCGACGGCCGGGAAGACGCAGCTCCACGCCGGCCGACGGACCGCTGATCGAGGTTGCGGACTTCAGGAACAGGTCGGGCGCCGCGGCTGTCGAGCCACTCTGCGCTGGCGGCCCATCGCCGTGGTAATTCGTCCGCACTGCGACAACTCGTGCCGGGCGTGCCACGGGGGACAGCAGGCGCACGGACTCGAGCTTCAGGACGTCAGCCGAGGCACACGCGGCCTCGATGCGAGGGCGCAGGTCCGCGAGCGCGGCCACGAGCGCGTCACCCGCCGGGGCCGGCCAGCGACATTCCGGCAATTCGGCGAGCACGGTCGTTACGTCGAGAACCCGGTCGCCCCGCACGACGCCGAGCCTGTCGTCGTCGAACCGGCAGAGCTTCAGGTCGGCGCCCTCTCGTCCCCGACGCCGAGCGTGGTCAGCAGCCGGCGCGCGCCCGCCTCGATCTGGTCCATCATCACGCCGAAGCCGTCCTCAGCGCCGAAGTAAGGATCCGGCACCTCGCGATCGCCGAGGAACAGCTCGATGCGCGTGGTATCGCCGGGCGGGCGGCGTTGCTCGAGCTGCGCCACGTTGTCGCGATCCATCGCCAGGATCAGGTCGCTGCCGGCGAAGTCTGCCGGCGCTGATCTCGCGACAGCGAAAGTCACCGAGATCGTAGCCACGGGCGGAACAGGCCGCGATCGTGCGCGGATCGGCGGTGTCGCCGACGTGCTTGTCCTTGAGCCCGGCCGAGCTGAACGTCACGCGCCCCGCCGCGCCGGCCTGCGTGGCCATCGTCCGGCAGACGACCTCTGCCGCCGGGGATCGGCAGTAGTTCCCGGCATCCACGAAAAGAATTCTCATCCGGCATCTCCCGTCTTTCGTTCGCAGGCGGCCACGGCCGCATCCAGTCTATCGAGCCACATGCGACCGTACCGGCGGACGTACCAGTCGCGCAACCCGCTGGTGGCCGCCCGGAACTCGGCGCGCTGATCCGGCGTGGCCACGTCCACGACGCCGCCCGCGGCCGCGAACGCCTGCAGCGCCGGCGCCTCGCGGCTGGCCGCGGCATCTCGCGTCGCCTGTGCAAGCGTGCGGAACCCCTCGAGGACCATCGGCTTCAGGTCGTCGGGCAGCGCCCGCCACTGCTTTTCGGAGTACCACCACATGGCGCCCATGTAGCTGTGGCGATCGATGAACAGGAAGCGTATGTGCTCGTGCAGCTTCATGCCCACGACGTCCTGGACGCTGTTCTTCGTCCCGTCGAGCAGCCCGGCGGAAAGCGCGTAGTAGACCTCGGACCATGGCAGCGACGTCGGGCTCGCGCCGAGCTCGCGCACCATCTCCTGTTCGAGCGCCGACGGGAGCGTGCGGATGCGCAGCCCCTCGAGGTCCGCGGGCGAACCGATGCGCCGGTTCGTGGTGGCGAAGCTGCGCCACCCGCCGGTATTGCCGACCACCATCAGCCGCACGCCGAGCCCCTGCTCGAGGATGGCGGCACCGATGTCCTGCAGCAACGGGCCGTCCATCACGCATTCCGCGACCGCGTCGTCCGTGAACGTATACGGAAGGTCGATGGCCTGTGCCGGCCCGAACAGCGCGGCGAGGCCGCCGATGGTCGCCTGGTGGATCTCGAGGATGCCGCCCTGCAGCGCCTCCATGCATTCGCGCTCGCTGCCGCAGAACTGTCCGGACGGGAAGACCTGCACGACGACCCGACCACCGGCCGCCCGCTCGACGCTCTCCTTGAACGCCATCGCGCCCACGTAGTCCTCGTCGTCGCTCGAACCGAGGAACGCGATGCGGATCGTCTGCTCCGGGCGCTCGACGCGCGAGTGCCAGGCTCCGACCGCGCACGCGGCCAGGATCGCCACCAACAGGACGCGCATCAGCAGCCGGTTGTCCACGCGCGCCTCACTGGATCAGCCCGAGCAGGCGCGGCACGGTGAGCGTGAGCGCCGGGAAATACGTGATCAGGAATATCACCGCCACTTCGATGGCGAGGAACGGCAGCATCGCGCGGGCGATGCTTTCGACGCGCTCGCCGGAGACGGACGCCGCCACGAACAGCACCAGCCCCATCGGCGGCGTGGCCAGGCCCACCGTGAGGTTGACGCACATCACCAGCGCGAAATGCACCGGGTGCACTCCCATCTCGACGAAGACAGGCGCGAGCACCGGCCCCAGGATCAGGATGGCCGGGCCCGCGTCGAGGAACATGCCGACCGCGAACAGCAGCAGGTTCAGCAGGAACAGCAGCAGGTACACGTTGTCCGTGATGCCGAGCATCGCGCTCGCGATGCCCTGCGCCATTCCCGACACCGTCACCAGCCACGCGAACGTGACGGCCGCGCCGACCAGCATCAGGATGACGCCGGACTGCATCGCCGTCGCGACGAAGATCCGCTTCAGGTCCGCCCAGCCCACGGTGCGCAGCACGAACGGCGCGACGATCAGCGCGTAGGCCGCGGCCACTGCAGCCGCCTCGGTCGCCGTGAAGAAGCCCGACAGCATGCCGCCCAGCAGGATCACCGGCATCACCAGCGCAAGAGCGGCCTCGCGGAAGGCCTTGCCACGTTCTGGCCACGTCGCGCGCCTTGCCGCGACCGGCAGGCCGTGGCGCGCCGCGAGCAGGCGGGTCACGAGCATCAGTCCGAGGCCGATCATGATGCCCGGCACGATGCCCGCGGCAAACAGCGCGCCGATCGAGACGTTCATCACGAAGCCGTACAGCACCATGATGCCGGACGGCGGGATGATCGGGCCGATCACGGCGGCCGCGGCGGTGACGCCGGCCGCAAAGCTGCGCCGGTACCCGTTCTGGACCATCGCGGGGACCAGCATCTTGCCGATGGCGGAGGCGTCCGCGACGGCGGAGCCCGAGATGCCCGCGAACAGCATCGAGGAAAGAATGTTCACCTGGGCGAGCCCGCCCCGGACGTGCCCGACCAGCGACAGGCTGAAGTTGACGATGGCGCGCGTGATGCCGCCCGCGTTCATCAGTTCGCCGGCGAGGATGAAGAACGGCACGGCGAGCAGCGGAAAGCTGTCCACTCCGTTGTAGAAGCGCGATAGCAGCGCGGGAAAGTACTGCTGCTGGTCGTCCAGCACGAGGCTGAGGCCGGGCCCGATCAGCAGCGCGAACACGACCGGCGTCCCGAGCACCAGCAGCATCACGAAGAACCAGAAGAACGCGATCGACACGGCGCCTCAGTTCTCGACGACGGCGGGCATCGCGCCTTCCATCACGATGCCGGATTGTGCGCCAAGCAGGCGCAGCACGAGACGGACCAGCAGCTCGATACCGACGAGGACCATGGCGGCGAACGACACCGGCACGATCCAGTAGAACCAGGCCATCTTCAGGTCGAGCGTCGCGGCCGTCATGTCGAGCCCGCGACGCCAGAACGCGAAGCTCTCGTTCAGCAGCACGAGCAGGATCCAGACCACGAGCAGGTTCAGCAGGACGCTGACGGCGAGCAGCAGCCGCGGCGGCAGCGCGTCGGCGAACGAGACGATGGCGACATTGGCGCCGCTGCGGTAGGCATACGGCGCGACCAGCAGCACCGACCAGACCAGCGCGACCCGCGCCAGTTCCTCGGCCCAGCCGAGCGAGTAATGCAGCAGGCCGCGCGAGGCGATCTGCGCGAGCGCCAGGGCAAGCATCACGGCCAGCAGCACACCGGCCGCGTCGCGCCCGCGGCGCGCCAGCGGAGCGTTGAGCCGACCGAGCAGGTCGGCGAGCCTCAGCAGCAACGATTCCATGCGATTCGCCCCCGCGCCTCGGTTACAACTCCCGAAGGCAAGACAGGCCGCCCCGCAGGGACGGCCTGTGTCGCATCAGGCTGCCGGTCGCACTGTGCAGCGCGACCGACGCCGTCGTCAGCGCGATCCGCCGAAGTACATGCGGAACTCGGCGCCGAAGTACTGCTCGGCCTCACGCGGGATCTGCAGTCGCGGCGCCCCACCCGTCGTGGGCGCGCCGCTCGCGGCCGTCGTCAGCACCGCGTAGCTCTCGTCCGTGAGGTTGCGGGCATAGAGCGACAGCCGGTAACGCTCCGCCTTGTCGGAGATCGCCATCGCGAGGTCGATGGTCGAATACGACTCCATCAGCAGCGCGGCCGGCTCGTTCAGGTCGCCGTACTGGTCACCCGTGTAATTGACCAGCAACGTCGGCACGACGTTGAAGTTGCCGAGTTCCATCGTGTACTCGGCGGTGATGTTCGCCTTCCAGGTCGGCGCGAGCGGCAGCTGAGTGCCGTTCCTGACGGTCGGAGTCGATCCTGGCGGCGTGAACCAGTCGTCGACCTTGGCGTCCGTGTAGGCGATGCCGCCGGTCAGCGCGAGGGCGTCCATCGGCCGGGCGAGAAAATCGAGCGAGACACCTTCCGTCGTCACGGTACCCGCGTTGGTCAGCGTCGTGATCAGCGTGCCGTTCAGGAACGTGAAGTTGTTGGCCTGGAAGTTGTCGTACTTGGCGTCCCACGCCGCGAGGTTCAGGATCAGCCGGTCGTCGAGCAGCGTGGACTTGAGGCCGATCTCGTAGGAGTTCGCGGTTTCCGGAGTCGAGAATCTCGGTATTGTTCGGGCCCATGTTGAAGAAGACGTTGTACGCGGGCCCCTTGTAGCCACGGGCATACGTGAAATAGCTCATCACGTTGTCGGTGAAGTCGAACTGCACGCCGGCACGGCCGGAGAACTCGCTCGACGAGTCGTCGCCCTTCAATCTCTCCGGAGTGCCCGCGGGCCACCCAGCCGGTGCCGTGCGCAATCCCGGTCCCGCGATCGGCGAGAAGTTGTAGTTGTGGTAGTAGCTCAGGTCGTCCTGCGTCCAGCGCACGCCACCGATCAGGCGCCAGCGGTCCGTCAGGTTGAACGTTCCATCGGCGAACGCGGCAAATGTGTCCAGGTCCGCGCCGAAGTCGGCATTGGCTGACGGATAGACGATGGTCGATGCGGCCGCCGTGCACGGCCGCTGGCCGGTCGCGTCCACCGCGAGCGTGCTCGCGGTGCAGACGACGTCGTCGCGCTGGAAGTAGCGCTCGGCGCTGGTCGTCGCGTAGTACAGGCCCGCGACGTAGTCGACGAACTCACCGCCCGGGGAGGCGATCCGCAGCTCCTGGGAGAAGGTGTCGAGCGTCTGCGGGCCGTAGTCGTGCTGCTGCGCGAAGGCATTGCCGACGTAGGCGGCCGGGACGTCCTTCCAGTCGCCCTCGCGGTACTCGGTGGCGTCCCAGGTGCGATAGGCCGTGATCGACGTCAACGTGTACTCGCCGATGCCCCAGTCGGCCTGCAGCGAGAGGCCCCAGGCTTCGTCGGTGGCCTTCATCTCCTGGTTCTGCTTGATCTCGCGCGTGTTCACGCCCTTGAAATCGACCCCCGACCACAGGTTGTTCAGCGCGGCGGCCTGCGCTCCCGTGGGCGCATTGCCGATGATCTCCGCACAGCAGTTGTCGTCGGACTTGCGGTAGTCGCCGATGAAAGTGAGCTGGAGGTTGTCGGTGGGGTCCGCCACCCAGATGCTGCGCACGCCCCAGCGGTCGTAGCCGTTCGTATCGCCACCCGCCTTCGTGGTGCTGATGTTGTCGATGTAGCCGTCGAACTCGCCCCAGAACGCCGTGGTCCGGGTGCGGAGCTTGTCCGAGATCGGCACGTCGATGGCGGCCTTGACGCGCGTCTCACCGTCCTGGAAATAGCCGAGGTCGACGTAGCCCTCGAGCTCGTCGCCCGGCATGGTGGAGACGACGCTGACCACGCCGGCCGAGGCATTCTTCCCGTACAGCGTGCCCTGCGGGCCGGCGAGCACCTCGATGCGACTCACGTCGTAGAGTTCCGCAAAGGCCTCGCCCGCAGAGGACATCACCACCCCGTCGAGCACGAATGCGACGCTCGGCTGTGCCGCGATCGCGAAGTTGATCGTGCCGACACCGCGCAGGAACAGCGCCTGGTTCAACGACGTGTTGGTCTTGCGGATGTTGAGGGTCGGCACCAGCCGCTTCAGCGCCTCGGTGCTGACGCCGCCCACCGAGTCCAGCAGGCTGCCGGTCACGACCGACACCGCGATCGGGATCTCCTGCAGGCTCTGCTCGCGCTTCTGCGCGGTGACGATGATCTCCTCGAGGCCGACGATGGCATCGGGCGCCTGCTGCGCGCGGGCCGGGCCCGCGGTGGCGAGCGCGGCGAGGACGGCGACGGCGACCGGACTCATGGAATTGCGGGACTTGCAGGTCTGGCTTGCGTGCATGACTTCTAAACCCCCGGATCTGTTCTCGACGTGTGGCGTCGCGGCCGCAGCTGCGGCACGGACTCCTGATGAAAACGACGGTAGCATGAGACTTCTATGTCTTACAACCCTTATATAAGACATTGGATATGCGTTGCTGGCTCGCCACAGGGACGCCTGGCCTCAGGCCGCTTTCCAGGCTTCGGCCACCGCGGGCGCGGTCCCAGTCGCGCCGGTGTGCTGCACGGATGGACCGAGCGGAATCACGGCATCCGCCGTGGCGAATACCGCGATCTCGTCGAGCGCCAGCGTGAACTCGTGCACCTGGCCGCCGGTGACCGGCTCGCCGCCCGGGAATCGCCGCCACTCGCCCCGGGGCAGGTAGACCCGCACCCGACCGCCGGGCTCGAGGCACGGCGCGACGAGCAGGTCGTCGCCGCAGAAGAACTGGTGGTCGAAGGCCCATGACTCGGGCTCGTCCGGGCACGCGAGGGCCATCGCCCGCTGCACGGGCAGGCCCGTCGCACACGCCTGCTCCACCGCCCGCCACAGGTACGGCAGCAGCCGATAGCGCAGCTCGAGCGCGGCCATCGCCGCCGCGCTCCGCCTCGGCTCCGTACGACCACGGCTCGCGCGCGCCGATGCCGTGCAGGCGCATGTGGGCCGAGAACACGCTCGCCTGCGCCCAGCGGACATAGAGCAGCGGGTCGCGCTGGTCGCCGTAGAAGCCGCCGACGTCCGTCGCGTAGAACGGCGCGCCGGTCATTCCCCAGGACAGGCCGCCGCGGATGCTCGCCGCGAGGCCGCCCCAGTCGGCCTGCGGGTCGCCGCCCCACTGCGACGGGTATCGCTGCGAGCCCGCCCAGGCCGCGCGGCTGAACAGGAACCCGCCATCCTTCGCGTACAGGGTCGCCGCCTCGTGCACGCACCGGTTGTAGAGCAGCGCGTAGACGTTGTGCAGCGCGTCGCCCCGGGCGCCGTCGGAGGCGACCATGTGCGGCTCCACCTGCTCGCCGAAGTCCGGCTTGATCATGTCCACGCCGATCTCGAAGAGCTCGCGGTGCCGGTCGCGCCAGTACGCGTAGGCGTCCGGATGCGTGAAGTCGAGCAGGCCCGATTCCGGCAGCGGCGTAAGCACCTTGCCGAAGGGCTCGAGATCCCACTGGTATCGATACGCCTCGCCGGTGCGGTCGTCCTTCAGCAACCAGCCCTTTGCGGCCAGTTCGGCGAACAGCGGGTTTCGCACCGAGACGAGCGGGTACTCCCAGACGCAGATGCGGAAATCGAGCGCCTTCAACTGCGCGATCACGGCAGCCGGGTCCGGGTACCGCGACGGATCCCACTCGAAGGCGAAGCGCGTGTCCGTGTCCTGCCAGGCGCGCCCGTCGAACGTGATCGTGTCGCACGGCATGCCGCGATCGCGCACCTCGCGCGCGACGGCGAGAATCTCGTCGGCGGTCCGGTAGTAGGCTTTCGACAGGATCAGGCCGAGGCTCCAGAGCGGCGGCAGCGGCGCGCGCCCCGTAAGCGCCGGTGTACTGGCCGAGAATCTGCGCGCCGTTCGCGCCGTCGAAGCAGGAACAGGTCGAGCGCCTCGTCGTCCACCTTCAACCCGTAGGCACGCTGGGACCAGGGCGCATAGCCCACGCCGTGCACGACCGGCGCCACCGTGTGCACGAACACGCCCCATCCCTCGGGACTCCACGCGAACGGCGCGTTCTTGTAGCTCACTTCGGCATTCACGCCGAGCGCGTCGTGGTTGTACGAGCGCACGAGCTGCCCGCGCCGGTCGAGCCGGCCCCATTTTTCGCCGAGCCCGTAGACGGGCGTCTCGTGCCCGAGCTCGACGCTCACGAACCACGCGTCGCCGACTCGCGCGAACGGCGGCAGGCGGAATCGCCGCACGAAGTGCCCGTCGCTGGGCGACGACTGCACGGTACGACCGGCGACCGACAGCGCGAAGGACAGCGGCTCGTGCCCGATCTCGAGCACGCGATCGCCCGCGACGATGCGAGTGACCCCGGGCCCGGACTCCACGCGGGCAGCAAGTGCGTGCGGCGACTGCAGCAGGATCCCGTAGTCGCGCGCATCCGGGCCCAGCCGCAACCGTGCACCGAATTCATGGAGCGACACGCGCAGCGGACCCGCGTCGGTCGGCAAGCGTCACGCTGCCGTCGTCGCCGGCGACCACCGCACCCGTTACCTTGACCGCAGGGATGCGGCCCCAGTTCGGCGCCTCGACGTCGAAGGCGCCCATCTCAGGCGAGCTCCAGCACGGGCAGATTCCAGCGGGCGGCAATCGACCTGAGCGCCGCCTTGTGGTCGCCATACGCGAGCGCGAAGTGGTGCTCGAGCCCCTCCTCCATGATCGTGCGCCCGACCTCGGAAGCCGGCCGGTCGAAGCGCACGGTCCCGGAGCAGCCGGTGAATGCCATCGGCGCGCGGATCACCTCGGCGCCGGCGATCATCAGCTTGGTCTCGTTGCGCGCGCGCGAGAGCCGCGCGAGCGTCACGCGGCCCGGCTTGATCGGAAACTGGTGCAGCAGCGGCATCCTGCGATTGGTGTGGATCGTCGCCTCCGCGTGCGCCTGCGGGTCGCGCATGGAAATCGGCGCAAGACCGCAGTGCCACAGCACCGCCGTGTCGTCGGCGGGCGTGATGTCGACGAGGTCCGCCATCCAGGCCGGCTCCCCGGCCAGCTCCTGCAGCATGAGCTGCGACAGCGAGCCGTGCACGTCGGCCTCGCAGGCGGACGGCACCTGCTTCTGGTTCATCATCGCCATCGGGCCGCACGCCGCACACCCGTACTCGGTGAACATCTCGGGCCAGCAACGCACCGCGAGCCCCTTCGCGTCGCTCTCCTGCTGCACGTCCTCGAGCGCGCAGAAGACGCGGAACGACTTGTCGAGCTGCTCCTGGTCGACGGCGTCGAGCCCCTCGAGCTCGCGCGCCGCGCCCGCGCGCGCCGCGCCGACACGGTCGGCACCCATGGCGCGCGCCTTGTCGAACAACTGGCCGAGCTGCACGGTCTCGACCTTCATGCCGGCGAGGTCGAAGAGCAGCTTCTCGTCGTATTCGCAGGTATCGAACCCGTCGGGGTGCTTGCCGACCACGGTGATCTTCGAGCCGCGCAACGTATCGAGCACGGCGTCGGCCGCTTGCATCGGCCGCGGCAGCCGATGGTCGCGCCCGCGACGGCACGCTCTTCGCCGGCGTCGCGAGCGCGCGCAGGCTCTCGGCAATTCCCGGCGAACCGGGGTCCGCATACAGCCAGCCGTGCGGGACGCCGGCACGCCCGAGCGCGTGCGCGGCCAGGTTGAGGCCGCAGTAGGCGTTGAGTCGCAGGCGTCCGCCGATGCGCGGCTCCGGCACGGCCCAGATCGCGATCGGCGTGGTCGCCTCCTTCGCGAGCTTCACGGTCATCGTCGCGTCGGTGAACGTGATCTGCAGGATCAGCAGCAGGTCGATCGGGCCCGCCGACCGGATCTCGTCGATCGCGCGCTCGGCGGCGGCCCGGTCGAACAGCAGCTCGCGCGGGCCGACGGCCCGTATGCCGGCCGCCTCCAGCGCGGCGAAGGCGCGGTTCTTCATGTCCTCGGCAAACGGGACGTCGAAAGTGGGACGGGCGAGCACCGCCACGCCATAGGTCAGCGACATGTCACCCTCCAAATCCGGCGTATGCGTGCCGGAAGCTGGCATCTGCAGGTTCGACCCTGGCGCCGCCCGCTCCGTAGCACGGGTGAGCGTGCCATGGCCGAGCCGCGCCGTCCGTGAGTACGTTGAGCCCGCGCATGTATGGAACCGCTTCGTCCCGCAGCTCGTCGCGGATGCCTCCCCAGTCCGGGAAGCGCTGGAAAGCCTTCAGCCAGATCGCCCGGCCGGCGAGATATCCCGACGCGCCGGCGGCATAGGCGTAATGCAGCACGCGCCGGAACTCGTCCATCCCGGCGCCCGCCGACAGCATCACCCACGGACGGCCGGCGGCACGGTCGAGCTCGTGGAACAGCGCCTGCACGGCATCGGAGCCGGCGGCACCGGGCTCGGGCACGTCGGCAGCGGGGACCGGGCTCTCGAGCTTGAACAGGTCCACGCCGAATCGCGGATCGGCGAACGTGCGCACGCTGTCGATCACCAGCTGCGCCTGCTTGGTCTTCATCTCGACGTATTCGCTCGTCTGCTCGCCGTCGCTGGCGAGCGGGTACACGAGCAGCTCGAACACGAACGGAATGTCGTACCTGGCGCAGGCCTCGCCGACGCGCTGCGTGAAATCCTGCTGCGCCCTGCACACGGCGGGATCGGCGTCGGGGCGATACCAGGTCAGCACCTTCACGGCGTCGCCACCCGCCCGCTTGATCTTCTCCACCGACCAGTCATCGATTTCGCCCGACAGCCGGCCGCCCGGCACCTCGCGGAAGATCGAGTCCTCGAGCGTGAGGATCATGCCGATGCGCGCGTCGAGCATCGTGACGCCGCGCGGATACGCATAGTGCGGGTCGAGCAGCATCGCGGACGACTCGCCCTGCAGTTCGCGGATCAGCAGCTCCTTGAAAGCGGCGACGTCTTCCCATGGCGCCTCCGCCGTGCCGCGCTTCGCACGGATCGGGTTCTTGATCGGAGGGCGCTGGTCCACGGCCGTCATCTTGAAGCGCCCGGACGCGTCGGCCATGCGGCGCATGCCCCAGTACTTGCCGGCGGAAATCGTCATGCGGGTTCCTTTCAGGTCGGTCATGCCAGGCTCACGCCGCGGGCCGCGCCGCGAGGAAGTCGTCGAGTTCCGCGCGGGCTGGAACCCCCGCGCGGCCACCGCTGCGCTGCACTTTCAGGGCCGCGGCCGCGGACGCAAAACGTACCGCGTCGGTCTCGAGGCGCCCCTCGGCGAGCGCGAGCGCGAATGCGCCGTGCCACACGTCGCCGGCTCCCAGCGTGTCGACGACCGGCACGTCGAATGCCGGGTCGTGCCGCATCTCTCCCTGCTCGTACGAGTAGACGCCATCGCCCCCGGCCGTCACGCAGCACCAGCCCTGCAGGCCGCGCGCAACCTCGGCCAGCGCCAGCCTGGCATCGCCGATGCCGGTCAGGTCGGCAAGCGCGTCCGATGAGAACGCCACGTGCGTTGCCGCGCGCAGCAATGCTCCATCGGCCGGGACCGGGCGGTCGGCATCCAGCACGGCCGGCAGCCCCGCGGCACGGGCGGCCACGAGGGCCGCGAGCGCGCCTTCCGGCCAGCGCGTATCCGCGAGCACGACGCGCGCACCGACACTGCCGGCCGACGGCAACCAGGTGGCATCGACGGGCAGCGAGGGGTCGAGATGGTTGACGATCATCCGTTCGCCACGGGCATCCACGATCACCGCCGAGACCGAGGACGCGGACCCCGGGCAGCGCCGGACGTGCGTGCAGTCCACCCCGAAGCCCGTCAGCTCGGCCACGATCATGGCTGCCGCGTCATCGTCGCCGACGCGCGCGGCCAGCGTCGCGTGCCCGCCGAGGCGCGAGATCGCCACGGCCGCCGTCGCCGCCGGGCCGCCGCCGACGGACTCGAAGCGCGTGGCGCGATACTTCGCGCCGCGGTCCGGCAGCACCGGCACGGTGAACACGAAGTCCTGCACCGCATGACCCACACAGAGCACCGTCGGCATCGCGGCGCCCGGTCAGGAAAGATTGACGGCGTACACGAGACGCGTCGTGTCGCAACGGCTCGTGCGCCATTCGACGCGGGTGCCCTCGAGCGAGATCGCCACCCTGTCGATGTTCAGCAGCGGCGCGCCGGGCTCGAGGGGCAGGCGGCGACAGTCTTCCCGGCGGGCCGCGTCGGCGCGCAGTTCCTCCTCGGTCGAAACGATGTTCACCCCGTACTCGCTCTGGTAGAGCGCGTAGATCGCGTTCGGCAGCGGATCGTGCCGCTCGAGCCCGGGAAACAGCGCCGCAGGCACGACGATTCTTTCGAGCACGGCCGGCTCGCCGTCAATCAGCCGCACGCGGGTGATCTCGTAGACCTCGGCACCGGCCTTCAGCACGAGCTTCGAGATCTCCGGGGCTCGCGCGACGCGGCGCTTCAGCACGTCCCCGCCGCTGGTCGGGATGACACGCGCCCCGCCGGGACGCGCCATGCGGAAGAACCGGAACAGCGCGCGCTCCTGCGTGTGCTCCGCGACGTAGGTGCCCTTGCCCTGCCGCCGGTCGATCAGGCTGTCGGTGGCGAGCGCGTCGAGCGCCTTGCGCACCGTGCCCTGGCTCACGTTCAGGCGCCCGGCGAGCGCCTGCTCCGACGGCAGCGACTGGCCGGGGGCCCACTCGCCCGGCGGCAATCTGCTTCACGAGGAAGTCGTAGACCTGCTGGTAGAGGGGACGGTAGCGCGGCGACTCGTCCATGGCGGGACTCCCGGGCGGGGGTGCCGATCGTACGTGAGCCCTTGCTTGCATGTCCATCGTCTGCTGTATAGTGTCTTATATAAGACTTGCTGGCCGCGACAGGCGGCCGCCCCCGGAGGAAGCACCGTGACCATCCCCCAGCTGCTCGTGCACGACCCGAAGGACAACGTCGGCGTCGTGGTCGTCGAAGGCCTCGAGGCCGGCACCGAAATGCTCTGCGTCGTGACGCACGACAACTCGGATTTCCGCCTCGCCGCAAGGATGGACGTGCCGATCGGCCACAAGGTGGCGCTCAGGGACCTGAAGGTCGGCGACACCGTCATCAAGTACGGGCAGGACATCGGCCGCATCGTTGCGGACGTGCGCCAGGGCGAGCACGTCCACGTCCACAACCTCAAGACCAAGCGCTGGTAAACGGAGGCCCGTCACATGAGCAAGGGCAAGAAGATCTGGGCCTGGCGCCGCGAGAACGGCCGCGTCGGCATCCGCAACCACGTCGCGATCCTGCCGGTGGACGACATCTCGAACGCGGCCTGCGTTTCGGTGGCGGCCAACATCCAGGGCACGATCGCGCTGCCGCACGCCTACGGGCGCCTGCAGTTCGGCGCCGACCTCGACCTGCACTTCCGCACGATGATCGGCACGGGCGCCAACCCGAACGTCGCCGCCTGCATCGTGATCGGCATCGAGCCGCACTGGACGCAGAAGATCGTCGACGGCATCGCGGCCACCGGCAAGCCGGTCGCCGGCTTCTGGATCGAGGGCAACGGCGACATCGCGACGATCGCCGCCGCCTCGCGCAAGGCCAAGGAGTTCGTGCACCACGCCAGCGAACAGGTTCGCGTCGAGTGCGCCCTCGAGGAACTGTGGATCGCCGCGAAGTGCGGCGAGTCCGACACGACGACCGGCCTCGCCTCCTGCCCGACCGTCGGCAACATGTACGACAAGCTGGTTCCACTGGGTCTCTACGGCTGCTTCGGCGAGACCTCCGAGCTCACGGGCGCCGAGCACCTCGCCGCCGCCCGCGCGGCCTCGCCCGAGATTCGCGACAAGTTCATGAAGACCTGGCAGGCCTACCAGGACGACGTCATCGAGGCGCACAAGACTTCGGACCTCTCCGACAGCCAGCCCACCAAGGGCAACATCGCCGGCGGCCTCACCACGATCGAGGAGAAGGCCCTCGGCAACCTCGAGAAGATCGGCAGGAAGATCAGCTTCATCGACGTGCTCGAGCCCGCCGAGACGCCGGCACGCGGCCCGGGCCTGTACTTCATGGACACGTCGTCGGCCGCGGCGGAGTGCTGCACGCTGCAGGCCGCCGCCGGCTACGTTCTGCACATCTTCCCGACCGGCCAGGGCAACGTGATCGGCAACCCGATCATGCCCGTGATCAAGCTCACCGGTAATCCGCGCACGGTGCGGCTCATGTCCGAGCACGTCGACGTGGACGTCTCGGGCGTCGTGCGCCGCGAGATGACCATCGACCAGGCGGGCGACGCGCTGATCGACATGATCGTGCGCACGGCCAACGGCCGCTACACGGCGGCCGAGGCGCTCGGTCACCAGGAATTCGTCATGACGAAGCTGTACCGGAGCGCGTGAGCGGTCATGGCCGAGCCGGTACGACTGAGCCTCGACGAGGCCGAGGCACTCGCGCGCCAGGCACTGCTCTCGAGCCGCACCAGCGCTGAAAGCGCCGGGCCGACTGCGCGGGCGCTCGTCGCCGCGGAAGCCGACGGGCAGGCCGGGCACGGCCTCTCGCGCGTGCCGTCGTATGCCATCCAGTCGCGCGCCGGCAAGGTCAACGGGTTCGCGACGCCGACGGTCGAGCGAGTGGCGGGCGCCGCATTGCGCGTGGACGCTGCTTTCGGATTCGCGTATCCGGCCATCGATCTGGCGATCGATGCACTCGCGCCGCTGGCGAAGGAAAACGGCATCGCTGTCGCCGCAATCCACCGCTCGCATCATTTCGGGCAGGCCGGCGCACACGCCGAGCGCCTCGCCGAGCGCGGACTCGTGGCGCTGGTGCTGGCGAACTCGCCGAAGGCCATGGCCTTCTGGGGCGGACGCAAGGCGATGCTGGGCACGAACCCGCTCGCGTTCAGCGCTCCACTGCCGGGCGGCGCGCCGCCGCTGGTCATCGACCTCGCCATGTCCGTCGCAGCGCGCGGCAAGATCGTCGCCGCCGAGAAAGCCGGCAAGCCGATCCCGAACGACTGGGCGGTCGACGCGGACGGCCAGCCCACTTCCGACCCGAAGGCCGCCCTCGCTGGCACGCTGCTGCCGATAGGCGGCGCCAAGGGCGGAGCGCTCGCACTGATGATCGAGATCCTGGCGGCCGCCGTCACCGGCAGCGCCTTCGGCTGGGAAGCCAGTTCCTTCTTCGACGACAAGGGCGGCCCGCCGAACCTGGGCCACGTATTCATCGCGCTCGATCCCGGCCGCCTCTCGGCCGGCGGGTACGAGTCGCGCATGGCGACCATCATCGACGCGATCGCCGCGGAGCCGGGCGCGCGGCTGCCGGGCACTCGCCGCCTCGAGAATCGCGCCAGGGCCGCGGCGTCCGGCGTCACGGTGCCGGCGCCCCTGCACGCCGAGATCCAGGCCCTCATCGAGCGCCCCGCCTGACCTGACGGAGACCCGCATGGCCGAGATCGTCATCAGCGAGTTCATGGACGAGGCCGCGATCCGCGACACGTTCGCCGGCCGTAGCGTGCTCTATGACCCGAAGCTCGTGGACGACGCGCCGCGGCTCCTGGCCGAGGCGCGCGTGGCCCGCGCGCTGATCGTGCGCAATCGCACGCAGGTGCGAGGCGCGCTGCTCGAGGGCGCCACGAACCTGCGCGTGGTCGGGCGGCTCGGCGTCGGGCTGGACAACATCGACGTTGCGGCCTGCGAAGCCCGCGGCATCGCGGTCTACCCGGCCAGCGGCGCCAACGACCTGTCGGTCGCCGAATACGTCATCACCGCGGCCCTCGTGCTGCTGCGCAAGGCCTGGTTTGCAACCGCCCGGGTGGCCGCCGGCGAGTGGCCGCGCACCGAACTGATGGGCCGCGAACTCGCGGGCAAGCGCCTCGGCCTCGTCGGCTTCGGCGCAATTGCGCGCGTGACCGCGCGCATGGGACGCGATCTCGGCATGAGCGTCGCAGCGTACGACCCGCTGCTGCCCGCCGACCACCCGGCGTGGGCCGGCGCCCTGCGCCAGGCCCTGCCGGAACTGCTGGCCACGAGCGACGTGGTCAGTCTCCACGTGCCGCTGACGGACACGACCCGCAACATGATCGACGCCGCGGCGATCGCGGCCATGAAGCGCGGCTCGATCCTCATCAACGCGGCACGCGGTGGAGTCGTCGACGAGGCTGCGCTCTGCGCGGCGCTGCGCGCGGGACATCTCGGCGGCGCCGCGCTCGACGTATTCGCGCGCGAGCCCGTGGACGCTGCCGCCGGCGCGCCTTTTCGCGGACGTGCCCAACCTCGTGCTCACGCCGCACATCGCGGGCGTCACCGACGAATCGAACGTGCGCGTGAGCGCCGTCACTGCCGAGGCCGTCGCGCGGCACCTCGACGCATGAGCGGCGGCCCGGCGATCTACGACCTGCTGGTCGTCGGCGGTGGCATCAACGGCGCGGGAGTCGCGCGCGATGCGGCCGGCCGCGGGCCTCAGGACGCTGCTGTGCGAGCAGCACGACCTCGCCTCGCATACTTCGTCGGCCAGCACCAAGCTGATCCACGGCGGCCTGCGTTACCTCGAGTTCTACGACTTCCGCCTGGTGCGCAAGTCGCTGCGCGAGCGCGAGGTCGTGATCAACTCCGCCCCGCACATCGTCTGGCCGCTGCGCTTCGTCCTGCCGCACGACGCGCACCAGCGACCGGCGTGGATGATCCGCACCGGCCTGTTTTTCTACGATCACCTCGCCCGCCGGAAGCTGCTGCCCGGATCCGAAGGCGTAGACCTGCGCACGCACCCGGCCGGCGCCCCGCTCGATGCAGCGCTACACGAAGGGATTCGTGTACTCGGATGCATGGGTGGACGATGCGCGGATGGTCGTCATCACTGCGATGGACGCCCGCGAGCACGGCGCGACAGTGCTCACCCGCACGCGCTGCGCGAGGCTCGAGCGCCGTGCGGACCATTGGATCGCGACGCTGGCGCACGCAGACGGCACGGAGAGCCGAGGTCGAGTCCCGCGCCGTCGTGAATGCGACGGGCCCGTGGGTCGACCGCTTCCTCGACGAAGCGACTGCGGTCCCGGCGCGTTGGCACCCGCGCATGGTGAAGGGCAGTCACATCGTCGTGCCGAAGCTGTTCGATCACGAGTTCGCCTACATCTTCCAGTCGCCCGATGGGCGGATCGTGTTCGCCATCCCCTACGAGCGCGAGTTCACGCTCATCGGCACGACGGAGAAGGACTATCCGGGCGACCTCGCCACGCCGTCGATCGAGGAGCCGGAGATCGACTACCTGCTCGACATGGCGAACCGCTACTTCCGTCGGGACCTTTCGCGCAAGGACGTGGCGTGGACGTTCGCGGGGCTGAGGCCGCTGCTCGCGGACCCGAAGGATCGCGCCACCAGCGTCACGCGGGACTACGTCCTCGACCTCGACACGAAAGGACCGCCGCTGCTGTCGATCTTCGGGGGCAAGTTCACGACGTACCGCAAGCTCGCCGAGGATGTGCTGGACGAACTCGCGCCCGGCGCTTGGCTGGCCGCAGAAGCACTGGACCGCGCTGGCGCCCCTTCCCGGCGGCGACATGCCCGGCGCGGATTTCGAGGCGTTCCTGGCCGGCCTCGGCGCCGCGCATGCCTGGCTGCCGGCGCCGCTGCTGCGCCGCTATGCGCGCGCCTACGGCACGCGGCCGCGCGCCTGCTCGGCAATGCGAAGTCACTGCAGGAACTCGGCGAGGAGGTCCTGCCCGGTCTCTACGTACGCGAGATCGACTACCTGCGTCGGAGGAGTGGGCTGTCACGGCCGAGGATATCCTGTACCGGCGCAGCAAGCTGGCCCTGCACCTGCCCGGACGGCAGCGCCGCGCGCCTGGACGACTGGCTCGCCCGCCATCCCGTCGCATAGTCGGCGCCCGCCTCGCTCCAGTACGCGATGTAGTAGGCTTGCAGGACCGCTGGAGGTCCGCCGCATGCGTCGATTCGTGCTCGCCCTGGACCAGGGCACGACCAGTTCCCGATCGATCCTGTTCGACCACGACGGCATCGTCGTCGCGACCGCACAGCGCGAGTTCACGCAGCACTTCCCGCGCTCCGGCTGGGTCGAGCACGACGCCGAGGAAATCTGGGCAACACAGGCTGCAACCATCGCCGAGGTGCTGGCCCGTGCACGCGCGTCGGCCGACGACGTCGTGGCCGTCGGCATCACGAACCAGCGCGAGACGACGGTCCTCTGGGACCGCGCCACCGGTCGCCCGGTGGCGCCCGCCATCGTGTGGCAGGACCGGCGCACCGCGGACTACTGCGCGCGCCTGAAGGCAGACGGCCACGAGACCGAGATCGCGCGCCGCACCGGCCTGCTGCTCGATCCCTATTTTTCCGGCACGAAGCTGGCGTGGCTGCTCGACAGCGATCCGTCGCTGCGCGCGCGGGCCGAGCGCGGCGAGCTCGCCTTCGGCACGATCGACAGCTGGCTCGCCTGGAAGCTCTCCGATGGCGCCCAGCACATCACGGATGCCTCCAACGCCAGCCGAACGCTGCTGCTGAACCTCGCCACCGGCGAGTGGGACGACTACGCACTCGAGCTGCTGCGCATTCCGCGCGCCGTTCTGCCGAGGGTCGTGCCCTCCATGCTCGGGCGCGGCGACGCAGTCGCGCGGCTCGGCGGCCGCGAGGTTCCGCTCGGCGGCATCGCCGGGGACCAGCAGGCCGCACTCTTCGGCCAGGCCTGCTTCGAGCCGGGAATGGCCAAGAACACGTACGGCACCGGCTGCTTCATGCTGATGAACACCGGCCTCGAGCCGCTGCATTCGACGAACCGCCTGCTCACGACCATTGCCTGGCAGCTCGACGCAGCTGCACTACGCGCTCGAAGGCTCGGTGTTCGTCGGCGGCGCCGTCGTGCAGTGGTTGCGCGACGGCCTGGGCCTGATCGATCGGTCGTCCGACGTCGAGGCACTGGCGGCCAGCGTGCCGGACACGGGCGGCGTGTACCTGGTGCCGGCCTTCACCGGCCTCGGCAGCCCGCACTGGGACGCCTACGCCCGCGGCACCATGGTGGGGCTCTCGCGCGGCACGACTCGCGCGCACGTCGCGCGTGCGGCACTCGAGTCCATCGCGTTCCAGAGCGCGGAAGTGCTGAACGCCATGCAGAAGGATGCCGCGCAGCCACTGCTCGAACTGCGGGTCGATGGCGGCGCCACGGCCAACGACCTGATGATGCAGTTCCAGGCGGACCTGCTCGGCGTGCCGGTCGTGCGGCCCCGCGTCACCGAGACGACGGCGCTCGGCGCGGCGTATCTCGCGGGACTCTCCGTCGGCTTCTGGGAATCGATGGACGAGGTCGCCGCCAACTGGAAGGTGGACCGGCGTTTCGAGCCGGCCATGCCGCGCGACGAGGCGGACTCACGCATGCGGACGTGGTCGCGTGCCGTCGAGCGCTCGCGCAACTGGCACGCCGAGGACTGAGGACGTTCGCATGGGAAGAATCATCGCCTACGCGACACCGGTGTTCTTCGCGATGATCGCGATCGAGTACTTCGTCGGGCGAGCGCGCGGCCGCAACAACTATCGGCTGAACGACGCGGTGAACAGCCTGAGCCTTGGCGTCATGAGCCAGGTCGTCGGGCTCTTCACCCGCGCGCTGACGATCGGCATCTACGCCGTCGTCTTCGGCGCCGTCGCCGTCTGGCAGCTGCCGGCGGACCAGTGGTGGGTCTGGCTGCTCGGCATCGTGTCCTATGACTTCTGCTACTACTGGTTCCACCGCGTCGGCCACGAAAGCGCGGTGTTCTGGGCGTCGCACGTCGTTCACCACCAGAGCCAGGAGTACAACCTCTCGACGGCGCTGCGACAGACGAGTTCGAGCGCCCTGCTCGGCTGGATCTTCTACCTGCCGATGGCGATCGCCGGCATCCCGCCCGAAGTGTTCGCGGTCGCGGCGGTCGTCAACCTTCTCTACCAGTACTGGATCCACACCGAGCAGATCGGTTCGCTGGGATGGTTCGACCGCTGGTTCTCCTCGCCCTCGAATCACCGCGTGCACCACGCCGTGAACGATCGATACATCGACCGCAACTACGGCGGCATCTTCATGGCCTGGGACCACCTGTTCGGCAGCTTCGTCGACGAGACCGAGCGCTGCGTCTACGGCACGCGCGCGCCGCTCGATTCATGGGATCCTTTCTGGGCGAACTTCGAGGTTTACGCGGACCTTGCGCGCAAGTCCTGGAAGACGGATCGCTGGCGCGACAAGTTGCTGGTGTGGCTGATGCCGCCCGGCTGGCAGCCCGCAGCAGCTTCCGGAGGGCACTGGCAGAAGCCGCACTTCGAGGTGAGCCGGTTGCGTCGCTACGACCCGCCGATGACGCGCGGCGCGCGCTGGTTCACGTCCGTGCAGTTCGTCGCCGTCCTCGTCGGTGCCACGGCGTTGCTCTGGTACTCACCAGTGCTTGCGTTTTCGGAAGTGGCCGCCTGGTCGGCGGCCGTGCTCGCGGTGCTGTGGCTCACGGGCGCGGTCATGCAGGGTCGGCTGCGGATACCGGCCGCGCTCGCGATCGAAGCGGCCTCGCTTGCCCTGCTCGTGGTTGCGCTCCCGACTCGTGCGGAATCCGCGGCGTACGTGGTCGAGCTCGTGCGACGTCCCTCTCGCACGGGGCTCGGGGATCGTGACTGGATTCGAATGCCGGGAATGGACGTGCTCGACCCAGGCATGCGGCGTGTCACGCAGTGGCCGCCGCTGGCCGTGCCCGACTCAGGGAAAGCGCCAGCCCACTGACACGCCGAGGGCCACGGGGTCCGCGCCGACGAGCGAGCTGTCGTCGCGAAGCATGTTCGCGTCGTCTGCGAGGTCGATCCACCTCAAGTCGGCTCGCATCATCAACCGGTCGTTCAAGTGCAGTTCGGCGCCGAGTTCGGCTGCGGCTCCGATCGTGCGACGGCGGTTGTGGTTGCTCAGGACCGTCGGTTCGAGATTCGACTCGGCGTAGTACACCGAGCGGTTCACGCCGGCTCCTGCGTAAGTCTCGACCGGGCCCAGTGCCGGCAGCGGATGGCGGACGGTGAGCATTTCGGCGCCGTCGGTGCGATCGCGCTGCATCGCGACGTGCCAGTCATCGCTTGTGGCGCCCTGGCGCTCGAAGATCGCATCCGAGATCCGCCGCACCCAGTCGGGGCCGCCGCGACGGGCTTTCGTCGTCGTGCTATCGAGCAACTCAGCCAACGCCGGCCGGACGACCTCGACCGCGCCCTGCTGTCCGGCAGTGGGGATCGCCGGTAACGAACCATCGGCCGCGGCTGGCGCCGCCACGCCGCAGGCGACGATGCCAAGCAGGATCAGATCGCACCAACCTGTAACGGTCATCGACGGACCTCCTGACGCCGACCGAGGCTAGCGCTTTGCGGTCGTTGCGGAGCATCCGTGGTGGAGAAGCGCGGATAAGTGTGACGTGCCCTGCAGGCTGAGGGCTGTCTGTCCGCATTAAGTCAGATGCACGGGCTGCCGCACGCGCAGCCGCGCTCCTGCCGCGCGCTGCAGCGCAGCGCACTCAGCGTCGCCGCACGTGCAGGTGGCGATGCGGCCCGGCGCGGGATTCGCCGTGCGAATGGGTTTCCGTCTGCTCGGCCACCGGCACCAGGACCAGGCGGCCGTGTCGCACGCCCCGCTCCGCGATGACGTGGTCCGCGAAATGCTGGACCTCCTCGACCGCGCCACGCAGCACCGTGACCTCCATGCAGCTGTCGTGGTCGAGGTGCACGTGCAGCGTCGCGAGCGACAGGTCGTGATGCTCGTGGGCCGAGCGGGTCAGGCGCCGCGACAGCTCGCGTTCCTCGTGGTCGTAGACGTAGATCGCCGCGGCCAGGCATTGCGAACGGGGCGCGGCGACGATCGCGGCCTGCTCGAGACCGGAACGCACCAGGTCGCGGATCGCTTCCGAGCGATTGGCGTACTGCCGGTCGGACATGAATTCGTCGAGACGGGTCATCAGGTCGTCGTCGAGCGTGATCGTCGTGCGCTGCATTGCTGGCTTCGCTCTCGTGGAGTACGGTATGCACTTACTACTAAAACGTCATACGATTCGTTAACGTTCTGGCGGCGGCGCGTTGGGGCAAAGCGCCTTGGGAGGATCATCATGGTCAACGGATCCGATCTGCGCAATTGCGCAGCGCTGCGCCCGGTCTGCATCGCGTTGCTGGCGCTTCCCTCCCTCGCGCAGTCTGCCGGCATTCCGACCGGCGCCCCACTCGAGGAGATCGTCGTCACTGCACGACGAGCCGGTCTCGTTGGCGAGTCGCAGGCGGCGAGCGAGGGCATCGTGCCCGCCATCCAGCTTGCGGAGCGGCCGATCCTCCGTCCAGGTGAGGTGCTCGAGGCCGTGCCGGGGCTCGTCGTCACGCAGCACAGCGGCGACGGCAAGGCCAACCAGTACTTCCTGCGCGGCTTCAACCTCGACCACGGCACGGACTTCGCGACCTACGTGGACGGCCTGCCGGTCAACATGCCGACCCACGCGCACGGTCAGGGATACTCGGACATCAATTTCCTGATCCATGAACTGGTCGAGTTCATGCAGTACCGCAAGGGCACCTACTACGCCGAGGAGGGCAATTTTTCCGCGGCCGGGGCAGCACGCATCCACTACGTCGACGAGGTCGCCGCGCCGCGACTCGACCTGACGATCGGCCAGGACGCGTACTATCGGGTGCTTGGCGCGGCTTCGCCCGAAGTGGCAGGGGGACGGCTGCTGCTCGGCCTCGACTGGTCCTCGGGCGACGGGCCCTGGACGCTCCCGCAGGATTTCCAGAAGACCTCGGGCGTCGTCAAGTTCACCAGGGGCGACGATCGGTTCGGGTACTCGGTCACCGGCATGGGTTACGACGGCAGCTGGAACAGCACGGACCAGATTCCGCAGCGGGCGGTCGACTCCGGAGAGATTCCACGATTCGGCTACGTGGACGCGACCACCGGCGGCGAATCGCATCGCTACAGCCTGTCGCTCAACGCGTGGTCGCGCAACGACGACCGCGGGTGGACCGCGCTCGCGTACGGCATCGACTACTACCTGGATCTCATCTCGAACTTCACCTACGCGCTCGACCAGGAGCGGGGCGACCAGTTCGAGCAGTACGACGACCGGCGCATTTACGGCGGCCGGTTCGTCTACGACGCGCCGCTGCCGCTCGGCTCCATCGCAGGGCGGGTGCTGGCCGGAGCCGAAGTGCGCCAGGACGACATTCACCCCGTCGCGCTGTACCGTACCGAGCAGCGGGAACGGTTCGACACGATCCGCAAGGACGACGTCCGCCAGACCGGATACGCCGGATTCCTCGCGTACGAGCAGCAGTGGAACGGCTGGCTGCGAAGCACGGCCGGGCTGCGCTACGACTACCTCGACTTCAAGGTCGACAGCAACCTCCAGGCCAATTCCGGCAACGAGTCCGATTCGCTGTGGGGCCCGAAGCTCACGGTCGTGCTCGGCCCCTGGGCCGAGACCGAGGTGTTCCTGAACGCCGGGCGCGGCTTCCACTCCAACGACGCGCGTGGCACGACGATCGAGGTGGACCCGAACGACGGCGTAACGCCCGTGGACACGGTGAACCCGATCGTTCCCGCCAACGGCACCGAGATCGGCGTGCGAACCGCCTGGTTCCAGGATTTCCAGCTGACCGCCGCGCTCTGGAACCTCGACATCGATTCCGAGTTGCTCTTCGTCGGCGACGGCGGCATCACGGAGCCGAGCCGGGGAACCCGACGCTATGGCGTCGAGCTGGGCGCGTTCTGGACGCCGCTCGACTGGGTGATCGTGGACGCGGACTACTCCTGGTCGCACGCGCGTTTTACCGACCCGGACCCTGCCGGAGACTACATACCGGGCGCCCTGGAGACTGTCGTCGCGGTCGGCCTCGCGGTCACACGCGACCTCGGCTGGCACGGTGGCGCGCGCCTGCGCTATTTCGGCGCCGCGCCGCTGATCGAGGACGGCAGCGCCAGGTCGGACTCGACGATGATCGTCAACGCAGAAGTCGGGTACCGCTTTACGAACACGCTGCGCGCGACGCTCACGGTGTTCAATCTCTTCGACGCGGACGACAACGACATCACCTATTTCTACGAGTCGCAGCTGCCCGGCGAGCCCGCGCCCGTCGAGGATTTCCATTTCCACCCCGTCGAGCCGCGCACGCTCCGCTTCACGCTTGGGTTAAGCTTCTGAGGTGCGCAACCTCCAGCCCAGCACCCTCCGTATCGGAAAACGCTACCGCCCGACCCGGCTGAACGGCCCGTACGACGCGCTGGTCATCGGCTCGGGAATCGGCGGACTCACCACCGCCTCGCTGCTCTCCGAACTCGGCTGGAAAGTCGCCGTTCTCGAGCAGCACTACACGGCGGGTGGTGCGACGCACAGCTACGAGCGCAATGGCTACGAGTGGGACGTCGGCGTTCACTACCTCGGCGACATGGGCACGAAGACGACCGTGCGCCGCATGATGGATTTCCTCAGCCAGGACAAGCTCGAGTGGGCGCCGATGGACGCGCACTACGACCGGTTCTTCATCGGCGACCGTGTCTATGACGCCGTGGCCGGCAAGGAGGCGTTCCGCGAGAACCTGGTCGGACATTTTCCGCGCGAGGCCGCGGCGATCGACCGCTACCTCGAACTGCTCAGCGAAGTGTCGCGCGGCATGCGCACCTTTTCGCTCGACCGCACGCTGCCGCCCTGGGCCGCGGCGATCGCGGGACCGATTCTCCGCAGCAGGCTGCCGGGCAGCTTCGGTCGCACGACCTGGGACGTTCTCTCCGGAGATCACGCAGGACCCCGAACTGATCGCGGTGCTCACCGGCCAGTGGGGCGACCTCGGCCTGCCGCCGAAGCGCTCCGCATTCGTGATCCAGGCGCTGGTGGCGAAGCACTACCTGCACGGCGGCTTCTATCCGGTCGGCGGCGCATCGCGCATCGCCGAGACCATCCTGCCGCGCATCCGCGCCGCGGGCGGCGAGGTCTTCACCTACGCACGCGTCGAGGAAATACTGTTGCGTCCCGGCCGCGTGCGCACCGTGTGCGGCGTACGGATGGCGGACGGCAGCGAGGTGCTGTCGGACTGCGTGATCTCGGACGCCGGCGCGATGAACACCTTCGCGCACCTGCTGCCGGAGAAGGCGCGCCGCCTGCACGGCTACGACCGGCTGCTCACGACCGTCAAGCCGAGCATCGGCCACCTCGGCGTCTACATCGGGCTCAAGGGCACGGCCGCGGAACTCGGGCTGCCGAAGACGAACTTCTGGATCTATCCCGGAAACGACTACGACGCGGCGCTCGACCGCTTCCTCGCGGATCCGCACGGCCCCTTCCCTGCCGTGTACATCTCGTTTCCGTCGGCCAAGGACCCGGACTTCGAGCGGCGTCACCCGGGACGCTCGACGATCGAGATCGTGGCGCCGGCACCCTACGAGATCTTCGCGCCATGGGCGGACACGACGTGGGGCAAGCGCGGGGACGACTACGAGGCGCTCAAGCAATCGTACGGCGAACGCCTGCTGGAGCATCTCTACGACAGGATGCCGCAGCTGCGCGGCCGCATCGACTACTGGGAAATCTCGACGCCGCTTTCGATGCAGTGGTTCTGCGGCTATGGCCGCGGCGAACTCTACGGCCTGGACCACGATCCCGAGCGGCTGCGCCAGGGCTGGCTCAGGCCACGCACGCGCGTGCCGGGCCTCTGGCTCACCGGACAGGACGTGATGTCCTGCGGGGTGAGCGGCGCGATGATGGGCGGCATGGCCTCGGCCGTCGCGGTCGCCGGCATGCGCAGGATGGGCCCCGTGCTCAAGTCCGTATTCGGCTGAGCCCGGCGCGCTGCGCTCAGTCGAGGCCGAGCGCCCTCAGGTCGAGTCGCGAGCCCTTCACCGGCGGGCACCAGTAGTACGCTCCCGTCACCGGCCGCGTGAAGCGGAACAGTGCATCGGTCACACCGTCCTCGAGCCCCATCATCCGGTTGAGCTGCGCCTCGAACGCGTCGAACGAACGGCCGAACGCAACGAACACCAGGCCGGCGCGCGCGCCCTCGGCCCACGGCATCGAGCGACGCAGCACGAAGGCCTCCGGATCAAAGCTCTCCTGCGCGGTGCGCTTGACGTGCGCGGACGGCGGGGCGTCGTCGAGTTCCTCGTTGTCGTCGCGACGGCGACCGATGCTCGCATCCTGCTCGTCGCGACTCATCGCGTCGAAGCGGCCGAAATCGTGGATCCACTGCTGGACCGCGACGAAGCTGCCGCCTTCGAACCCGACGCCTCCGCCCTGCACGGCTGCCGCAGCCACCGCATTGGCACCCGTCGGATTCTCGGAACCGTCCTCGTAGCCCGTGAGGTCACGGCCTTCGCCGTGCCTGAAGGCGTCGAGCACGGCGTTGAGCCGGTACGCCGGCGCAAGCACGGTCTCGAGCGCCCGCGTGCGATGGACGAGTTCGCCGCGATCGTCGCCGCGCAGGCAGCACCAGAGCGCTCCGTGAGTCGCCGGCATCTCGATGCCGCGGCCCGTGGCAGCCGGAAAATCGCGCAGCCCCGGCACGTCGCGGCCGAGGGCGAGTGCAGTCGAGCGACCGATGCCGACGACCGTCGCGCACGGGTCGACCGACCGGGCCAGTCGGCGCAGGGACGGCCCAGGGCCGGCCTCGGGCTCGAGGTCGAACACGAGGTAGCGCGCGAGCGCGGGCACGGGATCGAGGATTCCAGGCTGGATCGGCGACATCTGCGCTCCTGGGGACTGCGTCCGCCGCTCAGTCTAGTGCGACGCGTGCAGCATTCGCCACAGTCTCAGCGCGAGCTTGCGCCCTTCGTCGAGCAGCAGCACGCCGGAAGCGACGAAGGCGGCCCGCGCCCAATCGGCCGGGCGCAAGTCGGTGGTGCGGAAGATCGCCTGGGCTGGCTGCCAGTGCACGACGAGCGCCTGCAATCCAAGCACTGCGCCCAGCGACAGCCACAGCCAGCGGTTGCGGAAGAAGGTGCGGTTGAATGCAGAGTCGCGCTCGGCACGCGCGTTGAAGACGTTGAAGAACTGGAACAGGACGAAGGTCGTGAAGGCCAGCGTCGCCGCATAGACCTCACCCTGCGGCCGGGCGTAGCGGAAGAGCGCCAGCGTGCCCACTGCCATGGTCAGGCCGTAGACGAACAGCCGGGCGAAGCGGGGCCAGGTGAGGATGCGCTGGCTTCGCGCACGCGGGGGATCGAGCATGACTCCGGGGCCGGGCGGCTCCACGCCGAGGCTCATGGCGGGCGGTCCGTCCATGATGATGTTGATCCAGAGGATCTGGATCGCCGTGAACGGGGCGGGCCAGCCGAGCAGGCTCGCTCCGAGGACAGCCTGGATCGCGCCCATGTTGGTGGAAAGCTGGAACCTCAGGAACCTGACGATGTTCTCGTAGATGGCGCGGCCTTCCCTGACCGCGCGCACGATGGTTGCAAAATTGTCGTCGGTGAGTATCAGGGTCGCAGCCTCCCTGGCCACCTCGGTGCCGGTGACGACCCATGGCCACGCCAATGTCGGCTTGCTTGAGTGCTGGAGCGTCGTTTACGCCGTCGCCGGTCATCGCCACCACGTGGCCGCGGCCCCTCAGGATCTGGACGATCCTCACTTTCTGCTCCGGTGCGACGCGGGCGAACACCTCGAGACGTTCGATTCTCGCGCTCAACTCGTCGGCCGGAAGCGCGTCGATTTCGGTGCCGGTCAGGGTTTCTCCCTCCAGCCCCAGTTCGCGCGCGATGGCGGCGGCGGTAAGCGGGTGATCGCCTGTGATCATCTTCACGCGGATGCCTGCCTGCCGGCACCGGCGGATGGCCTCGCGCGCCTCCGGGCGCGGCGGATCGATGATGCCGACCAGGCCGGCCAGCGTAAGGTCGCGCACCCACGGCATCAGGTCGCCGGCGGGATCGAAAGACGACGCGGGAATGTCCTTGACGGCGACGGCCAGCACGCGCAGCGCGCGCCCGGCCATGGCCTCGTTCTCGGCCTGGAAGCGTGCCCGCGCCGTCGAATCGAGCGCCTGCGTCCCCTCCGCGCCGAGCCAGCCAGTCGATAGCTCGAGGAGCACGTCCGGCGCACCCTTGACGCAGAGCCGCACGAACTCGCCGTCGTGGTGGAAGGTCGCCATGAACCTGCTGCGCCGAGTCGAACGGAATCTCGGCGATGCGCGGGGTCCGCCCGGCCAGCGCCTCAGGCTCGAACCCACCCTTGGCGGCAAGCGCGAGCAGAGCGCCTTCAGTGGGGTCGCCGATCAGCTGGTCGTCACGGATGCGGCCGTCGTTGGCGAGCGCAGCAGCTCGCAGCAGCGGTTCGAGATCGACACGCGCGTCGCCGTCTTCGGGCGTGATCGTACCGCTGGCGGCATAGCCCTCGCCCGACACCGCAAGCCGCTGTCCCCGGCAGTACACGGCGCGCGCCGTCATCTGGTTGAGCGTGAGCGTGCCGGTCTTGTCCGAGCAGATCACCGTGGTGCAGCCGAGGGTCTCGACGGCCGCGAGCTTCTTCACGATCGCGCGATTGCGCGCCATGCGACGCATGCCCAGCGCCAGCGTGACGGTAACGACCGCCGGCAGTCCCTCGGGGATCGCCGCGACCGCGAGCGCGATGGAGGTGAGCAGGATCTCGACCAGGGGCTCTGCGCGCGCAAGGCCCAGCAGGAAGATCGCGCCGATGAACGTGCCCGCGATCCACGCAAGACGCTTGCCGAGCGCATCGAGCTGGCTCTGCAGTGGCGTGGACCCCGGTTCCGCCTCGTCGAGCAGTCCGGCCATGCGCCCCATTTCCGTGGCCATGCCCGTGGCCGTGACCAGCGCTTCGATCCTTCCGCGCGTGACCACCGTGTTCATGAAGACCATGTTGCGGCGCTCGCCGAGCGGCGAATCCACCGCGACGACTGCCTCGGCGACCTTGGACACCGCGTGCGACTCGCCGGTGAGGGCCGCCTCGGCGACCTCGGCGTTGTGGGCCGCGAGCACGCGTCCATCGGCGGGCACACGGTCGCCGGCTTCGAGCAGCACCAGGTCGCCCGGCACCAGTTGCGCGGCGCCGATCTCCTCCACGCGGCTGTCGCGGCGCACGCGCGCCACCGGCGCAAGCATCTTCTTCAGCGCGGCGAGCGTCGCTTCGGCCCGGTATTCCTGCCAGAAGCCGAGCACGGAGTTGAACAGCACCACCGCCAGGATCACCACCGCATCCTTGACATCGCCTATGGCGCCGGCCAGCACTGCCGCCGCGATCAGCACGACGATCAGGACACTCCTGAACTGGTCCGCGAACGCCAGCCACCTGGAACGAGGCGGCTTCTCGGCCAGGCGGTTCTCCCCGTAACGCTGCAGGCGCGCGCCCGCCTCGCCCGCGGACAACCCGTGGGCCGGGTCGACTCCGAACCGCGCCACCGCCGCTTTCGCGTCGAACGCATGGCAGTCGGCGCCTGCTGGTTCGGCCGTGGACGCGGCAGGTGTCATGTTTTCGTTCGCGGTCATCTTGCAGAGCGACATCCGGCGGCACGGCACACCACATTGAGACGAGGCGAGCCACGCCGCAACCCCGCCCAGACCGCAGGGTATCACCGGAACCCGCCTGCCCCCGGATCCTGGCGGGACCGACGCCGGGCGCGCGTCGACCGTGGCGGTCAGTACGCCCGCTTCTTGGTATCGATCATCCGCAGGATCAGCGGCGTGAGGATGATCTGCATCGCGAGCGGCAGCTTGCCGCCCGGCACCACCAGCGTGTTCGGCCGCGACATGAACGAATCGTGGATCATCGACAGCAGGTAGGGAAAGTCGATGCCCTTCGGGTTCGCGAAGCGGATGATCAGGAAGCTCTCGTCCGCGGTCGGGATGTCCTTGGCGATGAACGGGTTCGACGTGTCCACCGTCGGCACGCGCTGGAAGTTGATGTGCGTGCGGGAGAACTGCGGGGCGATGTAGTTCACGTAGTCGGGCATGCGGCGCAGGATCGTGTCGACCACGGCCTCGGTCGAATAGCCGCGCCGGCTGCGGTCGCGGTGGAGCTTCTGGATCCACTCGAGGTTGATGCTGGGGGCCACCCCCACGAGCAGGTCCACGTACTTCGCGACGTCGTGCTCCTCCGTCTTCACGGCGCCATGCAGGCCCTCGTAGAAGAGCAGGTCCGAGCCTTCGCCGATTTCGGTCCACGGCGTGAAGGTGCCGGGCTCGCAGCCGCACCTGGCGGCCTCCTCGGCGTCATGGACGTAGGTGCGGGAACGGCCCCGCCCGCTCAGCGAATAGCTCCTGAAGAGCTCCTCGAGCTCGCCGAAGAGGTTCGAGCCGGGACCGAAGTGGCTGAAATTCCTGTTCCCGCCCTCCTCGGCCTCCTTCATCTTCTCGCGCATCGCGACCCGGTCGTAACGGTGGAACGCATCGCCTTCGACGATCGCCGCGTCGATCATCTCGCGACGGAAGATCCACTCGAAGGTCGTCTTGACGGTGGTGGTGCCCGCGCCCGATGAGCCGGTCACCGCGATGATGGGATGTCTCGCCGACATGTCTGTGCTCCGTGGTGTACCGGTCAGCCGCTGCGGAAAAGCGAACGCTCACCGAAGAGCGGCGAGCTGTACGGCTTGTCATCGCCCTTGTCGAATTCGGCGTGATACCGCTCGATGCGCGCCACCTCGGCGCGCGAACCCAGTATCACCGGCACGCGCTGGTGGATTCGCTCCGGCACGGTCTCCAGGATGCGGCCGCGACCGGTGGAGGCGGCGCCGCCTGCCTGCTCGACGATCATCGCCATCGGGTTCGCCTCGTAGAGCAGGCGCAGCCGGCCTTCGCGGTTCTCCGGCTTCTGGTCGCGCGGATACATGTAGATGCCTCCGCGCAGCAGGATGCGGTGCACGTCGGCCACCATCGAGGCCACCCAGCGCGTATTGAAGTCGCGCCCGCGCGGCCCTTCCTTGCCCGCCTTGCACTCGTCCACGTAGCGCGCGACCGGCGGCTCCCAGAAGCGCCGGTTCGAGGCGTTGATCAGGTAGTCCGAGCCTTCGTCGGGCACGCGGATGTCGGGGTGCGTGAGCACGAAGTTGCCGATCTCGCGGTCCAGCGTGAAGCCGTGCGTGCCGCGGCCGACGGTGATCACGACCTGGGTCGATGGGCCGTAGATCGCATATCCGGCCGCGAGCTGGCGCGTGCCGGGCTGCAGCACGACCGATGTCCCGCGCCCCGTCTCGGGCAGCGCGAGCACCGAGAAGATCGAGCCCACGGGCAGGTTGACGTCGAGGTTCGCCGAGCCGTCGAGCGGGTCGTACACGAGCGCGAGCCGGCCGTTGCCTTCGACGAAGTGCACGTCCTCGCGCTCCTCCGACGCGAGCGCGCCGACCAGCTCGCTCCACTCCACGCCGCGCGCGAACAGGTCGTCGGCGAGGACGTCGAGCTTCTTCTGCTGCTCGCCCTGCGTGTTCTCCGTGCCGGCGAGACCGGCGAGGCCCACGAGCGGTCCCTTGCCCACCGCGGCGGAGATCGCCTTGACGACCGCGGCGACGTCCACCAGCAGCGCGGCGAGTTCGCGTCCGTGCGGGCCTTCCGGCACCTGCTGGATCAGGAATTTCGAGATCGTCGTGTAGCCGGGGTTCAGCATGGGGCCTCCTCGTTGGCGCGCCGGCGTGCGCGCGGCGTCGAATACGCGGCTGGCGCGGATGTCGTCGGCCTCGAGTCGTCGTGAGCATCGCCGCGTCCACCTGCCCACCTCGAGCAGGCGGCGCGCCTGGCGCAGGCGCGACGCGATCGAGCGCGTTCCTGAGGGAGCGTGCGTTCGCGAAATTGGGCTGCTCGCGCCGCAGGCGCAGGTACTCGCCGAGCGCCTCCGCGCGGGCCCGGACAGGCCTGAGGCCGAGCGCTGCGACCATCGATGTCGCGATCGCCTCGAGCTCCTCGACACGTGTAGTCCGGGAAGTCGATGTGGTGGGCGACCCGCGAGCCGAGACCCGGGATTGCTCTGGAAGAACGTGTCCATCCGCCCTTGTAGCCGGCGAAGATCACGACGAGATCGTCGCGCTGGTTCTCCATCACCTGCATCAGGATCTCGATCGCTTCCTGGCCGTAGTCGCGCTCGTTCTCGGGGCGGTACAGGTAGTACGCCTCGTCGATGAACAGCACGCCGCCCATGGCGATCGCTTCAGCACTTCCTTGGTCTTGGGCGCCGTGTGGCCGATGTACTGGCCCACGAGGTCGTCGCGCGTGACGGCGACCAGGTGACCCTTACGCACGTGACCGAGCCGGTGCAGGATCGTCGCCATGCGCATCGCGACCGTCGTCTTGCCGGTGCCCGGGTTGCCCGTGAAGCACATGTGCAGCGAGGGCTTCGCGACCGCGACGCCGAGCGCCGCACGCGCCTTGTCCACCACCAGCAGCGAGGCGATCTCGCGGAGCGCAGGTCTTGACCGGCGCGAGGCCGACGAGCTCGCGATCGAGCTCGTCGAGCACCTCGCCGACGCCGGACTCGGCGAGCAGCGCCTTCAGGTCGAGGACGGTCGACTCATGCCGGCGGCTCAGGCACGCTCGAGCGTGTAGCGGACGAGCCGTTCGCGCTCTCCTCGCGACGCAGCCTGTAGCGCGCCTCCTGCTGCGGACGATGCACGATGAACGACAGGCGCATGGTCTCGAAGCTGCGCGTCGAGTCGAACGCGTTGACCTTGATGTAGTCGTCCCGTGTGCCTTGCGGCACTCGCGGAGTCTCCGCGAGCGACGCCGGCGGCGTCCTTCAGGTCGAACATCGGCAGGCCCCACATCTCCCAGTAGACGTTGCGCGGATGCGGGTCGTCGGTGAACTCGATCGAGACCGCCCAGCCCTGCTGCAGGGCGTAGTCGACCTGCTTGCGCGATCTGCTCGTCGGTCAGGTCGGGCAGGAACGAGAACGTACCTTGTGTGATGCGCATGTCGGGCTCCTCAGGCGACGCTCAGGGTCGGCACGAAGTCCGACGTGTCGGTCGAGGCGTAGTTGAACGTGACGTCCTTCCAGGTGGTGAGCGCGGCCTCCAGCGGCCGGCAGCTCTTCGCCGCCGTCGCGAGGATCTGCGGACCCTCGTTTGCGATGTCGCGGCCCTCGTTGCGCGCGAGCACCATGGTCTCGAGCGCGACGCGGTTCGCCTGGGCGCCCGCCTGGATGCCCATCGGGTGACCGATCGTGCCGCCACCGAACTGCAGCACCACGTCGTCGCCGAACAGATCGAGCAACTGGTGCATCTGGCCGGCGTGGATGCCGCCCGATGCCACCGGCATCACCTTGCGCAGTCCCGCCCAGTCCTGGTCGAAGAAGATGCCGCGCGGCAGGTCCTTCACGGTCAGGGGATCGCGCAGGATGTTGTAGAAGCCCTGCACGGTGAGCGGGTCACCCTCGAGCTTGCCCACGGCCGTGCCGGCGTGCACGTGGTCGACGCCCGCGAGCCGCAGCCACTTGGCGATCACCCGGAAGGAGATGCCGTGGGTCTTCTGCCGCGTGTAGGTGCCGTGCCCGGCGCGGTGCAGGTGCAGCACCATGTCGTTCTGGCGCGCCCACTCGGAGATCGACTGGATCGCCGTCCAGCCGATCACGAGGTCGATCATGACGATGCACGAGCCGAGCTGCTTGGCGAACTCGCCGCGCCGGTACATCTCCTCCATGGTGCCGGCGGTGATGTTGAGGTAGTGGCCCTTCACCTCGCCGCTCATCGCCTGCGCGCGCTGCACGGCCTCCATGCAGAACCCGAAGCGGTCGCGCCAGTGCATGAACGGCTGCGAGTTGATGTTCTCGTCGTCCTTGGTGAAGTCGAGGCCGCCCGCGAGAGCCTCGTACACCACGCGGCCGTAGTTCTTGCCCGACAGGCCGAGCTTGGGCTTGATCGTGGCGCCGAGCAGCGGGCGGCCGTACTTGTCGAGGCGCTCGCGCTCCACGACGATGCCGGTCGGCGGTCCCTTGAAGGTCTTCACGTAGGCGACCGGGAAGCGCATGTCCTCGAGGCGCAGCGCCTTCAGCGGCTTGAAGCCGAACACGTTGCCGATGATCGACGCGGTGAGGTTGGCGATCGAGCCTTCCTCGAACAGGTCCAGGTCGTAGGCAATGTAGGCGAACCACTGTCCGGGCGAGCCCGGGACGGGCGTGACCTCGTAGGCCTTGGCGCGGTAGTGCTCGGCCGCGGTGAGCCGGTCCGTCCACACCACCGTCCAGGTCGCGGTCGAGGACTCTCCTGCGACGGCGGCCGCGGCCTCGTCCGGCTCCACGCCGTCCTGCGGCGTGATGCGGAAGACAGCGATGACATCTGTGTCCTTGGGCGCGTAGCCCGGGACCCAGTAGCCCATCTCCTTGTACTTGAGGACCCCAGCCTTGTAGCGGGCGGAGGTGTTACCTGTCGTGCGCTGGTCCTGGCTGGCGCCGGGGAACTTGACCGTCTGTGACATCGAGCCGCCTCCTGGCCGCGGCAAGAGCGGCCTGAATGTGTCAACTCTAGTCCTGCATATCGATAATTCACACTTAGGTTTTCTTGCCTGTCTGGTAAGCTTTACTTATGGATCCGAGACATTTGAGCCTGCGCCAGCTCGAAGTCCTGAAGGCCGTGGTGGACACCGGATCGATGGCGCGCGCTGCGCAGCGCCTGTTCATGACCGGGCCCGCAATTACCCAGCAGATTCAACAGCTTGAAAAGACGCTGGGGGTGCCGGCCTTCGATCGGATCGGGCGCCGGCTCAGGCTCACGGCCGCCGGCGACCGGGCGCTGGCGGCGGCGAACGACGTCCACACCAGGCTCGCAGCACTCGCCAAGGAAATGGACGCGCTGCGCAAGCGTGACGACGGCACGCTGCACCTCGGCATCCTCGCGACCGGAACCCACATCCTGCCGCCGCTGCTCGCGGAATTCCGGCGCCTCGCGCCGGGCATCGCGGTGCACATGGTGGTCTCGACCCGCGCGGAACTCACGCGCCGCGTGCTCGACGGCGACGTCGACCTGGCGCTGATGGGGCGCGGCCCGGAGTCCGCGCCGGACGGAGCCGTCGCGGCCGGCGATCCGCTGACGCGCGAGCCCTTTGCGAGCAATCCGCACGTGATCATCGCCTGGCCGGAGCACCCGCTCGCCGCCGAGCGCGGCATTGCCCCGATCGAACTGCGGCACGAGAGCATCGTGCAGCGCGAACCAGGCTCGGGCACGCGCGCGATGCTCGACAACTTCCTCGCGATGCACAGGATCACCCCGCGCGAGCGCGTCCCGGTGAGTGGCAACGAGATGGCCAAGCACGCCGTGATGAGCCAGCTCGGCATCAGCCTCACCTCGGCCCACACGCTGTTCCTCGAGCTTCGGACCGGCGCGCTGGTCAGGCTCGACGTGGACCACACGCCGATCGTGCGGACCTGGTACGTCGTGCATCACTCCGAGCGGTGGCTGCCGCCGGCCGCCGCCGCGTTCCGGGACTACCTGCTGGACGAAGGAGCCCGTAAAGTCGAGACCGAGACCCGGACGCTGCTGTCCGCCGGCCGCGACGAGAAGTGAACGCCACACAGCGCGCGAACCCTGCGAGCGACGGCATCGAGGACCTGGCGGAAACGCCGGAGTTCCTTGCGGCCCTTGCGAAGGTGGCGCGCGAGAGCGGACGTGACGAGGCGACTGTCGTCGCAAGGGCGCGTCGCTACCTCCACGAGCTTCGCAGCGGTCACAGCGACCTCGTCTACTCCTGGCTGGTGCGTGCCGGTCGCGCGCTGCTCGGCTCGGGCTACGGCCGCATCGACTACGATCCGGTGCAGGCGTCACGCATCCGCGAACTGCTGCAGGCATCGCCGGCCGTCGTGCTGTCGAGCCACAAGTCCTACCTCGACGGCGGCGCGCTGACGGTCGGCTTCCACGATCACGGCCTGCCGCCTCTGACCGTATTCGGCGGCATCAACATGTCGTTCTGGCCGCTCGGATCACTGTGGCGGCGGGCGAACATGGTGTTCATCCGGCGCGGCGGCGACGATCCAGTCTACCGCTGCACGCTTCGTCACTACCTCGCCCACCTCGTCTCGCAGCGGCGGCCTCTGCAGTGGTTCATCGAAGGCACGCGCTCGCGCACCGGCAAGCTCGGCCCGCCGCGCCTCGGATTGCTGGCCTACATCGCCGACGCCTTCCGCGACGGTCGGATCGAGGACCTGCAGTTCGTGCCGGTCTCCGTCAGCTACGACCAGCTGCAGGAAGTCACGGAGTATGCCGGCGAAGCGCGCGGCGCGGCGAAGACGGCCGAATCGCTCGGCTGGCTGGTGCGATTCGTGCGCGCGCAGCGCGGGCGGTTCGGCACCGTCTACGTGCGCTTCGGCGAGCCCATCTCGGCGCGCACGATCCTCGCGGGCCCCGAGGACGCGACGGCGGCCGGTCCGGAAGGCCGCAAGCTCGCGCTGCAGAAGCTCGCCTTCGAAGTGTCGTGCCGAATCAACGACTCAATCCCGATCACCGGCAGCGCGCTCGTGACGCTCACGCTGCTCGGCGCACGCGGACGTGCGCTCACGCTGCCGCAGATCCATGCAGCGATGCCCGGCTACCTGGCGTTTGCCCGGCAGCGGCGCCTGCCCATGGCGGCCACGGCCGCTCTGGACTCGGATGAAGCCGTCATCCGCGTGCTCGAGGGCCTGATCGCCCAGGGCGTCGCACGATCCCACGCGGCCGGAAAGCAGGCCGTGTTCGGCATCGCGCCGGAGCAGCATCTTGCTGCCGCTTACTACCGCAACACGATCGTTCATTATTTCCTGGCGAGCGCCATCGCAGAACTCGCGCTGCTCGGCGCGGCGGAGCACGCATCGGCGGACCGCGTCGGCGCGTTCGAAGCGGAGGCGCTCGGGATTCGTGACCTGCTCAAGTTCGACTTTTTCTTCCGTGACCGGGCGCAGTTCGTGGCGGGCGTCGAGTCGGAGGCCGACACGCTTGCGCCGCAATGGCGCGAGCAGCTGGCATCGGGCCCGGACGGGGTCGCATCGCTGCTCGGAGCGGCGCCGATGCTCTGTTCGGACATGATGCTGCGCTCCTTCTTCGAGGCATATTCCGTCACGGCCGAGCTACTGACGTCGGTTGAAGGCACCGGATCGCTCGAGCAGGGCGAGTTCCTGGACCGGTGCATGGGTCTCGGCAACCAGCAACTCCTGCAGGGACGGCTGCGAAGCCCCGAGGCGGTCTCACGCCACCTGTTCCGTGCTGGCATCGAGCTCGCCCGCAGTCGCGGGCTGTGGTCGACGGTCGAGGGCACCGACGTGCGGCGCCGCGATTTTGCGGCACACATCCAGTCCCTGCTTCGTCGCTTGAGCATCGTGCACCGAATCGCCGTGCGACGCGTCGAGCAAACGCTCGCCACGGCAGGCGGCCGCGGCAGTCGCTAGCCCGCGAGCCAGGCCTCGAGTTCGCCGATCACGCGGTCACGCTCAGGCTCGTTGTACACCTCGTGGTACAGCCCCTCGTAGACCTGCAGCGACCGGCTCTCGGCGACGCCCAGCCGCTGGTAAACGGGGTACACGGCCGCGAGCGGCACCAGCGAATCGGCGGTGCCGTGCTGGACGAGCACGGGGATCCGCAGCTCGTGTGCCGTCTGCTGCAGACGCTGCATTGCCTGCAGCAACTCGGCGAGAGTGCGGGCCGGAACAGCGCCGTGGAACACCAGCGGGTCCGACTCGTAGGACCGCACGACTGCCGGGTCGCGACTCACGGCGGCGGGCGGCAACTTCAGCGCCCCGGTATTCGGCGACACGCTCGACAGCAGCTTCACCATCCACAGCTTGAAGGCGGGCAGCGCCTCGCCCGCGGCGAGCGCCGGCGCGGAAAGCACCAGTGCACGCAGGACGTCCTGGTGCTTCAGTGCACAGGCCAGCGCAACGGCGCCGCCCATGCTGTGACCGAGCAGCACCACGGAAGAATCCGGATGCTCGCGCTTCGCCCGCCCGACGAAGGCGCCAAGGTCCGCGACCAGGTAGTCGAACCGCTCGATGTTGGCGCGCCGTCCGCTCGACCGGCCGTGGCCCCGATGATCGATCGCGTACACGGCATAACCCTTGTCGACCAGCCGGGAGGCGAGCCCTGCGTAGCGTCCACCGTGCTCACCAAGCCCGTGGGAAATGACGACGATCGCGCGGGCAGCCTGCTCCGGCAGCCACGCCTGCCCGAACAGGTTCGCGTCCTGGCAGCCCCGGAAGTGCCAGTTCGCCGTTGCTTCATTTCAGCGCCTCGGATTGCTGCGCGGCAACCACGTTCCGCGGCCAGTCCTCGAGCGCCCTGACGAAGAGGGCCCGCACGGCCTCGATGCGCCGGCTCGAGGTCGCGCTTCGTCCAGCGACTCACGTCGATCGGCTGCAGCACGGCGACATCCACGGTGCCGGGGCGCATCGTGCCGGACGTGCGCGAGCCGATGTCCTCGACGTTGCGTATCACGATGGGCACGATCGGCACCCCGGCCGCCATGGCCATGCGGAAGGCGCCTTTCTTGAAGTCGCCGACCCCCACGCCCTCGACGCGCGTCCCCTCTGGCGCGACCAGGATCGAGATGCCCTCGCGCAGCAGCCTGGTCGCCGGCTCGAGGGCCGCGACCGCCGCGGCCGTATTGTCACGCTCGATGAACGCGATGTGCATGAAACGGCTCGCCGCGGCAAACAACGGCACGCTTTGCAGCTCCTTCTTCGCGACCGCGCCGAAGTCGCGCTGCACGAGCCGCCCGACGATCTGCGAATCGAAGATGCTGCGATGGTTCCAGATGAACACCGCCGGGCGCGCCGCCCAGAGGTTCGCCTCGCCGATCACGTTGAGCTTGACCTTGCCGAGAGCGAGCGAGATCTCGGTGAGCGTCGAGGTGAGGAAGTTCGCGGCCTCGCGCTTGTCGCCGGTCAGCGCGCGCATCACCGCCGCGCCCAGGAACACCGGAACCGCGCTTGCAGTCGCGAGCGAGCTGCGCAGATAGGCGTCGGCCGACGGTCGGCCACGGCTGGTGAACCGCTGGATCGGCCAGCCCCGCGATTCCGACTCGCGCTCGAGGAACTCGCGCGGATTCGTCGGACGCGGGTTGCCCACCAGGCGCATCAGCGCGACGTCTTCGTCACCGTCCGCGTAGAAATAGCTCCGGGCAAGGCCGATGCCCTTGCGCTGGCAGAATTCGCGGACCGCATCCGCCTTTGCCCTGCCCCAGAGGATCGGGCCCTTCGACTTGCCGGTGAGCACGCCCTCGTGGGCCTCGAGTCTCGTGCAGAGCACGTGGTCGATGCCGAGATCGCGCGCCGCGGCCGCGACCTGGAACGGGGCGGCGGAACTCGCGAGCACGAGCACGTGACCCTTGCGTCGATGCTCGTCGACGATGTCGCGCATCTCGGGATAGACGAGGGCCTTCA
>CAVTDU010000031.1:0-50201 GCA_963733565.1 uncultured Gammaproteobacteria bacterium
TCGGCTGCGCAGCTGCAATCCGGCTCCGCCAATCGCTGCGCGTTGGGAGCGCTTGGCCGGGCCGTCGCGGCATGGACGCCGCGCCCGGAGCCCACATGGACGGACTTACGGCGTCCCGGCCAAGCGCTCCCGACGCGCGAGCGATTCGGCGGGGTCGGGCACAGCTGGGCACGCTCATGCTGACGCGCTTCTTCTTCACGCTGCGCGAAGCCGGCGTCCCCGTCTCGCTGACCGAGCACCTGACGCTGCTCGAGGCACTCAAGGCCCGCGTCGCGAGCTTCAGCGTGGACGACTTCTACTGGCTCGCACGCACCGCGCTCGTGAAGGACGAGAAGCACTTCGATCGCTTCGATCGGGCATTCGCCGCGCACTTTAAGGGCATCGAGCAGGCGTTCGCGGGCCTCGGCGCCGAGTTGCCTGCCGACTGGCTGCAGAAACTGATCGAGCGCAACTTCACCGAGGAGGAGAAGGCGCAGATCGAGGCGCTCGGCGGCTGGGAGAAGCTGCTGCAGACGCTCGAGGAGCGGCTCAAGGAGCAGAAGGGCCGGCACGAGGGCGGCAACAAGTGGATCGGCACCGGTGGCACCTCGCCGTTCGGCCATGGCGGCTACAACCCGGAAGGCATCCGCATCGGCGGACCCGGCGGCCAGAAGCGGGCCGTCAAGGTCTGGGAGCGTCGCGATTACCGCAACCTCGACGACTCCGTCGAGCTCGGCACGCGCAACATCAAGATCGCGCTGCGCAAGCTGCGCCGCTTCGCACGCGAGGGCGCCGCGGACGAATTCGACCTCGGCGGCACCATCGATTCGACGGCGCGTAACGCGGGGCTGCTCGATCTGAAGTTCGTGCCCGAGCGGCACAACGCGGTGAAGGTGCTGCTGTTCCTCGACGTGGGCGGCTCCATGGAGAGCCACGTGCGCGTCTGCGAGGAACTGTTCTCCGCCACGCGCAGCGAGTTCAAGCACCTCGAGTACTTCTACTTCCACAATTTCGTCTACGAATCGGTGTGGAAGGACAGCCGCAGGCGCCATGCGGAGCGCACGCCGATGCTCGAGATCCTGCGCACGTATCCGCCGGACTACCGGGTGATCTTCGTCGGCGACGCGAGCATGAGCCCCTACGAGATCATGCAGCCGGGCGGCAGCATCGAGCACTGGAACGACGAGTCGGGCGCCGCCTGGATGCAGCGGATCACGCAGCGCTTCCAGCGTCACGCCTGGCTGAACCCGGAGCCAGAGGATCGCTGGGACTACACCGCATCGATCGGGATCGTCCGCCAGTTGCTGCCGGAGCGCATGTTCCCGCTCACGCTCGAAGGTCTCGACCGCAGCATCAAGGCGCTGAAGAAATAGGGGACATTCACCGTTTCAGAAAGGGGGCCGTCTCCGTTCCGGCGGAAGCGGAAGTCCCCTTTTTGAAACGGTCCCGAATGTCGCCCTTGATTGTCTTCAGCGCCTTCAGGTCCTCGAGCACGACCTTCGAGTGCCCATCCGGGTTCACCGACTCGTAGTGCTTCGCGACGCGGCCCTGCGGGTCGATGATGTACGTGTCGCGGCGCGCCATCTCCATGACCCCCATGTAGGTCTTGAGCACGCCGTATTCCTTCGTCACCGCCTTGGTCGGGTCAGCCAGCAGCGTGAAGGGCAGGCCGTGCTTTTCCGCGAACGCCTTGTGGTCGGCGACGCTGTCCACGCTGATGCCCAGGATCACGGCGCCTTCCTTGTCGAAGGCGAAGACGTTGTCGCGGAAACCGCAAGCCTGGGTCGTGCAGCCCGGCGTGTCGTCCTTCGGGTAGAAATAGATGACGACCCACTTGCCCTTGTAGTCGGACAGGCTGTGCCACTTGCCGGCCTGGTCCTGCAGCTTGAACGCAGGCGCCATGCTGCCGACTGCCGGCGCGTCGGCGAAGCGCGAGACCGGCGAAGCCGAGGAGGGCGGCGAACAGGAGCGCGAGTCGGGCCGAACGAAGGATCTGCATGGGGCTCTCCAGGTGGCGAGGGGCGTCGGTTCCAGCGTGCCATACTAGTCCGCGGACCGAAGCCTGTCAGCGAGGAGCGCGTCTTGGCGGACTCCGATACCGGGACCAACTATCGCTTCTTCGAGAACCGCGAGGCTTTGGTTCTGGCCGGCGGCGGTGCGCGCGGCGCGTACCAGGTCGGAGTGCTCGGTGCGATCGCGCAGTGGCTGCCGCCCGACGCGCCGTGCCCGTTCGAAGTGCTGGTGGGCACTTCGGCCGGGGCGCTGAACGCCGCCGCGCTCGCCGCTCGCGCGGAGAATTTCGGGTCCGCCGTGAAGGTGCTCGAGGACGTCTGGTCCCGATTCCACGTCGAGCAGGTGGTCCGGGCGGATCCGGCGACGATGCTGCGCGCGGGCCTGCACTGGATGCTGTCGGTCGCTTCCGGCGGCTGGCTGCTGCCGCCCCCACGCTCGCTGCTCGACACGTCGCCGCTGCGGGACCTGCTGCTGCGCGCCATCCCGCTCGACCGCATCGCCGGAAATGTCGAAGCAGGGCGGGTCCAGGCGCTCGCGGTCGCGACGACCAGTTACTCGACCGGACGTGCGGTGGCTTTCTTCGAGGCAGCCGCAGCCACGAAGGAGTGGTCGCGCGTGCGCCGGGCCGGCGTGCGGCGCAGGATCGACGTGGATGTGCTCATTGCGAGCGCCGCGATACCGTTCATCTTCCCGGCGGGGCGGGTGGACGGCGATTACTACGGCGACGGAGCGATGCGGCAGCTCGCGCCGCTCAGTCCGGCCGTGCACCTCGGAGCGAACCGCCTGCTGGTCGTCGGCACCCGGACGGATTCGCCGGCGTCGGCGGCGGACGGCGCGGCAAACGTGCCGCCGAGTCCCGGGCACCTGCTCGGATTCGTGCTCGATTCGGTGTTCACCGATGGACTCTCGATCGACCTCGAGCGGCTGCGACAGATCAATTCGATCCTGCTGACCGGCGGAGGCGCCAGCCAGCTGGACCGGCGGCCGATCGAGGTGCTCGTGATCCAGCCGAGCGATGACCCGACGGCGATCGCCCGTCGGCATCTCCGTGCGATGCCACGGAGCCTGCGCACCCTGTTGCGCACGATCGGCGCGCTCGAGGCGCGGGGCGGTCTGCTGGCGAGTTACCTGCTGTTCGAGTCCGAGTACACGACCGAACTGATGCGGCTCGGGCGGGCCGACGCGATGGCGCGTCGCGCGGAGATCGAGGCGTACCTGGCCTGACGCCTACATCAGCACCAGCGTCCCGAGGCCGAGCAGCGAGGCGAATCCGACGACGTCGGTCACCGTCGTGACGATCACGCCGCCGGCCATGGCGGGATCGACGCCGAACCGCTTCAGCACGAGCGGAACCGCGACGCCGGCCAGCGCTGCGGCCACCAGGTTCACGACCATCGCCGCGAAGATGACGGCGGAAATCTTCCAGCTGCGAAACCAGAGCATCGCGACGATCGCCACGACGGTCGCCCAGGCCAGCCCATTGAGCAGCGCGACCGCGAACTCCTTCGTCATCAGCCAGCGGGCGTTGGTGCGCTCGACCTGCCCGAGTGCAAGGCCGCGGACGATCAGTGTCAGCGTCTGCGTGGCGGCGACGCCGCCCATGCTGGCGACTATCGGCATCAGCACCGCGAGGGCGACGATGTTCTGGATCGTGGTCTCGAAGAGGCCGACCACCCAGGCCGCGAGAAATGCCGTGGCGAGATTGACGCCGAGCCAGAGGCCGCGCCGCCGCGCGCTCGGGACCACGCCCGCGAACATGTCGGCGTCCTCGTCGAGGCCCGCCATGCTCATGACCGAGTGATCGGCCTCGTCGCGGATCACGTCCACGACGTCGTCCACCGTGATGCGGCCGAGCAGTCGTCCCTCGGGCGAGACGACCGGGGCGGACAGCAGGTCGCGGTCCTGGAACAGGCTCGCCACCTGGCTGACTGGCGTGTCGGGCGCGATGCCCTCGGTCTCCGCGCTCATGACCTCGCCGACCGTCTGTTCCGGGTCCTCGGTGAGCAGGCGGGTGAGGTTGAGCGTCCCGAGGTAACCGTCGTGCCTGTTCACGACGAACAGCGAGTCGGTCTTGTCGGGAATCTCGCCGCGCATGCGCAGGTAGCGCAGCACGGTCTCGAGCGTCACGTCCGGACGGACGCTCACGGTGTCGGTATTCATCAGGCCGCCGGCAGTATCGGCGTCGTACGCGAGCACCACGTTGAGCCGCTCGCGATCCTGCGAGTCCATCGAGCGCAGCACGCGCTGGTTGACCGCTTCGGGAAGGTCGGCCAGCAGGTCGGCGAGGTCGTCCACCTCGAGGCCCTCGGCCGCCGCGACCAGCTCGTCGGCTTCCATCTCCCGGATCAGGTCGCCGCGAACCTCCTCGTTCAGTTCGACCAGCACGTCGCCTTCGATCTCCGGGTCGACGAGGTCCCACACGAGTTCGCGCTGTGCCGGCGGCAACGACTCCAGCAGCGACGCGACTTCCGCCGGGTGCATCGAGTTCACCAGGCGGTGCACCTGGCGGCCCGTGCCCTGGTCGAGGGCCCGCTGCAGGGTCGCGAGCCGGCTCATCTTCTTGGCGGGTGTGCGGTCGTCGCTCATGGCCGCCGCACTTTACGACTTCGACGCCGCCGGGCGAGCACGGCAGATGAAATACGGGCGAGCCGGATCTCTTGCCGCTCCGTGTCGGACGCCGCAGCGACGTCGTAGGGCCGCGGCTGGGCAGCACTAGCGGCGGTCACGGCTGAAATTTTGCCGCGGCCCCGACGGCGCAAGGGTCGCCGAAAACTTCGGCCGTCCGCGGCCGGAGTTCTCGCTGCGCGGTAGACCCGGAGCGGAAAGAGATCCCGGCTCGCCCGTGGGGAAAAAGCGTGCCCCTATTCGTGCCGGCGGCTCGCGAGGTCGCGGTGGCGGATGAGCGGCTGCCCGTACTTGCCATTGAAGTGGGCGGCGAGCTTCTCGGCGAGGTACACCGAGCGGTGCTGGCCGCCGGTGCAGCCGACCGCGATCGTGAGGTAGCTGCGGTTCGATCGCACCAGCGACGGCAGCCAGCGCTCCAGGAACCCGGTCAGGTCGGCCAGGAAGCGCGCGACTTCCTCGTGCTCGTCGAGGAACTTCACGACCGGTGCGTCACGCCCGGTGTGATTGCGCAGTGCCGGGTCCCAGTAGGGGTTCGGCATCGCGCGCGCATCGAACACGAAATCCGCGTCGTCCGGCACGCCATGGCGATACGCGAAGGACTCGAACAGCAGCGACGGCCCCGTCGCCGCCCGCTCGGCGACGCGCGCCCGGATCATCTCGCGCAGTTCGTGCACCGACAGGCGCGTCGTGTCGATCGTCAGGTCGGCGGCGCCGGCGACCGGCTCGAGCAGGCGATGTTCCTGCTCGAGGGCTTCCTGCAGGCCGATGCCGTCGCGGCTCAGCGGGTGGCGCCGCCGCGTCTCGCTGAAGCGCTTGATGAGCGCCTCGTTCTCCGCGCGCAGGAACAGCAGTTCGCAGCTGATGCCGCTGCGGCGCAGTTCCGCCACGAGGCGCGGCACGTCCGCGAGGTCCTCGGGGCGGTTACGGGCATCGACGCCGACCGCCGTCAGCCGGTACGCGGGCTCGCTCGTCCTCACCGTGTAGGCGATGAATCCCGGCAGCAACCCTGCGGGAATGTTGTCCACGCAGTAATAGTCGAGGTCCTCCAGCATGTTGAGCGCGACGCTCTTGCCGGAGCCGGACAGGCCGCTGACGATGATCAGCCGCATCGGTCAGTGCGCGACGGCGAGCCCGTGCTTCTGCGCGTCGGGCGCGCGGTGGTCGCGGACGCGTTCCTTGTGCTTGCGCACGCGACGCTGGAGCTTGTCGGCGAGCGCGTCGATGGCGGCGTACATGTCGTCGTCGACGGCGTCCGCGTAGATGGTCGAGCCGCGCACGAACACGGTCGATTCGGCCTTGTGGCGCAGTTTTTCGACGGTCAGGATGCACTGCACCTCGATCAGGTGGTCGAAGCGCTGCGTCACGCGCGACAGCTTCTTCTCGACATAGCTTCTCAAGGACGGGGTGACGTCGACGTGGTGTCCGCTCAAGTTCACTCGCATCGTCTTCTCCTCCTTATCGTGCCGTTGGCCTTCCGACGGTTCTTCTGGTTCGACTGGCCGTCTCCGTTCGAGTTCCTGTCAGGCGCTGGCCCGCGCCGTCGCCTGGCGACGCTCGCTGGATGAGGCGAGGCCGAGTGCCTCGCGGTACTTGGCCACCGTCCGCCGCGCGACCTTGACGCCCTCGCGCGAGAGGACCTCGGCAAGCTGCGCATCGCTCAGCGGCTTCTCCGGCTCTTCGTCGGCGATGAGCTTGCGGATGCGCGCCCGGATGGCGACCGAGGAGACGTCCCCGCCGTCCGCGCCCGAGACGTGGCTCGAGAAGAAGAACCGGAACTCGAAGATGCCCCGCGGCGTGTGCATGTACTTGCTGGTGCTGACGCGCGAGATGGTCGACTCGTGCATCGCGACCGCCTCGGCCACGTCGCGCAGGATCATCGGTTGCATCGCCTCGTCGCCCTTCTCGAGGAAGGCGGCCTGGCGCTGCACGATCGTGCGCGCCACCTTGAGCAGCGTGTCGTTGCGGATCTCGAGGCTGCGGATGAGCCAGCGCGCTTCCTGCAGCTGCGCCCGCAGCGACGCATAGTCGGCCGACCGGCTCACCAGGCTCGCGTAGCCCTGGTTGACCTTGAGGCGCGGCACGGACGCCGGGTTGATCTCGACGGCCCAGCCCTGGTCGGTGCGACGCACGAAGACGTCGGGGACGATGTATTCGGCCTGCGAGCCCTCGAAAGCCGACCCCGGTCGCGGGTGGCAGCCACGGATCAGCGCCAGCGCCTCGTGCAGGCTGTCCTCGTCCACGGCCAGGGCCTGCCGCAGTGCGGCAAAGCCGCGGTCCGCGACTGCCTGCAGGTGATCCCGGGCGATCCTGAGCGCGAGTTCGCGGCCGGGCGTGTCGGGCTCGAGCTGGGTGAGCTGCAGGCAGATGCATTCCGATGCCGATCGCGCACCGATGCCCGCCGGGTCCAGCGTCTGGATGAACGCGAGCACCTGTTCGACGTCCTGCTCCGTCACGGGCAGGTCGGCGCTCAGGCTGCGGGCGATCTCGGCCGTGCTTTCGGTGAGGTAGCCGTCGTCGTTCAGCGCGTCGACGAGCGCTTCGCCGATCCACACCTGCCGCGGGTCGAGCCTGCTCACCTCGAGCTGCCAGATCAGGTGCTGGTGCAGGTCGCGCTCGCGGTCGTCGGTGAATTCGAGTGGACGGTCGTCGTCGTCCTGGGCGCGGCCGTCGCCGGACGGCGTGGAGGATTCCGACCACGGATCCTCCATCTCGACCACGATCTCGTCGGTCGTCTCGGGCGCGCCGTCCTCGTCCTCGCCAGCCGGGGCGGGCTGGTCGAGCGAGGTGAGGTCGATCTGCTCGTCCTCCTCGGCCTCGAGCATCACGTTGCTCTCGAGCGCTTCCTGGACCTGGGCCTGGAGTTCGAGCACGGGAAGCTGCAGCAGCCTGATCGCCTGCTGCAGCTGCGGCGTCATCGTCAGCTGCTGACCGAGCTTGAGTTGCAGGGCCGGCTTGAGCATTGGGTCTACAGTCGGAAGTCCTGCCCCAAGTAGACCTCGCGCACCTGCGGATTGGCAAGAATCTCTTCCGCCGATCCCGACGCGATCACACTTCCCGAGCTGACGATGTACGCCCGGCTGCAGATGCCGAGCGTCTCGCGGACGTTATGGTCGGTGATCAGCACCCCGATGTCGCGCGAACTCAGGTGCCGGATGATGCGCTGGATGTCGTCCACCGAGATCGGGTCGACGCCGGCGAACGGCTCGTCGAGCAGGATGAAGCGGGGCTCGGCCGCGAGTGCGCGCGCGATCTCGACCCGCCGCCGCTCGCCGCCCGACAGGCTCATGCCGATGCTGCTGCGGATGTGGCCGATGTGCAGTTCCTCGAGCAGCGACTCGAGCGCCGCCTCGCGCTCGACGCCGTCGTCGAGGTCTTCCCGGACCTCGAGGATCGCGCGGATGTTGTCCTCCACCGTGAGCTTGCGGAAGACCGACGCCTCCTGGGGCAGGTAACCGAGGCCCAGCCTCGCGCGGCGATACATCGGCAGGCCGGTGACTTCGCGATCGTCGAGCCAGATGCGGCCTTCGTCGCAGGGCACCAGGCCCACGATCATGTAGAAGGCCGTCGTCTTGCCGGCGCCGTTGGGCCCGAGCAGCCCCACGACCTCGCCCGAGCGGACTTCCAGCGACAGGTTCGAGACGACCCGGCGCTTGCGGTACTCCTTGCCGAGCGATTCCGCGCGCAGCAGGCTCATTGCGGGGCCTCCGGCTCCGGCGGCGCGGGGGCAACCTTCTGCTTGCCGGTGGGCTTGACCTTGTCGGCGGGCTTGTCCTGGCTGCGCGGATTGATCGTGATCCGGACCCCGCCCGGGTCGGTCCCGCCGGGGTTCGCGGCAACGCGCTGCCCGGCGATGTCGTAGACGAGCGTTTCGCCGCGAATGACGTTTTCTCCGTCGGTGAGCCAGGCGTCGCCGGCCATCCGGACGGTGTTGGCCTGCACGTCGTAGACGATGGAGTTCGCGTGGCCCTTTGCCAGCTTCCCGGTCTCCTTGACCAGTTGCTGGAACTCCGCGGGTGCTCCGCGGATCTCCGCTCGCGAGATCAGGTTCTTGCGGAACATCACCTTCGCGTCCGACGAGGTGAGCATGCCGTCCGGGACGGTGATCTTCACGTTTCCCGAAAGCGTCCAGTCGGACTCTTCGAAATTGAGGCCCGTCGCGCTCGCCTCGTCGGCCTCCACCTTGAGCGGGCCCTGCGCGATCTTCACCTGCTTGAAGAGCAGCGCGTTCTTCTTGTAGTCGAAATCGGAAGACGCGGCCACGAGGTCGATCGGCTGGTCCTTCGACAGGCGCGGCAGGTCGGGCGTGGCGGCCATGGCGGCGCCTGAAGCGCAGCACAGCAGCAGCGCGGCCGCGCAGCGGACGCAAGCGCGATCAGGGAGCAAAGCGGCCATTGACGTCCGACTCCAGCTTGAGGGTCCCGGCATTCAACTCGGCGCGCAGCCCACGGGCTTTCAGCAGGTGCTGCCCGAAGCGGACGGAGACCGGGTCCTCCGTCTGCACGATGGCGTCGTCGATGTCATAGGACAGGTGTTCAGTGCGAATGAGGGCTTCGCCGCGCGACTCCGCTCCGGTGATCGCGACGTCGCCGGCCAGCCTGATCGACTTGCGGTCCGCGGGCATGTCGCCTTCGCGAGCCGTGACGTGCCAGTCGCCGGATTCCTTCGTGTGGTAGTCGAGCTCGAGCTGCGACATCCGCACGCTCTGGTCGGAGAGCTGCTGCTCTATGGTCGCCGCGTGCACGATCACGCGCGGACGACCGTCCTTGCCCATCTCGGTCAGCGTGGCGTCGTTCATGTAGTAGCCCCGCTGCTCCGCCGCCTTGCCGAACTCCGTGTCCGGTTCCTCGCGCCCGGACAGCAGCCCGTACAGCAGCGCGAGGCCCGCGACGCTGGACACGATCGTCACGATGCGCCGTTTCAGGTCGCGGCGGCGCTTAGCAGCAGATCGCATACTTCACGTACCGCGCCATGCCCGCCTGGCGAGCCGGTGATCCAGTGCGCCGCGGCCTTGAGCGCCGGGTGCGCGTCGGCCACCGCGACGGCGAGGCCGGCCATCTCGAGCATCGGCAGGTCGGGCGTGTCGTCGCCGACGCAGGCCGCCTGCGCGGCGGTCAGCCCGAGGTCGCGCAGCAGCGCTTCCAGTTCCCGGCCCTTGTCGGCCACTCCCTGCCTGACGTGGCGGATTCCCAGTTCGGCGGCGCGCCTGTTGACCGCCGCCGAATCGCGGCCGGAGATGATTGCCACCGTCACGCCGGCGCGCAGCGCCGCCACGATGCCTGAGCCGTCGCGCACGTGGAATACCTTGAATTCCTCGCCCTCGGACGAGATGAACAGGCGCCCGTCGGTCAGCACGCCGTCCACGTCCAGCACCAGCAGGCGGATCCGCCGGGCACGTTCGATGACGGCGTCCACGGCTACATCACCCCCGCGCGCAGCAGGTCGTGCACGTTCAGCGCGCCGACCAGCACACCCGCGTCGTCGACGACGGGCAGGGCGGTGATGCGGTGCTCTTCCATCATGTGCACGGCTTCCGCCGCGAGCATCCGCGGCTTCGCGACCTTGCCGCCTGCCGTCATCACCGCGCGCATCGGGGTCGAATGCACGTCGAGCTGGCGGTCGAGCGCGCGACGCAGGTCGCCGTCGGTGAATATACCGATCACCCGCCGCCCTTCGTCCACGACGGTGGTCATGCCGAGGCCCTTGCGGCTCATTTCCAGCAGGCCGGCGCTCAACGGCGTGTCGGGCCCGACCGCGGGCAACTCGTCGCCGCGACGCATGACTTCCTCGACGTGCAGCAGCAGCCGACGCCCCAGGCTGCCGCCCGGGTGGGAACGTGCGAAGTCCTCCTCGGTGAAGCCGCGCGCCTCGAGGACCGCTACCGCCATCGCATCTCCCATCGCCAGCGACGCGGTGGTGCTGGCCGTCGGCGCGAGATTCAGCGGGCAGGCTTCCTCGGGAACGCTCACGTCCAGCGTCACCGTCGCGTAGCGCGCGAGTGTCGAGGCACCGTTGCCGGTCAGCGCGATGAGCGGCACGTCCAGGCGCTTCAGCAGCGGCAGGATGGTCAGCAGTTCCTCGGTCTCGCCGGAATTGGAGAGCGCAATCACCACGTCGCGAGCGGTGATCATGCCGATGTCGCCGTGGCTCGCCTCCGCCGGGTGCAGGAAGAAGGACGGGCTGCCGGTGCTCGCGAGGGTCGAGGCAATCTTGTTGCCGACATGCCCGGACTTGCCCATGCCGGTGACGACGATGCGGCCTTCGCAGGCCAGCAGCAGCCGGCAGGCCAGCACGAATTCCTCGCCGAGCCGGTCGACGAGGGCGACGACCGCGCCGGCCTCGGTGGCGAGCACCCGCCGTCCGCGGGCGATGAGTTGGTCGGATGAAGGCATCGGAGGAGCTTGCTGGTCGGAGGGCAGAAGGCTGTGGGCTGTGGGCGGTGGGCTGTGGGCTGTGGGTCGGAACGGTCGCTCCGGCCTACCGCCCACAGCCTACCGCCCGATCACCGCTGTTCACAGTCTACAGCCTACGCGCCACAGCCTCCTGCCCACCGCCCACCGCCCACCGCCTTCCTTCCCCGTCCCGGGTTAAACTTGCGCGCTGTACTCCCAGGGCTGTCCAACCATGAATGCCGACGAGGTGACCCGTTTGATCCAGGCGGGCCTGCCGGATGCCGAGATCCGGGTCCTGACCGACGACGACACCCATTTCGAGGCCGTCGTGGTGGCCGCGGAGTTCGAAGGCCGGCGGTCGCTGCAGCGTCACCAGCTGGTGTATGCGGCACTCGGGCCGCTCATGGGGCGGGAGATCCACGCCCTTTCCATCCAGGCCTACACGCCGGGCGAGTGGCAGGCCGCGCGCCGCGGGCCCGGCCCGACCTGACCGGAGCCGAGGCAAGTGGACAAGCTACAGATCCGGGGCGGCGTACCCCTCGACGGTGAGGTGCGCATTTCGGGGGCCAAGAACGCGACGCTGCCGATCCTGGCGGGCGCGCTGCTGGCCGACGGGCCGGTCACGATCGGCAACGTCCCGCACCTGCAGGACGTCACGACCATGATCGAGCTGCTCGGCCGCATGGGCGCAAGCGTCACGGTCGACGAGCGCATGCGCATCGAGGTCGATCCGCGCACGATGCGCGAGACTTTCGCGCCGTACGAGCTCGTCAAGACCATGCGCGCGGCGATCCTCGTGCTCGGGCCGCTGGTCGCTCGTCACGGTTCGGCGGACGTGTCGCTGCCCGGAGGCTGCGCCATCGGCGCGCGACCGGTGAACATCCACGTGGCCGGGCTCCAGGCGATGGGCGCCGAGGTGCACATCGAGAACGGCTACATCAAGGCCCGCGCCGGCCGCCTCAAGGGCGCGCGGATCGTGCTCGAGACCGTCACGGTCACCGGCACCGAGAACCTGATGATGGCCGCCACGCTGGCCGAGGGCCGCACCATCCTCGAGAACGCGGCCCGCGAACCCGAGATCGTGGACCTCGCGCTGTTCCTGAACTCGATGGGCGCAAGGGTTTCCGGGCACGGCACCGACACCATCGTCGTCGACGGCGTCGAGTCGCTGCATGGCACCAGCTACGACGTGCTGCCGGATCGCATCGAGGCGGGCACATACCTGCTGGCGGCGGCGATCACGGGCGGTCGGGTGCGCGCCCGCAACGCCCGCCCCGAGCATCTCGACGCCGTGCTCGCGAAGCTCGAGGAGGCCGGGGCCAAGGTCGTGCGCGGCGACAACTTCATCGAGGTGGACATGGGTGGTCGGCGGCCGCGCTCGGTGGACATCCGCACCGCGCCGCACCCCGGCTTTCCGACCGACATGCAGGCGCAGTTCGCGGCGTTGAATACCGTGGCCGACGGCGTCGGGACGATCGTCGAGACGATCTTCGAGAACCGCTTCATGCACATGCTCGAGATGCGGCGCATGGGGGCGGAAATACGCCTCGAAGGCAATACCGCCATCATCAAGGGGGTGCCGAAGCTGACGGCGGCCCCCGTGATGGCCACGGACCTGCGGGCCTCGGCCAGCCTCGTGCTGGCCGGCCTCGTCGCCGAGGGGACGACGGAGGTCGAGCGCATCTACCACATCGACCGCGGCTACGAGTGCATCGAGGAGAAGCTGCAGGGCCTCGGCGCGCAGATCCGCCGCATCGGGCGGGGAAGAAAGTGAATGGGGACGGGGGGTTAGGGTAGACAACCGGGGCAGGGAAAGTGATTCGTGATCAGTGATCAGCGGTTAGCAGGACCTCGGAGCGGCCTGCCGGTGAGTTCTGCCGCATCTACGCACTAACCCCTAACCGCTGATCACGAACCGCTCTCTTCGCTTCCGCGCTCTGCCCCCACCCGACGCCGAACTCCCGCTATCCGCTATAATTCCTTGCTGCCCGCGGCGACCCCTGCGTCTGCCACGGCAAGCACCCGAATCCGTCGAGGAGGCCGCTGGATGACCGAAGAAGTCGATACGGGCAGGCGTCATTTCCTGACCGTCGCAACAGTCGCGACCGGTGCCGTCGGCGCCGCGTTCGTCGCCGTTCCTTTCCTGGCCTCATGGAAGCCGAGTGCCCGCGCAAAGGCGATGGGCGCCCCGGTCGAGGTGGACGTCAGCAAGCTCGAGCCTGGCGCGATGCTGAAGGTCGAGTGGCGCGGCAAGGCGATCTTCGTCGTCAATCGCACGCCGCAGATGCTGGCGCAGCTCGAGGGCGTGGACGCCAGCCTGCGCGACCCGGGCTCCGACAGAGTCCGAGCAGCCCGCCTTCGCCAAGAACCCGGCGCGCGCCATGAAGCCCGAGTACCTCGTGCTGGTCGGCGTCTGCACGCACCTCGGCTGTGCTCCGCTCGACAAGTTCGCGCAGGGCGACGTGACGGTTTCTGCCGACTGGCCGGGCGGCTTCTTCTGCCCGTGCCACGGCTCCAAGTTCGACCTGTCGGGCCGCGTCTTCAAGGACGTGCCCGCGCCGACCAACCTGCCGGTGCCGCCGTATCGCTTCCTGAGCGACACGCGGATCCTCATCGGCGCTGACTCGGGGAATGCGTGATGAGCAGCACCAGCCAGACCGCCAAGGCCGACGGCGGGCGCCTCGCGGCGCTCACGCAGTGGATCGACGACCGGTTCCCGATGACCAAGCTCTGGAAAGAGCAGGTCTCGGAGTACTACGCGCCGAAGAACATGAACTTCTGGTACTTCTTCGGTTCGCTCGCGATGATGGTGCTGGTCATCCAGATCCTGACCGGCATCTTCCTGACGATGAGCTACAAGCCGTCGGCGGCGGAGGCGTTCAGCTCCGTCGAGTACATCATGCGCGACGTGGAATGGGGCTGGCTGATCCGGTACATGCACTCGACCGGCGCGTCGGCGTTCTTCATCGTCGTCTACCTGCACATGTTCCGCGCGATGCTGTACGGCTCGTACCAGAAGCCGCGCGAGCTGCTGTGGATCTTCGGCATGGTGATCTACTTCGCGCTGATGGCGGAGGCGTTCTTCGGCTACCTGCTCCCGTGGGGCAACATGTCCTACTGGGGCGCGCAGGTGATCGTGTCGCTGTTCGGAGCGATCCCGGTCGTGGGCGACTCGCTCACCGAGTGGATCCGCGGCGACTTCTTCATCTCGGACGTCACGCTGAACCGCTTCTTCGCGCTGCACGTGGCGGCCATCCCGCTGGTGCTGGTGTTCCTCGTGATCGCGCACCTGATGGCGCTGCACGAGGTCGGCTCCAACAACCCGGACGGCGTCGATATCAAGAAGGTGAAGGGGCCGGACGGCATCCCGCTCGACGGCATCGCGTTCCACCCGTACTACACGGTCAAGGACCTGGTGGGCGTCGGCGTGTTCCTGATCATCTTCTGCCTGATCATCTTCTTCGCGCCGACGATGGGCGGGTATTTCCTCGAGAGCGCGAACTTCGAGCCGGCGAACGCGCTGCAGACGCCGCCGCACATCGCGCCGGTGTGGTACTTCACGCCGTTCTACGCGATCCTGCGCTCGGTGCCGAACAAGCCGATGGGCGCCGCGCTGATGGGCATCGCCGTGCTGCTGTTCGTGTTCCTGCCGTGGCTCGACCGCAGCAAGGTGAAATCGATCCGCTACCGCGGCCCGATCTTCAAGTTCGCCATCACCGCCTTCGCGATCAGCTTCCTCGCGCTCGGCTATCTCGGCCTGCAGCCGGCCACGCCGGCGTACACGAACGCCGCGCGGGTGTTCGCGCTGGTGTATTTCGCATTCTTCCTGCTGATGCCGTGGTACACGAGCATCGACAAGACCAGGCCCGTGCCCACGAGGGTGACCTACCATGCGCACTAAGCTTCTCGTCCTCCTCGCCGCGCTGGCTCCCGCGGCGGCGTTCGCGGCCGGCGGCGGGGCGCACCTCGAGCACGCGGGCAACGACGTCGGCAACCGCGCGTCGCTGCAGCGCGGCGCGTCGAACTTCGTCAACTACTGCCTCGGCTGCCATTCGGCGAAGTACGTCCGCTACAACAGGGTCGCGACCGATCTCGGCATCAGCGAGGCGCAGCTGATCGACAACCTGATGTTCACGGGCGAGCGGCCGCACGACACGATGCGCATCGGCATGAACCCGAACGACGCCAAGCGCTGGTTCGGCGTCGTCCCGCCGGACCTGTCGCTCATCGCACGCGCCCGCGGCACGGACTACCTCTACACGTTCCTGCGCTCTTTCTACGCGGATCCGTCGCGGGCCACGGGCGTGAACAACATCGTGCTGCCCGGTACCGCGATGCCGCACGTGCTGTGGAACCTGCAGGGCGTGCAGGAGGCGGTCTGGGAAGGCCACCCGGACGCGCAGGGCAACGTGCAGAAGCAGTTCAAGGAGTTCAAGCCTGCCAGCACCGGCTCGCTCACCGCGGACGAGTACGACCAGTTCGTGCGCGACACGGTGAACTTCCTCGACTACATCGGCGAGCCCGCACAGCTCAAGCGGACTTCGCTCGGCTTCCCGGTCATCGCATTCCTGATCTTCTTCACGCTGCTCGCCTGGGCGCTGAAGAAGGAGTACTGGAAGGACGTGAAGTAGCGAAAAAAAGGGGACATTCTCCTTTTTCGTGCAGTCGGCCGAAAAAGGAGAATGTCCCCGTTTTTCTGGAGGGTCCCCGGCGTGATGACTCTGTTTTCCCGGGGTGACGATCCGCTCAGTCATCGGGTGCGCATCGTCGTCGCGGTGAAGAACCTCGAGGTGCGGGTCGTGGAGGTGGATCCGGCTCGTCCGCCGGAAGACCTGATCGACCTCAATCCCTACCAGGCGGTCCCGACTCTCGTCGACAGGGACCTCGTCATCTACGGGGCGGGGATCATCTGCGAGTACCTGGACGAGCGCTTCCCGGCTCCGTCCCTGATGCCGGTCGATCCCGGCGCGAGGGCGCAGGCGCGCGTGGCGCTGCACAGGATCGAACAGGACTGGTATTCGCTCGTGCCGGCGCTCGAGTCGGGCGAACGTCGCGAACAGCAGCGTCCGCGCCGCGCGCTGCAGGAGAGCATGTTGACCGCGGAGGCGCTGTTTCGCGTGCGACCATGGTTCCTCTCGGACCAGTTCTCGCAGCTGGACGCGGCGGTGGCGCCCATCCTCTGGCGGCTGCCTCACTGGGCGGTCGAGTTGCCCGATTCGGCGCACGCCACGGAGCGCTACTCGAAGCGGGTCTTCGCGCATCCGGGGTTTCTCGCCAGCCTGAGCCGCGCCGAGCGGGAGATGCGCAAGTGAAGTCGCGCAGGCCCTACCTGTTGCGCGCGATGCACGAGTGGATCAGCGACAGCGACTGCACGCCCCACATCGTCGTGGACGCCGCGATGAAGGGCGTCGATGTTCCGCGGCAGTACGTGCGCGACGGCAAGATCGTCCTGAACCTGAGCTGGAACGCCACGGCGCAGTTGAGCATGGGCAGCGACGAGATCAGTTTCAACGGCCGCTTCGGCGGCGCCAGCATGACGGTGCGCATTCCGATGGATGCGGTACTCGCGGTCTACGCCCGGGAAACAGGGCAGGGGATGATCTTCGCGGAGGACGAGAGCGGTCCGGCGCCGCAGCCGCCCGAGCCCACGCCGCCGCCGACGGACCGGCCGCCGGAGCCGCCGCAGAGGCCGGCGGGGCGGGCGAAGCTCAAGGTCGTCAAATAGGAAAGTGACTGGTGATCAGTGATCAGCGGTTAGTGAAGAGGCCGGCGACGCCGGCCGATCCGGCTTCCTGCTCCGCACTATCCGCTGATCACTGATCATTAGTCACTTCCGCTCCGCCTACCCTCCGATCCGGAACGCATCCCGGATCCAGTCGATACGAGTCTCTCCGGGCTGTGCGCCTGCCTCCAGCGCGACTACGTCGAAGCGAGCCTGGAGCTTGCGGTACGCGGGCCGGGTCATCATCAGGTGCCGCGCCGCGAGTATGAATCGTCGCTGCTTGCGCGGTCCGACGCTCGCTGCCGCGCCGCCGAATCCGCTCGAGGTGCGCAGCCTCACCTCGACGAGCACGAGCGTGGTTCCTTCCAGCATCACCAGGTCGATCTCGCCGCCGCGGCAGCGGTAATTGCGCTCGAGCAGCTGCAGCCCGTGACTTTCCAGGTGCCGGGCAGCGGCGTCTTCGCCGCGACGTCCGATTGCGGTCGTGGTCTCAGGGCACACTGGGCGGCGGGGCCGCGAAAGCGCCGGCCGGCTGCAGCTGTCCGCCCTCTATGCGGGCCCAGTCGAGCGTGCGCTCGATCCGGCCGTTCGCGCCGAATGTCAGGCGCCCGGTCAGTCCGTCGATGCCCGTGCTGGTCCGCCCCGAACGCAGCTCGGACATGACGTCGAGCGCGTCGCAGCCGAACGCGTACAGGCGCAGGCGACCGCGACCCTCGGCGGCCCAATCGCCCTGCAGCACGGCCCACAGCGCCGTGGCGCCCTGGCCGCCGCTGAGTATCCATGGCATCTCGGGAAACATCATCCCGTCGAGATCCGCGGCCGCCCGCGTGCTCGGATCCCAGGCGTCCGACGTGGCGTAGACGGGAAGGTCGTATGTCATCTGGAAGCGCAGCTGGGGCTTCAGCGCGCGCGCCGCCTGCGCCGTGGCGGCGATGAACGCGAACTGCGGGCCTTCGCGCGCCTCTGCGGCGGCGTCGCGGTGCGACGCGGCTCTTGCCGTCCGGGCGATCGCCCGCGCCGCCGTAGCGGCCCAGCGCAGCGCGCAGGGGGCCGGAGAAATCGCGGGTTCCCGGATCGTAGAACTGCGAACCCGTGAGCGTGACACCCGTGGTCTGCAGTTCCGACGTGAACGCGGCGGAAAGCCGCTCGCCCCAGGCGCTGCGCGGGAACAGCGCGATGCCGTGCGAGAGGCCGTCAGCCGCAATGCGCCGCGCCACCTCGCGGGCTTCCTGCTCCGGATCGAGCGAGAACTGGAAAAGGAAAGGGCGGCGGGCTCTCGCCGCTGAAGCTGTTCAGCGCCAGTGTGGGCACGGCAAGCTGGCCTGCGGCCAGTGTCGCGACGTCGTCCTTGGTCAGGGGCCCGATCACGAACTGCGCGCCGTCGGCCAGCGCCCGCTCATACGCGGGCCCGACGCCGAGTTCCGCCGTGTCGTACACGAGGACTCGCGGGGCCGCATCCGGCCTGTCGAGATAGGCTGCGAGGAATCCGTCCCGGACGGCCGTCCCGGCCGCCTGCTGGCGTCCACTGAGCGGCAGCAGCAGCGCCACGGACGGGGGCTGGCCGGGCATCAGCGCCGGTGCCGGCAGGCCCGCGGAGGCCGCTGTGCCGGGCGCTGCCCGCGGCAGCAGCGACGTGCCCGGATGGTTCGGGTGCCTGGCGCTCCAGTCCGCTGGCGCGACTCGCTGCCGCCGTGTCGCCGGCCGCGTCCGCTGCGCGAAGTTGTGCCAGCTCGATCCAGGCGCGATCGCTGTCGGTCGCGCCGGGCGGGACGGCGGCTGGTGGCGCCACTGCGCTGCAGCGCATCGAGCAGCAGTCGATAGTTCACGTCCCGCGCGTCCGTCGCGCCGAGGAGCCTGCCGCGCTGCTCGAGCGCGTGGATACCGTCGAGCGTGCGACCGGACAGGAAGTCCGCCTGTGCCTCGAGCAGCAGCAGCTCCGTCTCGAGCGGGGCGGGCCACGGCTTCGGGATGCTGCCCAGCGCTGCCAGTCGCCGCGGCGCCATTGCCGTTTGCGAGCGCCAGTTCCGCCTGGATCCGCGCCAGCAGGATCGCGTCATCGCCGCTGGCTCGCCCGCCGACCTTGCCGAGCATCCGCTCGGCGTCCGCTGTCTGGCCTGCCGCCAGGTATTCGCGGGCAGCGAGCAGCGTCAGCCGCGTATCCCAGGCGCGGAACAGCCGTTTCGCCTGCTGCTCGTAGCTCCTGGCCGCCTCCGCGTGCTGGCCGCTGCGGGCGAGGGTCTCGGCCGAGGCCGTCGAGTCGTCCGCGGCGACGGTCGCGGGAGGCGTCAGCAGGGCAGCGCCGGTCGCCAGCACGACCGCGAGCAGCATTGCTCGAGCTTGCCGTCCGTGAAGGCGTGCGTGCAGCATGGGGCTCCGGAGGAAACGCGTGGCGAACGAACCAGACGATTCTATAGTGCGGCCGCGCGCCGGCGTACTGTTCCTCGTGGCGACACCGATCGGGAACCTGGCCGACCTGAGTCCGCGTGCCCGTGACACGCTGCGCGACGCGGACCTGCTGCTCGCGGAGGACACGCGTCACACGAGCCAGCTGCTCAATGCCTGCGGCATCGCGCGCCAGCCCGGCACGATCGAATCGCTGCACGAGCACAACGAGCGCGCGCGCGTGTCGCGCGTGATCGAGCGACTGCTGGCGGGCGGGCGGGTCGCGCTCGTGAGCGACGCGGGCACGCCACTCGTGAGCGACCCGGGTGCGGCGCTGGTGCAGGCCGCGGCCGAGGCGGGTGTCGAGGTCGTGACCGTTCCCGGGCCCTGTGCCGCGATCGCCGCGCTATGCCTGTCCGGCCTGCCGATCGAGCGCTTCAGCTTCGAGGGTTTCCTGCCGGCAAAGTCCTCCGCTCGCGTCAGGTCTCTGCAGGCACTCGTGTACGAGCCGCGCACCCTCGTGTTCTACGAGGCGCCGCACCGGTTGCAGGAGTCGTTGACCGATCTCGTGCAGGTGTTCGGCGCGGACAGGCGCGCCGCGGTCGCGCGCGAAATCACGAAGCGATTCGAAACCACGTACCGCGGCACCCTCGGGACGCTGGCGCAGCGCGCCGCGGAGGACCCGGACATGTCGCGCGGCGAAATCGTGCTCGTCGTGCACGGCGCCGAGCCGCCGGAGTCGGCGAACGACATCGAGGTGGACGGCCTGCTGCGCGCATTGCTGGCGGAACTGCCCGTTTCGCAGGCCGCGAAGATCGCGGCGAGGATTTCGGGCCGCCCGCGAAAAGACCTGTACGACCGCGCGCTCACGCTCGGCACGCCCCGGGGATAACACGCGGGGCGTCGCGGCGGGCCTGTATACTGCGCGCGGGAGTCGGCCAGGCAACCGCTGCGATTTTTTCGCGGAGGAAAGTCCGGGCTCCATGGAGCAAGGTGCCAGGTAACGCCTGGGGGGCGCGAGCCCACGGAAAGTGCAACAGAAAGTAAACCGCCCAAGCGCAGCAGCAATGCGGCGACGGTAAGGGTGAAACGGTGCGGTAAGAGCGCACCGCGTCGGTGGCAACATTCGACGGCACGGCAAACCCCACCTGGAGCAAGGCCAAATAGGGAAGCACGCAGGCCACGGGGCCCGCACCCGCTGCTCGCGGAAGCTTCCGGGTAGGTCGCTCGAGGCGCGCGGCGACGCGCGTCCCAGATGGATGGTTGCCCTCGACAGAACCCGGCTTATCGGCCGACTCCCACTTTCAAATTCACGGTTTCTGTCGATTGTCAAGTTGTTTCGGCGCCAGGCCTCTTCAGGGCGGGCGCGCGGCGGCTCGGTCCGCGATCCGCCCCATTCTCTCCCACTTTGGTGCAAAACGGCCTCCGGACCCCTGTCCGGCCGGGTTGGGGCGGTTTTCTCCCACCTTTTTACCGAACAAATCCAATGATGACGCCGCGCCTGACACCAGGTGCGGTGATCGGACGACATTCGCGGCGGCCATTCCCACGCCAGCCCACTTCTAAGTCGCGAATAAGGAACATCTGATAAACGATTGATTCAAATCAGGATAGTCCTTCGCGGGTCTGATCCAGGATGAGGTTGCATGGGCTAAGTTCCTGTGTCCCATAGAAAAATCTTTGCCTGGGCCGTTGACTCACTGCGCGCGCGCGACCTATATTCGCGCCCGGTGGGACAAAGTGGGATGAAATGGGCTGCCGGCCCAAAACAGTGACCTGACATGTTTCGTGGCGCCAACAAAGTGACGCTCGACGCCAAGGGGCGGATGGCCATGCCAGCTCGATACCGGGACACCCTGGTCGAGCGCAGCGAGGGCCGTCTCGTCGTGACCGTCGACCGGGCGGACCGGTGCCTGCTGATCTACCCGCTCCCGGACTGGGAGGAGATCGAACGCAAGCTGATGCGGCTGCCGACCCTGAATCCCCAGGCGCGACGGCTGCAGCGGCTCATGGTCGGGCATGCGACCGACCTGGAGTTCGACTCGCACGGACGGGTGCTCGTGCCGCCCAAGCTGCGCGAGTACGCGGGGCTCACGCGTCAGGCAATGCTGATCGGGCAGGGCAGCCGTTTCGAGCTCTGGGACGAGCAGCACTGGAACGAGCGTCGCGACGCGTGGCTGCAGGCGGGCGAGGAGACGGGACAGCTGTCCTCCGAGCTCGAGCAGCTGTCGCTCTAGGCGCGAAGGTGGCGCAGCACACGCCGGTACTTCCCGACGAAGTGCTGGCCGGGCTCGCGGTGCGGGCCGACGGTCGGTACTGCGACGCGACGTTCGGGCGTGGGGGGCACACCGCCGCGATTCTCGGCGCGCTCGGGCCGGCCGGCCGCGTGATCGCGATCGACCGGGACCCGGACGCGATCCGGGCCGGGCAGGTGCGATTCGCGGGGGAGCCACGTCTCACGCTGGTAAGGGGGTCGTTCGGCCAGCTCGAGGAGCGGGTCCGGGCGGCGGGTCTGGAAGGGGAGCTGCAGGGCGTGCTGATGGACCTGGGGGTCTCGTCGCCGCAGCTCGACGAGGCCAGTCGCGGCTTCAGTTTCATGCAGGACGGGCCGCTCGATATGCGGATGGACAACGAGGCGGGGCAGAGCGCGGCGCAGTGGCTGGCACGGGCCGGCGAGCGCGACATCGTCGCCGTGCTGCGCACGCTCGGCGAGGAGCGGTTCTCCGGGCGTATTGCCCGCGCCATCGTGGCGGCCCGCGCCGTCGAGCCGATCACGCGCACCGGGCAGCTCGCGGCCATCGTCGCGGCCGCGGTACCGACGCGCGAGCCCGGCAAGCACCCGGCGACGCGCACGTTCCAGGCGATCCGCATCCACGTCAACGGCGAGCTCGACGCGCTCGAGGCCGCGCTGCCGCAGGCCGTGCGCCTGCTCGCCCCGGGCGGACGACTGTGCGTGATCAGCTTCCACTCGCTCGAGGACCGCATCGTCAAGCGCTTCATCCGTCGCGAGGAGCAGGGCGATCCCGTCTACGCAGGCCTGCCGGACATCCCGCCGCACGCGCGACCGCGGCTGCGTCGCGTCGGCCGCGCGATCGACGCGAGTGACGCGGAAGTCGCACGAAATCCACGCGCGCGCAGTGCGGTGCTGCGCATCGCCGAGAGGGTCGCGGCATGAGCGCGCTGACGTGGCGCCTCTCGATCGTGCTGCTCGGGCTCGCGCTGCTCGGCTCCTCGCTGGGCGTCGTCTACAGCAAGCAGGAGGCGCGCAATCGATTCAACGACCTGCAGCGGCTGACCCGCGAGCGCGACGAGCTCGACATCGAGTGGGGCCAGCTGCAGCTCGAGCAGAGCACCTGGGCGACGAACGGCCGGGTCGAAAGCGTCGCCCGCGACGACCTGCACATGGTCATCCCGCAGGCCACCGACCTGCGCATCGTCCGGCCATGAAGCGCAGCACGAGCAGGGACAACGAAGCAGGGCGCCAGCGCTGGCGGCACTGGCTGGTGCTCGTGGCGCTCGGCGCCGGCGGCGTCGCGCTGCTCGCGCGCGCCGTCTACCTGCAGGTGATCGACCAGGAGTTCCTCGAGAAGCAGGGCGACGCGCGCATCCTGCGCGTGGCGAAGCTCTCGGCGAACCGCGGCATGATCCTCGACCGCAACGGCGAGGCGCTCGCCGTGAGCACGCCGGTGGACACGGTCTGGGCCGACCCGCGCAAGCTCGCGGAAGTGCCGCAGGACTTCCCGCGCCTCGCGAAGGCGCTCGACCGCGACACGCAGTGGCTGGCGCGCCGGGTGACGAGCAACCTCGACCGCGAGTTCGTCTTCCTCGCGCGCCACATGCGCCCCTCGGACGCGGCCAGGGTGAAGGCGCTCGACATCCCGGGCGTGGACACGCTGCGCGAGTACCGTCGCTACTATCCGGCGGGCGAAGTCACCGGGCACCTGCTCGGCTTCACCAACGTGGACGACGTCGGCCAGGAAGGGCTCGAGCTCGCCTACGACCAGTGGCTCGGCGGGGAGCCGGGCGCCAAGCGCGTGATGCGCGACAGCCTCGGGCGCACGATCGAGGACATCGAGCGCATCAAGGCGCCGCGCCCCGGACAGGACCTGCGGACCAGCATCGACCTGCGCGTGCAGTACCTCGCCTACCGCGAGCTGAAGGCGGCCGTGCAGGCGAACAAGGCGCGCTCGGGCTCGGTGGTGGTGATCGACATCGCGACCGGCGAAGTGCTGGCGATGGTCAACCAGCCGGCCTTCAACCCGAATGACCGCGACCAGTACGCCGCCTCGCGCTATCGCAACCGCGCGACCAACGATTTCCTGGAGCCCGGCTCGAGCATCAAGCCATTCGTGATTGCGGCTGCCATGGAGACGGGCCGCTACCACGCGGACACGCTGATCGACACCGCGCCGGGCATGATGCGCGTCGGCATCAAGACGGTGAAGGACCACAACAACCTCGGCACGATCGACGTGACGACGGTGCTCGCGAAGTCGAGCAACGTCGGTACGGTGAAGATCGCGCTCTCGCTCAAGCCGCAGGAGATGTGGGCTGCGCTCGACGAGTTCGGCTTCGGGCGGGTCACGGGCTCGGGCTTCCCCGGGGAATCCGCCGGGATACTCACCGGCTACGAGCACTGGCGCGCGATCGGGCAGGCGACGATGGCCTACGGCTACGGGCTCTCGGTTACGCCGCTGCAGCTCGCGCAGGCGTACGCGGTGCTGGGAGCCGGCGGCATCCGCCGGCCCATCAGCCTGCGCATGGTCGACACGCCGCCGGCGGGCGACAGCGTGATGCCGGAGCCAGTGGCTCGCGAGCTCGTGCGGATGCTGGAGAGCGTCGTCAGCGACACGGGCACCGCTCGCCGCGCCGCGATCATGGGGTACCGCGTCTCCGGCAAGACCGGAACGGCCTGGAAGGCCTCCGAGACCGGCGGCTATTCGACGAAGAAGTACATGGCGGTGTTCGGCGGCGTGGTGCCGTCGAGCAACCCGCGCCTCGCGGCCGTGGTCATCATCGACGAGCCCAGCGATGGCGCGTATTACGGCGGCGAAGTCGCCGCCCCGGTGTTCGCCTCGGTGATGTCGGGCGCGCTGCGCCTGCTCGCGATACCGCCGGACGACCTGCAGCGCGTGCCGGCGACGACCCTCGTGCAGGCCCAGGATCCATGGTGAGCCGCGACTCATCCGCCGACGTGAGGGACGTGTCCGGGTCGGGCGGCGCGCCCGCGTACCGCTCGTCGCTCGCGGCGCTGCTCGGCGAGGCCGAGCGTCCGCTGCGCGACGTCGAAGTATCGGATCTCACGCAGGACAGCCGGCAGGCCACGCCCGGCAGCGTGTTCATCGCCTGCCAGGGACGAACGTCGCACGGCGTGCAGCATGCCGCGGCCGCAGTCGAGAGGGGCGCGGTGGCGGTGCTCTGGGAGCCGGCGCCGGGTCTCGAGGCCCCGCAGCTTCCGGCGAACGTCGTCGTGCACGCGGTTCCTGGACTCTCGCGGCGCGTTGGCGCGATCGCCGACCGGTTCTTCCGCGAGCCGTCTGCCGAACTCGACGTCGTCGGCATCACCGGCACGAACGGCAAGACGACCACCGCGTACCTGCTCGCACAGGCGGCCGACGCGGTCGGCCGCAAGGGCGCGTACCTCGGCACCATCGGCTTCGGCCGGCCGGGCGCGCTGAGCGACGCCGGGCTCACGACGCCCGACTGCGTGAGCGTCCACCGTCGCCTGGCGCAGTCCCGCGACGCCGGCGCGAAGACCATGAGCCTCGAGGTCTCGTCGCACGCGCTCGACCAGGGTCGCGTCGACGGCGTGCGATTCGAGACGGCCGTCTTCACGAACCTCACCCGTGACCATCTCGACTACCACGGCACGCTCGAGGCCTACGGCGCCGCGAAGGCGCGACTCTTCGGCATGCCGGGCCTCGGCCGCGCCGTGATCAACGTGCGTGACGAGTTCGGCCGCCAGCTCGCCGACTCGCTCGATCCGTCCGTCGAGCGCGTGCTGTTCTCGACGTCGAACGAGATCTGGGCGCCCGGCGACTGCGGCTGGATCCGCGTGCCGGAGCTGCGTGCGACGACAGCAGGGCTGACGCTGCACGTCGAGACGCAGCGCCGGTGCCGGCACGCTGCGCTCGCCGCTGGTCGGCGAATTCAACGCGGAGAACCTGCTCGCGGTGCTCGGCGTGCTGCTCGGCTGGCGGATTCCGCTCCAGCAGGCGCTCGTCGCGCTCGCGACCTGCGCCGCGCCTCCGGGGCGCATGGAATCATTCGGTGGCGGCGCGCAGCCGCTCGCGCTCGTCGACTACGCGCATTCGCCCGACGCACTCGGCAAGCTGCTCGACGCGGCCCGCGCGCACGTCAAGGGCCGGGTCTTCTGCGTGTTCGGCTGCGGCGGCGATCGCGATCCCGGCAAGCGGTCGATGATGGGCGCCATTGCCGAGGAGCGCGCGGACGTCGTGGTGGTCACGGACGACAATCCGCGCACCGAGGACCCACGGGCGATCATCGAGCAGATCCTTTCCGGAATGCGCCAGCCCGAGGCTGCGCACGTCGTGTCCGATCGTGCCGAGGCGATTCATTTCGCGCTCGCGGAGGCCGATGCGGGCGACGCGGTGGTGATCGCGGGCAAAGGTCACGAGGACTACCAGATCGTCGGTGGCGACGTCCGGCCGTTCAGCGACCGTCGCGTCGTGCTCGACTCGCTGGGAGTGGAAGCATGATCCGCGACCTCGCCGGATTCGCCCGCGTCGCCGGCGGCACCCTGCAGGGCGAGAATGCCGCGTTCGGCCCGGTCGCTTCCGACAGCCGTACGCTCGAGCCGGGCGCGCTCTTCGTGGCGCTCGCCGGCGAGAACTTCGACGGCCACGACTTCGTCGCCCAGGCGGCGGCACGCGGCGCCGCGGGCGCCGTCGTAACGCGGCCGGTCGCCGCCGCGGTGGCGCAGGTCGTCGTGCCTGACACGCTGGGTGCGCTGACCCGTTTCGCCAATGCGTGGCGCAGGGATTTCTCCGGCACCGTGGTCGGCATCACCGGCAGCAACGGCAAGACCACGGTCAAGGAGATGACCGGCGCGATCCTCGGCGTCTGCGGTCCGTGCCTCGTCACCAGGGGAAACCTGAACAACCACATCGGCGTGCCGCTCACGCTCGCGCGCCTCGACGCCACGCACCGGTTTGCGGTGATCGAGATGGGCGCGAACCACCAGGGCGAGATCGCGCACCTCGCGGCGACCTGCGAGCCGGACGTCGGACTCGTCATCAACGCCGGTCCGGCGCACCTCGAAGGCTTCGGAGGCATCGAGGGAGTCGCGCGCGGCAAGGGCGAGATGTTCGAGGCGCTGGGCGTCGACGGCGCGGCGGTGATCAACGCCGACGACCGGTTCGCGGCGTTCTGGCACGGCCTCGCGCGCAAGGCCGGCCGCATCGTGACCTTCGGCATGCGCGAGCGCGCGGACTTCAGCGCGAAGGACGTGCGCGACGAGGCGGTGAGCGACGGCTTCGCCACGGAGTTCGAGCTGGCGAGCCCGCTCGGGCAGCGGCGCATCCGGCTGGCGCTGGCCGGCGAGCACAACGTCATGAACGCGCTCGCCGCGGCTGCCGCCGCCTCGGCGGCCGGCGCGGACCTCGATGCGATCGAGCAGGGGCTTGCCGCGATGCGCCCCGTCTCGGGGCGGCTGCAGTCGCGCCCGGCGTGCAACGGCGCGCGGCTCATCGACGACTCGTACAACGCGAACCCCGGTTCGGTCCGCGCGGGACTCGCTTCGCTCGCGAAGGTGCCGGGCGAACACTGGCTGGTGCTCGGCGAGATGCGGGAACTCGGCCCGGGGTCCGCATCGCTGCATGCCGAGATCGGTGAACTGGCGAGCCAGGGAGGAGTCAAGCGCCTGCTCGCGGTCGGCGACGACGCGCGCCATGCGGTCGAGGCCTTCGGCCCGGGGGCGACGTGGTTCGCGAGCGTCGAGGATCTCGTCGACGCCGCAAAGTCGGGCCTGCACGCCGGCGTGACGATCCTGGTGAAGGGGTCGCGCTCGAACCGGCTCGAGCGGGTCGCCGACGCGCTGGCAACGGGCGGCGCCGAAACGGGCATGGGGAGCCACTAGCATGCTGCGCTACGTCACCGAGTGGCTCACCCAGTTCTACTCGGGCTTCAACGCGTTCAGCTATCTCACGCTGCGCGCGATCCTCGCGGCCTTGACCGCGCTCACGATCTCGTTCCTGGTCGGTCCGGTGATGATCCGCAAGCTCGCGGAGCGCCAGGTCGGCCAGCGGGTGCGTTCCGACGGTCCGCAGAGCCACCTTTCGAAGGCGGGCACGCCGACGATGGGTGGAGCGCTGATCCTCGTCGCGATCGTCGTGGGGACGCTGCTCTGGGCCGACCTCGCCAACCGTTTCGTGTGGATCACGCTCGCGGTGACGGTGGCGTTCGGGCTCATCGGCTTCTGGGACGACTACCTGAAGCTCGTCGTCGGAAATTCCCGCGGGCTGATCGCGCGCTACAAGTACTTCTGGCAGTCGGTGGCAGGGCTCGGTGCCGCGATCGCGCTCTACGCGACCGCGCGCTCGCCGGCCGAAACGACGCTGATCCTGCCGTTCTTCAAGGACTTCGTGCTGCCGCTCGGGCCGGTGACCTTCGTGGTGCTCGCGTACCTGGTGATCGTGGGCTCGAGCAACGCCGTGAACCTCACCGACGGCCTCGACGGCCTCGCGATCATGCCTGCAGTGCTCGTCGCCGGCGCGCTCGGCGTCTTCGCCTACGCGTCGGGCAACGTCGTGTTCGCGAACTACCTCGCGATCCCCTACGTCGCGGGGGCCGGCGAAGTGCTGGTGATGTGCTCGGCGATCTTCGGCGCCGGCCTCGGCTTCCTCTGGTTCAACACCTATCCGGCGCAGGTGTTCATGGGCGACATCGGCGCGCTCGCGCTCGGCGCCGCCCTCGGCGTGATCGCGGTGATCGTCCGCCAGGAAATCGTGCTGTTCATCATGGGCGGCGTGTTCGTGATGGAGACTGTCTCGGTGATCCTGCAGGTGGGCTCGTTCAAGCTGCGCGGCAAGCGCATCTTCCGCATGGCGCCCATCCACCACCACTTCGAGCTCAAGGGCTGGGCCGAGCCGAAGGTGATCGTGCGCTTCTGGATCATCACCGTGATCCTCGTCCTGGTCGGCCTCGCGACGCTGAAGCTGCGATGAGCGCGACCATGCACAACCTCGCGCCACTCGAGCCGGGCACCCGGGCCCTGGTGCTGGGCCTCGGCCGCACCGGGCTCTCGAGCGCCCGCTACCTCGACCGCAAGGGCCTTGAAGTGCGCGTCGCCGACACGCGCGACGCACCGCCCGGTCTCGCGGCGCTGCGCGAGCAGGTTCCTCGTGCCGACATCCGGACCGGAGTCTTCGAGTCCACGCTGCTCGACGGCGTTGCGCAGGTCGTGATTTCGCCGGGACTGTCGCTGCGTGAGCCGGTCGCGACCGAGGCGCTGAGCCGCGGCCTGCCGGTGGTCGGTGACATCGAGCTCTTTGCGCGCGAGGCGCAGGCTCCGGTCGCCGCGATCACGGGCACCAACGGCAAGAGCACGGTGACGGCGCTGCTCGCGGAAATCGCGAACGCCGCGCATTGTCCGGCGATCGCGGGCGGCAACCTGGGCGAGCCGGCCCTCGACCTGCTCGAGCAGCCGGTGCCGCGGCTCTACGTTCTCGAGCTGTCGAGCTTCCAGCTCGAGACGACCCATTCGCTCGAGACGGCGACGGCGACCGTGCTCAACGTCACGCCCGATCACATGGACCGCTACGGCTCGGTCGCCGAGTACGCCGCCGCCAAGGCGCGGATTTTCGACGGATGTGCGGTGGCGGTGATCAACGCCGACGACCCGCTGGTGCGCGGGATGCCGCGTGCCGGCCAGCGCGTCATCTCGTTCAGCCTGGTGGATGCGGGCGCGGACTACTCGCTCGCCAACGTGCCGGAGCCGGCGCTCTGCTGCCGCGGCGAGGCGCTGCTGCCCGTCTCGGCCATGCGCCTGCAGGGCACGCACAACGTCGCCAATGCGCTCGCGGCGCTTGCGATGTGCGAGGCGCTCGGGTTGCCCCGCGGCCCGGTGCTCGAGGCGCTCGCCGCGTTCGGCGGGCTCGCGCACAGGACGCAGTGGGTCGCCGACGTCGATGGCGTTCGCTACGTCAACGACTCGAAGGGAACCAACGTCGGCGCGACGCTCGCGGCGGTGTCCGGCCTGGCCGGTCCGCTGGTGATGATCGCGGGCGGCGACGGCAAGGGCCAGGACTTCGGGCCGCTGCGCGAGGCGTTCAGCGGCAAGGTCCGGCACGTCGTGCTGATCGGCCGCGACGCCGGCGCGCTCGCGAAGGCGCTCGACGGCGTCTGCAGCACGGAGATCGCCGGCGACATGCGCGCCGCCGTGCTCGCGACCCGGGCCGCTGCCCGTGAGGGGGACACGGTGCTGCTGTCGCCCGCCTGCGCCAGCCTCGACATGTTCCGTGACTACGCGCACCGGGGCGACGAGTTCGCGGCCGCCGTCAGGAGCCTCGCCGCATGACCACGACGACGATGTCCTACGCACGTTCCACCGGCCAGCCGCGGCGCTTCGCCTTCGATCCCTGGTTGATCGGGACCGTCGCGGCGCTGCTGCTCGTGGGCCTGATCATGGTGGCCTCGGCGTCGATCGGCGTCTCCGAGCGCGAGACCGGCAACGCGTTCTTCTATTTCCAGCGGCAGCTCATCTTCGTCGGCCTCGGTCTCGTGGCCGCGCTGCTGGCGATCGCGATCCCGACCAGCGTGTGGGAAAAGCACTCCATCTACCTGCTCGGCGGCGCGTTCGTGCTGCTGGTGCTGGTGCTGGTGCCCGGCCTCGGCCACGAGGTCAATGGCAGCCGGCGCTGGGTCCGGCTCAGCATCATGAACTTCCAGGTGTCCGAGCTCGCGCGCGTGATGCTGCTCACCTACATCGCGAGCTACGCGGTGCGCCGTTCCGACGAGTTGTGCTCCAGCTTCAAGGGATTCATGAAGCCGGTGGCCGTGCTGGGCGCGGCGGCCGTGCTGCTGCTCGCGGAACCGGATTTCGGAGCCGCGACCGTGCTGATGGCCACGGGACTCGCGGTCCTGTTCCTCGCCGGCGTGCGGCTCCACCACCTGCTCGTCCCGGTGCTGGTCGCCGTGGCCGGCATGGCGTTGCTCGCCGTCACCTCGTCCTACCGCATGCGCCGTCTCACGGCCTTCCGCAACCCCTGGGACGATCCGTTCGACAGCGGCTTCCAGCTCGTGCAGTCGCTGATCGCGATCGGGCGCGGCGAGTGGTTCGGGGTCGGTCTCGGGTCGAGCGTCCAGAAGCTCTTCTACCTCCCGGAGGCGCACACGGACTTCGTGTTCGCGGTGCTGGCCGAAGAGTTCGGCTTCGTCGGCGTGGTCGCCGTCGTCGGCCTCTTCGCGCTGCTCGTCGGCCGTGCACTCGATATCTCGCGCAAGGCGGCCGACGCGGGCCTGACGTTCCAGTCGTACCTCGCGGCTTCGATCGGCATCTGGGTCGGGCTGCAGGCATTCGTGAACATCGGCGTGAACATGGGCCTGCTGCCGACCAAGGGGCTCACGCTGCCGCTGCTGTCGTACGGCGGCAGCAGCATGCTGGTTACGCTCGGGGTGCTGGGCGTCCTGCTGCGCATCCATCACGAGACGCAGATGTCGGGCCGTTCCGCAGTGAGCCGGGAGGCGCGCCGCGAATGACTCGCCCCACGGCAATGATCATGGCGGGCGGAACGGGCGGACACGTGTTCCCGGCGCTCGCGACGGCGCGTGTGCTGCGCGCACGCGGCTTCGACATCGTGTGGCTCGGCACGCGACGCGGCATCGAGGCGCGCCTGGTGCCGGCCGAGGGCATCCCGGTCGAGTGGCTGAGCGTGAGCGGGCTGCGCGGCAAGGGCGTCACGACGCTGCTCGCCGCTCCGTTCCGTCTCGTGCTGGCGCTGGTGCAGGCGCTGCGCGCGGTGCGCAGGCATCGTCCCGGTGTCGTTCTCGGCGCCGGCGGATTCGCCTCGGGCCCGGGCGGCATCGCGGCGTGGCTGCTGCGCCGGCCCCTCGTCGTGCATGAGCAGAACGCGGTCGCCGGACTTACGAATCGCGTGCTCGCCCGTTTCGCGGACCGCGTGCTCGAAGGTTTCCCCGGCAGCTTCGGCGCAGGCGTGAAGGCCGAGCGCGTCGGCAATCCGGTGCGCCCCGAGATCGCCGACGTGGCACCGCCGGAGCGGCGCTATGCCGGACGCGAGGGCAAGGCGCGCCTGCTGGTGTTCGGCGGCAGCCAGGGCGCGGCGCGGTTGAACGCCGTGGTGCCTGCGGCGATCGCCGAGCTGCCCGAGTCGCTGCGCCCGGACGTGCTGCACCAGACCGGCGCGCGCGGCGTGGACGAGACGGCCGCCGCCTACAAGTCCCGCGGCATCGAAGCCGACGTGCGCGCCTTCATCGACGACATGGCAGGCGCATACGGGTGGGCCGATCTCGCGGTCTGCCGCTCGGGCGCGCTCACCGTTGCCGAACTCGCGGCTGCGGGAGTGCCGGCGGTGCTGGTGCCTTTCCCGGCGGCCGTCGACGACCACCAGACGAAGAACGCGCGGTACGTCGTCAACGCCGGGGCCGCGGTGCTGCTGCCGGAGTCGGAACTGACGCCGATGTCGCTCGCGGCCCGGCTGCGCGAACTGCTCGAGTCCGGCCGGCCGGGGCTGCTGAAGATGGCGCTCGCTGCGCGCGCGACGGCGATCACCGACGCGGACCAGCGACTCGCCGACGCCTGCGTCGCCGCGGCGGGAGGTGCGTCGTGAAGGACCGCATGCGGCGCATCCACTGCATCCACTTCGTCGGCATCGGCGGCAGCGGCATGAGCGGCATCGCCGAGGTGCTGGTCAACCTCGGCTACGCGGTGCAGGGGTCCGACCTCAAGGCGGGCGAGTCGACGCGCCGTCTCGAGAGCCTCGGCGCCCGCGTCATGGTGGGGCACCGGGCCGAAAACGTCGCCGGTGCGGACGTCGTGGTCGTCTCGAGCGCGATCAACACCGAGAACCCGGAGGTCGCGCAGGCGCTGGCGCAGCGCATTCCGGTCGTGAAGCGCGCGGAGATGCTCGGCGAGCTGATGCGTTTCCGGTACTCGATCGCCGTTGCCGGCACGCACGGCAAGACGACCACCACCAGCCTCGTCGCGAGCGTGCTCGCCGAGGGCGGCGAGGACCCGACGTTCGTCATCGGGGGCCGGCTGAAGAGTGCGGCATCGAACGCGCGCCTCGGGGCGGGCGAGTACCTCGTCGCGGAAGCGGACGAGAGCGACGCGTCCTTCATGCACCTGCAGCCGATGATCGCGATCGTCACCAATGTCGATGCCGACCACCTCGGAACCCACGGCGGCGACTTCGGCAAGCTGAAGCTGAGCTTCGTCGAGTTCCTGCACAACCTGCCGTTCTACGGCCTCGCGATCATCTGCTCGGACGACGCCGAGGCCGCCGCGCTGATCCCGCAGATCGCGCGCCCGTATCTCACCTATGGCTTCGGCGATTCCGCGGACGTGCGCGCGGTCAACGTCCAGCGCCGCGGCACGCAGTCCGTCTTCGACGTGCTGCGGCCCGGTCGCGCTCCGCTGCCGGTGACGCTCAACCTGCCCGGGCGGCACAACGTGCTGAACTCGCTCGCCGCGATCAGCGTCGCGACCGAGCTCGAGATCGACGCCGCCGCGATCCAGCGCGCGCTTGCCGGTTTCCAGGGCATCGAGCGGCGCCTGCAGTGGCTTGGCGACGTGGACGGGCCCTTCGGGCGCGTCACGCTGGTGGACGACTACGGCCACCATCCGACCGAGGTGGCCGCGACGCTCGAAGCCGCACGCCAGGGCTGGCCGGACCGGCGCATCGTGCTCGTGTTCCAGCCACACCGTTACACGCGCACGCGCGACCTGCTCGACGATTTCGCCCAGGTGCTTTCGACGGCCGATGCGCTCGTCGTCGCCGAGGTGTATGCGGCCGGCGAGGAGCCGATCGCAGGCGCGGACGCCAAGGCGCTGTGTCGTGCGATTCGCTCGCGCGGACGCGTCGAGCCCGTGCTCCTCAAGTCGCTCGACGAGCTGCCGCAGGTGCTGGCGGGCATCGCACAGGACGGAGACGTCGTGCTCACGATGGGGGCCGGCAGCATCGGTGCGGCTGCGCAGGCGCTGCCCGCGTCGCTCGCGGGCCTCGCCGCAGAGGGAGGCCGGGCATGACGCAGGCGAAACATCGCATCACCGATCCACGGGAATTCGGCCGTGTCGCCGTGCTGATGGGCGGCACCTCGTCCGAGCGCGAGGTTTCGCTCGATTCCGGCCGCAACGTGCTCGAGGCCCTGCAGCGGCGCGGCGTCGATGCCACGGCCGTGGACGGCATCCAGGAGCTCGCGCGCCAGCTGACCGGGCCCGGCGGAAGTCGCTTCGACCGGGTCTTCAACATCCTGCACGGGCAGCGTGGCGGCGGCGAGGACGGCATCGTGCAGGGGCTGCTCGACGCGCTCGGCGTTCCCTACACGGGATCGGGCGTGCTCGGCTCGGCGCTCTCGATGGACAAGATCCGCACCAAGCAGGTCTGGCTCTCGCTCGGCCTGCCGACGCCCGGCTACGTGAATCTCCAGCGCGGCGAGGACGTGGTTGCTGCCGCACACAAGCTCGGGCTGCCGGTGATCGTCAAGCCGGCGTGCGAGGGATCCAGCGTCGGCGTGACCCGCTGCTTCAAGGACTCCGACCTCGCCGCGGCCGTCGAGCTCGCGGCGCGCTACCCCGGCCCGCTGCTCGTCGAGCAGCTGATCGAGGGCGACGAATACACGGTCGCCGTGCTCGGCTGCGAGGCGCTGCCCTCGATCCGCATCGTCCCCGCCGGCGAGTACTACGACTACCACGCCAAGTACGTCGCCGAGGACACGCAGTACATCTGCCCCGGCGCGAGCGGCGCGACCGAGCAGGAACTCGGCAGCCTGGCGCTCGCGGCGTTCTTCGCCGTGGACTGCAGCGGCTGGGGGCGCGTGGATTTCATGCGCGACCGCTCGGGCAGGCCGTGGCTGCTGGAGGTGAACACGGCGCCGGGGATGACCAGTCATTCGCTCGTGCCGAAAGCCGCGCGCAGTCGTGGGATCGAATTCGACGACCTGGTCTGGCGCGTGCTCGAGACCAGCCTGGCTGCGCGGAACGGTTGAGGGAGACGCATGGTACTTCCCTGGAAAAAGCGCAATCGACGCCAGCCCGCGAACGGGGATCCCGGTCCCCTCGAGCGGCTGAACTGGCGCGCGCTGGCCACGGCGGCAGGAATCGTCGGTGGGCGGCGTGGCTGTCGCGTGGCTGCTGCTGATGGCGCTCGACCGTCCCGTGCGGCGCGTGCTCCTCGAGGGTGCATTCCAGCGCGTCTCGCCGCCGGAGATCGAGAGCGCGGTCGTCGAGGTCGTGAAGGGTGGGCTCGCCACCGTGAACCTCGATCGCGTCCGCGACCGGATCGAGCGCATCGACTGGGTGGACCGTGCGGTCGTGCAGCGGCGCTGGCCCGACGCGATCCGCGTGGCGATCACCGAGCAGGTGGCCGCGGCGCGCTGGAACGAGTCCGGGCTGCTCAACGCGCGCGGCGAACTGTTCATCCGCAACGCCCGCTACGTGCCGTCGGAGCTGCCGCTGCTGCAGGGGCCGGAGGGCAGCGAGGGCGTCGTCGCCCAGCTCTATCTCGACTCGCAGGGGCTGCTTGCCGAGTCGGGGCTGCGCCTCACCGGCGTGCGGCTCGACGAGCGCGGCGCGTGGGAGATCGAGCTGGCGAACGGCGTGGTCGTGAAGCTCGGACGGCAGGCCGTCACCGACCGTCTCGACAGATTCATCCACCTCGCGAGCCCGCTGGTGGCCAAGCGGCTCGCGGAGATCAAGTACGTGGACATGCGCTACACCAATGGATTCAGCGTCGGCTGGAACGCGCGTTCCGCCGTCGCCGTCGCCCCGCAAGAGGATGCGACACCCGATGCCTAGAAAGCCTGAACGCAACCTGATCGTCGGCCTCGACATCGGCACCTCGAAAGTGGTGGCGATCGTCGGCGAGCTCGGCCCCGACGGCACCATCGAAGTCGTCGGTGTCGGCTCGCACCCGTCCCGCGGCCTCAAGAAAGGCGTGGTCGTCAACATCGACTCGACCGTGCAGTCCATCCAGCGGGCGGTCGAGGAGGCCGAGCTGATGGCCGGCTGCGAGATCCACTCGGTCTTCGCCGGCATCGCCGGCAGCCACGTCCGCTCGCTCAACTCGCACGGCATCGTCGCCATCCGCGACAAGGAAGTCGCGCCGGGCGACGTGGACCGCGTGATCGATGCTGCACGGGCGGTGGCGATCCCGGCCGACCAGAAGATCCTGCACATCCTGCCGCAGGAATTCATCATCGACGCCCAGGAAGGCATCCGCGAGCCGATCGGCATGTCCGGCGTGCGCCTCGAGGCCAAGGTGCACATCGTCACCGGTGCCGACAGCGCCGCGCAGAACATCGTCAAGTGCGTGCAGCGCTGCGGACTCGAGGTCGAGGACATCGTGCTCGAGCAGCTCGCGTCGAGCTACGCGGTGCTCGCCGAGGACGAGAAGGAACTCGGCGTCTGCCTCGTCGACATCGGCGGCGGCACGACCGACATCGCCGTCTTCTCCGGCGGCGCGATCCGGCACACGGCCGTGATCCCGATCGCCGGCGACCAGGTCACCAACGACATCGCGGTGAGCCTGCGCACGCCCACGCACCACGCCGAGGAACTCAAGGTCCGCTACGCGTGCGCGCTCTCGCAGCTGGCGAATCCCGACGAGACCATCGAGGTGCCGAGCGTCGGCGACCGGCCCGCGCGGCGCCTCGCCCGGCAGACGCTCGCCGAGGTCGTCGAGCCGCGCTACGAGGAACTCTTCGCGCTGGTGCAGGACGAGCTGCGCCGCTCGGGGTTCGACGAAATGATCGCGGCGGGCGTCGTGCTCACCGGCGGCAGCGCAAAGATGGAAGGCGTCATCGAGCTCGCGGAGGAAGTCTTCCATGCGCCGGTGCGGCTCGGACTGCCGCAGGGCGTGAGCGGGCTCGTGGACGTGGTGCGCAATCCCATCCATTCGACAGGCGTCGGCCTGCTGCTGTTCGGGCGGGAGAACTACGTGCGGCGCGGCCGTTCGGCACCCGTGGCGAACGGCATGCGCAGCGTCGTGGACCGGATGCGGGCGTGGTTCCAGGGGAATTTTTGAGGACAGCGGTTGGCGGGTAGGGAAAGCGGAAAGCGGTTAGCGGATAGCGGTTAGCGGTTAGTGCGGAACGCAGCGGAGAGGGCGGTTACGAATTCGAGGTGCGGCGCAGCCGCTCCTCACTGGTCACGGATCACTGGTCACTAGTCACTCGTATTCAGTCACTGGTCATTAGTCACTCTCAAGTCACTTCATCGGAGCAGCAAAAAATGTTCGTACTTGCAGACACGGAGAATCAGGGGGCCATCATCAAGGTTGTCGGCGTCGGCGGCGGCGGCGGCAATGCGGTCACCCACATGGTCGGCTCGGGCATCGAGGGCGTCGACTTCGTCTGCATCAACACGGATGCACAGGCACTCAAGCACTCGAAGGTGAAGACGAGCCTGCAGATCGGCTCGAACATCACCAAGGGCCTCGGCGCCGGCGCCGACCCCGAGGTCGGCCGGCAGGCCGCGATGGAGGATCGCGACCGCATCGTCGAGCTCGTCGACGGCTCGGACATGATCTTCATCACCGCCGGCATGGGCGGCGGAACCGGCACGGGCGCGGCGCCGGTGGTCGCGCAGGTCGCCAAGGAGCTCGGCATCCTGACGGTCGCCGTGGTGACGAAGCCCTTCGAGATGGAAGGCAACAAGCGACTGGCGCTCGCGGACCAGGGCATCGCCGAACTCAGCAAGTATGTCGATTCGCTGATCACCATCCCGAACCAGAAGCTGCTCACCGTGCTCGGCGGCGACACGACGCTGCTCGACGCGTTCAAGTCGGCGAACCAGGTGCTGCAGGGCGCGGTGCAGGGCATCGCCGAGCTGATCACGCGTCCGGGCCTCATCAACGTCGACTTTGCGGACGTCAAGACCGTCATGGCCGAGACGGGCATGGCGATGATGGGCTCGGGTGCGGCCACGGGCGAGAATCGCGCGCGTGCGGCGGCCGAGGCCGCGATCTCGAGCCCGCTGCTCGAGGACGTCAACCTCTCGGGCGCGCACGGCCTGCTGATCAACGTCACTGCGGGCATGGACCTGCGCACCAGCGAGTTCCACGTCGTCGGCGACACGATCAAGCAGTACGCGTCGGAAGATGCGACGGTGGTCGTCGGCTACGTCATCGACCCGGAAATGACCGACCAGATCCGCGTCACCGTGGTCGCGACCGGTATCGGCCGGCCGGCAGCGGTCCGCGGCCTGCCGCAGGGCGTGCAGCCGAAGGTCGAAGTCGTCGCCGGCGGCCGCCGTGCGCCGTGGCGGGCTCGACAACTACGCCGACTACGACACGCCGGCCAACATGCGCCGCAGGCAGCGCGCCGTGGGCGACGACGTGCGGGCGGACGTGGGCGGTGAGTCGTATCTCGACATCCCGGCGTTCCTGCGCCGGCAGGCGGACTGACGAGGGCGGAGGCGGCGGGCCATGGCGGTAGGCGGTAGGCAGTGGGCGGTAGGTCGGAGGTGCTGCTTCTTAGCCTACAGCCCACAGCCCACAGCCGGCCTCCGCCCGTCGTCGCCGATAAACCCATATTAATCAATCGGCTACGCCCGTTCTGCCGTGCTGTGGTATCATCCCCGGCTAACTTAATCTAAGGGGACGCGTGCGCGCGGCCAGAACCCCACGATGCTCAAGCAGAGAACGCTCAAGAACTCGATCCGCGCGACCGGCGTGGGCCTGCACACCGGCAAGAAAGTGCTGATGGTGCTGCGGCCGGCGCCGGCCAACCACGGCATCTGGTTCCGCCGCACCGATCTCGACGAGTCGGTGGACATCCCGGCGCGAGCCGAGAACGTCGGCGAGACCACGCTCGGCACGACGATCGCGGCGAATGGCGCGAAGGTCTCGACGATCGAGCACCTTCTGTCGGCCCTGGCGGGCCTCGGCATCGACAACGCGATCATCGAGTTGAGCGCCGACGAGGTTCCGATCATGGACGGCAGCGCGGGACCGTTCGTGTTCCTGCTGCAGTCGGCGGGAATCGAGGAACAGAACGCGCCGAAGAAGTTCGTGCGCATCAAGAAGAGCGTCAAGGTCGAGGACGGCGAGAAGTGGGCGCGGTTCGATCCTTACGACGGCTTCAAGGTTAACTTTGAAATCGAGTTCGACCATCCGGTCTTCAAGCGCCGGTCGCAGGTCGCCTCGATGGAGTTCTCCACGACCACCTTCCTGCGCGAAGTGAGCCGGGCCCGGACCTTCGGCTTCATGCGCGATCTCGAGTACATGCGCTCGCGCAACCTCGCGCTTGGCGGCAACCTCGACAATGCAATCGTCCTCGACGACTACCGGATCCTGAACGAGGACGGCCTGCGCTACGAGGACGAGTTCGTGAAGCACAAGATCCTCGACGCGATCGGGGACCTGTACCTGCTGGGCCACAGCCTCATCGGCGAGTTCAGCGGCTACAAGTCGGGCCACGGCCTCAACAACCGGCTTGCTCCGCACGCTGATCGCGGACAGCACGGCCTGGGAAGACGTGACGTTCGAAACGCTGCAGGATGCGCCGATTTCGTACGTTGCGGCGGCGGCCACGGCCTGAAGAAAGGGCGGAAAGTGACTAGTGATCAGTGACTAGCGGTTAGTAAGAAAGGCAGGCGCGACGCGCCGGCCTTCTTTCTTACTAACCGCTGATCACTGATCACTAGTCACTTTCCCGCTTTCCGCTCCGCGCCCCTCACCCGCACCCGCACCTTCCCGCTCACCGGCTCGCCGAGCTCCGCCAGCCTTTCCTTGAGCCGCGGGCCGGCGTAGCGGACGCGAGCCGACCAGGCGGCCGAATCGACCAGGACCACCACGTCGTCATCGCGACGCACGGCGCCGACGACGTGCGGCCTGAGCGGTTCCGGCAGTTCCTGGCGCACCAGTGTCCGCGAGCGTCACGGCCTCCGCGGCCTTCTTCGCCAGGCGCTCGACGCCGGTGAGAGTGCCGGAAAAGAGGGGTCTGAGTCGGTCGGTCATTGTTAATCAAGAATTTACAATTACGGTTTTTTGAATTGCCAGCGGGGCCCGGTTCGTTCATAGTCTGCCGACTTATGGCTGGGTGGGTCCACCTCCCGTGCACCGACAAGAAAATGGCGGTGACCGGTTGGGGAGTGTTCTCCCGTTCCGACCCCTCCGGCTTGAACTGTGACGCAGCACTGTCCGTTCGCGGGCATCAAGCGTCCATTCTCAACGGCCGCCAAGAGGTTGAGCGCCGCGATGAATCTGAAAATCGTCACCGGCCGGTCCGCAACGGTCCGCCACCTGGACCTGAAGGCACCCCGGACGCTGTTCGCAGTCGGCGGTGGTGCATTGCTCGTGACTGCCGCGATCTTTGCCGCTGGCGTCCAGCTCGGCCGGTTCATGGCCGGGCCGATGCAGGGCCAGAAGCTCGAGCAGGCGATCGACGAGCAGCGGATGGACCTCCAGGCCGTCCGGGGCCAGTTGCAGGGCAAGGTCGACGCGATCGCGTCGCGCGTCGGCACGATGAACGCGCACCTGATCCGGCTCGACGCGCTCGGTCGCCGCATCACCGATCTCGCGAACCTGGACCGCGGCGAATTCGATTTCGACAAGCCTCCGCCGACCGGTGGCCCCGAAGGTGGCGAGGTTGCGGGCGGATCCGCGCAGGCGCCTGAATTGACGGCCGTGATCGACGCGCTCGAGGAGCAGCTCGCGGACCGTGAACGCCAGCTGACCGTGCTCGAAAGCCTGATGTCCACGCGCCAGCTCGGCCAGCGCATCATGCCGGGCGGCTGGCCGGTGATCGGCGGCTGGATTTCCTCCCATTTCGGCTACCGGTCGGACCCGTTCACCGGGCACGGCGCCTTTCACGCGGGCGTCGATTTCGCCGCCGAGCCGGGCACGCGCGTCATTACCACTGGTCCCGGCGTCGTGTCCTTCTCCGGCTACAAGTCCGGCTATGGCAACGTCGTCGAGGTTACGCACCCCACGGGCTACCTCACCCGCTACGGGCACAACGCGCGCAACCTGGTGCGCGAAGGCGAGGCCGTGCAGAAGGGCCAGCCGATTGCGGTCATCGGCAGCACGGGCCGGTCCACCGGCACTCACGTGCATTTCGAGGTCGAGCGGGACGGCAACACGCTGAACCCGATGCGGTACCTGAGCGCGCCCTGAAAGGGCGCAGAAAGCGGTTCGTGATCAGCGGTTAGCGGTTAGTGCGGAAGGCCGCTTGTAGCGGCCAATCTTGTCCCCACTAACCGCTAACCGCTGATCACCAGTCACTTTCCTGTAAAATCCCCGCCTTTCCCCTACGCGCCCCTTCCCGGAGCCCCCGTGGCCAATTGGCTCGCCCGTCTATTTGGTAGCCGCAACCAGCGGCTCGTCAGTCAGTACACCGGTACGGTCCGCAGGATCAACGCGTTCGAGCCGGCCCTGCAGGCCCTGTCCGACGCCGATCTCGCCGACAAGACCCGTCAGTTCCGCGACCAGCTCGCCGCCGGCAAGACCGTGGACGACCTGCTGCCGGAGGCATTCGCCGTGGTGCGCGAGGCTTCGCGCCGCACGCTTGGGCTCAGGCACTTCGACGTGCAGCTCATCGGCGGCATGGTGCTGCACGACGGCAAGATTTCCGAGATGCGTACCGGCGAAGGCAAGACGCTGGTCGCGACGCTGGCCGCGTACCTGAATGCGCTGCCCGGCACCGGCACGCACATCGTCACGGTCAACGAGTACCTCGCGAGTCGCGACGCGGAATGGATGGGCCCCATCTTCCGTTTCCTCGGGCTCACGGTCGGCGTCGTGAAGGCGGGCCAGTCCACCGAGGAGAAGCGCGCCGCCTACGCCGCCGACATCACCTACGGCACGAACAACGAGCTCGGCTTCGACTACCTGCGCGACAACCTCGCCTTCCGCATCGAGGACCGCATGCAGCGCGCGCTCGCCTACGCGATCGTGGACGAGGTGGACTCGATCCTGATCGACGAGGCGCGCACGCCGCTGATCATCTCGGGTCCGGCCGAGGAGAGCACGGAACTCTACGTCCGCATCAACGAGCTGGTGCCGCGGCTCAAGCCGCAGAAGGACGAGGAAGGCGAGGGCGACTACTGGGCGGACGAGAAGTCGAAGCAGGTGCACCTGTCCGACGAGGGCCACGAGAGCGTCGAGGGCCTGCTGCTGAAGGCCGGGCTGCTGCAGGAAGGCCAGAGCCTCTACGACCCGTCCAACATCCGGCTGATGCACCACCTCAACGCGGCGCTGCGGGCGCACGCGCTCTATGGCCGCGACGTCGAGTACATCGTCCGCAACGGCGAAGTGATCATCGTCGACGAGTTCACCGGCCGCACGATGCCGGGCCGGCGCTGGTCCGATGGCCTGCACCAGGCGATCGAGGCCAAGGAAGGCGTGCGCGTGCGCGAGGAGAACCAGACGGTCGCCTCGATCACGTTCCAGAACTTCTTCCGCATGTACTCGAAGCTCGCCGGCATGACCGGCACGGCGGACACCGAGGCGTTCGAGTTCCAGCAGATCTACGGGCTCGAGGTCGTCGTGATCCCGACCCACAAGGACATGATCCGCGACGACGCCGCGGACCTCGTGTACCTGACGCAGAAGGACAAGTTCGACGCGATCGTCGAGGACATCCGCGAGTGCGCGAAGCGCCGCCAGCCCGTGCTGGTCGGCACCACGTCGGTCGAGACGTCGGAGATGCTTTCCGGGATCCTGAAGAAGGAGGGCGTCGCCCACGAGGTGCTGAACGCCAAGCAGCACGAGCGCGAGGCGCACGTCGTCGCGCAGGCCGGCCAGCCGGGATCGGTCACCATCGCGACCAACATGGCCGGTCGCGGCACCGACATCGTGCTCGGCGGCAACCTCAAGTCGGAACTCGCGCAGCTCGAGGGCGCCGACGAGGCCACCGTGCAGAAGGTCCGTGCCGACTGGCAGAAGCGACACGAGGAGGTCGTCGCCTCGGGTGGACTGCACATCGTGGGCACCGAGCGCCACGAGTCGCGCCGCATCGACAACCAGCTGCGCGGCCGTTCGGGCCGCCAGGGCGACCCGGGCTCGAGCCGCTTCTACCTGTCGCTCGAAGACAACCTGATGCGCATCTTCGGCGACCCGGAGCGCACCAAGCGCTGGCTCACGACCGCCGGCATGAAGGAAGGCGAGGTGATCGAGAGCAAGATGCTCTCGCGCCAGATCGAGCGCGCCCAGCGCAAGGTGGAGGCCTACAACTTCGACCTGCGCAAGAACCTGCTCGAGTACGACGACGTCGCGAACGACCAGCGCAAGGTCATCTACCAGCAGCGCACGGAGCTGATGGCGGCCGACGACATTTCGGATTCCATCACCGGCATCCGTGCGGAGGTCGTGGAGGGCGTCGTCGACCAGTACGTGCCGCGCGAGAGCGTCGAGGAGCAGTGGAACCTCGCCGGGCTCGCCGAGGCCATCGAGCGCGAGTTCCTGGTGAAGGTCGATCCCAAGGCGTGGCTCGAGGCCGATCACGACATCGCCGCGGCGGGGCTGCGCGAGCGCGTCGTCCAGGCGGTCGAGTCGGCCTACGAGGAGAAGGTCGCCCAGGTCGGCGCGCCGGTGATGCGCCACCTCGAGAAGGCCGTCATGCTGCAGGAGCTCGACAAGCACTGGCGCGAGCACCTCGCGGCGATGGACTACCTGCGGCAGGGCATCCACCTGCGCGCCTACGCGCAGAAGAACCCGAAGCAGGAGTACAAGCGCGAGGCGTTCGAGCTGTTCGGCACGCTGCTCGACCGCATCAAGCACGACTCGATTTCGCTGCTCTCGCGGCTGCAGGTGCGCAGCGAGGCGGAGATCGAGGAACAGCAGCGCGAGCGCGAGCGGCAGATGGCGCGCCAGCTGCAGCTGCAGCACGCGGCGCCGCAGTCGGCGATCTCGGGCGACGGCGGTGCGGTCGGGCCGGAGGCAGCCGCAGGTCCGTCCGGGGCTGGCCCTTCGGGTGGTCCGTTCGGCGCCGGTCCGGGCATGGGTCCGGAGGCCATCACGCCGGTCGTGCGCGATGGCCGCAAGGTCGGGCGCAACGAGCCGTGTCCGTGCGGGTCGGGCCGCAAGTACAAGCACTGTCACGGGCAGCTCGCTCGCGAGGCTTGAGTTTGTGCTGCGGGTTGCGGCGTACCGGGAGTGTCCGCGGGGACGCCGTGAATATTCCTTGTAGGCTCCGGCGGCGGCGTCCATGCCGCCGACGGCCCCGCGAACACACCCGGACGCCGCAACCCGCGCTCGCAACATCGCCGTGGCTGACGCGGCTGTCTGAACGTCGTTGCCGGTGCGCTCTTTGATGCGCAAGGCCGCGTGCTGATCGCGCAGCGGCCGCCCGGCAAGGCGCTGGCCGGGCGCTGGGAGTTTCCGGGCGGCAAGCTCGATGACGGCGAGGACGCGTTCGCGGGCCTCGCGCGGGAGCTTCGCGAGGAACTCGGCGTCGCCGTGGCCGCCGCGGAACCGCTGATCCGCTATTCGCACCGATACGCAGACCGGGTCGTCTGGCTCGACATGTGGGTCGTGACCGAGTGGAGCGGCGAGCCGCACGGCCTCGATGGCCAGGCGCTCAAGTGGGTGCCCCTGGACGGGCTGCTCGCGGAGGACATCCTCGAAGCCGACCAGCCGATCATCGAGGCGTTGCTGACGAGAGGGCGGTAGGCTACAAGCCAACAGCCCATCGCCTACCGCCCACAGCCTTCCTCCCTCCCCATGGACACCATCCAGGTTCGCAATCCCCGCAACGGCCAGTTCGACTACGAATTCGTGCCGCCCGAGCCCGACGCATTGCAGCGTCGTGCCGGTGAGTTGCGCAAGGCGCAGACGGACTGGGCCACGCGTCCGGTCGAGTCGCGGGTCGCGGTGCTGCAGCGGTGGAAGGAGCAGCTGCTCGCCCATCGCGGCGCGATCGTCGAGGCACTGGTGACCGACACGGGGCGTCACCTGCTCGCGCAGGCCGAATTCGGCGGCACCGTCGCGGCAATCGACCGCTGGTGCGCCCAGGCGCCGCAGCTGGTGCGGGAAGAAGAGGGCCGCTCGCAGGCGCAGCCGTCGATCACGTTCCGGTCGCAGCTCGTGCCGTATCCGCTCGTCGGCGTGATCAGCCCCTGGAATTTTCCGCTGACGCTGTCGCTCATCGACGCCATCCCGGCGCTGCTCGCCGGCTGTGCCGTGCTCGTGAAGCCGAGCGAAGTGACGCCACGGTTCGTCGAGCCGCTGAGGGCGAGCATCGCGGCAGTGCCCGAGCTTGCGGCCGTGTGCGATGTCGTCGTGGGTGACGGCCGGACGGGTTCCGCGCTGGTCGGTCTCGTGGACGTCGTCTGCTTCACGGGCAGCGTCAAGACGGGTCGCGCCGTCGGGCGCTCGGCCGCGGAGCATTTCATCCCGGCGTTCCTCGAGCTCGGCGGCAAGGACCCGGTGATCGTGACGGAGACGGCCGATCTCGAGCTGGCAACCGACGTCGTGCTGCGCGCGTCGGTGCTGGCGACCGGGCAGGCCTGCCAGTCGCTCGAGCGCGTCTACGTGCAGGACTCGCTCTACGATCGCTTCGTCGCGCGGCTCGTCGAGAAGGCGAGCGCGGTGCCGATCAATTACCCGGACATCCACGCGGGTGTCGTCGGTCCGCTGATTTTCGATCGCCAGGCCGACATCATCGCGGGGCAGATCGACGACGCGCTGCGGCACGGCGCGAAAGTCCTCTGTGGCGGGCGGGTCGAGATCCACGGCGGCGGCGGGCGCTGGATCCGGCCGACCGTCGTCGTGGACGTGGATCACTCGATGCAACTGATGACCGAGGAGACCTTCGGGCCGGTCATGCCGGTGATGAGGTTCCACTACGATCGACGAGGCCGTCGAACTCGCGAACTTCGGCGTCTATGGACTCTCGGCAGCGGTGATTGCGGGAACACTCGAGGAAGCCGAGGCCATCGCCCGGCGCATCGACGCGGGTGCCGTGAGCCTGAACGACGGATCGCTGACCGGCGTGATGCACGAGGCCGAGAAGAATTCGTTCAAGTGCTCCGGACTCGGCGGCTCGCGCATGGGTGCGGCCGGGTTGACGCGGTTCTTCCGCAGGAAGGCGCTGATCCGCCAGACCGGACGTCCGGCGACGATCGGCATGTTCGACGAGTCGAACGCCGGGCGCCAATGAACGCGGGAAGCGACATCCAGGTCGAGTCGACGACCGTGAATCGCCAGTGGGTGCTCGCGGAGCGCCCGGTCGATCGCGCGGTGCGCGAGACGGATTTTCGCCTCGTCGAGTCGCCGCTGCCGGTGCCGGGCGACGGCGAATTCCTGGTCCGCACGCTCTACCTGTCGCTGGCCCCCGTCATGCGCCTGTACATGATCGACGGCGCCGGCATCGAGCGCCCGCTCGGGATCGGCGAGGTGATGCGCGGGCGTGGCGTCGGGCAGGTGATCGCATCGAACCACGCCGGATATCAGGTTGGCGATTTCGTGCAGGGCAAGCTCGGCTGGCAGGAGTACTCGGTCAGCGACGGATCGCCGTACTTCATGATGTACAAGATCCGGCAGCAACTCGTGCCGCTGTCGACTGCGGTCGGCGTGCTCGGGCTCACCGGCTTCACGAGCTACCTCGGGCTGGTGGATATCGGCCAGGCGAAGCGGGGCGATACCGTGCTGGTGTCGGGTGCCGCGGGCGGCGTCGGCTCGAACGTCGGCTGGATCGCTCGCAACCTCGGCTGCCGCGTCGTCGGCATCGCGGGGACGTCGGCCAAGTGCTGGATGCTGACCGAGCGGCTCGGGTACGACGCCGCGATCAACTACCGCACCGACGACGTGCCCGCGCGCATCCGCGAGCTCTGCCCCGACGGCGTGGACGTGTTCTTCGACAACGTGGGCGGCGAGATTCTCGACCACGCGCTCGCGGCGTTGAATCGCTACGGCCGGGTCGTGTCGTGCGGCCGGATCGCCGAGTACCTCAAGGCTCCCGAGGACCTGCATCGCCTGCGCAACTGGCACCGGATCGGTGCGCAGCGCGCGACCATGCGCGGCTTCTTCATCTACGACCTTGCCGCGGACTTTCCGCGCGCCGAGCGGCAGATGGCGCAGTGGATCGCCGAGGGGCGCATGCGTCCGCTGGAAGACGTGCTCGAGGGATTCGAGCAGATGCCGCGTGCGCTGATGAGGCTCTACGACGGCCTCAACGTGGGCAAGCAGATCGTCCGGGTGAAGTAGGGGAAATAGGGGACGTTCTTAAATAGGGGACATTCCCTTTTCTTGTCGTCTACCCCAAGAAAAGGTGAATGTCCCCTATTTAAGAACGTCGCCTATTTTCCCTACTTCACCTCGCTGCGGATCTGCGTGCCGAGCAGCAGTCCCGCGAACACGAGACCGAGGATCAGCAGGAACGCCTGCTGGTAGCTGTCGGTGCGGTCGTACAGCACGCCGGTGAGCCAGATGCCGAGGCCGCCGCCGAGCGACTCCATCAGGCTGATCACGCCGCCGATCTTGCCCGCCGACTTGAGCCCGAAGTTGCTCACCGCCAGCATGTTGTACAGCGTGAAGAGGCCGCCCCAGCCGAGCCCGATGACGGCGATCGAGACGAGCACGAGGTTCGCGCGCTGCGAGGCAAGGAGCGCCACGCCGACCAGCATGATCGCCTGGCAGGCGAGGAACACCTTGTGGCGGTCGATGCGGTCGGCGAGCGCGCCATTGATGAGCTTGCCGGTGAGGCCGAGCAGCCCCAGCAGCGACAGCGCGAATCCCGCCTTCAGCGGCTCGAAACCGAGGCCGCGCAGGTACAGGAACAGGTGGTTGTACAGCGCGAGGATCGAGTAATAGATCATCATTCCCGAGAGGCCGATCGCCCAGAAAGTGCGCGTACGCATCGCCTCCTTCAGCGAAAGACCCTCGAGGCGCAGGTCTCGGCCCGCGGACTGGTCGAGGCCATGGGCAACGATGCCGACGTCCCGCGGCGAATTGCGCACGACGAGCTGGATGAAGACCAGCAGCACGATCGGCAGCGCGGCCTCGATCAGGAACGCCTGCCGCCAGCCGAACCGCTCGATCATCAGCGCATTGACCGGCGAGAGAATGATGCTGCCGAGGCTCGTGCCGACCAGCGCGATGCCGATCGCGAGCCCGCGCTGGCTGTAGAACCAGCCCGAGATCAGGATCACGCAGGTCATCGTGCTCGCGCCGAGCAGCCCGAGCGCCAGGATCACGTGGATCGCATACAGCATGCCGAGCGAGTCGAGCCGGCTGTAGAGCACGTAGCCGATCGTGAGCAGCACGCAGCCGATCGAGAGCATCCGCTTCGGGCCGATGCGGTCGATGAAGACGCCGGCGAAGGGCGCGATCATCGCGACCAGCCAGAACGTCACGAGGTCGCGGAACTTGAGCTCACCGCGCGACCAGCCGAACTCGTTCAGCAGCGACTCGTCGTAGACCGACAGCGCCGTGGCCGTGAGCCCGTTCGACACCAGCAGCACGAGCATGCCCGTGACCGCCATCGCCCACGGCCACCAGCTTCCGCTCGCTCTCCCGCCCTGGCCGGAGAGATCCCCCTTGCCCTGTTCGCTATTCATATGCGCTGCAGAGCGTACGCGATCTCGTGGAGCGCCGGTATCCCGAGTTCGGCGAACTTCGGATTCTCGGCGAGCACGTCGACCCGCTCGAGTTCGCGCAGCGAAAAGCGACCGCTGCAGAGCCGTGCGATCTCCGCGGTCTCGACCGAGAACGGCGGCCCACCCTTCATTTCCTGCGGGTACTCGAACGCGATCAGCAGCCCGCTGGCGCCGCGCGGCAGCAGCGCTGCCAGCGTCGCAAAGTACGGCTCGCGCATCCCGGGCGGCAGTGCCACGAGCGCCGCGCGGTCGTAGAACGCGCCGAGCGGGCCGGTCAGCTGCGGCGTGAGCGCGAGCGCATCGCCCTCGAGGATCTCGAACGCGCCGGCCGTGTGGCGGATGTAATCGCCCTCGGCCGCCTGCTGCTCCTCGAGGCCACCGGCGGCGAAGAAATCATGGATGGCGATCGAGCTCAGTTCGCTGCCGACGACACGGTGGCCGCGGTCCGCGAGCCAGGCCATGTCGAGGGTCTTGCCGCACAACGGCACGTAGACGCGGGCGCCTGCAGGAACGTCGAGCGATGGCCACCAGCGCTCGAGCAGCGGATGGACGGCCGACTGGTGGAACCCGGTCTGCCCGGTGAGCCAGCGCTCGTGCCAGAAGTCGTGGTGCAAGAACGGGTCCTGGCGTCAGTGCCGAGACGGCAGGTTCGGATCGTAATCACCATCGTCTTCGGCGGACTGCTCGGGCAGCGCCTCGCCCGGAATCGCGTGCTTCTCGGTGATCCACGCGCCGAGGTCGATGAGCTTGCACCGATCGCTGCAGAACGGCCGAACGGGAGAAGCCTCCGACCATTCGACGGGGCGCTGGCAGGTGGGGCAGGGGACGACCGTGGCCATGGGACGCAGACCGTGGGCTGACGCCGGCTTCCTTACGTGCACGTCGCAAGCGTGAAATGCACATCCTCGGCCGTCTGCACCGGGCGATTGCCCGCGTCCTGCCAGACGAGGAAGCGCACGCTGCAGCGATAGTGGCTGCCGCTGATCTCCGGGTAGATGTCCGTGCCCGCCGGCAGCATGATGCGGATCATCTGCGCCGGAACGTCCCGGTCGAGCGCGAGGTGGAACACGCCACCCGGAGCGACCTCGGGCTTCGACCTCGCCTGTTCGCGCGTCATCCACAGCAGCTCGCCCACCGCATCGCCGAGCGGCCGGATCACCGCGAGCCAGCGCGCGAAATCGGCGCCGCGGACTTCGTCGGGCAGGTTGAGCCAGTGCGTGTAGTCGGGGAGGTCGAACTCGCAGGTGCCGCCCGGGATCGTGCTGCGATGCTTGATCGCGTTCAGGAACTCCGAGTCGCGCAGCTTCTGCATGAACAGCGCGCCGACGCTGCTCAGCTCCTCGCGCATGCGGTGCAGCTTGGTGAGCAGCACGCGCAGCCGCGCCGCATCGACGCCGGGACGCGTGTTGAACGTCGCGAGCTGGCCCATCTGGCGCTCGAGTTCCTTCAGCACCTCGCCGCGCACGTCGCCGCGCTGCGTGATGGCCAGGATCTCGAGCAGCGAGGAGACCGCCGCACGCGTGGACCAGGGGTCGGCCTTGGTGTGGTGATGCACCGCCTGCTGGTACAGGAAATCGAGGCGCAGGAAGTTACGCATCCGCTCGTTGAGCGGCTGCTCGTAGACGATCGCGCGGGTAGCCGCACTCGCCGAGGGCACTGCGGCCTCGTTCGCATTCATCCTCGTATTCTGGACCAGTGGTGCGGAAGCGGCACAACCGCGGATTGGGGGCATTCGTCGTTTCCCGCCTGCTGCGGGACGACAGGAGTGCCTATGCGTTCGCCGCCAGACGGAGAAACTGCTGGTGCAGCTTCGCCACCTGCTCGCGAAGGTCGTCCACGCGCCCGGTGTTGCGCAGCACGTCGTCGGCCATTGCGAGGCGCTGCGCCCGTGTGGCCTGGGCATTCAGCGAGGCCTGGGCCTCGTCGTGCGACACGCCGTCGCGCCACATGACCCGCTGGATCTGCAGCTCCTCGGGCACGTCCACGAGCAGCACCCGGTCGACGTGGTCGCGTCGCCCGCCCTCGGCCAGCAGCGGGATCACGAGCACCTGGTAGGGTCCGCCGGCCGCCTGCGACTGGCGCTCCATCTCGGCGCGGATGGCCGGGTGCAGGATCGCTTCGAGGCGTCGCCTTGCGCCGGGGTCCGAGAAGATGTGCTCGCGCATGCGCTTGCGGTCCAGTCGGCCCTCGGCGTCGAGCACGTCGGGACCGAAAGCCTCGGCGACCTGGGCGAGCGCCGGCCGGCCCGGCTCGACGACCTCGCGGGCGATGACGTCAGTGTCGATGACCGGCACGCCGAGCGCGGCGAAGAGGTCGGCGACGGTGGACTTGCCGCTGGCGATGCCACCGGTGAGCGCGA
>CAVTDU010000032.1:0-70226 GCA_963733565.1 uncultured Gammaproteobacteria bacterium
GGGTGCGGGACTGCTGCACTCGCAGGGGCGCGAATATCGCTACTTCGAGGAGCGCATCTACGAGCACGAGCAGCTCTGCCTGCTCGGTCAGTTCGGGACGCTCACCACCGATGGCCAGCGCGACAGGCAGGCGGAGATCACCGCCCTGCTGGCGGAGTGGAAGCAGGACCAGGCCCGGCTCGCCGAACGGTTCGACAGCGACCGGGATGGGCACGTCAGCCTGAGCGAATGGGAACAGGCACGCGAGGAAGCGAAGCGCACGGTCGCCGAGCGGCAGCTCGATCGCCCGGCGCAGCCGGCCCTGAATGTCCTCAGCCTTCCGGACGGCGGCCAGCTGTTCCTGATCGCCGCCTTCCCGGAAGGCGACATCGCGAAGCGCTACCGGCGGCGTGCCGTCATCGCGTTCGTCGGGTTTGCCGCCGCGGTCTACGCGCTCGGCTGGCTGCTGCAGGGAGTATTCGGCGGAGGCGGCGGCTGAGCCTAGAATAGCCGCTCCTCCACCCAGGCCGGATGGGCGCGATGACGAATCCCCTGCTCACAGATTCCCCGCTGCCGGATTTCCCGGCGATCGAAGCCAGCCAGCGTCGAACCCGCAATCCGGCAACTGCTCGAGGCGAACCGCCGCACGCTCGCCGCCCTGCTGGCAGGCGGCGCCGAGGGGTGGGATCGACTCGTCGCTCCGATCGAGCGCATGCATCATCGCCTCGCCCGCGCCTGGTCACCGGTCGGGCACCTGAACGGCGTCATGAACGGCGACGACCTGCGCGTGGCCTACAACGCCTGCCTGCCGCTGCTGACCGCGTACCACACAGAGCTCGCGCAGAACGTCGAACTTTGCGCGGCATACCAGCGCGTACTCGACCGGGACGGCCCGAGCCTCGACGCGGCCCAGCGCAAGCTGCTCGAGAACGCGCTGCGTGATTTCCGCCTGGCCGGTGTTTCGCTGCCGGCCGATCGCAAGCAGCGCTTCGGACAGGTCATGGAACGTCTCGCCTCCGTGCAGGCGAAGTTCGACGAGAACGTGCTCGACGCCACGAACGCCTGGTCACGACACGTCGTGGCGGACGTCGAACTTGCCGGCCTGCCCGCGAACACGGTGCACCGGGCTCGCCAGACGGCCGAAGCCGCCGGCCAGTCCGGCTGGCTGCTCTCGCTGGACGCGCCGAACTACCAGGCGGTCATGACGCATGCGGAGAGCGGGACGCTGCGCCGCGAGTTCTACGAGGCCTGGGTCACGCGCGCCTCGGACCAGGGGCCGCACGCCGGGCAGTGGGACAATTCGCCGCTGATGGCCGAGATCCTCGCGCTGCGCAGCGAGGCCGCCAACCTGGTCGGCTTCTCGAATTTTGCCGAGTACTCGATCGCGACGAAGATGGCGCACCGGACCGACGAGGTTCTCGACTTCCTGCGCGAACTGGCGCGCGTGAGCCGCCCGGCTGCAGAGCGCGAGTTCGCCGAGGTCGAGCAGTTCGCGGGTCGGAGCCTCGAGGCCTGGGACGTCGCGTTCTACGCCGAGCGCCTCAAGCGTGCGCGGCTCGACGTTTCCGAGGAAGCGCTGCGCCCCTATTTCCCGTTGCCCCGCGTACTCGCGGGACTGTTTACGGTCGTGATGCGTCTCTACGGCGTGCGCATCGTGGCGCGACCGGACACCCTCGTTTACCACGAGGATGTCCGCTACTTCGACATCGTGGACCGCGACGGCACGCCGCGCGGCGGATTCTTCCTCGACCTCTACGCCCGGCCGAAGAAGCGCGGTGGCGCCTGGATGGACGAGTGCGTCGGCCGGATCCGCATGGCGGATGCGAGCGCGCTGCCGGTTGCCTACCTGGTCTGCAACTTCTCGCCGCCGGTCGGCAGCCAGCCGTCGCTGCTCACTCACCAGGAAGTGCTGACGCTGTTCCACGAATTCGGGCACGGGCTGCACCACATGCTCACGCGAGTGGACTACCCGAGCGTCGCGGGCATCAACGGCGTGCCGTGGGACGCGGTCGAGCTGCCGAGCCAGTTCATGGAGAACTTCGCCTGGCGCGACGAGGTGCTGCCGCTCATTTCGGCCCACGTCGAGACCGGCGAGCCGCTGCCGGCGGAAATGCTGCGCAAGCTCCAGGGCACGCGGACGTTCCAGGCGGGCATGCACACTGCGCGGCAACTCGAGTTCGCGCTGTTCGACTTCCGGCTGCACGCGGAGTACCTGCCCGGCTCGCCGCCGCGCATCGCCGAGACGCTGGCCGAGGTCCGCGCCGAGGTGGCGGTCGTGCGGCCGCCGGCGTTCAACCGCTTCCCGAACAGTTTCCAGCACGTGTTCTCGGGCGGTTACGCGGCCGGCTACTACAGCTACAAGTGGGCCGAGGTGCTGTCGGCCGATGCCTTCGGCGCGTTCGAGGAGCACGGCGTGTTCGACCTCGCGACGGCACGCCGCTTCCTCAAGTCCATACTCGAGCGCGGCGGCAGTCGCGATGCGATGGAGGCATTCATCGAGTTCCGCGGCCGCAAGCCGCAGATCGAGCCGCTGCTGCGGCAGCTGGGACTGGCGGCCTGACCATGCTGATCGCGACCTGGAACGTCAATTCGCTGCGCGTCCGGCTGGCGCACATGAAGGACTGGCTCGCCGCGAACCCGGTGGACGTGATCGTGCTGCAGGAAACGAAGCTGCCCGACGCGGACTTCCCGCGTGACGAGATCGAGTCCATCGGCATGCGGGTCGTCTTCAGCGGCCAGCGCACCTACAACGGGGTCGCGATCCTCGCGAAGCAGGAACCGGCCGACGTGGTCGCGGGCATTCCGGGCTTCGAGGACGAGCAGAAGCGCGTGCTCGCGGCCACGGTCGGGGGCGTGCGGGTCATCGACGTCTACGTCCCGAACGGACAGACGGTCGGCTCGGACAAGTTCGAGTACAAGCTGCGCTGGCTCGAGGCGCTGCGCGGCTACGTCGCGACCGAGCTCGAGCGACACCCGCAGCTGGTCGTGCTCGGCGACTACAACATCGCGCCGGAGGATCGCGACGTGCACGATCCCAAGGCATGGGAAGGCTCGGTGCACGTCAGCGAACCGGAGCGCGCCGCGTTGAGGTCGCTGCTGGCACTCGGGCTCGAGGATTGCTTCCGGCGCTTCGAGCAGCCGGAGAAGGCTTTTTCGTGGTGGGACTACCGGATGATGGCTTTCCGGCGCAACGCAGGTCTCAGAATTGACCTGATCCTCGCGAGCACGAAACTGGCCGAAAAGTGCGTGGAAAGTCGCATCGACAAGACGCCCCGCAAGCTCGAACGGCCGTCCGACCACACTCCGGTGCTGGCGACGTTTGACATATAGGCGCCGCAGCGCAGGTGTCGGTTTTTTTTACTCTGGTGTTCCGGTGTCGAAGGACTACACTCGCCCGAATTGGAATTGCGTGGGCAGACCGGCGTTCGTTCAGAGAAGAAGAATTCGACGATGCGATACAGGCGCAGCGACTACGACGTAACCAACACCGTGCAGGTCAGCTCGGTCGCCGCCGTACGCCGGGCGGTCGAGGAAATCTTCTCGCAGACCTGGCCTGGCGGAAACGTCGAGCGGATCGCCGCCGCCTTCGGCGACTTCGAGCGTCTGTTCACCGGGCAGTTCCCCGGTTACTTCGGCTGCGACACCGTCTATCACGACCTGCAGCACACGCTGGACGACACGCTCGCGATGGCACGGCTGCTCGCCGGCTACGACAAGTCGCATGCGGCGGACCAGCGCCTCGGCGCCGACCGGGCCGTGATGGGCATCGTGGTCGCGCTGTTCCACGATGCAGGCTACATCCGCCAGACCGACGACACGCAGCATCGCAACGGCGCCGAGTTCACGCGCACGCACGTCAGCCGCAGCGCGACCTTCCTTGCGCGCTACCTGCCGACGATCGGCATGGCGGAGTGGGTGCCGGTGGCGACGCAGATCGTGCATTTCACCGGCTATGAGCTCAAGTTCGACCAGATCCGCCTCGACGACCCCCGCGATCGCAAGGTCGGGCACCTGATCGGCACCGCGGACATGGTCGCGCAGATGGCCGACCGCTGTTACCTCGAGAAGTGCCGCGACCGCCTGTACCCGGAGTTCGTGCTCGGCGGCGTCGCCGTCTCGCGCGGCGACGAGGGCGTGCTGAATGTCGCGTACGGTTCGGGGCTCGACGTGCTGCGCCATACGCCGGAGTTCGTCGCCGAGACCATGCGCACGCGGCTCGACGGCGAGTTCGGCGGCGCCTACCGCTATTTCGAGGCGGTGTTCGGCGGTCGCAATCCGTACATGGAGGCGATCGACGCCAACCTCGCCTACCTGAAGATCGTGTTGCAGACGCGGCGCTGGTCGATGCTGCGCCGCGAGCCGCCGTGCTTCACCTGGGAAAAGAACCCGCTGCAGAACATGCGCGCCCTGGTGATCGACCACCTCAAGACGACCGTCGCCGCCGCGTAGGGGACATTTGAATAGGGGACATTCTCCTTTTCCGTCAGGAGGACAAGGAGAATGTCCCCTATCTCTGCCCCAGCGCGTCGAGCAACGCCTGCGGATCGGCCGACACGTGCAGCAGAGCGCGATGCTTCGGCTTCATGAAGCCCTCGGCCGTCGCGCGATCCAGGAACGCGATCAATCCGTCGTAATAGCCGTTCACGTTGAGCAGCCCGTTCGGCTTGGTCTCGAGACCGAGCTGCGCCCAGCTGAGCGCCTCGAACAGCTCGTCCATCGTGCCGATGCCGCCCGGCAGCGACAGGAACGCGTCCGACAGGTCGCCCATGCGCACCTTGCGCTCCGTCAGCGTCTCGACGATCTCGAGTTCGCGTGAGGCCGTCGTGGCCGACCTCCCACTCGTACAGGAAGCGCGGGATCACGCCGATCACCCGGCCGCCCGCCTCGAGCGCCGCGTCCGCGAGAATTCCCATCAATCCGACGCTGCCGCCACCGTACACCAGCGTCCAGCCGCGGCGTGCGATCTCGCTCCCGACGGCATGCGCGACCTCCGCGTAAAGCGGATCGATGCCCGGCGACGAACCGCAGAAGACGCAGACGCGCGAGCACGCTCTTCGGTCATGAACGCGCGGACGACGGGTAAGTGATCTCAGGAATGCGGCCGGATCCTCGCCCCGTTCGAGCACCTCGACCAGCGCCGAGCCGACCACCACGCCGTCCACGTGCCCCGTCATGCGCTCGACCTGCTCGCGGCCTCGGATTCCGAACCCGGCGCAGACCGGGATCGGCGACACGGCACGCACGCGGTCCATGTACGCGAGCACGTCCTCGGGTACGGCAACGCTCTTGCCCGTGGTGCCGGTCATGGTCACCGCGTACACGAATCCCTGGCTCGCCTCGCACAGCATCCGGATCCGCGCGGGCGGCGTCACCGGCGTGACCATCTGCACCAGCGCGACGCCGACCCGATCGAAGGCCGCGCGCATCTCGGCGCTTTCCTCGTATGGCAGGTCGGGGATGATGAACCCGGCGACTCCGGCCTCGACCGCGGCCTCGGGCAGCCTGTCGAGGCCATAGGCCAGCAGCGGATTGAGGTAGCTCATCAGCAGCAGCGGCGCATTCGGCCGGGGCTGCATCTGCCGCAGTTCGTCGAGCAGCCATGGCAGCGTGAAGCCGCCGCGCAACGCAACCTGGCTCGCCCGCTGGATGGTCATCCCATCGGCCATCGGATCGCTGAACGGCACGCCGATCTCGACGACGTCCGCCTCGCCGCCGATCGCTGCGAGATTGCGCCGGAAGCCCGCCCGGTCCGGGAACCCGCCGGTCATGAATCCGACCACTGCCGGACGGCCCGCCGCGGCGGCGGCGCGAATGGCGGCGCTGATCGTGTCGCGCGGTTTCGTCATCACAGCTTCCCCTTCAGCAGCGTGCGCTGCAGCGTCGGCATGTCCTTGTCGCCGCGCCCGGAGAGCCCGATCAGGATGCGGCTGCCGGGATTCTCGCGCGCATAGCGCTTCGCGCCCGCGAACGCGTGGGCGGTCTCGATCGCGGGCAGGATGCCTTCGGCCTCGCAGCACTCGGCCAGTGCCTCGAGCGACTCGTCGTCCTCCGCCGCCTCGTACTTCACGCGCCCGATGCTCGCGAGCAGCGCGTGCTCGGGACCGACGCCCGGATAGTCGAGGCCGGCCGACACCGAGTGCGTCTCCTGGATCTGGCCGTGCTCGTCCTGCAGCAGCAGCGAGTAGCAGCCCTGCAGCACGCCGGGCGTGCCGTAGGCGAGCGACGCCGCGTTCTGCCCGAGGCCCGTGCCGGTGCCGCCCGCTTCGAGTCCGAGCAGCTTCACGCTCAGGTCACGCACGAAGGGGTGAAACAGGCCGATCGCGTTCGACCCGCCGCCGACGCACGCGACGGCGACGTCGGGCAGCGCGCCGGCCTGTTCGAGCATCTGCGCGCGCGCCTCGACCCCGATCACCGACTGGAACTCGCGCACCAGATACGGATACGGATGCGGTCCGACCGCGGAGCCGAGCAGGTAATACGTTCCGTTCGGGTCGGACACCCAGTCGCGCAGCGCCTCGTCGATCGCGGCACGCAGCGTCTGGTCGCCGCCGGTCACGGGCACGACCTCGGCACCCAGCAGCTTCATGCGCCCGACGTTCGGCGCCTGGCGCTCCATGTCGATCGCGCCCATGTAGACGACGCACGGCAGCCCGAGGCGCGCGCACGCCGCAGCCGAGGCGACGCCATGCTGGCCCGCACCGGTCTCGGCGACGATGCGCTTCGCGCCGAGCCGCATCGCGAGCAGCGCCTGGCCGATCGCGTTGTTGATCTTGTGCGCACCGGTGTGCGCGAGGTCCTCGCGCTTGAGCCACACCTCGGCACCCCAGCGGCGCGACAGTTCGCGAGCCAGCGTCAGCGGCGTCGGCCGCCCGACCCAGGTGCGCAGCTCCGACTCGAGCTCGGCCCTGAACTCCGGGTCGCGCAGCACGGTGCGCACGCCTTCCTCGAGCCGGTCGAGCGCGGGCACCAGGGTCTCCGGCACGTAACGTCCGCCGAATGGGCCGAACCGCCCTCGCTCGTCGGGGAACGCGCCACTCAGCGTCTGCGCGAGCAGCGCATCGCGGTCGATCTTCAGGGCCTCGGCTCTCATCAGCGACTCTCCTCGATCATCCGGACCGGCGCCGCCGCGCGGGCCGCCCGGATGAAATCACGAATTTTCACGACATCCTTGACGCCCCGGCCGGACTCGACGCCGGAGCTCACGTCCACGCCGAACGGCCGCACGCTTCGCACTGCTTCGGCGACGTTACCCGCATCGAGACCGCCGGCGAGGACGACCTCCGTCAGCGCCGTGACGCGCGCCGCTTCCTGCCAGTCCGCCCGCTCACCCGCACCGCTGCGTGCGCTCTCGAGCAGACAGCGCTTCGGCAGCAGCGCGGGCCACGCCTGTCCGCTGCGAAAGACCGGCAGCACGCGCTGTCCTGCAGGCAGGCGCAGCGTTGCCAGGTCGTCCGCGTCCGTCTGCACCCAGTCCGGCTGGATGGCGGCCACGACCCCGTCGACGCAGATCCTGCGACGGGTGCAGGAACACGGCGACTCGCTCCACCCCGGCCGGCACGCACGATTGCAGCGCCGACGCCGATTCGACCGTCAGGTTGCGCGGCGAGGCTTCGTGAAACACGAAGCCCACGGCGTCGGCACCGGCCTGCGCCGCGGCTTCGATCGCCTCGCGCGTTCGCATGCCGCAGACCTTGATCCACAGGCGGGGCACGGGCATCTCAGCGCAAGGCCTTGCGGCCGGCGTCCACGAACTCGGCGACCGCATGCCTGGGGTCGGCCCGCTTCATCAGGCTCGTGCCGACGAGCGCGAGCCGATACCCGAGCGACGCCACTCGCGCAGCATCCGCGGCGCTCTGCACGCCGCTCTCCGCCACGCACGGCCATTGCAGCGGCAGCTGGCTGCGCAGCTCGGCGAAGCGCTTGAAGTCGATCTCGAGCGTATCGAGGTCGCGGCAGTTGAGGCCCATCAGCACCTGCTCGTCGCGCCCCTCGCGCTCGCGGGCGATCTGGCCCGCGATCTTGAGGTCCCCGGCGCTGAACGCCTCCAGCAGCACGAAGAGCCCCTGCTCGGCCGCGCAGTCCATCATCGCGACCAGCCGATCGTGCGGCACCATGCGGACGATCAGCAGCACGCCCGACGCGCCGTAGGCGCGCGCCTCGAGGACCTGGTACGGATCGACCAGGAAGTCCTTGCGCATCGCCGGCACGCCGTAGGGCTGCAAGCGTCTCCGCCGCGAGGCGCAGGTGCTCGAGGTCGCCGTCGAAGCGGGTCGGTTCGGTGAGGATCGAGCAGATGGCGGCGCCGCCCTCCGCATACGCCTCGAGTCGGCGCACCGGATCGATGGTGCTCGCCGACAGGTCGCCGACCGACGGGGATCGCAGCTTCAACTCCGCGATGACGTCGAAACCGTGCGGCGCGAGCTTCAGGGGCGGCGGCGTGGGCGTGCCGAGCGCAGCGGCACGCAGCGCCGCTTCCGGCACACGCTCACGAGCCTCCTCGAAGCGCTGGAAGCTGGAGCGGACCATTTCGGCGAGCAGGGACATGGGAAGTGGTTAGTGATCAGTGATCAGCGGGTAGGGCGGTAGTGGTCGGCGGCCGAACTCCGCCAGTCGCTCGAGCAGTCGCACTGCATCGCCGCGGTCGATCGCGACAGCCTGCGGCACGCACGGCCTCGGCCGCATCGGGCACCGCGCCGGTGACCTCGAGCGCGAGCGCCGTGTTCAGCACGATGGCATCACGATGCGGCCCGCGGTCGCGACCCTCGAACACGGCTCGCAGGCCGGCGGCGTTGTGGGCCGCATCGCCACCCGCGAGATCCTGGGGAGTGCAGCGGCTCATGCCGAGGTCGCGCGCGTCGCGCACCTCGCGTCGCACGACGCCGGGCCGCACGTCGTAGAGTTCGAATGGTCCCACCGGCGTGGCCTCGTCCCAGCCCGGCTCGCCGTGGATCACGAACGCGCGCTCGATCGGCATGCCGGCGAGCGTGTCGGCCATCAGCTTTGCGGCCTCGGCACTGTAGGCACCGATCAGGCTGAACGGCGGCTCCGCCGGATTGGTGAGGGGCCCGAGCAGGTTGAATACCGTGCGCACGCCGAGCGCACGCCGCACCGGCGCCACTTCCTTCGTGGCCGGGTGGTAATGCGGAGCGAACAGGAACGTGAAGCCCGTGGCCGCGAGGCAGTCTCCGGCTGCGCGCTCGTCGAGCGGCAACGGCAGGCCGAGCGCCTCGAGCAGGTCCGCGCTGCCGGAACGACTCGAGACCGAGCGATTGCCGTGCTTCACGACTCGCACGCCCATCGCCGCGACGAGCAGCGATGCACCGGTCGAGAGATTGAAGCTGCCCGAGGAGTCACCGCCGGTGCCGACGATGTCGATCGCCGGCGGGCCGGGTGGAAGAACCGGATGGCGCGCGAGCGAGCGCATGGCGCCTGCGAAACCGCGCACTTCGTCTGCCGTGACGCCCTTGGAGCGCAACGCCGCGAGCAACGCTCCCGACATCGCAGGTGCGACGCCCGGATCGGTCAGCGCGACCAGCAGTTCGCCCGCCTCGGCTTCGCTGAGGTCACGCCGCTGCAGCAGTCGCTCGAGAATGTCGCGCAGGTCGGCCATGCCCGTCGCGCCTCAGGCCGCGCGCCGCGCGCCGCGCGACGCCAGGAAGTTGCCCATCAGCGTCGGCCCGTCGGGCGTGAGGATGCTCTCCGGGTGGAACTGCACGCCGTCCACCACGAGTTCCCTGTGGCGCACTCCCATGATCTCGCCCTCGGCCGTGCGCGCCGAGACTTCGAGCACCGCCGGCAGCGTCTCCGGCTTCGCGATCAGCGAGTGGTAGCGCCCGGCGTCGAACGGCTGCGGCAGGCCGGCGAAAATCCCGCGGCCGTCGTGCTCGACCTTCGACACCTTGCCGTGCATGAGGCGGCCCGCGCGGACGACGTCGCCGCCGAGCGCCTCGACGATCGACTGGTGACCGAGGCACACGCCGAGCACCGGCAGACGCCCGGCGAATGCCTTGATCATCTCGATCGACACGCCCGCATCACGCGGCGTGCCCGGCCCTGGCGAGATGCACAGGTGCGTCGGGGCGAGTGCCTGTGCTTCGGCGACCGTGATCGCGTCGTTGCGGTGCACGAACACGTCCGCGCCGAGCACGAGGAACGCCTGCACGAGGTTGTAGGTGAAGCTGTCGTAGTTGTCGATCAGCAGCAGGCGCGGCGCGGAAGTCATTACAGCCCCTCCCTGGCGAGGTCGAGCGCCCGCCGCATCACGGCGCTCTTGGCGTGCACTTCGCGGTACTCGCTGATCGGCACGCTGTCCGCGACGATGCCGGCACCGGCCTGGAAGCTGTAGGTGTCGCCGTGGAACACCATGGTGCGGATCGTGATCGCCTGGTCCATGTCGCCGCCGTGCCCGAAATAGCCGACGGTGCCGCCGTAGAAGCCGCGCCGCACGGGCTCGAGTTCGTCGATGATCTCCATCGCACGCACCTTCGGCGCGCCGACCAGCGTGCCCGCCGGGAACGCAGCCGCGAACAGGTCGAACGCGTCCTTGCCGGCGGCAAGTTCGCCGTGCACGCCGCTCACCATGTGCATGACGTGGCTGTAGCGCTCGATCGAGCGATAGGGCTGGACGTGGACGGAGCCGGCGGTCGCCACTCGCCCGAGGTCGTTGCGCGCGAGATCGACCAGCATCACGTGCTCCGAGTTCTCCTTCGGGTCGGCGAGCAGTTCCGCTTCGAGCACCGCGTCCTGCTCGGCGTCGGCGCCGCGCGGACGTGTGCCGGCGATCGGGCGCATCTGGGCGCGACGGCCGTTCAGCTTCACCAGCGCTTCGGGCGAGGAGCCGACCACCGTGCGGTCGCCGAGCTCGCAGTAGTACATGTACGGCGACGGGTTCAGCAGCCTCAGCGCGCGGTAGGTCTCGAACGGGTCGAGGTCGCAGCGCCCCGAGAAGCGCACCGACAGCACGAGCTGGTAGACGTCGCCGGCGGCGATGTACTCCTTGGTTCGCGCGACGCCCTGCAGGAACTCCTCCTCCGAGAGACTCGCGTCCGGCGCGCTGAACTTCGCGGCCCACGCCGGGCCCGGCAGGCCGCCCCGCAGCGCGCGGATGACCTCCCGGCGCAGGCTCTGTCGCTCGTGCTCGGATCCCGCGTGCAGCAGCGCCGCACGACGCGTCAGGTGGTCGAACACCAGCAGCGAGCGCGGCGCGACGTAGTGCGCGTCGGGACAGTCGTCGTCCACCCGCGCCTTCGAAGGCAGCCGCTCGAAATAGCGCACGAGATCGTAGCTCGCGACCCCGACGAGGCCGCCGAGCAGCGGGAAGCCCTGGGTCGCGGTCTCGGCGTGCGGCGCGGCGGCAAGCGTGCGGCGCAGCGCGGCGAGCAGGTCGGCCTGGTTCTCCGGACGGGGCAGGCGCTCGGAACCGATCCTGAGTCCGGACCCGTCGAGCCGGAACTCGAGGCAGTCACCGAAGCCGATGAAGGAATAGCGGGCGAGCCGCTCGCCGCCCTCCACGCTTTCCAGCAGGAAACGCGGCCGGAACGGCTTCAGCTTGAGGTAGGCCGAGACCGGCGTATCGAGGTCGGCGGCGATGTCGAACAGACTGGTCGTCACTTACGGTTCCTCTGTCGCGAGGATCCCGGGGACGCACAAAAAAACCCATCCCCGGTTGATCGCGGAGATGGGTCCCAAGATTCCTGCGTACGAGACGTGCGCGACCGGGCCCACTCCTAGGAGCGGCGCCACCACCAGCGGCGATTGGGCGTGTTTTCCGGGTGCACGTTCATGTCGCACCGCAGTATCCACGGGCGGCCGGGGAGCGTCAAGGAAAGCCGGGGCGGCCGTCGGCAGCCTACAATCGGGGGCATCCTGGGTTCACGGAAGGCCGGGCCTCACGGACAACGCCGGTGACGCAATTCACATCGGGCGGCGTGCCGCTCGATCACATCGCCGCCGTCTTCGAGTCGGAAAGCGCCGAGTACGTGCGCCGGCACCCGCGCTCGTTGCAGCGAACCGGCAACGGCATCGCCGGCTACTACGACGGCGTGCCGATGCACTGGATGCGCGACTGGCCGATGCCGTTCCCGTTCGTCGTGGAAGAAGCACGCGGCTCGCTGCTGCGCGACATCGATGGCAACGAGTACGCGGACTTCTGCCTGGGCGACACCGGCTCGATGTTCGGGCACTCGCCTCCTGCCGTGGCCGAAGCCATTGCGCGCCAGGCGACCCGCGGCCTCACCTACATGCTGCCCACCGAGGATGCGATCGCGGTCGGACGCCTGCTCGCCGAGCGCTTCGGCCTGCCGCATTGGCAGGTCGCCACGACCGCCACCGACGCGAACCGCTTTGCGCTGCGCGTGGCACGCGCGGCCACCGGACGCCCGAAGATCCTGGTGTTCAACGGCTGCTATCACGGCACCGTGGACGAGACTTTCGTGCGGCTCATCGACGGCCGCGCCGTTGCGCGTCCGGGACTGCTCGGGCAGGTGGCCGACCTGACGCAGCTCGCGCGCGTCGTCGAGTTCAACGACCTCCCCGCACTCGCCGAGGCGCTGTCGCATCGCGACGTCGCCTGCGTCATCACCGAACCGGTGATGACGAACTCGTGCATGGTGCTGCCGGAGCCGGGCTTCCACGCCGAACTGCGGCGCCTCACCCGCGAGACCGGCACGCTGCTGCTGATCGACGAGACACACACGATCTCGACGGGACCGGGCGGCTACACGCGCGCATACGGACTCGAGCCGGACCTCTTCGTCGTCGGCAAGCCGATTGCGGGCGGCGTCCCGGCCAGCGTGTGGGGTTTCACGGACGATGTGGCGCGCCGACTTGACGAGGCACGGGCCGCAACACCTCCGGGACACTCCGGCATGGGCACGACGCTCTCGGCCAATGCACTCGCACTCGCGGCGATGCGGGCGACGCTCGAGCAGGTCATGACGCCCGAGGCCTATGCGCACATGGAGCGCCTCGCCGGCCAGCTGGCGGCCGGGCTGCAGGCCTCGGTGTCGAAGCACGGCCTGCCCTGGCACGTGGTGCGCGTCGGCGCCCGCGTCGAATTCATCTGCGCACCGGGCCCGCTCCGCAACGGTACCGAGGCGGAGGCTGCGCACGCGCCGGCGCTCGAGCGCGCGATGCACCTCGCGCTGCTGAACCGGGGTTGCCTCATCGCACCGTTCCACAACATGATGCTGGTGAGCCCGGTGACTCACGAGACACAGGTCGAACGGCTGGTCGCCGCGTTCGACGCAGCCGCGGCTCTGCTCGCCAACGATTGAAACAGGTTGCGCCGACATCGGTTCGACGCGACGAGAGGACGGACATGAACCTGCAGACACTGATCGACATCGTGGGCCCGGACGGCGTACTCACCGGGGACGACGTGCGTGCCCGCTCCGTGAGCTGGGCGGACCACAGCCCCTGCCAGGCGCTGGCCATCGTCCGCCCCGCGAACACCGAGCAGGTCTCGCGCGTGCTCGCCGCCTGCAACGCGGCACGCCAGCCGGTCGTTCCAATGGGAGGACTCACGGGCCTCGTGCGAGGCTGCGTCGCGGGCCCGGGCGAAGTCGCGCTCTCGCTCGAGCGCATGCACAGCATCGAGTCCGTGGACCCCATCGGCCGCACGATCACGCTCGAGGCCGGCGTGCCACTGCAGGTCGTGCAGGACGAGGCCGAGAAGCACGGGCTCCTTTATCCGGTGGACTTCGGCGCGCGCGGATCCGCGCACATCGGCGGCAGCGTCGCGACGAACGCGGGCGGCAACGGCGTGATCCGCTACGGCATGACGCGCGACTCGGTGCTGGGACTCGAGGCGGTGCTCGCCGACGGCACGGTGATTTCCTCGATGAACCGCATGATCAAGAACAACGCGGCCTACGACCTGAAGCAGCTGTTCATCGGCAGCGAGGGCACGCTCGGAATCGTCACGCGCCTGGTGCTGCGGCTGCGCGAGGTACCGCGCAGCACCCAGACGGCGCTCGTCGGCTGCACGAAGTTCTCGGATGTCACGTCGCTGCTCAAGCACATGGATGCGTCACTGGGCGGCTCGCTGTCCGCGTTCGAGGTGATGTGGAACGAGTTCTTCCGGCTGGTCACGACGCCGCCCTCGAAGGGCACGGCGCCGCTGTCGCAGGACTATCCGTACTACGTGCTGATCGAGTCTTCGGGCGGCGACGAGGCGCGCGACCAGGCGCAGTTCGAGGAGTCGCTCGGCGCGGCGATCGAGTCGGGGCTGGTGGCGGATGCGGTGATCGCGACCTCGAAGGCGCAGCGCGACTCGATCTGGGCGCTGCGCGACGACGTCGAGCAGTTCTTCCGCATGGGCATGCCGGTCACGTTCGACATCAGCCTGCCGGTGGGCGAGATGGAAGCCTACGTGGCCGACGCGCTCGCGCGGCTCGAGAAGGAATGGCCGGCGTACCGTCGCTTCGTGTTCGGGCACCTCGGCGACGGCAACCTGCACTTCATCGTCGCCGGGCCGCCGAGCCGCGAGGCGAAGCATGGCATCGAGCGCTGCGTCTACGAGCCGCTGGCGGCGCGCTCCGGGTCGGTGTCGGCCGAGCACGGCATCGGCCTCGAGAAGCAGCCGTGGTTGCCGCTGTCGCGCAGCCCGGCCGAGCTCGCGCTGATGCAGCAGATCAAGCGGGCGCTCGACCCCGGAAAGCGCCGAGTACGTGCGCCGGCACCCGCGCTCGTTGCAGCGAACCGGCAACGGCATCGCCGGCTACTACGACGGCGTGCCGATGCACTGGATGCGCGACTGGCCGATGCCGTTCCCGTTCGTCGTGGCAGAAGCGCACGGCTCGCTGCTGCGCGACATCGATGGCAACGAGTACGCGGACTTCTGCCTGGGCGACACCGGCTCGATGTTCGGGCACTCGCCGCCTGCCGTGGCCGAGGCCATTGCGCGGCAGGCGACCCGCGGCCTGACCTACATGCTGCCGACCGAGGATGCGATCGCGGTCGGACGCCTGCTCGCCGAGCGCTTCGGCCTGCCGCACTGGCAGGTCGCCACGACCGCCACCGACGCGAACCGCTTTGCGCTGCGCGTGGCACGCGCGGCCACCGGACGCCCGAAGATCCTGGTGTTCAACGGCTGCTACCACGGCACCGTGGACGAGACTTTCGTGCGGCTCGTCGACGGCCGCGCCGTCAATCGTCCGGGACTGCTCGGGCAGGTGGCCGACCTCACGCAGCTCGCGCGCGTCGTCGAGTTCAACGACCTCCCCGCACTCGCCGAGGCGCTGTCGCATCGCGACGTCGCCTGCGTCATCACCGAACCGGTGATGACGAACTCGTGCATGGTGCTGCCGGAGCCGGGCTTCCACGCGGAACTGCGGCGCCTCACCCGCGAGACCGGCACACTGCTGCTGATCGACGAGACGCATACGATCTCGACGGGACCGGGCGGCTACACGCGCGCATACGGACTCGAGCCGGACCTCTTCGTCGTCGGCAAGCCGATTGCGGGCGGCGTCCCGGCCAGCGTGTGGGGTTTCACGGACGATGTGGCGCGCCGGCTTGACGAGGCACGGGCGGCAACACCTCCGGGACATTCCGGCATGGGCACGACGCTCTCGGCCAATGCACTCGCACTCGCGGCGATGCGGGCGACGCTGGAGCAGGTCATGACGCCCGAGGCCTATGCGCACATGGAGCGCCTCGCCGGCCAGCTGGCGGCTGGGCTGCAGGCCTCGGTGTCGAAGCACGGCCTGCCCTGGCACGTGGTGCGCGTCGGCGCTCGCGTCGAATTCATCTGCGCACCGGGCCCGCTCCGCAACGGGACCGAGGCGGAGGCTGCGCACGCACCGGCGCTCGAGCGCGCGATGCACCTCGCGCTGCTGAACCGGGGTTGCCTCATCGCGCCGTTCCACAACATGATGCTGGTGAGCCCGGTGACTCACGAGACACAGGTCGAACGGCTGGTCGCCGCGTTCGACGCGGCCGGGGCTCTGCTCGCCAACGGTTGAAACAGTCTGCGCCGACATCGGCTCGACGCGACGAGAGGACGGACATGAACCTGCAGACACTGATCGACATCGTGGGCCCGGACGGCGTACTCACCGGGGACGACGTGCGTGCCCGCTCCGTGAGCTGGGCGGACCACAGCCCATGCCAGGCCCTGGCCATCGTCCGCCCGGCGAACACCGAGCAGGTCTCGCGCGTGCTCGCCGCCTGCAACGCGGCACGCCAGCCGGTCGTTCCAATGGGAGGACTCACGGGCCTCGTGCGAGGCTGCGTCGCGGGCCCGGGCGAAATCGCGCTCTCGCTGGAGCGCATGCACAGCATCGAGGCCGTGGACCCCATCGGCCGCACGATCACGCTCGAGGCCGGCGTGCCACTGCAGGTCGTGCAGGACGAGGCCGAGAAGCACGGGCTCCTGTATCCGGTGGACTTCGGCGCGCGCGGATCCGCGCACATCGGCGGCAGCGTCGCGACGAACGCGGGCGGCAACGGCGTGATCCGCTACGGCATGACGCGCGACTCGGTGCTGGGACTCGAGGCGGTGCTCGCCGACGGCACGGTGATCTCCTCGATGAACCGCATGATCAAGAACAACGCGGCCTACGACCTGAAGCACCTGTTCATCGGCAGCGAGGGCACGCTCGGAATCGTCACGCGCCTGGTGCTGCGACTGCGCGAGGTACCGCGCAGCACCCAGACGGCGCTCGTCGGCTGCGCGAAGTTCTCGGACGTCACGTCGCTGCTGAAGCACATGGATGCGTCGCTGGGCGGCTCGCTGTCCGCGTTCGAGGTGATGTGGAACGAGTTCTTCCGGCTGGTCACGACGCCGCCCTCGAAGGGCACGGCGCCGCTGTCGCAGGACTATCCGTACTACGTGCTGATCGAGTCTTCGGGCGGCGACGAGACGCGCGACCAGGCGCAGTTCGAGGAGTCGCTCGGCGCGGCGATCGAGTCGGGGCTGGTGGCGGACGCGGTGATCGCGACCTCGAAGGCGCAGCGCGACTCGATCTGGGCGCTGCGCGACGACGTCGAGCAGTTCTTCCGCATGGGCATGCCGGTCACGTTCGACATCAGCCTGCCGGTGGGCGAGATGGAAGCCTACGTGGCCGACGCGCTCGCGCGGCTCGAGAAGGAGTGGCCGGCGTACCGTCGCTTCGTGTTCGGGCACCTCGGCGACGGCAACCTGCACTTCATCGTCGCCGGGCCGCCGAGCCGCGAGGCGAAGCATGGCATCGAGCGCTGCGTGTACGAGCCGCTGGCGGCGCGTTCCGGGTCGGTGTCGGCCGAGCACGGCATCGGCCTCGAGAAGCAGCCGTGGTTGCCGCTGTCGCGCAGCCCGGCCGAGCTCGCGCTGATGCAGCAGATCAAGCGGGCGCTCGACCCGAACGGCATCCTGAATCCGGGGCGGGTACTGGCGGCCTGACGCGTCGCCCAGGCGGAATTGCGCAAGCGGTCGATCAGGTGCCTGCTTCGACCTTGCGCGGCCGACCCCGACCTCGCATGGCTCTCGGCTCGATTGTCGGCGCATACCGGGCACGTGACTCCTGGATGCCCGCAACGAAAGGATTGTGCGCGGTGACGCCGGCGTAGACGCCGCCGTGCTGCAGATCTTCGGTCAGAAGCATGCGCGCAGTTCTGGCGGTATGCTGCCGCGACGATCAGGCTGTCCCACCAGCTGAGTCCATGCCGCGACTGGACCTGGCGACCGAGCGTGCAGCACGGCGGGATCAATGGCCTGTGGACGCCAGTCGGCCAGCGCCTCGACGTGTTCCCAGGCCTGCGGCCAGAGTCAATCCGGGAGACTGCACGCGGGTAGGCGTTCAGCGTAGAACTCGCTCAGAACGCTGGACGCCGATCGCGTCCAGTTCGGGCTCGACGCCGACGACGCGAGCGATCGATGTCTCGAGCGACGGCGTGCTTTGCTGGAATCCGCAGTGTCGACCGCGTACAGCAGCGACGTTGGTGTCAACGAAGACGAGCCCGGTCATGGATTTCCTCCCGGCTGGCGTACTCTGATTCGGGGCAGCCGATCGGCTCGGCTGCAGCGCACAGGTACTGCCGCACGCAAGCTCGTAGCGCGATCCTGCTGCATCTGCCGCGAAGCATTCGCCGACCAGACGGCGCAGACGCTGATCCCAGCGTCGGCGTGACGCGCTGCGCAGCCCATTGCGTCGTTTCGCTCAACGAAGCGTGCATCGTCACGTTCTACACGGCCGATCGCACACCGCAGATCGCGGCATCCGCCGTACGCGGCGTCCACGATTTCAAGAGTGTCGAGCCGACCTTCACTACGATAGGCCGCGGGATGACCACCGACTGGACCCTGCTGGTCCGCAACGCTCTCGTCTTCGACGGGACCGGGGCGCCGCCGCGCCGTGAAGACGTCGCGATCGCGAATGGTCGAATCGCCGCACGCGGCCCGAGCCTGCGACCCCGACGCGGGCCGATCAAGTCATCGACGCGAGCGGCCGATGGCTCATGCCGGGCCTGCTCGACATCCACACGCATCTCGACCTCGAGGTCGAGCTGGCACCGGGCCTGCCGGAATCGGTGCGCCACGGCACGACCACGGTCGTGGTCGGCAACTGCAGCCTCGGCACGGCTTTCGGCTCGCAGCGGCGCAACGGCGACGATCCGATCCTCGACTGCTTCGCGCGCGTGGAGAACATCCCGAAGTCCGTGCTGCGCAAGGTCGTGGACCGCATCGACTGGGACACGACGGCCGGCTACCTGCAGCACCTCGATTCGTTGCCGCTCGGACCGAACGTCGTGCCGCTGCTGCCGCACTCGATGCTGCGCATCGAGGTGATGGGCACGGCCGCCGCGGTGAGCCGCGCGCCAACTGCGGACGAGCTTCGCCGCATGCGGGCATTGCTCGAGACGGCGATGCAGCAGGGGTATGCGGGCTTCTCGACCGACGCCATTCCGTTCCACTACCTCGCGAACGCACCGCACACCGACAAGCGCATCCCCGGCCAGCACGCGACGCTCGGGGAACTCAAGTCGCTGCTCGACATCGTGCGCGGGCACGACCGCGTCTGGCAGTGCACGCCCGACGCCGCGAACCGCATCAAGACGTTCCTGCGTTTCTTCTTCACCAGCGGCCGGCTTTTCGGCAGGCCACTGCGCACGTCCGCGCTCACGGCCGTGGACCTCACGCACGAGCGCAGCACCTGGAAGCTGTTCCCGGCGATCGCGGGCCTGCTGAACTCGCGGCTCGTCGACGGCCGGTTTCATTTCCAGGTGCTGGCGACGCCCTTCCGCATGTTCGCGGAAGGCGCGATCTGCCCGATCTTCGAGGAATTCGACTCGTCGCGGCAGCTCATGTCGTGCGACATCGAGGACGCCGCCGAGCGCCGTCGCATCATGGCGACCGACGCGTTCGGCGAACTCTTCGTCAGCGAGTGGCACGACTCGGGCGCCGTGTCGACGTTCAATCGTGACCTGGACGCCATGCACGTCGAGCGCTGCCCGGTGCCCGAGTGGCAGGGCGAGACATTCGGCGCCATCTATCGCAGGTTGCAGCAGTTCCAGGCCGGCGAGCGCGGCGCCGCACGCAGCGAGGCCGAGACCGCGAGCACTCGCGTCGTTCCCGAACCCGATCGGACGCGAGGGCAGCTTCCTGCTGCACCTCGTACGCCGCTACGACCGCGAGCTGCGCTGGTGGTTCACGGTCGCGAACGACCGGCCCGAGATCCTGAAGCAGCTGCTGTTCCACGAGCACATGCTGCCGGGCTTCAACGACAGCGGCGCGCACCTGATCAACCTCGCGTTCTTCGACGGCAACCTGCTCACGCTGCAGATCGCGGCCCGCGAGTCCGTCGAGAAGGTCGCGCACGCGGTACGACGCCTCACGCGCGAGCCCGCGGAGTTCTTCCGTATCGACGCTGGCCGGATCGATCCCGGTGCACAGGCGGATCTCGTGCTGATCGACCCGGATGCGCTGCTCAAGTACGACACGGACGCCAACCGCCGCATGGTCTACCGCGACATCTTCGAGCACGAGCAGCTGGTGAACCGGTCGGACGGTGTCGTGGCGGCGGTGTTCATCGCTGGCGAGCAGGTGTGGGACGGGCGCGAGTTCATGCCGGCGCTCGGCGCTCGGAAGCTCGGGCGTGCGCTCACCGCAGCTGCATCGCACCGCGAGCTGCCTGCGCGGGTTGCGTAGCGTCAGCAGGCCACGGCTCGCCGAACGCCGTGAACCCTTCCATGGGGGCTCCGGCCGCGACGTCCCTGTCGCGGACGGTTTCGCGGCAGCACCCGGCGACCGTGGCCCTGCGCGCTCAGCTGGCGCGACAGGGTGGCTGCGAACTCGCGCGCAGCGATGCCGCAGGCGTGTGTGCTCCGTGCCGGGTGTCCTCGCAGGGCCGTGCGCCGCATGGACGCGGCGCCCGGAGCCCCCAGGGATCGGGTTCACGGCGTCCCTGCGAGGACACCCGGCGCGGAGCGCGCACGCCGAGGCCAACGCGCCAGCGAACGCGTCAGCCAACCGCGCGAGCTAGAGAGCGCCGACCGCGCGCGCGAGCCGAAGCTTCGCGAGTCCCGCATCGAGCACGGCGTTGTCCCGGTTGCGCAGCGCCTGCACGCGCAGCGACTCCGCCTCGAGCAGCTGGGTCTGCGTCCCGAGACCCGCGCCATAGCGCTCGCGCGCGATGCGCAGGTTCTCCTCCGCCTGGTCGACCGCGCCGGCCGTGACCTGGATGCGTTGCCGCGTCTCGTCGACGTCCAGCCAGGACTGCCGCACCTGCAGCGCAATCAGCGACTCCACGTCGGCACGCTGCTGCTCGGTCGCCCGGCGCGAACGCTCGAGCGCCGCCGCGCGCTTGCGCGCCTGCCCGCCGTCGAACACCGCCCACTGCACTCCGACGCCCACCGATGCGAAGTCCTCGTCGTCGAGGAACGTGTTCTCGAGATAGTTGTACGCCCCGGTCAGGCTCAACTGCGGCAGGACCCGCGAGCGTTCGGTCTTCGCGAGCTGCCCATACGCCGTCGCCTGCTCGTCGAGCACCTTGAGCTCGGATCGCTTCTCCACGGCTGCCTTCACGAGCTCGTCGGGATCGCTCGGCAGGTCCGCTGGTACCGGCAGGGTCTCGTCGAGATCGGCCGCACGCGTCAGCGGCTCGCCGACGCGCCTGTTGTACGAGGCGAGCGCGAGTTCCGCGGCATTCGCAGCCCGCAATCGCCCCTGCCTCGCATCCGCCAGGGCCACCTGCACCGCGAGCAGGTCGTTCTTCGGCACGAGCTCGCGCTCGAACATCGCGCCGATGTCGCTGACCAGCGATTCGAGCGTCTTCACGTTGCTGTCGGCGACCTCGAGCGCCTTTCGTGCGCGCAATACGTTGACGTACGCGTCCGCGACGGCAAGCTTGACGTCTTCCTCGGCACCTTCGACCTGCGCACCGGCGCCCCGGCCGCGCGCCTCGGCTGCCGCGATGCTCGACGAGATGCGCCCACCGGTGAAGAGCGGCACCGTCACGGTCGCCGCTCCCATCCAGAAGTCGTCGCCGCCGAAGAGCTCGGGCGCCACGATCGGCAGCCCCGTGAATCCGAAGTCGAACGCCGGAGAGTCATCGAGCCGCGTGTACGCTCCGCCGACGGCCAGCGACGGCCAGCGCTGCCCGCGAGCGGCAGCGGCATCGAGCTGCGCGGCCTCGGCCTGGCTGCGGACGGCCGCGAGGGCATTGTCCTGCGTGTCGGCGAGCGCCCACGCCTCGGCGAGCGTTTCCGCGCGCGCCGCCGGCACGACGCCCAGCGCCGTCGCCGCGAGGATCCCGATGCTCCAGCCTGCCGTCCTCATCCGAGTCGTCCCCTATTGCTTGAGCGACTCGATGCCGACCGCGCTCAGCACGTACTTCTCGTAGATCGGCGCGACCGAGCCGGTCTTCACCTTGCGCAGGAAATACTTCTCGAACGCGACCTTCGCGACGTGCACCCACTTGCCCTGCTTCGCCCACGTGACGTTGCGCGGCGGAATCTGCGGCAGCGCGACGAACGCGGCGCCGGTGTCGCCGAAGTCGGCGAGGCAGATCGCGTTCCAGGTGGCGCGGGCCGTGGCGGGCTTCCCGTCCAGGTCCGCCGCGACGTTCTCGCAGATCGCGCTGACCATGGACTCGATCATGTAGCCGGTCTTCGGCGCACCGGTACCGACGGGCGTCACCTCGACGGGCGGAATCGCGACGCACACTCCGGCCGAGAAGATGTTGCGGAACTTCTTCGAGCGCTGGTGCTCGTCGATCAGCACGAAGCCGCGCGGGTTGCACAGTTCCGGTACCGCGGCGACGGGATCGACGCCCTTGAACGCCGGTATCACCATCGAATACCGGAAGGGCAGCTTGTGCTCCTTCTTCACGGTGCCGTCCTCGCCGTGCTCGGCCACCGTCATCACCCCGTCCTCCACGCCCGTGATCTTCGCGTTGGTGATCCAGGTGATGTGTCGCTGGCGCATTTCCGACTCCATCAGCCCCTTGCTGTCACCGACGCCGCCGAGACCCATGTGCCCGATGTAGGGCTCCGGCGTCACGAAGACCATCGGCACGCGGTCGCGGATCTTGCGACGGCGCAGGTCGGTGTCGAGAATCATCGCCGTCTCGTAGGCGGGCCCGAAGCAGCTCGCGCCGGCCGCCGCACCGACGACGACCGGACCGGGTGACTGCACGAACTGCTGGTACTGCTCCCAGGCCTGCAGGGCATGGCCGTGCGTGCAGACCGACTGCGTGAATCCCTTCGGGCCGAGACCCGGCACTTCCTCGAACGCGAGCTTCGGCCCCGTTGCGATCACCAGGTAGTCGTAGTCGAGGCCGGTGCCGTCATCGAGCGTGAGCCGCGACGCCTGCGCGTCGATCGCCTGCACCAGTCTTGGCACCCAGGCGATGTCCTTGGCGGCCAGCGGCTTCTCGAGTTCCACGCGTGTCTGCGGCGCCGTGCGCCAGCCGACCATCATCCACGGGTTCGACGGCGTGAACTCGAAGTACGGGCTGCTGCCGACCAGCGTGACCTGGTGGCCACTGCCGACCTTCTTCTTCATTTCGTAGGCACACGCCACGCCGCCGAGTCCTGCGCCCATCACCACGATCTTCGCCATGTTCGCCCCCTCGGCCGCGTCACGCGGCCTGTTGTCTGCTGCGGTAGTTGAAGTAGAGGATCGGGATCAGCACCAGCGTGAGCGCGGTGGACACGAGGATCCCGAAGATCAGCGAAACGGCGAGCCCGTTGAAGATCGGGTCGTCGAGGATGAAGAACCCGCCGATCATCGCGGCCACGGCAGTCAGCGCGATCGGCCGCGCCCGCACGGCGGCCGCGTTGATCACGGCGTCGGCGAGCGGCTGGCCGCGCGCGAGTTCGACGTTGATGAAATCCACCAGCAGGATCGAGTTGCGCACGATGATGCCGGCGAGCGCGATCATCCCGATCATCGAGGTGGCGGTGAACTGCGCGCCGAGCAGCGCGTGCCCGGGCAGCACGCCGATGACGGTGAGCGGGATGGGCGCCATGATCACGAGCGGCACCGCGTACGAGCGGAACTGCGCGACGACCAGCAGGTAGATCAGGATCAGGCCCACGGAATACGCGAGCCCCATGTCGCGGAAGGTCTCGAACGTGATCTGCCACTCGCCGTCCCACTTGAGCGTGGGCCGGTACGGGTCCTCCGGCGGACTGAAGAAGCGCTGCTCCAGCTCGAGGCCCTTGGGCAGGTCCTTGCGCAGCGCACCCACGACCTCGAACATGCCGTACAGCGGGCTGTCGAGCTCGCCCACCGCGTCGCCGGTCACCCAGGTCATCGGCAGCAGGTCCTTGTGGTAGATCGCGTCGTCCCAGGGCCGCTCCTCGACGACCGCGATCTCCGAGAGCGCGACCCGCGCGCCGCTCTGCGACCGCACCTGCAGCGCAAGCACGTCCTCGATGCGCGCCTTCTCGGGCACACCGAGCTCCAGGCGCACCGGGATCGGGGACGTCTCGCGTCCGGCGCGCACGTAGGTCGCGTCGAAGCCGCCGAGGCCCGCCGTGAGCGCCTGTACGGCGTCGGACTGGTTCACGCCGAGCATGGCGGCCTTCTGCCGGTCGATCGACACGACCAGGCGCTTGCCGCCCGGACTGCAGGCTGTCGTCCACGTCGACGATGTCGGGCTGGGCGTCGAACGCCTTGCGCACGACGCGCGCGAGCTCCTGTCGCACCTCGTCGAACGGGCCGTAGATTTCCGCGACCAGCGGGGCCTGCACCGGCGGGCCGGGCGGCACCTCGACGACCTTCACGGACGCGCCGTGTCGCAGGCCGATCTCCGCCAGCGCCGGACGCGCGGCAACCGCGATCTCGTGGCTCTTGCGGTCGCGGTGGTGCTTGTCGACCAGGTTCACCTGGATGTCGCCGAACTGCGGGCCGGAACGCAGGTAGTACTGCCGCACGAGCCCGTTGAAATTGATGGGCGCCGACGTACCCGCGTAGACCTGGTAGTCGGTCACCTCCGGCAGCTGCGCGACCGCGGCCGCCAGCTCGTCGAGCACGCGCGCCGTCTCCTCGAGCGCCGCTCCCTCGGGCATGTCCAGCACCACCTGGAATTCCGACTTGTTGTCGAAGGGCAGCATCTTCATGACGACCCACTGCACGACCACCAGCGCGATCGCGAGCGCGATCGCACCGAGCGTCGCGAGGTACAGCTTGCGACGGTTGGCGCGCGCGGCATCGCTGCGCAGGAACGGCGCCATCGTCCGCTCGAAGAACCGCTGCAGCCGGGAATCGCTCACGGGCTCGTCGGCGATGGCGTGCGAGTGCGACAGCACGCGCTTCGACAGCCACGGCGTGAACACCAGCGCGATCGCGAGCGAAATCAGCATGCCCATGCTGGCGTTGATCGGGATCGGGCTCATGTACGGGCCCATCAGCCCCGACACGAACGCCATCGGCAGCAGCGCGGCGATCACGGTGAAGGTCGCGAGGATCGTGGGGCCGCCCACTTCGTCGACGGCCCGCGGAATGATCTCGGCGAGGCTGCCGCTGCCGAACGCCATGTGGCGGTGGATGTTCTCCACGACGACGATCGCGTCGTCCACCAGGATCCCGATCGCGAAGATCAGCGCGAAGAGCGACACGCGGTTGATCGTGAATCCCCAGGCCCAGGAGGCGAAGAGCGTCGCCGCGAGCGTGATGACGACGGCCGCACCGACGACCACGGCCTCGCGCCAGCCGACCGTGAGCCACACCAGCAGCACGACGGAGGCCGTCGCGAACGCGAGCTTCTGGATCAGCTTCTGCGCCTTGTCGTTCGCGGTGACGCCGTAGTCGCGCGTGACCGTGACCTCGACGCCGTCGGGGATGAACGTGCCGCGCAGCAGCTCGATGCGCTCGAGCACCGCGCGCGTCACGTCGATGGCGTTTTCGCCGGGCTTCTTCGAGATGGCGATGGTCACGGCCGGCGCGGTGCCCTCGAGCTGGACGTTGATCCGCCCGGCAGCGGGCCCTGCGCCGAAGGAAACGTACTGCTCGGGCTGGTCGGGGCCGGACCGGACGGTGGCCACGTCCTGGAGGTACACGGGACGACCGTCGTGCAGCGCCACCACGAGCTGGGCCACCTGGTCGCGGTTCGCCAGGAACTCACCCGCCTGCACCGGCACGTCGGCCCCGTTCGCAACCAGCGAGCCGGCGTGCTGCACGACGTTCGCCGCCTGCAACGACGCCGCGAGTTCGCCGACCGTGAGGCCGTAGCCCGCGAGGCGCTGGGGGTCGAGCGTCACGTGCACCGTCTCGTCCGGCCCGCCGATCGTGTAGACGTTGCGCGTCCCGGGCACGCGCTGCAGCTCCGGCTCGATCGCATGGGCGACCTGGCGCAGCTCGTGGGCGCCGCGCTCGGGATCCTTCGTCCACAGCGTCAGGCCCAGGATCGGCACGTCGTCGATGCCCTTCGGCTTCACGAGCGGTTGCAGCACGCCGAGGCCGGGCGGGCGCCAGTCCTGGTTCGAGTAGATCGCGTTGTAGAGGCGGACGATGGCGTCGGTGCGGTCCTGCCCGACCTCGAACTGCACCGTCACCACGGCCACGCCCGGGCGCGACACGGAATAGATGTGCTTCACGCCGGAGATCTCGGCGAGCACTTTCTCCATGGGCGTCGCGACGAGGTTCTCGACCTGCTGCGCGCTCGCTCCGGGGAACGGCACGATGACGTTGGCCATCGTGACGTTGATCTGCGGCTCTTCCTCGCGAGGCGTGACGAACACCGCGAAGAGCCCGAGCAGCAGCGCGGTCAGCCCGAGCAGCGGCGTGAGCTCGCTGTCGAGGAACAGCCGGGCGATCCGCCCGCTGAAGCCGAGCTTCTCAGTCACGCTTCACGCCCTGCCGGTAGGCCCGGGCCGCGGCGGCCGCCGGATCCCGCGCGATGGTGTCGCCGGCGACGAGCCCGGCGAGAATCTCGATCTGGTCGCCGCGTACGTGGCCGAGCCGCACCTGGCGCAGGCTCACGCGGCCATCGGGCCCGACGACGTACACGGCCCGCATCTCGCTGCGCTCGACGACCGCGGCACGCGGCACGAGCAGCAGGTCTGCGGCCCCGGTGACGAGCCCCACCTTGACGAACATGCCGGGTGCAAGGCCCTGCACACTCTTCGGCAGCTCGATGCGCACGCGGAACGTGCTGGTCTGCGGCTGGGCGGAAGGAAAGAGAGTGAGCCCGGTCGCTTCGACTCGCTGGCCGTCGACGTACACGACGGCCTTGTGGACCTTGCGGACCTGCTCGATGACGCTCTGCGGAACCTCCACGACGACCCGCAGCGCGTCGAGCGACGCGACCGCCACGAGCGGGGTGCCGGGCGCGACCAGTTCCCCGAGCTGGACGAATTTCTGCGTCACGACGCCGGAGTACGGTGCGCGGACCTCCGTATACGCGACCCCCTCACGGGCCGCATCGAGCCCGGCTCGCGCGGCGACTCGCCCGGGCAACCGCCGCGTCGCGCGCCGCGCTCGCCTCGTCGAACGTCGCCCTGGCGACGACGCGCCGCTGGTACATGTCGTTGATGCGCTGGTAGCGCTGCTGTGCCTCGGCCTCGCGCGCGGTCGCTTCCTTCAGGGCTGCCTGCGCCTGCGTCAGGCCCGCAACCTGCTCGGTGCTGCGGATGCGCAGCATCACCGTTCCCGCCGTAACCCGGTCGTTCACATCGATGTTGACGGCGTCGATGCGCCCCGCTGTCTGGGCGGACACGGTCGACTGGTTCACCGCCTCGACGGTACCGTCGAGCAGCCGCTCCTCGGGCACCGGGGCCGACTCCACCCTGAAGGTCGCGAGTCCCGCGGCCGGGGCGTCCTCGGCAGGGGCTGCAGGCCACGGCACCAGCGCGGCCAGTGCCGACAGGAAGATCGGCCACTGCGAAGCTATGGCGGCTCGCCTCATTTCGATCACTCCGCGATCAGAACGCCGCGCCCGGACGCACGCCCATCTTCTTCAGGATCAACGCGAGCGGACAGAACCCGGTGAATGCCGACTGGAACAGGTTGGCACCGACGAACGCGGTGAACCAGAACCAGTACGGGCTCACGTAGGACACCGAGCAGCAGGCTCAGCAGGATCATCAGGCCTGCGAACGCCAGTACGAATCGATCGATGCTCATGTCCGGTCTCCTTGGGTTCAGAGGGGGCGGCCGAGGACGTTCAGCGGCACCTTGAAGTAGCTGACGCCGTCGGCCTCCGCCGGCGGCAATCGGCCGGCGCGAATGTTGGCCTGCACGGACGGGATGATCAGGTTCGGCACGTCGAGCGTGGCGTCGCGCGTGCGGCGCATCTCGACGAAGGACGCCTCGCTCACTCCGTCGCGAACGTGGATGTTGCCCTCGCGCTGGGCGGCGACGGTCGTCTCGCACCTGGGCTCGCGTCCGCCCGGCGAGTAGTCGTGGCAGACGAACATGCGTGTTGCGGCCGGCAGCGCATAGAGCCGCTGCACCGTGCGGTACAGCTCGGCCGCGTCGCCGCCCGGGAAGTCGCAGCGCGCCGAGCCGCCGTCCGGCATGAAGACCGTGTCGCCGACGAACAGCGCGTCGCCGAATGAGATACGCCACGCTGTCGCTCGTGTGCCCGGGCGCCGCGATCACGTGGCCCGGGATGGCGCCGAGGTCGATGCGATCGCCGTCGGCCAGCAGCGCATCGAACTGGCTGCCGTCCGCCGCGAAGTCCGCACCGAGCCCGAAGATCCGCTTGAAGGTCGCCTGCACCTGCAGGATGCCCCGGCCGATCGCGATGCGCCCGCCGAGGCGGGACTTGAGATACGGCGCCGCCGACAGGTGATCGGCGTGCGCGTGCGTCTCGAGGATCCAGGCGACTTCGAGGCGTTCGCTCGCGCAGTGCGCGACCAGCGCGTCCGCGGACTTCGTCCCGGTCCGGCCGGAGCGCCAGTCGTAGTCGAGCACGGGATCGATCACGGCGGCCGCACGCGACGCGGGATCCGCGACCACGTAGGTCCAGGTGCCCGTGGGCGCGTGGAAGAACGGGGTGACCGACGGCTTCACTGGAGTATCGGTGTTCATGGCAGGATGGGCACCATATTAGTGATTGCTAATTTAGTCAATAGTGAACTATATTGACGGCAGATCGAGACCAGGAGCCGCGCATGTCGCCCGCCGCACGCCGCCGCACCGAGCCCGCCGCACGTGGACCGGCCGCGCTCGACCAGATGAAGGTGCACGCGTCCGACGCGGCAGCGCTGATGAAGACGCTCGGCAACGAGCAGCGCCTGCTGGTGCTGTGCAACCTGCTCGAGCAGCCGATGACCGTGGGCGAGCTGAACCAGCGCATGTCGCTCAGCCAGTCCGCACTGTCGCAGCACCTCGCGCTGCTGCGCGAGGCCGGGCTCGTCGAGACACGCCGGGAAGCCCAGTCGATTCACTACTCGCTGCCCCCCGGGCCGGTGACGCGGGTGATGGCCCTGCTGCAGGACATCTATTGTGCGCCCGGTGCGCCGGCCGTTCGCACCGGTGCTGGCCGCCGCCGGCCGTCCTGCGCCGGATAGCGCGACGGCGGTCGCCAACCTTGCTGCTCGCCCTGCTCGGCGCGCTCGCGATCGGCCTCAGCCTCGGGCTGCTGGGCTCGGGCGGCTCGATCCTCACCGTCCCGGTGCTGCACTACCTCGTCGGCCAGCCGGACAAGCTCGCGATCGGCGGCTCGCTGCTGGTCGTCGGCCTGATAGCCGCCGCGGGCTGCGTGCCGTACGCGCTGCGCCGCCAGGTGGACTGGCGCAACGTCGCGTGGTTCGGGCTCCCGGGCATGGGCGGCGCCTGGGTGGGCGCGACGCTCGCGCACTGGGTGCCGGGCCCGGTCCAGCTCGGGCTGTTTTCCGGCGTGATGCTGCTGGCCGCGTGGCGGATGCTGCGCGGCGGCATCGTCACGCAACCCGGCCACGAAGCGAGGCGCGTCGCGGTCGTCGGGGGCGGCGTGGGCGTCGGCCTGCTGAGCGGACTCGTCGGCGTGGGTGGCGGGTTCCTGATCGTGCCGGCGCTGGTGCTGCTCGCGGGCGTCACGATGACGAGCGCCGTCGGCACGAGCCTCGCCGTGATCACGCTCAACTCTTTCAGCGGCTTCGGCAAGTACCTCGGCGTCCTGGAGCACGAGGGCCTCGCGCTCGACTGGCGAATCCTGCTCACGGTCGCCGCGGTGGGCGTCGTGGGCAGCTTCGCGGGACAGAAGCTCGGCCAGAGCCTGCCCCAGGCCACGTTGCGCCGGCTGTTCGGCGCCTTGCTCGTCGTGATGGGAATATTCATGGCCGCGGACGTGGCGCCGCAGCTGCTGCACTGAACCGACCGGTGCGCGGCACGTCCCGTCGCGTCGCCGCCGCCCGCTAGCCCTTCGCCTCGAGTTCCGCGAGCCGCTTCTCGAGCGCGGCGAGCTTCGCGCGCGTCCGCTTCAGCACCGCGGCCTGCACGTCGAACTCCTCGCGCGTGACGAGCTCGAGCCTTGCGAGCTGGCCCTGCAGCACGCCCTTGAAGTTCTGCTCCAGGTCGCGCCGCAGCGCGACCACGCTTTCCGGAACGGATCCGGCGAGCCGGCGGGCGAGGTCGTCGATCAGGCGTGGGTCGAAGGCCATGGGGAAGCGGATCAGTGATTAGCGGGTAGCGGATAGTGTAAGAGATTGCGCCCCGGCGTGAAGCGAACGGGGCAATTCGCGCTCCATGTTGGTGCGCCATGTCTTCGGCCCCGAGGAAAAAGCCCTGCCCCGCTGGCCTTCGAACCGGTGGCACGCTTCCTGCATCGAGGTCCCCGGAACCCATTGCCCGTATCCGGAGGACTGCCGCCGATGAAGCTCATCACCGCGATCATCAAGCCGTTCAAGCTCGATGAAGTGCGGCAGGCCATCGCCGACATCGGCGTGCAGGGCGTGACCGTGACCGAGGTGCAGGGCTTCGGCCGCCAGCGCGGCCACACGGAGCTCTATCGCGGCGCCGAGTATCGCGTCGACTTCCTGCCGAAGACCAAGGTCGAGATCGCGGTGGACGACACGGTGGTCGAGCAGGTGATCGAAGCCATCACCAACGTGGCCCGCACCGGGAAGATCGGCGATGGAAAGATTTTCGTCACGCAACTCGACCAGGCCGTGCGGATACGCACGGGAGAGAGCGGTGCCGAGGCCGTCTGAGCCGGCGCCACGCACAGTCATTCATCCAGACAGACCGACAGACAGGAGAAAGCCAGTGAACACGCCGACCGCCGCCCGACGCCGCCCATGGGCCGTCGCGCTCGCCCTGGGCGCCATGCTCGCGCCCGCACTCGGATTCGCCGGGGACGCCCCGGTCCCGGACAAGGGCGACACCGCCTGGATGATGACCTCCACGGTGCTCGTCATCCTGATGACCATCCCGGGCCTCGCGCTCTTCTACGGCGGCATGGCCCGCTCGAAGAACGTGCTGTCGCTGCTGATGCAGGTCTTCATGATCTTCTGCATGGTGTCGCTGCTGTGGGCCATCTACGGCTACAGCCTCGCGTTCACCACCGGCAACGCCGTTCATCGGCGGGTTCGACCGGCTCTTCATGCAGGGGCTCGCGACCGACTCGCTGGCGGCGACCTTCAGCAAGGGCGTGGTCATCCCCGAGTACGTCTTCTTCATCTTCCAGCTCACGTTCGCGTGCATCACGCCCGCGCTGATCGTCGGCGCGTTCGCCGAGCGCATCAAGTTCAGCGCCGTGCTGCTGTTCACGGTGCTGTGGTTCACGTTCTCCTACCTGCCGATCGCGCACATGGTGTGGTTCTGGGCCGGTCCCGGATGCGTACACGGACGCCGGAGGCGGGCGCCGCGGCCGCGACGCCACCGCAGGCTTCCTGTTCCAGAAGGGCGCGCTCGACTTCGCGGGCGGCACCGTCGTGCACATCAACGCCGGCATCGCGGGTCTCGTGGGCGCGCTGATGCTCGGCAAGCGCATCGGCTATCGCACGACGGCGATGCCGCCGCACAACGTCGCGATGGTGATGATCGGCGCCTCGCTGCTGTGGGTGGGCTGGTTCGGCTTCAACGTCGGCTCGGGCCTCGAGGCGAACGGCTTCACGGCCATGGTGTTCGCCAACACGATCCTCGCCACCGCCGCGGCGGCGCTCGCCTGGTCGTTCGCGGAGTGGATCCATCGCGGCACGCCGACGATGCTCGGTGGCGCGTCGGGTGCCGTCGCGGGCCTCGTCGCCATCACGCCGGCCTGCGGCTGGGTCGGCCCGATGGGCGCGATCGCGATCGGCCTGATCGCCGGCCTCGTCTGCCTCTGGGCGGTGTCGAGCCTGAAGAACAAGCTCGGCTACGACGACTCGCTCGACGTGTTCGGCGTCCACTGCGTGGGCGGAATCGTCGGCGCGCTGCTGACGGCCGTGTTCTGTGCCCCGTGGCTCGGCGGCACCGGCGTGTACGACTACGTCGCCAATGCGGTCGGCGAGTACTCGATGGGCGCGCAGTTCAAGGCGCAGCTCTGGGCCGTGCTGCTGAGCCTCGTCTGGTCGGGCGTCGTCGCCGCGGTCTCGTTCAAGCTCGTGGACCTCGTGATCGGCCTCCGGGTCACCGAGGAGCAGGAGCGCGAGGGCCTCGACACGGCTTCGCACGGCGAGCGCGCGTACAACTGACCGAGTCTGTGGAAGGCGGCCGTTCCTGGTTCGGCCGTCTTCACCCCCCCTTGCGGGCGCTTCGGCGCCCGCTTTTTTGACTCTGCCCGCTTTTTTTTGTCCTGATGCGCGCTCCGTCGCACTTCCGGGGTGCCGGACACGCCGGCCGTGGGGACATTGGCGCCGGCCCTGATAGACTCGGCCCACCGTAATGGAGGCCGCCCGAATGAAACCGACCGTGACGCTCGTGGCCGCGCTGCTCGTTGCAGCCGGCGCCCAGGCCGGCGACGTCTATGTGACGAAGGATGCGAAAGGCAATCCTGTCTACACGGACACGCCGCAGTCCATCCCGGCCCAGAAAGTCAACATCGCCAATGCGGGTACCGACGCCACCGTCGTCCAGAAGCGCTATTCGGACACGATGAGCCAGTACGCCAAGGACGATGCGCAGGAGAACAAGTCGGCTGCCAAGCCCGCGGACTCGGCGAACGCCAGTGCGACGACGGCCGAGGACAAGGCCAAGCGCTGCACCGATGCCCGCCAGCGCTATCAGAGCCTGATGGACTCGCCGCGCCTGTACGAGGAAGGCCCGAACGGCGAGCGTCGCTACCTCGACGGCCCGGAAATCGACGCCGCGCGTTCGAACGCCAAGCAGGTCATGGACCAGTTCTGCAGCGGCCAGTGACGTGAGCCTCGCCACCGGTTTCATCGGCCTCGGCGCCATGGGCCGCGGCATGGCTCGCAACCTGCACAAGGCAGGACTGCTGCAGGGAGTCTGGAATCGGACGACCGGCTCGCTCGGGCGAACTTGCCGCGGAGCTTCACGTCGCGGCGGCAGCCGACCCGGCCGCGCTGGCAGCCATGTGCGACGTGGTCGTGATCTGCGTTTCGGCAGACGCCGACGTGCTCGCTGTCGTGGATGCGATGCTGCCGGGTCTGCGCCCCGGCTCCGTCGTGATCGACTGCTCCACCGTGAGTGCCGACACCGCACGGGAGGCTGCGACAGCGACTCGCCGGACGTGGTGTTGAGTTCCTCGATGCACCCGTGAGCGGCGGCGTCGAGGGAGCACGCGACGGCACGCTCGCGATCATGGTCGGCGGTCCGGATGCCGCCTTCGAGCGCGCGGGCCCGGTGCTGTCCGCCATGGGACGCACCGTGACTCACTTCGGCCCGACCGGCTGCGGCCAGGCCGCCAAGGCGACGAACCAGATCATGTGCGCCGGCATCATCCAGGCTGTCGCGGAGGCCATGGCGTTCGCGAAGGCCGAGGGCCTGCCGCTCGACAAGCTCGTCGACACGCTCGGCAAGGGGGCCGGCTCGAGCTGGTACTTCGTGCACCGGGCGCCGAATATCGTGCGCGGCGCCTATCCCGCCGGCTTCCGCGTTCGCCTGCACGAAAAGGACCTGCGCATCTGCCAGGACATGTCGGCGCGACGCGGTGTACGACTGCCCGTCGTCGAAACGACGCTGGAGCACTATCGCCGGCTGATCGAGCAGGGGCATGGTGACGAGGACATCTCGACGATCTTCCGCCTGAAGGATGCCTTGTTCACAACGCAGGGCGTTGCTGCCGGGGCCCGTCGCAGGGATGAAGATGCGGGAGATCCTCTCGCTTTTCTGAACGAGCCCACGCGCGCCGCCCCGGCAGGCAGTGACAGCGCACCGCACCCAAGTAGAAAATGCCACGCGGTCCAAAGGCCGGTGGCGGCCGCGCGCCGGGGAACTGGAGTGACGGGGCCAGGAGTTGCGCCTCAGCGACCCGCGGGTGTGTTCTACTTCGCGGTGTTACGGGTGCAATGCGCGGTCATGCATACCAGCAGCAGACGACGGGCGATCACTGAGTGAGCGATAGACAGGACGACATCGGCGAATCGACGGTCACGCTCAGGGAGGACTCCGGCGCCGCCGAGCGCCGCTTCTACGTCCGGCTGGGCGGCGTGCTGCTGCTGGCCGGTCTCGCCTACCTGGTCTGGCGCATCGTGACGCCACTCTGGCAGCCGCTGCTCTGGGCAACGCTGCTCGGCTCGCTGCTGGCGCCGTCGAACAGCCGGCTCGCCGCTCGACTGGGCGGCCGCGTGCGGCTCGCCAGCGCGATCACGACGATCCTCACGGTGGTGCTGTTCGTGCTGCCTGTCGCGGTGATCGCCGGTGCGGTCGCCGCCCAGGCGGCGCAACTGTTGCGCAAGCTCAATGACCAGGCGCCGCAGGCGACCGACGCCTCGTCGCTGGACCTGTCGCAGGTGCCCTGGCTGGAGCAGCCGCTCGACTGGCTCGGGAAGCACGCAGGCATCTCGATCATCCAGGTCCAGGACTGGCTCGTCGCAGCGGGCAAGCACGTGCTGCAGTTGCTTGCCTCCTCCGGCGGCACGTTCGTGCTCGGCGCGCTCGGCACGCTGTTCAGCTTCCTGCTGATGCTGTTCGTGCTGTTCTTCGTGCTGCGCGACGGGCCGGCGCTCGCGCGGAAGGTCGTGCGCATGCTGCCGATCGAGCAGCGCATGCGCGGCAAGCTGTGGCAGCATCTCAGGGAAGTCACCCGCGCGGTGTTCATGGGCATCGGTGTCACGGCGCTGGTGCAGGGCCTGCTCGTCGGCATCGGCTTCTGGATCACAGGGCTGCCCTCCGCACTCGTGTTCGGCGTGCTGGCAGCGCTCGTCGCACTGGTGCCGTTCGTCGGTACCGTGATCGTCTGGGGGCCAGGGGCGCTCTTCCTCGCGAGCCAGGGCGACTACGGGCATGCGATTTTCCTGACGCTGTGGGGCACGATCGCGGTGGGCATGGTGGATAATTTCCTGCGCCCGCTGCTGATCTCCGGCCGCGCCGAAGTGCCGACGCTGGCGGTCTTCGTCGGCGTCATGGGCGGCCTGCAGGCGTTCGGCTTCATCGGGCTGTTCGTCGGGCCGATCGTGCTCGGGCTGCTCGTCGCGCTGTTCCGCTTCCAGAGCGACGCAGCAGACGGCACGGGCGGGTCCGGCTGAGCAGGTCAATCAAAGCAATCCTGGAGTCCTTCGTGCCGCAACCGATACGCATCGCAACCCGACGCAGCAAGCTTGCCCTCTGGCAGGCCGAGCACGTCGCCGCCCTGCTCCGCGCCGCCCATCCCGACACACCGGTCGAACTGGTACCGATGAGCACGCAGGGCGATCGCGTGCAGGACCGCGCGCTCGCGGAGGTCGGCGGCAAGGGTCTGTTCGTCAAGGAGCTCGAGGTCGCGATGCAGGAAGGCCGCGCTGACATCGCCGTGCACTCGATGAAGGACGTGCCGAGCGAGCTCCCGCCCGGCTTCTGCATCGCCGCGGCGCTGCCGCGCGCGAATCCACAGGATGCCTTCATTTCGCTGCGCTTCGCGCGCTTCGCGGACCTTCCTCACGGGGCGCGCGTCGGCACGTCGAGTCCGCGCCGCCAGGCGCAGCTCAGGAGCGTGCGCCCTGACCTCGTCCTCGAACTGTTGCGCGGTAACGTGGACACGCGCCTGCGCCGGCTCGAGGAAGGCAGCCTCGACGCGATCCTGCTCGCCTGCGCCGGGCTCGAGCGGCTGGGGCTCGGCGCGCGCATCACCGAAGTCCTCGACCTCGATCTTACCGTGCCCGCCGTCGGCCAGGGAGTGATAGGCATCGAATGCCGCGAGGACGACACGCGGAGCCGCAACCTGCTGGTAGCGTTGCACCATGCCGATTCGTTCCTGCGGCTGAGCGCGGAACGCTCGTTCGCTCGCACGCTCGAAGGCAGTTGCCATTCACCGATCGCGGCACACGCGTCGCTCGACGGCACGACGCTCACGTTGCGCGGCTTCGTCGGCGCGCCTGATGGCCGCGAGGCGTATCGTGACAGCATCAGCGGCTCCGCGACCGACGCGGTCGAGCTCGGCCGGACGCTGGCGAGCCGCATGCAGGCGGCAGGAGCGGGCCAGCTGCTCGAACGCCTGCGCAGCGAGGCCGGCATCCAGCCGTGACGCAGCCGCTGGCAGGACTCGCCGTCGTCGTCACGAGGCCTACCCGCCAGGCTGCACGATTCATCGGCATGCTGACGGAACGCGGCGCTACCACGGTAGCCTTTCCGACGATAGCCATCGAGCCCGTGCTGCTCGGCGACGACGTCCGTGCGGCGCTCGGCGCGCAGCCGATCGACTGGGTCATTTATACGAGCGCGAACGCCGTCGAGCAGGCGCTCGCGCAGACGGGCCGGCTTGCGCCGGCTGCGACCGCGGCAATCGGCCGCGCTACCGCACGCGCTGTCGAAGCTGCCGGGATTCATGTCGACGCCATTCCCGCGACCGGCGCGGATTCCGAGGGCTTGCTCGCGCTCGCCGCGTTCGCCGCACCTTCGGGCCAGCGGATCGTGGTCTTCAAGGGCGTCGGCGGACGCGACGCGCTGCGCATCGAGCTCGTGCGTCGCGGCGCAACGGTTGTCGTCGCCGAGGTCTACCACCGCGTGCCGGTCGTGCCAGCCGCCGGTTCGGTGCAGAAGCTGGCCGACGCCAGCGCCACCGGGTCGGCCGTGGTCGCAGTCACGAGCGTCGAGGTCCTGGAATCGTTGCTGCAGCTCGCACCCGAGTCGCGGATACCGCACCTCGGCGACGCGGTCCTGCTCGTGCCCGGCGAACGCGTAGCGGCGGCGGCACGCCGGCACGCCTGGCGTGGACCGATCGTGGTGGCCCGAAGTGCCGAGGACGAGGCGATGCTCGATGCACTCATCGAGCGGCGGGCAGCCGGCGGCTCGTCCGCGCCTGCGTGATACGATTCGCGCGCAACACCCCTGCGCGCACGCTCGAGTCCGATGTCGGCCGAAATCGAATCCCTCTCTGGAGAAGTGAACACCCGGCGCGCCGGTGGCGGCGGCGCGAGCCCGATGCTGGTTGCGTTCGCCGTCGTGGCGCTGCTGCTTGCGATCTACGCACACTGGCGTCTCGGCCAGTTCGACGATCGCATCGACAGGGTTCGCGACCAGGTCGTCCAGGTTCGCGGCTCCCAGGATCGGCTCGCAGGACAGCTCTCGACGCTGACGGCCCGGCTCGAGACGTCCCAGAATGCGATGCGCACGGAACTCCGCGGACTGCGCGAGCTGCCTGCGCAAGTGGGCGAACTCGGCCGCAGCGTCGAGGAGCTCCGCACGCGAACCGAATCGCCGCAGCGAGCCTGGCTTCGCGCCGAGGCGATGTACCTGCTCGACCTCGGCGCGCGGCGCCTGAACCTCGAGCACGACGTGGTTACTGCGATCGTGGCGATGGAGACGGCGGACGCGCGGCTCGCGACGATCGACGATCCGGCGGTGGCGGAGGTGCGCCGCCTGCTCGCCCGCGAACTCGCAGAACTGCGCGCGGTACCGACACCCGACCTTCCTGACGTGCTGGCTCGCATCGCCGCGATCGAGGTCACGCTGCCCTCGATGACGGTGCTCGGGGTGCCGGCCACGCAGGGGCGCAGCCTCGAGCCAGCGCGGGAACCCGCGGGGCCGCTCGAGCGGGGATTGCATCGTCTTTCCCAGGCGCTGCGCGACCTGGTCTCGATCAGGCGGGTCGACCCGGCGAGCACGCGGCTTGTGACGCTGGAGGAACAGTCGCTGCGTCGCCAGCACCTCGAGCTGCTGCTGTTCGCGGCCCGCGTCGCCGCGATGCAGCCCAACGCCGCTGCATACCAGCAGTCCCTGCAGGCAGCCAGCGGCTGGCTGACGCAGTTTTTCGATATGTCGTCGCCTGTGGTCGCCGGTGCGCAGGCGGAGATCGCCGCGCTGCGCAGCGTCAACATCGCACCACCGCTGCCCGCGGTGGGCGCCGCGGCCCGCCAGCTGCAGCGTGTCACGGGCGGCAACGCGGCGTCTCCATGAGGGGTGCCGCGATCGTCGCCCTGGCGCTGGTGGCCGGCGGGCTGCTCGCTCACCTGCTGCTGATCGACCCGGGTTACGTTGCCGTGCGCCTGGGTCGCACGCTGTTCGAGACCACGCTGCCCATATTCGCGCTGCTGCTCGCAGGCGGCTATTTCCTGGTGCGGGCACTGGTCGGAGCCGCGAGCGCCCGCGCACGGCTGGCGCAGTTGCGTGCCGAGCGACGCAAGCGACGCGCGCGGGAGGAAACGCAGCGCGGGCTGCTGGACCTCGCCGCGGGCAACTGGAAGAGCGCGGAAGAGCTGCTGTCGCGCTCGGCCCCGGACGCCGATTCACCGGCAGCGAACTACCTGGTGGCGGCACGGGCCGCGGACCTGCTCGACGCGGTGGACAGACGGGATGAGTGGCTTGCGCGGGCCCAGGAGGATGCGCCGGACGAGCGGGCTGCCGCGCTCGTCACGCTGGCCGAGATGCAGATGCGCCGGGGGCAGGACGAGCCGGCGCTGCAGACGCTCGAGCAGCTCGACGCATCCGGCGACCTGAACTCGCGTGGCCTCGAACTCATGGCGAGGCTGTACCAGAAGCTCGGACGCGGCGCCGCGCTGCTCGCGCTCGGCCCAAGGCTGCGCAGCGCGAAGGAGCTGCCAGAGGCGCAGGTGAGCGAGCTTCTTTCCCATGTGCAGCTCGAGGAGATTCGCGTCGCCGGCGAGCACGCCGACAGGTCCCGGCTCGAGAAGGCATGGTCGGACCTGCCGCGCGGCGTGCGCAGGTTGCCACAGTCGATCATCAGCTATGCGCGGGCGGCCATGGCGTGCCAGGACCATCCTGCGGCCGAGAAGATCCTCCGCGAACTGATCGACGGGCACCCGGATCCCGGCGCGACGCGACTCTACGGTGACCTGGTGCTCGCCGATCCGCTCGCTCCGCTCGAGCGCGCGGAGGCGTGGCTGCGCAAGCGCCCGGACGATCCCGAGCTGCTCGCGAGCTGCGCCCGGCTCTGCCTGCGCGCCGAGCTGATCGGCAAGGCACGCAGTTATCTCGAGGCGAGCATTGCGCGACGGCCGAGCCAGGAGAACAGCCTGATCCTCGCCGACCTGCTCGAGCAGATGGGCGAGCACACGAGGGCCGCCGAGTGCCTGAGGCAATCGGTGACGCAGTCCGTCGGACGTCGCGCCAACCTGCCTCGCGTGCGCCTGCGACGGCGCTGAAGTGCGCGCGACTCAGCGCGGCTGCGCTTTCATCTTCGCCAGCGTGTCCGGCGCGTAGTCAAATGAGTCGAAGAACAGCTGCTCCCGCGGCAGGCCGTGCTCCGCGTAAGTGGTTCGTATCGCCTCGATCATCGCCGGCGGTCCGCTCGCGTATATGTCCATTCCCGAGAGATCCGGGTGGTCGGCCAGCACCGCTTCGTGCACGAGGCCGCGCCGAATCCCGCTGCGGGATGCGTCTGGATCCGAAAGAACCGGCCGGTATGCGAAGCCTGGCCGCGTCCGAGCGAGTCCCTCGAGCCAGGCGTGCTCGTACAGGCCATCGGTGTCCCGCGCGCCCCAGTAGAGCGTTATGGGCCGCCGGTCTCCCGTAGCAAGCAACTGGCGGACCATCGCCCTGAGCGGCGCGTACCCCGTCCCTCCGCCGACCATGATCGCCGTGCGCGGAGATTCGGACCTGAACCAGAACTGCCCCAGCGGACCTTCGATGCGCAGCAGCGCGCCCGCGTGCATGCACTCGAACAGCTGCGCCGTGAAGCCGGTGGTCGATGCGCGACGCACGTGCAGCTCGAGCTGTCGCCCGTCGGCGGGTGCGCTTGCGATCGAGAAGCTCCGGCGGCGACCCTCCGAGAGCATCACGTCGAGGTACTGCCCGGGCCTGTAGTGCAGCTCCTCGACAGCAGGGAGGCGCAGAAAGACCGCCATCACGTCTGCGGCGACCAGCTGCATGCGATCGATGCGACATGGCAGGCTCTTCACTTCGACGTCCGGCGCCGGTCGCACCTCGCGGACCGCGATCCTGAGATCGGTGAGCGCCATCGCCTGGCAGAGCAGCGCGTAACCCTCGCGGACCTCGTCAGCTGTGATGCCGGCCGGAGCGTCGCCAACGTACCCAACCGTGCCGTCGACGATCCTCGCCCGGCACGAGGCGCAGTGACCGCCCTTGCAGCTGTGCGGCAGGTTGAGGCCCGCCCGCAGTGCGGCGGCAAGCACCGTCTCACCGGTCTCGGCGGTGAACGACTGGCCCGTCGGGATGAGCGTGACCTGCGGCATCCGCACAGGATGCCACGAAGCATCCGCGGTCGCCGGACGCGTGATGGCAATCGCGTATGCTTAACCGATGGATCGCAGGTGCTTCATCGCGGGCTGTGGCTACGTCGGTCGCCGGCTGGCCGAGCGGTTGCGACCGACGTGGCGGGTGGCGGCACTCGCACGGTCGCCGGGGACCATCGCCGCATTGCGCGAGGGCGGCATCGAGACCATCGATGCGGACCTCGATGTCCCGCACCTTGCTGGCGAACTGCAGGCGGCCGCTGACGGCGCGGCCATCGCCTATCTCGCGCCGCCCCAGGACTCCGGTGCCAACGACGCCAGGCTTGGGCGATTCCTCGACGCGCTCGGCGAGGCGCGTCCGATGGTGTTTCTCTACATGAGCACCACCGGTGTCTACGGTGACGCGGCCGGCGCCACGGTCGACGAGTCGAGCCCGACGGAACCGTCGAACGACCGGTCCCGGCGGCGCGTTGCGGCGGAACAGCTCACCCGCGCGTGGTGCGAAGCACGGGGCGTACGCCGGGTTGTCCTGCGCGTGCCGGGCATCTACGGTCCGCACCGCCTGCCGCTCGAGCGGCTGCAGCGGGGCGAGCCGGCGCTGGTGAGCGCTGCCGCGGGTCCCGGCAACCGGATCCACGTGGATGACCTCGTCACGGCCTGCGTCGCTGCGCTGGAGCGACCGGTGAGCGGCATCTTCAACGTCGGCGACGGGGACCACTCGAGCACGACCGCGTTCCTGCAGGTTACGGCCGAGCTCGCTGGACTGCCGGCACCGGAACTCGTGACGCTCGCCGAGGCGCACGGACGCGTCAGTCCCGGCATGCTCGCGCTACCTCGTCGAATCACGTCGCGTCGAGACACGCCGGATGCGCGAAGAGCTTGGCGTGACGCCTCGATACACCACCGTCGCAGCAGGCGTCGCGGCCAGTCTCGCGGAAATGCGCGCGCAGGGGCAGTGAGCGTCGGCTATCCTTGCGCGATGCGGCTCGCGTTCACGAAGATGCATGGACTCGGCAACGACTTCATCGTCTTCGACGCCACCAGTCCCGAAGCGGTGCCCTCGCCCGCTGCGCTGCGCCGGCTCGCCGACCGCCGTACCGGGATCGGGTTCGACCAGGCGCTCGTGCTCGAGCCGCCGCGCCGCAGCGGCACCGACGTCTACTACCGCATCTTCAACGCAGACGGCTCCGAGGTGGAGCAGTGCGGCAACGGCGCCCGCTGCATCGCGCGGCTGGTGGCAACGCGCGCGGCACGCCAGGACCGGCCGTTGTCGATGGACAGCCCTGGCGGCATCGTCGCAGGCCCAGCTGCGCCGCGACGGCCTCGTGTCCGTCGCCATGGGCGTGCCCGACTTCGACCCGCGCTCGCTGCCGTTCGACGTCGAGCGCGAGGCGGCCAGCTACCGGATCGAGACGCCCGGCGGCCCGGTCGAGTTCGGCGCCGTGTCCATCGGCAACCCGCACGCCGTGATCCGCGTGCGCTCGGTGGACGACGCGCCGGTGGACAGCGTCGGACCCGCGATGGAGAATCACGCGCGATTTCCGCGGCGGGTGAACGTTGGGTTCCTCGAGATCGTCGACCCGGGCCACGTGCGCCTGCGCGTATTCGAGCGCGGCGCAGGCGAGACGCGTGCCTGCGGCACAGGTGCCTGCGCGGCCGTCGCGGTTGGCCGCAGATTCGGGCCGCTTGCCGAGGAAGTCCGCGTGGACCTGCCGGGCGGACGCCTGATCGTGAAGTGGCCGGGTCCCGGAGAGCCGATCTGGCTTACGGGACCGGCGGAAACCGCCTTCGAAGGCACCGTGGAAATTTGAGACCGCGCAGGGGAGACCAGCATGAACAAGCAGCCGATACGCGGGACCGAGCCCGGATCGCTCGCCGAGGAACAGATCGGTGAGTACCTGGTGGCGCACCCGGAATTCTTCGAGCGTCACCCCGGGGTGCTCGCGCGACTGCGCCTTCCGCACCAGCGCGGCAGCGCGGCGGTGTCCCTCGTCGAGCGCCAGGTGCTGGTGCTGCGCGAGAAGCACGAGACGCTCGAGCACAAGCTGCACGAACTGATCGAGAACGGCCGCGCGAACGACGCGATCACGGACCGCGTGCACCGGCTGACGCGCCGGCTGCTGCGCGCCCGCGACCTCAAGTCGGCGGTCGCCGCGCTCGAGACGTCGCTGCGCGAGGACTTCGGCGCATCGCGCTGGCTCGTGCTGCTCACCGATCCGTCGATGCCCGGGCTCGCCGGCTACCACAGCACTCATGTGCGCGTCGTGGCGAGGGCCAGCGCCGAACTGAAACTGTTCGAGACTTTCTTCGAGTCCGGGCGGCCGCGCAGCGGCCAGATCCGCGACTCGCAGCGCGACTACCTGTTCGGCACCGAGGGCGTGCAGGTCGGCTCCACCGTGCTGATCCCGCTCGGCGAACGCGGCTCGCTCGGGCTGCTCGCGGTCGCGAGCCACGACACCGAGCGCTACCTGCCGACCATGAGCACCGACTACCTGGTGCGCATCGGCGACATCGTGACCGAGGCGATCACGGCCCGCGGCGCATGAGCGAAGCGCTCGCGGAAGGGGTGACCCGCTTCCTGCAGAGCCTGCGCAACGAACGACGGCTGTCGCCGCACACCGAATCGGCCTACACGCGTGACCTCGGGACGCTCGTCGCATACTGCGACGAGCACGGCATCAGCCGCCTGGGACGGGCTCGACCCGCAGCACATCCGGAGCTTCGCGGCCCAGTGCCATCGCCGTGGTCTCGCGCCGCGCAGCGTGCAGCGGCGGCTCTCCGCCACCCGCAGCCTGTTCCGCTACCTGATCCGCGAGGGCGAGCTCAAGCGCGATCCGTCCGCGGACGTGCAGGCGCCGAAGTCCCGCAAGCGCCTCCCGGTTACGCTCGATGCGGACACCATGGCGCGCCTGCTGGAATTTCGCACCGACGACAGCCTCGCGGTGCGCGACAAGGCGATCATGGAGCTCTTCTATTCCTCCGGGCTGCGCCTCGCGGAGCTGCTCGGTCTCGACCTGGCCGATCTCGACCTGCGCGACCGCGCCGTGCGGGTCATGGGCAAGGGCCGCAAGGCACGCATCGTGCCGGTCGGCCGGCAAGCCGCCGCGGCGTTGTCACGCTGGCTCGCGGAGCGCGCGACCATCGCCGGCGTCGGCGAGCCGGCCGTGTTCGTGGGCGTGAACGGCCGGCGACTCGGCCCGCGCATCGTGCAGCGGCGGATCGCCCAGTGGGCGCGACGGCAGGGACTGCCCGAGCACGTCCACCCGCACATGTTCCGTCACTCGTTCGCCTCGCACCTGCTCGAGTCGTCGAGCGACCTGCGGGCCGTCCAGGAACTGCTCGGGCACGCCAACATCAGCACGACCCAGGTCTACACGCACCTTGATTTCCAGCACCTTGCCCGGATATACGACGCAGCCCACCCGCGGGCGAAGCGGAAAGTGAGGAAGGCAGTAGGCGGTGGGCCGTAGGCTGTAGGCCGGAATCTGCTGCCATTCCGACCTGCAGCCCACAGCCCAGCGCCTACCGCCCTCCGCCCTCCTCCTTCCCGAGAGCCTTGCGCCATGTCCAGGTTCGATCCCCACGGCACCACCATCCTCTGCGTCAGGCGCGGCGGCCTCGTCGCCATGGGCGGCGACGGGCAGGTGACGCTCGGCAATACCGTGATGAAGGGCAACGCCCGCAAGGTGCGGCGCCTGCACGAGGGGAAGGTGATCGCCGGCTTCGCTGGCGGCACCGCGGACGCCTTCACGCTGTTCGAGCGCTTCGAGGTCAAGCTCCAGCAGTACGGCAACCTGACCCGCGCGGCGATCGAGCTGGCCAAGGACTGGCGCTCGGACCGCAGCCTGCGGCGCCTCGAGGCGCTGCTGTGCATCGCCGACGCCACGCACTCGTTCATCGTCTCCGGCAATGGCGACGTGATCGAGCCCGAGCACGACCTGATGGCCGTCGGATCCGGCGGCCCGTTCGCCCACGCCGCTGCGTTCGCGCTGCTGCAGAACACGGACCTCGACGCACGCACGATCGTGGAGAAGGCGCTCGGCATCGCCGCGGACATCTGCATCTACACGAACCGCAACGTGACGATCGAGACGCTCGGGAGGAAGCGGTTAGTGACTAGCGGTTAGCGGATAGTCGGAAGCCCGGCTGCGCCGGGCACTCTGACTTCCTACTAACCGCTAACCGCTGGTCACGAACCGCTCTCCGGCTCCTATCCGCTCCTGATCACTAACCGCTTTCCACTTCCTGCCATGTCCTCCATGACCCCCCGCGAGATCGTCCAGGAACTCGACAAGCACATCGTCGGCCAGGGCGCGGCCAAGCGCGCCGTCGCCATCGCGCTGCGCAACCGCTGGCGGCGCATGCAGGTCGAAGAGCGGCTGCGCGCCGAGATCACGCCCAAGAACATCCTGATGATCGGGCCGACCGGCGTCGGCAAGACCGAGATCGCCCGCCGGCTCGCGCGGCTCGCCAACGCGCCGTTCATCAAGGTCGAGGCGACGAAGTTCACCGAGGTGGGTTACGTCGGGCGCGAGGTGGACTCGATCATCAAGGATCTCGTCGACGTCGCGGTAAAGATGACGCGCGAACGCGAGGTGGAAAAGGTGCAGCCTCGCGCGATGGACGCCGCCGAGGAGCGCGTGCTCGATGCGCTGCTGCCCCGTCCGCGCACCGTTGGAGCCGGCACTGAGCCCGAACCCGCTCGCGAAGGCGACACCCGGCAGCGGTTCCGCAAGATGCTTCGCGAAGGACAGCTCGACGACCGCGACATCGAGATCGAACTGCGGGCCGTCCCGGTCGGCGTCGAGATCATGGCGCCGCCCGGCATGGAGGAGCTCTCGCAGCAGCTGCAGGGAATGTTCTCGAACCTCGGCGGCGACCGGACGAAGACACGCAAGGTCAAGGTCCGCGAAGCGTTCAAGCTGCTGACCGAGGAGGAAGCCGCGAAGCTCGTCAACGAGGACGAGCTCAAGACACAGGCGCTCAGCAGCGCAGAGCAGAACGGCATCGTGTTCATCGACGAGATCGACAAGATCGCGCGCCGGCAGGAAACTGCCGGCGTGGACGTCTCCCGCGAGGGCGTGCAGCGCGACCTGCTGCCGCTGGTCGAGGGCTGCACGGTCAACACCAAGTACGGCATGGTCAAGACCGATCACATTCTCTTCATCGCGTCGGGCGCCTTCCACATGTCGAAGCCGTCCGACCTGATCCCGGAGCTGCAGGGCCGGCTGCCGATCCGCGTCGAGCTCGACGCGCTCAAGGTCGAGGATTTCGTGCGCATCCTGACGGAACCCGACGCGTCGCTGTGCCGCCAGTACGCGGCGCTGCTCGAAACGGAGGGCGTGCGGATCGAGTTCGCGCCGGATGGCGTACGCAGGCTGGCGGAGGTCGCGTTCGACGTGAACCAGCGCACCGAGAACATCGGCGCCCGAAGGCTGCACACCGTGATGGAGCGATTGCTCGAGAGCGTTTCGTTCGAGGCTTCGGACCGATCCGGCGCATCCGTCCTCATCGACGCCGACTATGTGGATCGCAACCTCGGCGAGCTGGCGCGCGACGAGGACCTCGCGCGTTACATCCTGTAGTCCGCTTCCTGCAGCCCCGTCTCTGCGACCATTTCCGGAGCCACGCCGTTGACGGAACCGCGCCCGACCGAGATCAAGCTTCGCTCGCGCTCGCGCGTGCTCGACGTCGCATTCGACGACGGCACTCGCTTCGAGTTGCCGTTCGAGTACCTGCGCGTCTACTCGCCCTCCGCCGAGGTGCGGGGGCACGGCCCGGGCCAGGAAACGCTGCAGCTCGGCAAGCACGAAGTCGGCGTGCGGTCCGTGGACCCGGTCGGCAACTACGCCGTGCGCATCGTGTTCGACGATGGCCACGACACGGGCCTGTACACCTGGGGATACCTGCACGAGCTGGGCCGTATGCACGCCGAGAACTGGCAGCGGTACCTCGACCGGCTCGCAAAGCTCGGCCTGCCCTATCCGACGCCGGTGCCGTCGAAGCGTCACGGCGGGAGCCCAGGCGGGGTTTGAGCGGTGCCCGACGGGTCGCCCGGGCAGGCCCTGGGGAAGGCCTGCCGTACCCCGACCCGACCGGTACGACAGCCGACCGCGTAGAATGTCGGGCCTTATGAGCGAGACCAAGCGCAAAGAGACGCCAGCCGACGGGCCCGGCTCGGTGGACTTCGGCTACCAGCAGGTCCCGAAGGACCAGAAGGCCCAGCGCGTCCGCGAGGTCTTCGACTCGGTCGCCGACAAGTACGACCTGATGAACGACCTGATGTCGGTCGGCGTGCACCGGCTCTGGAAGCGCTTTGCGCTGGGGCAGACCGGCCTGCGACCGGGACAGTCCGCCCTCGACGTGGCGGGTGGCACGGGCGACCTCGCAGCCGGCATGGCAGGACAGGTCGGCGAAGGCGGTCTCGTGGTGCTGTCGGACATCAACGCCGCGATGCTCGAGGTTGGCCGCGACCGCCTGCTCGACCGGGGCCTGATGCGCAACGTGCGCTTCTCGATCGCGAACGCGGAGTGCCTGCCTTTCGAGGACGAGAGCTTCGACTGCGTGACGATCGGCTTCGGCTTGCGCAACGTGACGGACAAGCCGGCCGCGCTCGCTTCGATGCACCGCGTCCTCAAGCCCGGTGGCCGCCTGCTCGTGCTCGAGTTCTCGAAGCCGGTGCTGCCCGGCCTGAAGCCCATCTACGATGTCTACTCGTTCAGCGTGCTGCCGTGGCTCGGCAAGCGCGTGGCCGGGGACTCCGACAGCTACCAGTACCTCGCCGAATCGATCCGGCGCTTTCCGGACCAGCAGACGCTGCTGGCGATGATGCGCGAGGCGGGGCTCGAGGACTGCAGCCACCACAACCTGAGCGGCGGCATCGTCGCCCTCCACAAGGGCTTCAAGTACTGACATGCTGCTCGAGCGCCTGGCGGAAGTGCTGAACCGCAACATCGGGGAGTCGCGCAAGGCCCAGGCCCTGTGCCGGCAGCTCGACGGGCGAGTCGTGTCGCTCACCGTCGAGGGCACGCCCTTCGCGTTTTTCTTCACGGCGGACGGCGGACGGGTTGCGCTCGCGACCAGGCACGACGGCAGCGCGGACGCGAGCCTGTCGGGCACTCCCATCGCGCTGCTGGCGCTTGCCGGCCCGCGCGCCGAAGGTGCGCTGCGCGGTGGCGGCGTTCGCATCGAGGGCGATGCCGAGGTGGCGCAGAAGTTCCGTGAACTGCTCGCGCAGGCACAGCCGGACTTCGAGGAGGAACTCGTCCCGCGTCATCGGCGACGTGGCCGCACGACAGGTCGCCAACTTCGCGCGCGGATTCCTGGACTGGGGCCGCAAGGCCGGCGGCTCGCTCGCGACCAACGTCGCCGAGTACCTGCAGGAAGAGGGTCGCGACCTGCCAACCCGCACGGAGACCGAGGAATTCCTCGCGGGCGTCGATCGTCTGCGCGATGACACCGAGCGGCTCGAGGCCCGCCTCGCACGGCTCGAGTCGCGCGGCACGCCGGACGGCGCGACGCGGATCCGCGCGCAAGGCACGAGTAGCGCCGGCACGCGCAGGCTCTCCTCACTATCCCCTACCCCCTGATCACTGCTCACTTCCCCATGCGCCTCCGCGTCATCGGCCGACTCATGCAGATCCAGCGCGTGCTCGTACGGCACGGGCTCGACGAGATCATCCTCGCGACGCACCTTTTCCGGCCGCTGCGCTACGTCTTCTACCTGTCGCCGGCGACATGGTTCGAGCGCAGGCGCGGCGGCTCGCGCGGCGAGCGCATCCGTCTCGCGCTGGAGGAACTCGGGCCGATCTTCGTCAAGTTCGGCCAGGCGCTCTCGACACGCCGCGACATGATGCCCGCCGACATCGCGGACGAACTCGAGAAGCTGCAGGACCGCGTCCCGCCGTTTCCCGGCTCCGAGGCGCGCGCGATCGCCGAGCGCGCCTACGGCCGTCCGGTCAGCGAGGTGTTCGCGGAGTTCGACGAGACGCCGCTCGCGGCGGCGTCGATCGCGCAGGTCCACGCGGCGCGCCTGCGCTCAGGCGAGGAAGTGGTCGTGAAGGTGATCCGGCCCGGGGTGCGCGAGAAGATCGAGCGCGATCTCGAGGTCATGTACGTCGTGGCCGGCCTCGCCCGCGACTACGCGAGCGAAGGCCACCGTCTGCGTCCCGTCGAGGTCGTCCGCGAGTACGAGAAGACGGTGCTCGACGAGCTCGACCTGATGCGCGAGGCCGCGAACGCCGCGCAGCTGAAGCGCAATTTCGCCGGCTCCGAGCTGCTGCACGTTCCCGAGGTCTACTGGGACTACTGCCGGCCCGAGGCCATGGTGATGGAGCGCATCCGCGGCGTCATCGTGAGCGACATCGACGAGCTGCGCCGGCGCGGCACGAACATCCAGCGTCTCGCGGAAAACGGCGTCACGATCTTCTTCACGCAGGTGCTGCGGCACAACTTCTTCCATGCCGACATGCACCCCGGCAACATCTTCGTGCAGCTCGAGGATCCCGAGTACCCGAAGTACTGCGCGGTGGATTTCGGCATCGTCGGATCGCTCGATGCCCGGGACCAGCATTACCTCGCCGAGAATTTCCTGGCTTTCTTCGATCGCGACTATCACCGCATCGCGCAGCTGCACGTCGACTCGGGCTGGGTGCCGGCCGGAACGCGCGTCGAGGAACTCGAGGCGGCCGTGCGCACCGTGTGCGAGCCGATCTTCAACAAGCCGCTGTCGGAAATCTCGTTCGGCCAGGTGCTGCTGAGGCTGTTCGAGACCGCGCGTCGCTTCCAGATGCAGGTCCAGCCGCAGCTGATCCTGCTGCAGAAGACGCTGCTGCAGATCGAGGGCCTCGGCCGCCAGCTCTATCCCGAGCTCGATCTGTGGAAGACCGCGCAACCGATCCTGCGGGACTGGGCCGCGGACCGGCTGAGCGGCCGTACGCTTGCGATGGAGCTGCGCCGCCAGCTGCCGGACGTGAGCGAGGCGCTGCGGATGATGCCGCAGATACTGCAGCAGTTCGTTCAGCAGGCGTCCGAAGGCAAGTTCCGGCTCAAGGTCGAGCAGGCGGGACTCGAAGAACTCCGCGGCGAGCTGCGCGCGAGTGCACGGCGTCGCGATGCGACCGTGATTTGCGGAGCCGTGCTGCTCGGCGGCCTCGTCTGGCTCGCGGTCGGGCCATCGCCCTGGCCGGGCCTGGTGCTCTGCGTGGCGGGGCTGGTGGGGGCGGTGGTTGCGAGCAGAGCGCTGAAGGAAAGGGGTTAGTGATCAGCGGTTAGGGGTTAGTAAGAAGCCGACTGCCCGGCGCAGCCGGGCTTCTTCGACTAACCGCTACCCCCTGATCACTACCCGCTTTCCGCTTTCCGGCTTCCGCTTTCCCCGCCGCCGCGCACCTCGATCCACGTCGCCGCCGCCCGCGCGACCAGCTCCCCGTCCTCGTCGAAGAGCGCGGTGCCGGCGTAGTGCTTGCGCCCTTCCGACCCGAGCTTCCAGCCGATGACGATGCAGGGCTCGCCGGTGTGCACGCGGCGGTCCACGTGCGCGTGCATCTCGCCCAGCACCATCAGGCGCCGACCGGCGGAGACTGCGAAGTAGCCCGGGCAATCGAGAGCCGCCCAGTGGAACTCGACCGCGACCTTGCCGTCCCCGGCGTCGAGCGTGTCCGCCGGCAGCCACGGCGCCGCGACGATCCCGGTGTCGAGCAATCCCGGAAAGATCCTCAGGCCATCGCCGCGCCGCCGGTGCGGTCCGCAGACGAAGCAGTCGGGAAAGGAGTGCTCGCGAAATCCCGCGTAGTGCTGCGATGCCCACACCGCCTGCACGTATCGAGGAGGCGCCGGCACGTCGAGGCGCAATCGCGCTGGCGTACCGCGCGCGACCGTTCCCGCTGCGGAGCCGAGCGTCCACTCGCCTGCCTCGTCCTTCAGCACACCGAGCGGTACTTCGAGCGGCGGCGGCGCGACGAGCCGGACCCGCAGGTCGGCTCCCGTCGCGACCGCGAAGGCTCCGCACACGTAGCCGCCATTGCCGGAGTCCGGTGGGCCGTTGAAACGCCGGTCGATCGTGAGTGTCCTCACGGACCCTGCTCCGCCGGCTCCGCATCGCCCGCGCAGCGCCAGCACTCGGAGAACTGTGCGTCCATGTGCTCGCCGCAGCCGGGGCAGACCCAGGGATCGCCGACGGGCCGCGGCCGCAGCGCCTGCTCGATCAGGCCGCGCGCGCGCAGCTCCTGGCCGGACTCGGCCACCCACAGCTCAGGCCAGCACTCGATGAACGGGATCTCGCCGATCACGCCCGCGAGCCGGTCGTTGCGCACGATGCACGCGATGCCTTCCGCCTCGAGCACGTTGCGCAGGTGCGCGACCTCGATCGTCGACTCGGCCGTATGGACCTTGCGCATCGAAGGTGCGCGCCCTTCAGGCGCCCGGCGAGCGGCGCCCCTGCGGTGCAGCAGCGACGGGCGAGTCGACCGCGAGGATGAAGCGCGTGTAGATCTCGGGCAGCCGCTCGAGCACCTGCGCCTTGCCCAGCATTTCGCTCGCTGCGACCGCCCTGCGCAGCACGGGCAGCGTGAGTTCCTCGAGCGCTTCGGCGGAAACGGGCGCATAGCTCAGGTGCCAGGGCTCGATCCCCGCACCGCAGCCTGCGGTGGCATAGGGGCGGTGAAAGCCGAAGCGCCCCATGTTCTCGGCGAGCCACGACGCGAGCCGCGCGAACACGCCATTCGCCGCGTACTCCTCCGGGACGAGCTGCACCTGGTAGCCGGGTGGCATTGCCGCGGCGTCGATCACGTCGACGTCGGTGCCCCAGTGGTGACGACTGCCCCCGGGAATTGCGGACCAGCAGAGGATCGCCTCGACGCGTCCGGCGTCGTCGAGCAGGGCCGGGTCGAGCAACTGGCCCGCGCGATCGTGGAGCGGGCGCTCGCCGCGCCATTTCCGGTTCCAGAGCAGCAGCTGGCGGTCGAAGTCGCGGAAGCCCGAAGCGGCGACGAGATCGATGCCGGCGGCTGTCGCGGCGTCCCGCATCGCGAGGAACGACGTCACGACGCCGTAGTGCAGCGCACACCGCGGATGCTCGAGCTCCACGATGTGCGTCCGGGCGCGGCCGGTGAGTTCGAGTTCGTTCATGCGCAGCGGGCCTCGAGCCGCAAGCATACCGGAGTCCCGGGCGGCGATGCCCCGTCGTCCGGCCGTGATCACTGTCGAAAAACTTTCCAGTTTTGCCGCATCTGGCACGCGAGTGTCGCACCGCTGCGTTGCCGGGACTATCATGTCCCACCAGTCGAAATCGACAAATAGAACAAGATCGATTGCACGCGGGAGCAATCGCGATCACGGGTCGGACATGCACGGGACTCGCCTCAGATTCCGTTACATCTTCACCGTCGTCACAGTCGGCCTGCTGCTGACGGCGGCGGTCGCCGTCGCGGTGCGGCTGACCGACGCCCACCCGCACGGGTTGCCGCTCATCGTCGGTATCGGCCTCGCGTGTACGGCGCTTGGCGGCTGGGTCACTTCCCGGCTGATCTCGCGGATCGACCGCGCCATGGCGGCGCTCATGCTCAGCGCCGAGCGCATTGGCAGCGGGCGCTATTCCGAGCCCGTGCAGCCGAGCGGCGTGCCGGAGATCGGCGCGCTGGAGGATTCGCTCGAACGCATGCGCCAGGCGCTCACCGGCACGACCATTTCGCGGGATTACCTCGACACGCTGTTGAACAGCATGAGCGATGCGGTGCTGGTCACCGCGCCGGACGGCCGGGTGCGCACGGCGAACCGCGCCGCCGCCGCGCTGCTCGGCTACGAGGCTGACGCGCTCATCGGCCTCGACTTCATGTCGCTGGTGGCCGACCAGCACCGCGCGGCGTTCGATCCGGAGCGCGTCATCCGCGAGCCGGGCGAGACCGTCGTCTGCACGGCGCACGGCCAGACGATCCCCGTATCGGTCACCGCGTCCGAGCTGTCGAGCGCGGACCCGCGCTTCCAGGGCCGGATCTTCGTGCTGCGCGACATCACCGAGCGCAAGCGGGCCGAGCGGCGCATCCGCTACCTGGCGCGATTCGACGCGCTCACGAAGATGCCGAACCGCATGCAGTTCCAGCACCTGCTGCACCAGGCGATCGCGCGCGGACTGCGCCAGGAGCGGGGGCTCGTGCTGCTCTACCTCGACGTGGACAACTTCAAGGAGATCAACGATACGTTCGGGCACGAGGCCGGCGACCGGGTACTCGAGACGTTGAGCGAGCGTTTGAGTCGCACGCTGCCGAAGGAATCGGTCGTGGGCCGGCTGGCCGGCGACGAGTTCGCCGTGTTCGCCGAAACCGTCGACGGTGAACGCGACCGGCACGAGCAGGCCGGGTCGCTGGCACGCCTGCTGCTGAACGAGATCGCCCGGCCGCAGCACGTCGGCGAGCACGAACTGGAGGTGACGGCGAGCATCGGCATCGCCACCTGCCCCGAGAACGGCGACAACGTCATCGACCTGATCCGCAATGCCGACGCCGCCATGTACCACGCGAAGCGCGCGGGCCGGAACTGCCACGTCTTCTATGCGCCGGAGATGAACGCGGTGGCCGTCGAGCGCCTGCTGCTGAAGAGCAAGCTGAGGCGCGCGCTCGACCGCGACGAGTTCCTGCTGCGCTACCAGCCCAAGGTGGACCTTGCGAGCGGACTGGTGGTCGGCGCGGAAGCGCTGCTGCGCTGGAGGCTGCCCGGCCACGGCGAGATCGCGCCGTCGCAGTTCATCCCGCTGGCCGAGGAGTCGCGGCTGATCCTGGACATCGGCGCGTGGGTGCTGAACCAGGTCTGCAGCGACTACGCCGAGTGGCAGAAGCGCGTCTCCGATCCAGGCCTGGTCGCGATCAACCTCTCGTTGAAGGAATTGAGCCAGGCGAGCTTCATCCCGAGATGCCGGTCGGTGTTCGAGCGGCACGGAGTGTCGCCCAGCCGGGTCGAGCTCGAGATCACCGAGACGACGCTGATGATGGACGCCGAGCGCACGCTGCCGCTGCTCGACGAGCTGCGCGCGATGGGCGTCCACCTTTCCATCGACGACTTCGGGACCGGCTACTCGAGCCTGAGCGCGCTGCAGCAGTTCCCGATCGGCACGCTGAAGATCGACCAGTCGTTCGTGCGCAATGCCGCGACCGACCCGGACGACGCGACCATCGTGCGGACCATCATCGAGATGGGACGGAGCCTGCGGCTGCAGGTGCTGGCCGAAGGCATCGAGACCGAGGAGCAGCGCCAGTTCCTGCTGCACAGCGGCTGCCAGTACGGGCAGGGCCGGCTGTTCGGCGAGCCCATGACCGCGGCCGACTTCCTGGAAACGATCCTGCGCCAGGCGACCGGCGAGCACCCCATCCTGCGCCTGCCGGCTTGAGGCGCGCGCGGCGTTCGGAACAAAAAAAGGGCGGGCCATGGGTCCGCCCGATGGGGGTCAACTTTGCCAAGCCTATCCGCGCGTCGTGTCAATACTTTGTACAGCCTGACGTTACCCAACCTTTAACAGGACTGGCCGGACGCGTATGATTCCGGCATGTACTCCATCAAGGCCGTTGCGCAGGCGACCGGCCTGACCGTCGAGACTCTGCGGGCCTGGGAACGGCGCTACAGCGTCGTGACCCCGCAGCGGGACGCCACGGGCCGGCGGGCCTACCGGCCCGAGGACGTGCTGCGGCTCAGGCTGCTGCGTGAGGCGACGGACCGCGGGCACCCGATTCGGCGACTCGCGAAGCTGAGCGAAGCCGAGTTGTCTGGCCTCGTCGAAGAATCATCGGTCCCGCGCACGCCGGCCGGCCCCGGCGGTTTCGCCGGACGGATGCTGGAGGCCGCGAAGGACTTCCGCGTCGACGAGTGCACGCAGGTCCTGACTCTCGCGATCGCATTGCTCCCGCCCCAGCAGCTGTTTGCCGAGGTCCTGCAGCCGCTGCTGCGCGAAGTCGGGGAGCGCTGGCACCGCGGCGAGCTCGCCATCTCGCAGGAACGGCTCGTCTCGAGCACGGTCCGGCGTCACCTCGGGCTCGTGCTCGAGACCTACGGCCACACCGCGCGGCGCCAGCACATCGTGTTCGCGACGCTGCCCGGCGAGCGGCACGAACTGGGCCTGCTGATGGCCGCAATCTCGTGCGCCAGCCGCGGCTTCCAGGCGCACTACCTCGGCGCGGACCTGCCCGCAGAAGACATCGCGCGATTCGCCAGGGAGACCGGTGCGTCCATCATTGCGATCAGCGTCATGGTGCAGGAGCAGCTGGCGGACGCTTCGCAGCAATTGCGCACGCTCGTCGAAGCGCTCGAACCCGGGTCCGCGGTCTGGATCGGCGGCGCGGCAGCGCAACGGCTCGACAAGGACACGCTGCCCGCCAACTGCGTCTTCGTGCGCGACCATCTCGACCTCGACCGCCGGCTGGACATGCTCGCGGCCTGAGCGCGGCCCTCGTCCGCGCCGGCGCGACGCGTCAGCGTGCGTAGGCAGCCGCAGCTTCGCCCGCGCGGAGCGCGGCGTCCTGCGCGGCCCGGGCAGTCGCGTCCTCGAAAGCGGCGACCACCGCAGTGCGATCGTTCCTTGCCGCCGTCGCCTCGGCACGGGAGTCGAAGCTCGCGACGCGCGCGCCGCGACGGACGTCCACGAGGTTGCCCTGCAATTCCACCAGGATCCGTGGCGGCTCGCCGACGCTGGCATAGATCGCCTCGAAGTGACGAAGCTCGACCTCGAGCAGCAGGTCGGTCGGCACGCGGCTCGGCGCGGCTACCGCGGTTGCGAACCGGCCCCCGGCAATCAGCGTATCGACGAGCATCTGCTGGACCATCTGCGGAGCCGTGTCGGCCCAGCGAGCGCCCGCCAGGTAGTCGAAGCCGTGACCGGGTGTCGTGACGGCGATGCGTTCCGTGTCCAGCGACGATACCGACCGCGGACGGGCCACCGTGATGGCCTGCGCCAGCGTGGCGCCCGCGCCGGCACTGGCACCGGACGCGGACGGGGCAGCCAGCCGATACAGGTCCGGCGCCTCGTTGTCCGACTTCAACACCGAGCCGACGCAAGCGGTGCAGAGGCCGGACACGATCAGCAGCAGTGCGATGCGCTTCAAGGTGGAATCTCCATGCCAGACTCCTTCTGCTCGATCAGCAGGCTCGAGGGCCGGTCGCGCAGGCTGCGTGCAAGAGCGCGCACCTCGTCGCTGGCTCCGCGCAGGTCGACTGCCAGTGCCTGCAGGTCCGCGACGCCGCTGCCGGCGAACTGCGCGAGGCTGGCTTCGTTGCCCGCGACGATCCTCTCGAGACTGTCGGCCGTACGGCTCATTTTTTCCGCGGTCGCCCGCACGCCCGCGAGGGACGCCTCGATCTGCGGTCCGGCGGTGTCGGCGATGGCGTGAACCTTCTGCGTCAGCGCCGACACCTCCGCCGAAGTCCTGCGCAGCTCGGCGGCGAGTTCCGCGGCAGAACGCGTGACGGCCGGCAGGTCGCGCGAGGCGGCTTCGACGTTCGCGAGCGTGGTGGACACCGCCTTCAGGTTTTCGTCGGTGAGCAGGCCCTCGACTCGCTCCACCAGGCGTGCGGTGTGCCCGAGCAGGTCCGGCAATCGCTCGACGAATGCCTCGATGTCGCCCTTGCGCGAGAGAATGACGGGATATCTCTGCCCCTCGCCCAGCACTCGCGCGGGATCGGCCTCGGGATCCTGCTGCAGGTCGATGAAAAGCAGGCCCGTGAGGCCCAGCAGCCCGAGGCGCGCGCGCGTGGCGCCCGAGATCGGAGCCTCGGAGTCGATTTCCGCCGTCACGCGCACCCGACTCGGGTTGTCGCGCGCGATCGCGAGGCTGCGGACCCGGCCGACGTCCACGCCGAGGTAGCGCACCGGGCTGCCGCGCGCGAGGCCGCTGACCGAGCCGTCGAAGTAGATCTCGTAGCGGACGAAGTCGCGCCGCTCGCCGCTGCCCGAATACCACCAGACGAACGCGACTGCAGCTGCAATGGCCAGCATCGCGAACGCGGCTACCGCCGCGTACTTGGCGTCACGCTCCATGCCCTTGCTCCACTTGCGGCCACGCCGAGCGTCCCCTCGCTCCGTGGAAGTACTGGCGGATCCACGGATGCTCGTTCGCGACGATGCCCTCGAGCGTGTCCACGATGACCTTGCCGTCGACGAGTACGGCGACACGGTCGCACGTCCGCGCGAGGGTGTCCAGATCGTGGGTCACCATCACTACCGTCAGGCGCAACGTGTCCCGCAGGTAGAGGACCAGTTCATCGAAACCCGCAGCCGCGATGGGATCGAGGCCGGCGGTCGGCTCGTCGAGGAACAGCAGCGCGGGGTCGAGTGCGAGGGCGCGGGCGACCGCCGTGCGCTTGACCATCCCGCCGGACAGCTGCGCCGGATACTTCATCGCGGTCTCGACCGGCAGGCCGACCATGCGCAGGCGCAGCCCGACGAGCGCCGCGAGCGATTCCTCGTCGAGGTCCATCGCCTCCGCGACGGGCAGCGTGATGTTCTCCCCGACCGTGAGCGAGCTGAAGAGCGCGCCGTTCTGGAAAGCGACGCCGTAGCGGCGCTTGACCGCGCGCAACTGGTCGTCGTCGGCGCACGTGACGTCCACGCCCTCGACCTTGACCGAGCCGGACGTCGGCTGCCGAAGGCCGAGGATCGTCCGCAGCAGCACCGACTTGCCGGTGCCCGAGCCGCCCACGATGCCGAAGATCTCGCCAGGGAACACGTCGAAGCTCACGCCGTCGTGGACCGACTGGCTCCCGAACCGGTTTACGACGTCGCGCACTTCGATCACGGGTTGCACGGCCGGCCTCAGAAGTCGATTTCGAGGAAGAGGATGGCGAATGCGGCATCCGCAAGTATCACGAGGAAGATCGACTGCACGACCGCCACCGTCGTGAGCCGCCCGAGTTCACGCGAGGAATCGCGCACCTGCAGGCCGCGCATCGTGCCCGTGAGCGCGATCAGGAGTCCGAAGACCGGCGCCTTGACGAGCCCGGCCCAGAAGGTCGTGGGACCGATCGCGCTGTCGAGCCTGGCCACGAACTGTTCCCACGGGAGGTCGAGCAGGTAGCCCGTGAGCACCGCGCCGCCGGCGAGCCCCATCGCGTCCGCGACGACGGTGAGCAGCGGCATCGCGATCACGAGCGCCAGCACGCGCGGCAGCACCAGCACCTCGTAGGGGTTCATGCCCATCGACTCGAGCGCGTCCACCTCGTTGTTCAGCTTCATCACGCCGAGCTCGGCCGCATACGCACTGCCGGACCGGCCCGCGACCATGATCGCCGTGAGCAGCACGCCGAGCTCGCGCAGCACGCCGATCGCGACGAGGTCCACCGTGAAGATGTCGGCGCCGAACGGACGCAGCTGCTGCGCGCCGATGTAGGCCGAAATGACGCTGATCAGGAACGCGATGACCGCGACGATCGGGATGGCCTGCACGCCCGTCTCGTGGACGTGGCGCACGATCGACGGCAGGCGCAGCCGCCGCAGGCTGGTCCAGCGAGTGGCCGCCGTGACGAGCACCCGACCGCCGAAGTCGAGCGCTTCGTACCAGCTGTGCCAGCGCTCCTCCATGCGCATGCCGACGTCCACGAGCCAGCGCATCGGCCAGGTGCGCGGCACGGCCGGCGCCGGCGCGGCGGGCACCGCGGCGAGCCCGTCGAGATAGGCGAAATGCTCCGGCGGCGGGCCTTCGAGTTCGACGCCCGCGCCGCCGCCCCGCAGGTCGGCGATCGCGCGATGCAGCAGCCAGGAGGGCCCGATGTCGAGGTCGCCGGCTCGCGTGAGGTCGATCACGACGGACGCCGGCGGGGTCTCGCGAAGCGCGCGAAGCATGGCGTCGAGCGCGGGCGCGTCGGCCATGCGGCAGTCGCCCGCAATTCGCAGGCGGTCACGCGCGTCGCTCAGAGTGGCCTGGAACCCCATCGAATGCGCCCCGGTCGAGGAATGGCTGCGGGCACGCGGGCCCGGCAGCACAGGGGAACGACATGGAATGCTAGCATCGTCCGACGCGCACGGTGAGTATCCATGGCGGGCGACGTCCTTTCGCAAATCCTGATCCTGCTGGCGGGCTCGGTGCTGGTGCTGAGCCTGGTGCGGCGTTTCAGGCTGCCAGCCATCCTCGGCTACCTGCTGGTCGGGATGCTGCTCGGGCCGAACGCGCTCGGCATTGCCTCCGACGCGATCGCGATCGCCACGCTCGCGGAAATCGGCGTCGTGTTCCTCGTCTTCACGCTGGGACTCGAGTTCTCGTTTGCGCGCATGGTCGCGATGAAGGCCGAGGTGCTCGGTGTCGGCGGGCTGCAGATGCTGCTCACGACGGCGGCGATCGGTGGCGCAGCGTGGGCGCTCGGACTCGATCCCGCGGTGGCGATCGTGGTGGGCGGTGCGCTCGCGATGTCGTCGACGGCGATCATCCTGCGGCAGCTGGGCGACCAGCTCGAGATCAACCGGACGCACTCGCGGCTCGCCGTCGGCATCCTGCTGTTCCAGGACCTGGCATTCGTGCCGCTGCTCGCGCTGGCGACGGCGCTCGGGACGGCCGGCGAGATGCCGGGGCCGCAGTGGCTGCTCGGCATGGTCGGGCGCGCGATCATCGCGCTGCTCGTCGTGCTGCTGCTCGGCCGCTGGGCACTGCGGCCGCTGTTTCACGAGATCGCGCGGCACCGCAGCAGCGAGACCTTCACGCTCACGGTGCTGTTCGTGGCGCTCGGCGGCGCGTGGGCCACCCACGCGCTCGGGCTCTCGATGGCGCTCGGCGCGTTCCTCGCCGGCATGCTGCTCGCCGAGACGGAGTTCAAGCACCAGACGGAAGCGGTCATCAAGCCGTTCCGCGACATCCTGCTCGGCGTGTTCTTCGTCTCGGTCGGGATGCTGCTCGACCTGCGCCTGCTCGTCACGCAGTTGCCGCTGGTGCTGCTGCTGCTGGCGGCGCTGCTGGTGCTCAAGGCGGGGATCGTCGCCCTCGTGGTGCGGCAGTTCGTGCCGAACGCCCGCAAGGCGCTGCGCACCGGCATCGTGGTGTGCATGGGCGGCGAGTTCGGCTTCGCGCTGCTGACGCTTCTGCTCAAGGGCACCACGGTGGACGAGCGGATCGTGCAGCCGCTGCTCACCGCGGTCGCGCTCAGCATGCTGGCCGGTCCGCTGCTGGTGAGATACAACGGACGCATCGCCGACTTCATCCTCCGGCGTCGCACGGTCCAGCCGTCCGAGGTGGCGCTCGAGACCGCCGCGACGCGTGAGCTCGCCGAGCGCAAGCACGTGATCATCTGCGGTTTCGGGCGGGTCGGCCAGAACCTCGCGCGCGTGCTCGAAAGCCGCGGACTCGAGTTCATCGCGCTCGATCTCGATCCGTACCGCGTGCGTGACGCGCGCCAGGCCGGCGACCCGGTCGTCTACGGGGATGCCTCCGAGCCCGAGGTGCTGCAGGCACTCGGTCTCGAGCATGCGAGCGCACTCGTCGTGTCCTTCGACGCCACGCAGACCGCGCTCCGGATCGTGCGGGCGGCGCGGCGGCTCAGGAGCGACCTGCCGGTGCTGGTGCGTACCGAGGACGACTCGAAGCTCGACCAGCTGCAGGCGGCCGGCGCGACCGAGGTGATCCCGGGAACGTTCGAGACGAGCCTGGCGCTGGTCGCCCACGTGCTGCTTTGCCTCAAGGTCCCTCCGCAGGAAGTGCTCCAGACGACCGAGGACATTCGCCACAACCGCTACTCGATCCTGCGCAGCGTGTTCCGCAAGCGCGACTCGCGGCTGCTCGGCGGGGACCACGCGCTCAGGCAGCAGCTGCGGACCGTCGTGCTGCCCCCGGGGGCGAGCGCGGTCGGGCGCACGATCCGCGAACTCGGGATGCACGAAGGCAAGGTGCTGGTCAATGCGGTGCGACGCGACGGGATCGTCGGCCGGAACCCGGACCCGGAGACGCGATTCCGGGAAGGCGACGTCGTGGTGCTCTGGGGCGCGCCGGAGGACCTCGAGCAGGCCGAGAGCCGGCTGCTGATGGGCTGACGCATGCGATACACACAGAGTCAGACCGAGCACGAAGTGACGCTCGAGCCGGCGGTTCCCGCAGTCGCCAGCGTCGTGCTGCTGCATGGGCTCGGTGCCGATGGCACGGATTTCGTGCCGATCGTGGACGAACTGCGCCTGCCGGATGCACTCCCGGTCCGCTTCGTCTTCCCGCATGCGCCGCTTCGACCGGTGACGGTGAACGCGGGCTACGTGATGCGGGCCTGGTACGACATCAGGTCGTTCACGCCCGAGGGACGCGCGGATGCGGCGGGGCTCGCGCAGTCGGTCGGGCGCGTGAACGGATACCTGCGCCACGAAATCGCGCGCGGTGTTGCGGCATCGAGAATCGTGCTCGCCGGTTTCTCGCAGGGCGGCGCGGTCGCGCTGGCGGCCGGCCTGCGGTTCCCGGAACGGCTCGCCGGGATACTGGCGCTGTCCACCTACCTGCCTTTTCCGCAGACGCTCGCGGCCGAGAGGTCGGTCGCCAATGCGGACGTGCCGATACTGATGTGCCACGGACGACTCGATCCGGTCGTGCACGTCACGCTCGGGCAGGAAGCGCGCGACGTGCTCACCGGGCTCGACTACCCCGTCGAGTGGCACGAGTACCCGATGCAGCACGAGGTGTGTGCGGCGGAGATTGCGGAAGTCGGGCGGTGGCTCGAGGAGCGATTCCGCCAGGCGGGATAGGCGACCTGCCGGTCATCTTCGACGACGGATCATGCCGGACGTGAGATCCTGCGCGGCACGCGAGAACTCAGTCAGGAGACGGGAGGCACGAGATGACGAGCGCGGTCGATACGGTAAGAGCCTGTACGCGGGGTTCGCGAGCGGCGATGTCGGGGCGGTACTCGGGGCGCTCGACCCGGCGATCGAGTGGACCGAGGCGGAGGGATTTCCTTACGGCGGAACGTACGTGGGTCGCGACGCCGTGCTCGCCAACGTGTTCATGAAGCTCGCCACCGAGTGGGACGGATTCGCGGCAGTGCCTTCCGAGTATGTCAGCGAAGGCGACACAGTCGTGGCTCTCGGCGAGTACAGCGGAACCTTCAAGGCCACGGGCAAGCACTTCAGGGCGCCGTTCGTGCACGTCTGGCGCAGCCGCGGCGGCGCACTCGTGAACTTCAGGCAGCACACCGACACCGCCATCGTCCAGGCGGCGCTGCGCTAGTGGAATGCTGCGTTGACGGGCTCCGGGCCGCGGCGTAGCGTCGGATGAGTCCTGCACGGAGGGATTGACATGACGATCAGCGTCAAGCAGATGATGGAGGCCGCGAATGCGGCGGTGCCGCGGATTACGCCCGCACAGGCGCAGCAGTTGATCGCGAGCGGCAATACTCTCGTCGTCGACGTGCGCGACGCGATGGAAGTGCAGCAGAGCGGCCGGGTGGCGGGCGCCGTACACGTGCCGCGCGGCATGCTCGAGTTTCGCGCCGACCCCGAGTCGGCCACCCACGACAAGGCATTCAGCAGGGACAAGACGATCATCCTCTACTGCGCGTCGGGCGGACGCGCGGCACTCGCCGGCAAGACGCTGAAGGACCTCGGCTACCAGACCGTCTACAACCTTGGCGGCTTCAAGGACTGGGCCGACAGCGGAGGCGCCGTCGACAGGCCGGCCGGGCCGGGCAGGTAGTTCGTCCTGCATGCCAACTCTCGGCACGCCGCTCTCCCCCTCCGCCACGCGCCTGCTGATGCTCGGCGCCGGCGAGCTCGGCAAGGAAGTCGTCATCGAGGCGCAGCGGCTCGGCGTGGAGGTGATCGCGGCCGACCGTTACCCGAATGCGCCGGCGATGCAGGTGGCGCATCGCTCGCACGTGCTCGACATGCTCGACCCGCAGGCGCTGCGCGAACTGGTGCTGCGCGAACGGCCGGCGCTCATCGTGCCCGAGATCGAGGCGATCGCGACCCCGGCGCTCATCGAACTCGAGCGCGAGGGATTCCGCGTGATCCCGACGGCACGGGCGGCCCGCCTGACGATGGACCGCGAGGGAATCCGGCGGCTCGCCGCGGAGGAACTCGGGCTTGCGACCTCGCCGTACCGGTTCGCGTCCGACGAGGTCGAGTACCGGGACGCCGTTGCCGCTCTCGGCTTTCCCTGCATCGTGAAACCGGTGATGAGTTCCTCCGGCAAGGGCCAGAGCCTCGTGAAGAGTGCCGCGGACGTTCAGCACGCGTGGGACTACGCACAGCACGGCGGTCGCGCAGGGGCCGGTCGCGTCATCGTCGAGGGCTTCATCCGTTTCGACTACGAGATCACGCTGCTCACGGTACAGGCATGCCGGCGGCACGAGCTTCTGCGCCCCCATCGGCCACCTGCAGGTCGACGGTGACTACCGCGAGTCCTGGCAACCGCAGCCGATGAGCGCCGTGGCGCTGGCGGAGTCGGAACGCATCGCGCGCGCCGTGACGGATTCGCTCGGCGGAGCAGGCATCTTCGGCGTCGAGCTTTTCGTCCGGGGCGACGAAGTGTGGTTCAGCGAGGTGTCGCCGCGGCCGCACGACACGGGCCTCGTGACGCTCGTTTCGCAGGACCTGAGCGAGTTCGCGCTGCATGTGCGCGCAATCCTCGGGCTGCCGGTGCCCGCGATTCGCCAGCTCGGTCCGTCGGCTTCCTGCGCGATCCTGCTCGAAGGCGAGTCACGGGACATCCGCTTCCATTCGGTCGAGAGCGCGCTCACCGAGCCCGACACGCAACTCAGGCTGTTCGGCAAGCCGGAGGTGCGCGGCAAGCGCCGCATGGGCGTCGCGCTCGCCACGGCTGCGGACCTCGGCGCGGCCCGAGACAAGGCGCGCCGCGCGGCGGCTGCGATCGTGAAGGGAGCAGAGCTGCGCTGAAGCCTGCCCGGCCGGCGCGATGCCCGGGACGGCTCGATGGCCGGCCTGTCAGCGGTCGGCCTGCAGGTGCGCCTCGACCAGCCAGAGGTTCTTGTCCGCGGCGCGCGAAATGCCGGTGAACAGGTCGCTGGTGTCCGCATCGCCCGCCTTCGCGGCTTCGTCGATCGCCTTGCGCACGGCCTTGCCGAACTTCGCGAGCGCAGCGGCCAGCGCGTCGAGATGCGAGCGGCCGTCCACGATGTGCAGCGGATAGGCATCGAGGCGGGTGCGGCCGGCCACTGCCTGCACGGTTCCCTCGGCAACCCCGCCGAGCGCCGTGATGCGCTCCGCGATGTCGTCGACGTGAGCCGCGGTCTCCCCGGCGATCCTGTCGAACAGTTCGTGCAGCGCGATGAAGGACGGGCCCTTCACGTTCCAGTGCGCCTGCTTGGCCTGCAGTTGCAGGTCGAGCGCGTCGGCCAGGCGGGCGTTCAACACGCCGGTCATGCGGGTCCGGGCCTTTGCCGTGAGGTCGATCCTGGTGCTGTGCATGGCGGCTCCTGCGTCGCTGGGCTTTGATTCCTGGGCCTGCATTCTGGCCCGCCCTGCCGCGGTCACCAACAGAACGTCTCGATGGCGGCCATTCCCGCGGTCAATGGATGCGAGGCGGGCACGCGCCGGCGACGACCTCGCGGAGATAATAGTTAATATTTTCAATCTGTTACGAGATATCGGCATCCGGCCCTGCGGTCACGCCGAACAGTGTTCGGCCTGAAACAGACTTATAGAATATCGACGTCCGTTTATTTATTGACACAATGTCAATCGATTGGCACGATCATACCCATGACCTACATCGCCGAACGACGACAGGAAGAGCGCGACCGACGCCGCGCCGAAATCGTGGATGCCGCCGACGCCCTCTACGCCGAGGCTGGCTGGGACGTCATGACGATGGACCAGGTCGCGCGTCGTGCGCGGCTGAGCCGCGCGCTCGTCTACGTCTACTTCAACGACAAGGCCGACCTGCACCTCGCGCTGGTCGAGCGTGCGCTCGAGATCCTCAGGCAGCGCTTCGAGGACGCGCGCTCCGGCAAGGCCAGCGGCCTGGATGAAATCGAGGCCATCGGGCGCGCGTATGTCGCCTATTCGCGTGAGTTGCCCCACTACTTCGACGCCTGCGCACGCTACCAGTCGCACGCCTGCGACGAGGTCTGCAACGACAAGGCGGTGCCGCCGAACGAGGCCGCCTGCATGGGCGCCGGGCATCGCGTGCACGAGACCCTCGTCGAATCGCTGAACCGCGGCGTCGCCGACGGATCGATCCGCGGCAATCTCGGTGATCCGTACGTGACGGCGCTGTCGCTCTGGGCCTTCGCGCACGGAGTGATCCAGATCGCCTCCAGCAAGGGCGGGCAGATCGAGCACGAAGGCGTCCCGGTGCAGCAGTTCATCGATCACGCCTTCTCGCTGGTCAACGGCTCGCTGCGGCCCTGACCCGGCACCGGACATGGCGCCGCGCGCACAGATCCTTCGCTCACCGCGCACCGTCGCACGAGACGGTCGGCGTGCGCCGCGTGCTGCCGCCCTGTCGCTGCTTGCCCTGGTCTTCGCCGAAAGCGCGCTCGGAGCGGCCGCGGCCGACGCACCCACGGCGACGACACCACCAGCGGCACGTCCCGATGACTCCGGGACCGTCGAGGACGGCCTCCGCGTCGGTGCTCGACGATGCGCTGACGGCGAACCTCGAACTGCGCGCCGGAACCGCGAGCGTGCAGCAACGGTTCGCCGCGCTCGAACAGGCGCGTGCGCGATACCTGCCCGTGCTCGACTTCGACGCGCGGTACTCGGTGGCCAACGGCGGACGCACCATCGACTTTCCGGTCGGCGACCTGCTGAACCCGGTCTACGAGACGCTCGACGAGCTGCTGGTGCAGTCCGGCCAGCCTGCCGCGTTCCCTCGCGTCAAGAACGAGGAGATCCGGCTGCTGCTGCAACAGGAGCAGAACACGCGCTTCGTCGTCGCGCAGCCGATCTACGAGCCGCGGCTCGGCCCGTCGGTCGAGGCGTCCAGGCAGGACCTGAACCGGGCCGAGGCGAACCTGGCGGGACTGCGCACGCGCGTCGTGCGCGACACGAAGCAGGCCTACTACGAGTGGCTCGCCGCACAACAGCAGTCGCTCGTGCTCGATGCCACGCGGGAAGTTGCGGCAGCGAACCTCGCGGCGAACGAGAGCCTGTATCGCAACGGGCGCGTGACCCGCGACTTCGTCTTCCGCGCGGAGGCGGACCTGCTCGAGATCGAGCAGCAGCAGCTCGCCGTGGCCAGCCGCGTGAGGATCGCGCAGAGCTACGTGAACCTGCTGCGCAACGTGCCGCTGTCCTCACCGGTGCCTGGCGCGACGATCGACGAGGCCACCGTCGAGCGCTTCCGCACACGACTCGTCCAGCGTCTCGCGGGGCGCGTGATGGACGTGCCTGCGCTGCAGCGGGTCGCGACCGAGCAGCGCGCCGAGCTGCAGAGCCTCGACGCGGCGATCGCCGGCAGCGAGGCACAGCAGGACCTGGCGCGTGCCGCGTTCAAGCCGACGCTGGCGCTCGGCGCCGAGGCCGGCATCCAGGGCGAGGACTACGGATTCGGCGACGACGACCGCTATGTCCTCGCCTCCGTCGTGCTGCGCTGGAATGCGTTCCGCGGTGGCGCGGACCAGGCCGCGCTGGCGGAGGCCCGTGCGCTGACCGAGGAACTGCGCGCGACGCGCGACCTCGCGACGCAGCAGGTGCAGCTCGAGGTGCAGCGCGCACTCGAGACGCTGGAGGTCGCGGAGTCGTCGCTCGGCACGGCGCGCAAGCGCTCCGAAGCGGCCGAGGCTGCGTTTCGCATCACTGCGCGCAAGCGCGACCTCGGCCAGATCAACCAGGCGGACTTCATCGACGCGCGTCGCACGCAGACGGATGCCCAGTTGAACCTCAACCGCGTGCGAGCCGAGTTCCTGGCCCGCCTCGCCGAACTCGAGTTCGCGATCGGCGGCACACGCGCCGCCGGCAGGGAGTTGCTGTGAACAGGCTCAAGGTGGCTTTGGCAATGATCGCGCTGGCCGTCTCGGCCTGCGGCGGTTCGCAGACGTCCGGGCCGGCGCCGGCAAGGGATGCGGCCCCGGTGCGCGCCGAGCCTGCCGAGAGCCTGGCTCTCTCGAGCAAGGTCCGTTCCGTGGGCATCCTCGCACCGCGCGACGAGATCCGGCTGTCGTTCAAGACGGGCGGGGTCGTCGACAGGATCGCCGTCGACGTGGGCGACGCGGTGCGCAAGGGACAGCTGCTCGCGGTCATCAAGCGCGCCGAGGTGGACGCGGCCGTCGCGCAGGCCAGCGAGGCGGCGGAGAAGGCGCGACGTGGACTGGAGCGGGGTCGTCGCCTGCGCGCGGACGAGGTGGCGACCGAAGAACAGGTCGAGGACCTGACGACCGCCTACAACGTGGCGCGCTCGAACCTGGACGCCGCACGCTTCAACGCGCGGTTCGCCCGCATCGAGGCACCCGGCGACGGCGTCGTGCTGCAGCGACTGGCCGAGCAGGACGAGCTCGTGCAGCCGGGCCAGCCGGTGCTGGTCGTCGGCTCGACGGGCGCGGGCTGGATCGTGCGCACGGCGCTCGCGGACCGCGACGCGGTCCGTGCCAACGTCGGCGATACGGCGACCGTTACTTTCGATGCCTTCCCCGGCCGCGAGTTCGCGGGTCGCGTCACGCGCGTCGGTTCGAGCGCGGACCCGATGACCGCCACTTTCGAGGTGGAGGTGGAAATCGCGCCCGACGGCGCACGCTTCGCGCGCGGCCTCGTCGCCAAGGTGTCGCTCGCGCTCACGGGCGGTGGCGACGGCAAGGCGCGGACCATGGTGCCGATCGCGGCGATCGTCGAGGCCGACGGCAGCTCGGCTACCGTGTTCGTGGTCGATCCACGCGACAGCGTCGCACGCCGCAAGCAGGTGACCGTCGGCCCGATCGTCGGCGACCACGTCGTCGTCGCGGATGGACTGACGCCCGGCGAGCAGGTGATCACCGACGGGGCCGCGTGGCTCGCCGACGGCGAGCCCGTGCTGCTGGTCGGCAAGACAGGCTGAGGCCGCCACGTGCGCATCTGGGCCTTCAGTGTCCGGCGCTGGCAGTTCACGCTGGTGCTGTTCGGGCTGCTGATCGCGGTCGGCGTCAACTCGTTCCTGAACATCCCGCGCTCCGAGGACCCCGAGTTCCACGTGCCCATCCCGACCGTGGTGGCGGTCTATCCCGGCGCCGACCCGGTGGACATCGAGCGGCTGGTCGTGGACCCGATCGAGGACGCGCTCAACGAGCTCGACGACATCAAGCGCATGGACAGCCGCTCGCTGGACGGCGTGGGCGTGATACAGCCCGAGTTCCACTGGCACACCGACCCCGACGAGAAGTTCGACGAGGTCGTCCGCGAAGTGAACCGCATCCGCGACCAGCTGCCCGCCGACCTCGCGTCGCTCGAGGTGCGCAAGACGGGTTCGGGCCTCGTCAACATCGTGCAGGTCGCGCTGGTGAGCGAGGACGCAAGCTATCGCGAGCTGCAGAGACTCGCCGAGGACCTGCGCGATTCGATCGAGACGGTCCCCGGCGTGCGCAGGAGCGAGTACTGGGCGGTGCCTGCGCCCGAGGTGCGCGTGGCGCTCGACCTCGAACGCATGGGGCGCGCAGGCGTGACGCTCGGGCAGGTCGAGATGGCCGTCCGCGGCGAGAACGCGACGATACCGGGCGGCGCGGTGGACGTCGGCCTGCGCAAGTACAACCTCAAGACCTCGGGCGGCTACGACTCGCTCGACGAAGTCGCGGAGACCGTGGTCGCGAGCCGCGGCGGCCGCATCGTCAAGCTGCGCGACGTCGCCGACGTGAGCTGGGAAGCCGCCGAGGAACGCTACGTCGGCCGGTTCAACGGCAAGCGCGCGGTGTTCGTCACCGCGAGCGCCAAGGATCGAGTCAACGTCTTCGACGTGCGCGACGGCATCTACCAGAAGCTCGACGAGTTCGAGCGCGACCTGCCGCAGGGGGTCGTCCTCGAGCGCGGCTTCGACCAGAGCCGCAACGTGAGTCACCGGCTGAACCGCCTCGGCATGGACTTCCGATCGCGATCGGCCTCGTCGTGCTGACGCTGCTGCCGCTCGGGCTGCGCGCGTCGGCGGTCGTGATGATCTCGATCCCGCTGTCGCTCGCGATCGGGCTGTCGCTGCTCTACTTCACCGGGTTCTCGCTCAACCAGCTGTCCATCGCCGGCTTCGTGCTGGCGCTCGGGCTGCTGGTGGACGATTCGATCGTGGTCGTGGAGAACATCTCGCGGTACCTGCGCGCCGGCTACTCGCGGTTCGATGCGGCGATCGCGGCCACCGACCAGATCGCGCTCGCGGTGCTCGGTTGCACCGCCACGCTGCTGTTCGCCTTCCTGCCGCTGCTGTTCCTCCCGGAGGGCGCCGGCAAGTTCATCCGTTCGCTGCCGGCCGCGGTGCTCTACACGGTGCTGGCGTCGCTGCTGGTCGCGTTCACGGTGATCCCGTTCCTCGCCAGCCGCATCCTGCGTCCCGAGGGCCACGACGGCGAAGGCAACCGCGTTCTGAAGGCGCTGATGTCGGTGATCCACCGGATCTATTCGCCCGCGCTCAAGGTCGCGCTCGGGAGCCCGCGCCGGACACTGCTCGCGGCGCTGGCACTCGTGGCCGCGTCCGTCGCGCTGGTACCGCTCATCGGCGTGAGCGTCTTCCCGCCGGCCGACATCCCGCAGTTCCGCATCACGGTCGAGACACCGGATGGCGCGAGTGTCGCGGACACCGATCGGGCGCTCACTTTCGTCGAGCAGGAGCTGGCGCGTCATCCCGAGATCAAGCACTACTTCGCGAATCTCGGGCGCGGCAACCCGCGCGTCTACTACAACATCTTCCCCGAGGAAACCAACGCCAACGTCGCCGAGGTGTTCGCCGAGCTGCACGAGTTCGACCCGCGACGCAGCCCGCAACTCTACGAGGCACTGCGCGGGAAGTTCGCGGAGTACCCGGGCGCGAGGATCCTGGTGGAGTCCTACCAGAACGGCCCGCCGATCAACGCGCCGATCGAAGTCGCGATCACGGGCCCGGACCTCGTCCAGCTGCGCGAGCTGGCGGCGCGGGCGGAGGCAGTGATCGAGGCGACGCCGGGCACACGTGACGTGGACAACCCGCAGCGCCGGCAGCGCACGGACCTCGACCTGCACATCGACACGCAGAAGGCCGCGCTGCTCGGCATCGCGCCGATCGACGTGGACCGCACCGTCCGCGCCGCGGTCGCGGGCCTCGGCGTCGGCAAGTTCCGCGAGCCGGACGGCGACGAGTTCGACATCACGCTCAGGTTGCCGATGCAGGGCCGCCAGACGCTCGACGCCCTCGGCCTGATCGAAGTGGCGTCCGCGTCCGGACAGCCGGTCCCGCTGCGGCAGGTGTCCTCGCCGCAGTTCTCGTCGGCCGCCAGCGTCATCCAGCGGCACGACCGCGAGCGCGAAGTGCTGATCAGCGCCTACCCGAAGGCCGGCTACAACACCGGCAAGGTCAACCGCGAGGTGTTCAAGCGTCTCGCGGAGATGGAACGACCACCGGGCTACAGCCTGCGGGTGGGCGGCGAGGCGGAAGCGCGCAAGGAGAGCTTCGGCGGCATCGGCACCGCGGTGCTGGTCGCGGTGTTCGGCATCCTCGCGGTGCTGATCCTCGAGTTCGGCAGCTTCCGCTCGATGCTGATCGTCGCGGGCGTGATCCCGCTCGGCGTCGCCGGCGGCTTGATCGCGTTGCTGCTGTCGGGCTACACGCTGTCGTTCACGGCGATGATCGGGTTCGTGGCGCTGATCGGCATCGAGATCAAGAACTCGATCCTGCTGGTCGATTTCACGAACCAGCTGCGCGAGCAGGGCGTCGGCCTCGACGAGGCGATCACGCGCGCCGGCGAGATCCGGTTCCTGCCGATCCTGCTCACGTCGGCCACCGCCATCGGCGGACTGCTGCCGCTCGCGGTGCAGGGATCGGGACTCTACTCGCCGCTCGCGATCGTGATCATCGGCGGCCTCGTCTCCTCGACGCTGCTCGGGCGACTCGTGACGCCGGTGATGTACAAGATGCTGCCGCCCGCGATCAGCCCGAAGGGTCCGGAGCAGCGGGATGCGGCGCTGGCGTGAGGAAGAGAACGAAAGCGGGTAGTGACTAGCGGTTAGCGGATAGTCGGAAGGAACGAATGGCCGGCGTTGCCAGCCTTCTCTACCCTATCCGCTAGTCACTAGCCACTTTCTTCTTTCGGAGCAGCTCTTCCGCATCGAGCCCGAGCCGCTCGATCGTCGCGGA
>CAVTDU010000033.1:0-26728 GCA_963733565.1 uncultured Gammaproteobacteria bacterium
GAGGTCATCTGCCGCCTGCGGAGCATCCCTGATTCATCATAGACTTACGCGTCGATCTCGATTCCCGGGCCAGACATGACGCCGATCCGCAGACAGCCTCGCGCGCGCCGCTTCCCCGCCGCCATGGTCACGCTCCTGGCCATCATGGCGGGTGGTCCGGCAACGCAAGCGGGGCCGGCCCGGGTGGAATTTCCGGTCGAGGTTCGACAGCAGTTCCTGGATGCGTACGCGCAGGCGTCGAAGGGCATCGCGCCTGGCTCCGGCGCCGACAGCGCGGACCTCAAGGCTTATCCGTTGTATCCGTATGTCGAGGCCGCACGGCTGCAGCGCCGGCTCGATGATCCGGCGGCCGCCCCGGAGATCCAGGCTTTCCTCGACCGCTACGGCGATCAACCGGTCGCGCGCCCGATCAGGCGTGACTGGCTCATGGCGCTGGCGCTGCGCAAGCAGTGGGACGCTTACCTTGCCGCCTATCGGCCGGACGTGAACGACACCGTCGCCGCGCGCTGCAATGCGTACGCCGCGAGCATCGCGCTCGGCCGCACCGACGGGCTGGCGGACAAGATCGTCACGGAATGGTCCGCACCGAAGAGCCTGCCGCCGGCCTGCGATCCGGCCTTCGACTGGATCAAGTCGCAGGGACTGCTGACGTCCACGCTGATCGAGCGTCGTGCGAGAGCCGCGCTCGACACCGGGCAGGCCGGACTCGCGCGTTACCTGGCGCGCTCACTGCCTGCCACGACTGCTGCCCCGATCGAGCAGTGGGCGGGGCTGATCGAGCAACCGCGCGCGTCCGTCGATGCGCTCATTGCCAATCCGTCCCGGACAGTGGATCCGAAGGCGCTGCTCGATGGCTGGCGGCGCTACGCCCGCGCGGACGTCGACGCCGCGGTCGCACGGTACCCCGAGCTCGTGCAGGCGCGCGGCCTCGATGCCAGCGCCGCAAGCCCGTTCGCGATCGCAACCGGAGTGCGGCTCGCGCTCAGCCGCGACCCGCGGGCGCTCGATTTCTTCGCGCTTGGACAGGCGAGCGACTTCGACGAGCAGGCCCACGAATGGCATGCGCGCGCGGCGCTGTGGGCGGGCGACTGGACTCGCGCGCGCAAGGCCATCGATGCGATGCCCGAAGCGCTGCGCAACCAGAATCGCTGGAAATACTGGTCGGCGCGGGCCGCGGACCAGCTCGGGGACTCGGGCGCGGCGAAGCAGGGCTATGCGGCGGTCATGCCGACCGACAACTGGTACGCGGTGCTGTCGGCAGCGCGGCTCGGCAAGCAGTTCGCGCCGACGTTCAAGCCGGCTGGCGTAAGCGATGCCGCGATGGATCGGCTCGCGGCCGAGGCCCCGTTCGTGCGGGCCCGCGAGCTGGCGTCGTGCGACATGCAGGCCGAGGCACACGCCGAATGGCGTGCGGGCTACGACGCACTCGAGCCGGCGGCGCAGCTCCAGGCCATCGGGCTCGCGGCACGTTGGGCCTGGTACCTGCAGGCAATTTCGGCGGCTGCCAAGCTCGGGGTCTTCGACGACTACGACCTGCTCTACCCGCATCCGTACGACACGGAGGTGCGCCGGGGCTCGTCGCTGAGCGGGCTGCCGCCCGACCTGATCTACGCAATCATCCGGCAGGAGAGCCTCTATCGCGCCGACGCGCGCTCGAGCGCCAACGCAATCGGCCTGATGCAGTTGCTGCCTGAAACTGCGCGACGGACCGCAAAGACGTGGGGCCTGCCGGCACCGTCGAATTCCTCGCTGGTCATCCCGTCGGTGAACGTCCCGCTCGGCTCCGCCTACCTGCGCAGCATGCTCGACCGCTGGGACGGACAGGCGCCGTTCGCGATCGCGTCCTACAACGCCGGCCCGGGCGCGGTGAAGCGCTGGCTGCCCGCCGCACCGATGGAGATGGACATCTGGGTCGAGAACATTCCCTACAACGAGACCCGGACCTACGTGCAGCGCGTCTCCTGGCACCGTGTCGTCTTCGGCTGGATCGATGAGCGCAAGCCGCGCGATTTTTCCGCGTGGCTCGGCACGGTGCAGCGTCCTGGGGCCGACGTATTGCCCGCGACTGACGAATCGAGCGACGACGCGCCGACGTCCTGATCGGTCACGCCCAGCAGCTCGGTCCACTCCCGCAGGAACTTCCGCGTCGGTCGGCGCGCATCGTGATCGACTCGCCGGCAGACGGTGGAAACGTCTTCCTGTCCCAGCGTCAACCGCAGCGGCTGCAGCCGCGCGTTGATGCGCGGGTCGCCCGCCGCGAGCAGGGCCGCGAACACTGCGCCTCGATTGAGCGCAAGACCGCGCCTGACCCATTCGATCGCATCGTCGATCGACAATCTCCGGGCAGCGGCCCCATCGCGTTTCGCGCCCACGTAGGCGGATGTCGCCGCAAAGACGACGTCCTCGTCGGGGTCGCCGAGAACGAATGGCAGCAACGCTTCGACGGGCAGGCGCCCCTCGCGGACGCGATTGCAGGACTCGTGGGCATTGTGCCGGCGCTGGTGCACCGGACTCGATGGCAGGCGATGCCAGTAGTCGATCAGGACAGGCGTTATCGAGCGCATGGTCAAACCTCCAGGCCCTCTTGAGGGCGTTGCAGACCTGACCGGGGGTCCAACGAGCGGCGCACGTACCGGGCTGGAGGCAGAAACGAAAAACCCTCCGCGCCACGATTCGAGCGCCGGAGGGTTCAGAAAGCTTTCACCCGCTTCGTTGCCTTCCGGCCGCATCCGCGTCTTGCGACGCGCGCCACCTTGCCCGGGAAGGCAGGTTGGCCGGGGCAAAAGCCCCTTTCTTGATGCTGGGCGGGAGTATAGCAAAGCCGCTTTGCCACTTGCGAACTCCGTCTCCGCCGGCCGGGTTTTGCACTGCAACTTGACTCAGTCTGACTGCACGGCGCAGCCTTTTTCCTACCGGACGCTCCGGCACTTCGAGGTGCGCCCGGGGACACGAAAGACGAATCGTTTCGATTCAGCGGGCATCGCGGCCGGTCCAGGTCGACGGGCCGGGCCTTGCCCAATTCGCATTTCGCAATACGGGAGAAAACACAATGGACGTAACCAGGAATCGTCGCCGGCCGCTGGCCAGCGACGTGCGGGAGCATTCGCGCGTTTTGCACTCCACCGTAGTGGCGCTGCTGGCGGGTGCAGGAGCATTGCTGGGAGGGACTGCCGGAGCCGCGGATTGTGAAGTCGTGGCATCGGGCCTGCGATCGCCGATTGGCAGTGCCTTCACCAACCAGGGCAACCTGGTGGTCTCGGAGACCGGCACCACCAACGTCCCCGCGTCGGGCCGCATTTCCATCGTGAGTCCGGACGGTGGGCGCAGGACGCTGCTCGATGGCCTGCCGCAGGGAACCAACGCGGCAGGAGGCGACGCATCCGGCCCGAACTCGCTCGCGATGCGCGGGCGTACGATCTTCGTGGCCATCGGTCAGGGCGACACGGTCATTCCAGGCCCCGCCGGATCGACGATACCCAACCCGAACGTATCGTCAGCGCTCTTCAGCTCGGTCCTGGCCATCCACTTGAGCGCGGCGGCCGAGAGATCGACCACCGGATTCACGCTCAGCGCGCAGGACCAGCAGACGCTGGCCGGCGGCGGCAAGGTGATGCTGAGCAACGGCAAGGGCGACAGGCTGCAGGTCGATCTCGTCGTCAACTTCCCGGACTACATGAGTGAGCCGAATGCCGCCAACGCGGGGAACGTGCGCAACTCCAACCCCTTCGGCGTGCTGCCGGTCGACGACTACCTGTATGTCACGAACGGCGGCCTGAACCGCCTCTTCAAGGTCGATCTCGATACGGGCAGCTACGCCGAGCTCGCGGTCTTCAGTCCCATCGCCAACACGTCGGGGCTGGGCGGTCCGCCGGTCGTCGAGGCGGTGCCCACCGGGCTCGCATACTCGGACGGGCAGGTGCTGGTCTCGCTGCTGTCGGGCGGACCGTTCATTCCGGGCCTTTCGAGGGTCAAGACGGTCGATCCCGTCACGGGCGACCAGTCGGACTTCCTGACAGGCCTGCGCACATCGATCGACGTCCTGCCGGTCGTGGACGACGGCGACACCGATTACCTGACGTTGCAGAACAACTTTGCGCCGGCGCCGCCGTTCCCGCCGACGGGCGCGTCGGTGAGGCGATTCGAGGCACCGGGCTCCGACAGCGTCGTGGTGAACGGCTGCACGTTGTATCGACCGACGTCGATGTCCATCGACCCGAAGACCGGCAAGCTCTACGCAACGGAACTGGTCAGAGGGCACGGTCGTCAGTGTCCCGCTCGACTGAGGAAGGTTCACTTGAGGACGAGCCAACCGATGGGTTGAGCGTCTGGACGACAGCGGGCGGATCGCCGCGAGCTCTTGCAAGGGGACACTCCCGGGGAGGGGGAGTGTCCCCATCTCAGTACATGCGGCGCAGCAGCAGGTCCGTCGGCACGAAGACCAGGAAGATGAACCCGGCCGTCAGCAGGGTCATGTAGACGCGGCCTGACCAACGGGTCTGCACGCCGCCGAGCCCGTAGGTCCAGTTGATGTTCTTCTCGGGCGCACTCACCCACCGACTCCACGGCAGCACGACGAGCGCGAGTGCGATCGCGCCAGGCAACCCGACCCGCGCGTCGTAGCCGTAGGCCGCAAGCATCCAGATCAGCACCAGCGGCAGCGGCACGTGGAACAGCGACAGTCCGCGCAGCAGCAGCGGACGCTCGGGCTCGAACATGTAGTCGGTCAGCCCGGTGATGCGGCGGCGCAGGACCATGCGGCCCGCGAAGTCGACGTTCCAGAGGATCTCGGGCAGCAGCACGGCAACCGCCAGCACGCTCGCGAGCGCGGAACTGTCGAGCCACATCGCCGGCACCGCGCCGATGAAGGCGATGTCGGAGAACCACAGGAAGTTCTTCCAGCCGTAGTTCTTCCACCAGATCACGCCCACGTAGAGCACGAAGGCCGTGTACACGATCTTGAACCAGACGGGAATCATGCCGCAGATCCTACCAGTGGCGCGGGACTCGCCCCTGCCTACGTGTGCAGTTCGACGACGTCGCGATCGGCGAGCGTGTGATCCCGCCCGACATGCTGCCCTTCCGCAACGACCGACCGGCCCCACACTCGCGCGTACTTGAGCGACTTCGCCATCTCCCGATGCACGTGCCTCGCGACGTCGCCCACGGTCTGCTCACCGCAGCGCAGCGTGAACGGCCGGTCGTGCAGGACAGGCTTGCCCGGCGTCTTGGTGTAGATGCGAACGAGGCCGAGCGCCTGCCACAGCCACGGCCCCAGGTCGCCGAGCCCCTGCCCCGTCTCGGCCGAAACGAGCAGCGTCGGGAAATGCGGTTCCTCGAGTTCGCCGAGTGCGGCCAGGTCGGTGGCTGCGTTCGCCAGCAGGTCCGCCTTGTTGGCGACCAGCAGCGTGGGCAAGCGCAGTGCAAACAGGTCGCCTTCATCGGCCGGGTCGGCAGCGCCCTCTCCCGCTGCGGCGGCATCGCCAGGCCACGCGGTGACGAGGCTGACCTTGCGCTCCTTCAGGTCCTGCTGGACCGCAGCGATCTGCTGCAGGCAATCCGGATCGCCCAGGTCCACGACCAGCAGGCAGGCGTCGGCCGACTGCAGCGTGCTGCCGAGCCAGGGCAGCGGATGCGCGCTTGAGATCGCCGGGAGGTCCACGAGCTGGAAGTGCACGTCCTCCCACTTCAGCATCCCGGGCTCGGGATACTGCGTCGTGTGGGGATACGGGCCGCTCTTCGCACTCGAACCCGTGAGCCGCGCGTGCAGCAGCGACTTGCCGCTGTTCGGGGGCCCGACCATCGCGACCTGCGCCGCGCCCTCCGGACGCACGACCAGCGCACGGGCTGCTGCGGGCGCCGCCTCGCTTCGGCCTCTCGAGCTCCTCGTCGAGTTCCTTGATGCGGTGCTTGAGATCCGCCTGCAGGTGGTCCGTCCCCTTGTGCTTCGGGATCACGCTCAGCATCTGCCGCAGGCAGTCGAGGCGCTCCTGGGGATCGCGCGCCTTGCGCAGGGCGTCGGCCGCGGCCTTGTATTCGGGGGACAGGTTGGCTGGCATGGTCGGATGAAGTTATGAACCGGTGTGCATCCGGAATGCAACGTGGTAAACCGCGTGGCATGTAGAACACAGATACCGCGCCGAGCGACGCCCTGGTCGTCTTCGGCATCACCGGCGACCTCGCGTTCAAGAAGATCATCCCGGCGCTCGAGAACCTGGAGCGCCGCGGTCGCCTGCCCGCCATCCTGGTCGGCGTCGCCCGCGACGGCACTGGCCTGTCCGATATAGGCGCCCGTGCGCGCGAGAGCCTCGCGACGTACGGCGACGGGGTGGATCCCGAGGCGCTGGACCGCCTCAGGGCGAAGTTCCGGCTGGTCAGCGGCGACTATCGCGACGACGCGACTTTTTCAGAGCTGCGCAAGGCTCTCGACGGCGCATCCCGGCCCTGCCACTACCTGGCCATCCCGCCGAGCCTGTTCGTGCCGGTAACGGAAAAGCTCGGCACCTCGGGCTGCGCCGCGGGAGCGCGCGTCGTGGTGGAGAAACCGCTGGGCCGCGATCTCGCGAGCGCACGCACCATCAACCGCGCGCTGCAGAAAGTGTTCGACGAGAGCTCGATCTTCCGCATCGACCACTTCCTCGGCAAGGAGCCGGTGCAGAACCTGCTCTACTTCCGCTTCGCGAACAGCTTCATCGAGCCGGTCTGGAACCGCACGTACGTCGAGAGCGTGCAGATCACCATGGCCGAGAAATTCGGCGTCGAGGGACGGGGCCGTCTCTACGAGGAACTCGGCGCGGTTCGCGACGTCGTGCAGAACCACCTGCTGCAGGTACTGGCGATCCTTGCGATGGAGCCTCCCGTCGGCACCGGTCCCGAGGCGATTCGCGACGAGAAGATGAAAGTGCTGCGCGGCGTGCAGCACCCTGGCCGGAAAGGCATCGTGCGCGGCCAGTACCGTGGTTACAGGGACGAGCCAGGCGTCGGCGCCAACTCCGACATCGAGACCTATGCAGCCCTGCGTTTCGAGATCGACTCCTGGCGCTGGGCCGGCGTGCCGTTCTTCGTGCGCGCTGGCAAGCGCCTGCCCGTCACGGCAACCGAAGTGATGGCGACGTTCCGGCGCCCGCCGCAGCGGCTGTTCGACGAGACGCTGCCGCCGCGCGCCAATTACCTGCGCTTCCGGCTCGGCCCCGACCGAATGGCCATTGCCCTCGGCACCCGCATCAAGGCGCCGGGCGAAGCGATGACCGGCCAGGAGGTCGAGCTCTACGCGTGCAACTCGCATGCGGACGAGATGACCCCTTACGAGCGACTGCTCGGCGACGCGATGCGCGGCGACGCCACGCTGTTCGCGCGCCAGGACTCGGTCGAGACCTCGTGGGAGATCGTGGACGCATTGCTCGCGAGCGGACCGCAGGCCGAGCCGTACGACTCGGGCACCTGGGGCCCGACAGCGGCTGACCGCATGGTCGAGCCGTTCGGCGGCTGGTACGACCCGCCGGCTGATGGCGAAACGACCTGCACTTGAACCGCGCGTATTGCACCTGGCGCCGCGTACTGCGACGAAGCGCTCGCTGGGAGCGACGAAGCGGTGAACGCCCGGTGATGCCACGCATCAAAATCAATGCGTGGACGAGAACCACACGCGCAACATCAGGGCAGGAGACCAGTCATGAAGACATCACATGCTTTGCGTACGTCGGTTTCGGGCAAGGTCCTCTTCGTCGGCATTGCAGGAATGTGCTTCGCGCTCTCGGCACAGGCCGGGGACGGCGCAGCGCCAGGCACCAGCCGGACGCAGGTGGTCGTGACGTTTGACGACCTCAACCTGGCGAGCACGGCGGGCGCCCGTACGCTCTACGCACGACTGAAATCCGCCGCGCAACAGGCCTGCGGCAGCAGGCCGACCGGGCGCGATCTGCAGGGTTACATGGCCTATCAATCGTGCTACGACAGCGCGCTCGAGAAGGCCGTGCGCAAGGTCGACAACGCACATCTGCTCGCGTTGCACCGAAAGAGTGCGGACTTCTCTGTAGGCTGAGCCGACACTCGGGCCGGGAGTGGCTCGCGGTTGCGGGCCACTCCCCGACTCATCTGCGACTCGCCGACCGGCAACGCCCCGGTCACGCGCCCGAGTGCATGCGTAAAGCCGCGCCGCCACCCAGAATTTCCCCTATTTCCGACAGCCTCAGCCGGGCGTATCAATGCGCTCGCAACGGCCCGAATGGCGGGCATGGTGAGGATCGGTCATGACAGACGGCAAGCAGAAGTGGGTGTACGCGTTCGAGGAAGGAGACGGCCGCAACAAGATGCTGCTCGGAGGCAAGGGCGCCAACCTCTGCGAGATGACCCGGATCGGACTGAACGTGCCACCCGGCTTCGTGATCACCACCGATGCCTGCCTCGCCTACCTCGCGGACGGGCAGCACCGTCTGCCGGACGGCGCGATGGACGAGGTCAGGAAGCACATGGCCGCGCTCGAGATCAAGACCGGCAAGCGCTTCGGCGGTGGCGAGGATCCGCTGCTCGTGTCAGTCCGTTCCGGCTCGGCCATGTCGATGCCGGGCATGATGGACACGATCCTGAACCTGGGCCTGAACGAGACGACGCTGGCAGCGCTGATCCGTCGCACCGGCAACGAGCGCTTCGGCTACGACGCGTGGCGTCGCTTCGTGCAGCTGTTCGGCAAGGTCGCGCTCGGCGTCCCGGACGCGCTCTTCGACGAGCAGTTCGAGGCAGTGAAATCGGGCGTCGGGGTCAAGAGCGACGTGATGCTGGGGGCCGACGAACTGCGCGAGATCGGCGAGCGTTTCCTGCAGGTCGTGCAGCGGCACACGGGGCGCCCGTTCCCATCCGACCCGTACGAGCAGCTCGAGATCGCGATCAAGGCGGTCTTCAATTCCTGGATGGGCAAGCGCGCGATCGACTATCGCCGCGAGTTCAAGATCACGCCGGCGCAGGCCAACGGCACCGCCGTCAACGTGGTCACCATGGTGTTCGGCAACATGGGCAACGACAGCGCGACCGGCGTCGGCTTCACGCGCAACCCCGGCACGGGCGAGAACCTGCTCTACGGCGAGTACCTGACGAACGCCCAGGGCGAGGACGTCGTCGCCGGCATCCGCACGCCGAAGCCCATCGCGGACATGTCGATGGAGATGCCTGCCATCTTCACGCAGCTGGTCGAGCTGCGTAATCGCCTGGAGCGTCATTACCGCGAAGTGCAGGACTTCGAGTTCACGATCGAGCGCGGCACGCTCTACTGCCTGCAGACCCGCAACGGCAAGATGAACGCCGCGGCGATGGTGCGCACCTCGGTCGAGATGCACGAAGAGGGGCTGCTGACGCGCGAGGATGCGATCACGCGCGTCAATCCAGCGCTGCTCGAGCAGATGCTGTTCCCGCGGCTCGATCCGAAGCACAAGGGACACGCGCTCGCGACCGGCCTGCCCGCCTCGCCGGGCGCCGCGAGCGGCCAGGCCGTCTTCGACGCCGACCGCGCGGAGACGCTCGGCAAGCAGGGTGCGAAGGTCATCCTCGTGCGCGAGGAAACGAAACCGGAGGACATCCACGGCTTCTTCGCGTCGCAGGGCATCCTCACCAGCCGCGGCGGCAAGACTTCGCACGCCGCGGTCGTCGCGCGCGGCATGGGCAAGCCCTGCGTCGCGGGCGCCGAGGGCATCACCGTGGACGTGGCGATGCGGATCGCGTTCGTCGGCGACCAGGTGATCAAGGAAGGCGACGTGATCACCATCGATGGCAGCAACGGCCAGGTGTTCCGGGGCGAGGTGCCGACCGTCGAGGCGGACTTCTCCGGAGCGCTGGTGAAGCTGCTGACCTGGGCCGACGCCAAGGCGCGGCTCGGCGTGCGCGCGAACGCCGACACCCCGGACGATGCGGCGCGGGCCATCCGCTACGGCGCGAAGGGCATCGGGCTTTGCCGCACCGAACGCATGTTCAATGCGCCCGATCGCCTGCCGATCGTGGTGGACATGATCGTCGCCGATACGCCCGACGAGCGGCGCGCGGCCCTCGACCGGCTGCTGCCGATCCAGCGCGCGGACTTCATCGGCATCTTCAAGGTGATGGCGCCTCACCCGGTGACGATCCGCCTGCTCGACCCGCCGATCCACGAGTTCCTGCCGACCGAGCGACAACTGGAGGACGACATCGCGCGCCTGCACGACCTGCGGGCCGTCTCGCGCGGCATGGAGGTCCTCGGCGAGGCGTCGCGGGGCGGCGCGGATGCAAGACTGCTGGCGCTGCTGCACGACCTCGGCGACACGCGCGCGGTCGACGGCGTGCTGACGCGCAAGGAAGCGATCCTGCGCAAGGCACGCGCACTGCGCGAGGTGAACCCGATGCTCGGGCATCGCGGCGTGCGCCTCGGCATCACGTATCCCGAGATCTACACGATGCAGATCCGGGCCGTGCTCGAGGCGGCGGCCGACTGCGTCAAGGCCGGGATCGAGGTCCATCCGGAAATCATGGTGCCGCAGGTCTGCACGGCGCAGGAGCTGAACCTCGTCCGTGAGTACATGACGGTGGTGCAGAACCAGGTCGAGGTGACCTACGGCGTCAAGGTGCCCTGCAAGTTCGGCACGATGATCGAGGTGGTGCGCGCCTGCATGCGTGCGGAGAACCTCGCCGAGGTCGCCGAGTTCTTCTCGTTCGGCACCAACGACCTGACGCAGGCGGCGTTCTCGTTCTCGCGCGAGGATGCGGAGAACAAGTTCCTGCCGATGTACAACGAGCGCGGCATCCTGCAGGACAACCCGTTCGAGGTGCTCGACGTCAAGGGCGTGGGACGCCTGATGGCACTTGCGGTCGACTGGGGGCGCGCCAGCCGCAAGGGCCTCAAGGTCGGGATCTGCGGCGAGCACGGCGGCCACCCGGCGTCGATCCGCTTCTGCGACTCGATCGGTCTCGACTACGTGTCGTGCTCGGCGCCGCGCGTGCCGATTGCGCGCCTCGCGGCGGCGCACGCGGCGATCATGCCGCGGCGGGCGCAGTCGACAAGGCGGCGTAGACCAGGGGCACTGGGCTGGGGACATTCCCCTGGAGGGGAATGTCCCCTGACTTGTCCCCTGTTCTTCAGCGCGGGCCCTTCAGGAACGCGAAATCGACGGCCGTCAGGAAGCCGTCATTGTCCTTGTCGAGCTGCGAAAAGCGCGCAGCCACGTCCGGGAACGCGACCTGGACTTCAGCGAGGTTCAGCTTGCCGTCGTTGTCCCTGTCGGCGGCCTTCAGTCGTCCGAGGAACTCGGCATGCATCGCGCCGGGGTCGCGCAGCCGCTCGAATTCGGCCATCGAGATCTGGCCGTCCTTGTTCGCGTCGAGGAATTCGAAATGATCGTAGGCCATCGGCAACTTCGCCTTGGCTTCCTCGAGGCTGATCTGGCCATCGCCGTTCGTGTCTGCAGCCTTGACGTGGTCCTCCACCCGCTGACGCACCTGCTGCTGCCTCGCGGCGTTCCAGGCCTGGACCTCGTCGCGGCTCAACTGGCCGCTCTTGTCCGTATCGATCTCATCGAAACGATCAAGCAGGAACGAACCGCCCATCGGCCCGGCGCCTGGACCCGGCCCAGCCAGCCCCATGCCGGCGCCCATGCCCGCCCCCATGCCGGACGGGGCCTGGCTGCAGACCGGCGTTGCAGCGGCAGGCGCCGCAGCGGCACGCGACGTACGCTTCTTGGATCCGGCTTCCGCCGCTCCGGCCAGCAGTAACGCGGTGCAGACGGCCGCGGTAAGGGTCATTGCACGGGAAATCGTCATCTTGGCTTCTCCAGGTAACTTGGCGGCGCGTCGGGGAGGCGCGCCGTGCTCAGTTGGACGCACGCTCGGTCGGAAAGTTCGCTCAGCGTATCAGGGCAGGCGTCACCGCGAGCAGCAGCTGCGCGCCGAAGTAGAGCGGCAGTCCCCAGGCACGATTGACGAACTCGTGCTGCACGAACCGGTCGCGCGCGACGGACACATCGGACGCCGTGAAAGCGAGCGCCCCGACCGCCACCTGCCACGGCCCACCCGCCGCGGTGACGCCACACGCGAGCGTGGACATCACGCCGATGACGACCATGTAGGTGCGGACCGCCGCGATCATGTCCGGCGGAAGCGCAGGACCCAGCCATCGCAGCACCGTCCAGATGACGACCGCCAGCAGCACACCGCCGGCGACCAGACCAATGAACGACAGCGGCAGCGTCAGGAATGCCGCGCTGTAAGCCACATGCCCAAGCAGGAAAGCGAAAACACCGGCGCGAAAGACGCGGGGCCGATCGCGCGGTATCAACAGCACATCGCCCAGCATGCAGAGCACCAGCCCGGCGAGCACCAGCTGCCCATACGTGGAATCGAGCGCGCCGGACGCGAGCCCGAGCCAGATGAACGCCGCCGACGCGACGGGCTTGGTGAGCCAGAGGCCCTGCTGCGAGCCGCGCCTCTCTGCCACCAGCAGCCCTGCGACCGCGACGAGACACAGCACGACAGGTCCGGGCATGTTCATTCCGCGGCGTCCCCCGACTCGGCGACGTACTCCTCGTAACGTGGTGCCCACATCCTGCGGCGCACGGCTTCGACCAGCGCGGCAGGCGGTGTCGCCGTCACGGCCGCACCACGCGAGTTCGCGATCACCGCAGCGGCAACGTCCGCCGAGACTTCGCGCAGTCGCGAAACGGCAGGGAACAACATGCCACTCGAGAGTTCCGCATCCGTGACCTTGCCGGACAGCGTGAACGCTGCCGCCGTGAGCATTTCGTCGGTCACCAGGCGGATCCCTCCCAGCAGCACGCCGAGGCCGAGGCCCGGGAACACCAGCACGTTGTTGCCCTGGCCGATGCGCACGCTCCGGCCACCGAAATCCACGGGGGCGAACGGACTCCCGGTCGCGACCAGCGCCCGGCCATCGGTCCACCGCAGCAGGTCCTCGGGCACGGCCTCGCTCAGGTCCGACGGGTTCGAGAACGGAAGGATCACCGGACGCTCGCAACTCCTCGCCATGGCGCGCACGACGTCCTCGGTGAAGCAGCCGCGTTGTCCTGACGTACCGATCAGCACGGTGGGCCGGAATGCGCGCACGACCGACTCGAGCCCGCGGTCTGCGGTCGCGCCGAGTCCGAGTTCGTTCGCGAAGTTGATCGGCCACGCGAGATCGCGCTTGTACGCATCGCTCTGCTCGTGATCCGCGACGATCAGGCCGCGGCTGTCGAGCGCCGCGACGCGTTCGAGGCACTGCGCCTCGCTGAGGCCCTCGAGCCGCATCGCCGCCTTCAACTGCCTGGCGATGCCGAGCCCGGCCGCTCCCGCGCCGTGCACGACGATGCGCTGCTCCGCGAGCCGCGAGCCGGTCAGGCGCCCGGACGAGAGCACGCCGGCGAGCGCGACAGCGCCAGTGCCCTGGATGTCGTCGTTGAACGACGGCAGCCGCTCCCGGTAGCGATCGGCGACGCGCAGCGCGATGTCCTTGCGCAGGTCTTCCCACTGCAGCAGCGCCTTCGGGAAGACCGTGGCCACCGCGTCCACGAATTCCTCGATGAACTCGTCGTATTCGGCACCGCGCAGGCGCGGCTCCCGCCAGCCGACGTACATCCCGTCCTCGAGCAGCGCAGCGTTGTCGGTCCCGACGTCCAGGCTGACCGGCAGCACCGCCGCCGGTGGAATGCCGGCTGCCACGGTATACAGCGCGAGCTTGCCGACGCAGATGGCCATGCCGCCTGCACCCTGGTCGCCGATGCCCAGGATGGACTCGTTGTCGGTCGCGACGATCAGGCGCACGGGCTCGTCGCCGGCCGCGTCGTTCAGTACGCGCGCCATGCGGCCGCGGAAATCCGGTGTCAGCCAGACGCCTCGCGCGCGCCGGTACACCTGGCTGAAGTTGCGGGTCGCCTCCGCCACGGTCGGCGTGTAGATGATCGGCATGTACCGCTCGAGGTGCTCGGAGAGCACGCGGAAGTACAGGTGCTCGTTGCGATCCTGCAGTGCCGACAGCTTGAGGTACATGTCGAGCGGCGACGACGCCTTGTCTATGGACGCGACGTTGCGTTTCACCTGCAGATCCAGGGAAATCTGCCGCGAGGGCAGCAGCCCGTTCAGCCGGAAGCGATTTCGCTCGTCCGCGGTGAAGGCCGTTCCCTTGTTGAGCAACGGGTCGCGGACCAGCTCACGCCCGGACTTCTTGACGTGCACCGGCTCGGACTGGGACGGCCATGGCGACTGGAGGTCTGCTTCGTTCATGTGTGCAAGCTTGCCCTTCCCGCGCAATCGGTGCCACCCGTGGTGTTCGCCGTCCCCCGGTGCGGCTAAAGTGGGCCGGCATGGATCACGCCGCCTCGTACTATGCCGCAACCGCGCACCCCTCCCCGGCCAGGCCGCCGCTCGAGGGCGACGTCCGTGCGGACGTGTGCGTGGTTGGCGCAGGCATCGGCGGCTGCTCGGCCGCGCTGGATCTCGCGGCCCGCGGCTACCGCGTCGTGCTGCTCGAGGCCCGTCGGGTCGGCTGGGGCGCATCGGGCCGGAGTGGCGGACAGGCGATATTCGGATTCGGCACCACGCAGAAGAGCATCGTTGCCGAGGTCGGCCTCGAGGACGCACGCCGGATGTGGGATGTCTCGGTCGAAGCGCTGGCGCTGCTCCGGCAACGAGTCAGGGACCACGCGATCGACTGCGACCTGAACTGGGGCCACCTGCACGTCGCGACGAAGCAGCGGCAGCGACGCGAACTCGCGGAACTGCAGCAGGAACTCGCCGAGACCTACGGGTACCGGTCGCCGCGTCTGCTGGAGCGCGCGGACGTCGAGTCGCTGCTTGCTACGCAGCGCTATTGCGGCGGGCTGTACGATCCCGGCAGCGGCCACCTGCACCCGCTCAATTACACGCTCGGGCTGGCGCGCGCCGCCGAGGCGGCCGGCGTGCGCATCTGCGAATCGTCGGCCGTGACCTCGATACTCCCCGGCGATCCCGTGCGCATCGCGACGGCCCGCGGCACCGTGAGCGCCGACTTCACCGTGCTCACTCGCGGAGGCTATCTCGAGGGACTGCGCACCACCGCCGACTGGCGCGTGATGCCGGTGGGCACCTACGTCGTCTCGACCGAACCGCTCGGTGAGCAGCGCATCCAGGGCCTGATGCGCGAGAACTACGCCGTGGCCGACGTGAACTTCGTGCTCGACTACTTCCGACGGTCCGCGGACCATCGCCTCATCTTCGGCGGCCGGGTCAGTTATTCCGGCATCGACGCGCGCGATACCGGCCGCGCCACCCGCGCAAGGATGATCCGCGTGTTCCCGCAGCTCTGCGGACGTGCGACTCGACCACGTGTGGGGAGGCTACGTGGACATCACGATGAGCCGGGCGCCGGACTTCGGCCGCCTCGCGCCAAATGTGTTCTACCTCCAGGGATTTTCGGGCCACGGCATTGCCATGGCGGGCATGGCCGGCCAGCTGGCTGCGCAGGCGATCGCGGGGCAGGCGGAGCGATTCGACCTGTTCGGCCGTCTTCCACACCGGGTGTTCCCGGGCGGGCGGGCGCTGCGCACGCCGGCGCTGGTGCTCGGCATGCTCTGGTACAGGCTGCGGGACCTGATATGACGAACCGGGCGGATCCGGCGACACTGCTGACGCTGCGCGCAGGACCTGGCGCCGCGGCGCACGTCCGCGAACTCGGCCTCGCCCCGTATGACATCGCGTGCATTCCTGCGGCGGCGGGCGGACCGAAGGGGCTCGCGCTGATCCCCTTCGACAAGCTGCTGTTCCGGGAGTGGCTGCAGGATCCGACGCCGATCGAGCTGGTCGGCGCGTCGATCGGAGCGTGGCGCATGGCGGCGCTCGCGATGCCCGACCCGGTGGCGGCCCTCGACCGGCTGCAGCACGGCTACGTGCGCGACCAGAACTACACGGTGAAGCCGACGCCCGACGACATTGCCGTCGCGTGCCGCCGGATCGGACGCGGCGTGCTGGACGGACGACCGCTGCAAGTACGGCCAGGAGTGTCGCTCACGATCGTCACGTCGCGTGCCCGCGGACCCCTCGCCGGCAGGGAATCGAAGCTCGCGTTCGGGCGCGCCGTGCTCTCCAACACGATCTCTCGCGACCGGCTGGCGGCGCACCTGCAGCGGGTGCTCTTCACGTCCGGCGCGACATTTCTCGCCGAGCCGTTCGACGAGTTCGGGTCCAGCGTCGTCGGATTGACTGATGCGAACTGCGAAGATGCGCTGGTCGCCTCGGGGACGATTCCACTCATCTGCTCGCCGGTGCGCGACATCGCCGGCGCCCCTCCCGGGAACTACTGGGATGGCGCGCTGGTGGATTACCACCTGCAACTGCCTTACGGCCGCCTGACGCAGGGCGGCCCCCGCCGGCGCATCGTCCTGTACCCCCATTTCAACGACTACGTGACCCCCGGCTGGCTGGACAAGCACCTGCCCTGGCGCCGCAAGCCGCAGGGGCACCCGTGGCTCGACGACGTGCTGCTGATCTCGCCCTCGCCCGCTTTCCTCGATTCGCTGCCCAATCGCAAGATCCCGGATCGTAAGGACTTTTACCGCTACGGACAGGACCACGCGGCACGCATCCGGGACTGGGAACGAGCCATCGGCGAGTGCGGGCGATTCGCCGAGGCGGCGCTGAACTGGCTCACCCGCCCCGATCCCACTCTCCTAAAGCCCCTTTGAGGCCCGGTATGATGGGCGGATGTCTGGCTTCGCTCCACGCTGCGTCGCCCTGGTGCGTCACCCGTCGACGCCGGCTCCGGCCGTGCGGCGGATCGACGTCGAACTGGCGTCGACACCGGAAGGCGGCCTGAGACTGCGTTACTTCCTCGACGGCGACGTGAACGGCATCGTGCTGCCGGCGACCGTCGCACCGCGCCAGGCGGACGGCCTCTGGCAACACACCTGCTTCGAGGCGTTCATCGGCGGACAAGGTTCGCGCGCCTACTGCGAGTTCAACTTCTCGCCGTCGACGGAATGGGCCGCATACGGTTTCTCCGCGTACCGCGTGGGCATGGCGCCGATCGCCTATACGACACCGCCTGCGGTCGCGGTCAGCGTCACCGAGGACCGCATCGCGCTCGAGGCGGTCATCCCGCTCGAAGCGCTGCTTGCGTTGCCCGGCGACGGCACGTTGCTGCTCGGTCTCGCCGCCGTGATCGAAGACCAGGCCGGAAACCTGTCCTTCTGGGCGCTGGCGCACCGTGCCGAGAAACCCGATTTTCACAGTCCCGCCGGGTTCGTGCTGGAGATCGAACGGGCCAGCACGTGGTGAAGTTCGGTATCGACCGGTTGCTTGCGGAGCCGGAATTGCGCCGGCCGCTCGCGGGTCGCCGGGTCGCGCTGCTCGCTCATCCGGCGTCGGTCACCGCCAGCCTCGCGCATTCGCTCGACGCCCTCGCCTCGTGCCCGGACCTGCAGTTGACCGCGGCCTTCGGGCCTCAGCACGGGCTGCGCGGCGACAAGCAGGACAACATGGTCGAGACGCCGGACTTCAACGACCCGGTGCACGGCATCCCGGTGTTCAGCCTGTACGGCGAAGTCCGCCGTCCGACCGACGCGATGATGGACAGCTTCGACGTGCTGCTGGTGGACCTGCAGGACCTCGGGTGCCGCATCTACACGTTCATCACGACGCTGCGCTACGTGCTGGAAGCCGCGGCGCGCCACGGCAAGTCGGTGTGGGTGCTGGACCGGCCGAACCCGATCGGCCGCCCGGTCGAGGGACTCGAGCCTGCGCGCCGGATGGGAGAGCTTCGTCGGCGCCGGCGAAATGCCGATGCGCCATGGACTCACGCTCGGCGAAATGGGCCGGTGGTTCGTAAAGCGGTTCGGGCTCGACCTGGACTACCGCGTCGTGGAGATGCAGGGCTGGCAACCCGACCGTGCGCCCGGCTTCGGCTGGCCGCTCGGCGAGCGCACGTGGGTCAACCCGAGCCCGAATGCACCGAACCTGTGGATGGCGCGCTGCTACCCGGGCACCGTGATGCTCGAAGGCACGACGCTGTCCGAGGGCCGCGGCACGACGCGGCCGCTCGAACTGTTCGGCGCGCCGGACCTGGACGTGCCGGCGATCCTGGCCGAGATGCAGCGCCTGGCCCCGCAATGGCTGCACGGCTGCCGGCTGCGCCCGTGCTGGTTCGAGCCGACGTTCCACAAGCACTCGGGCCGCCTCTGCGCCGGCCTGCAACTGCACGTCGAGGACGGCGGCTACGACCACGAGGCTTTCAAGCCCTGGCGCGTGCAGGCGCTCGCGTTCAAGGCGCTGCGCAGGCTCAGGCCGGACTACGACCTGTGGCGCGATTTTCCTTACGAGTACGAGCGCGACCGCCTCGCCATCGACCTGATCAACGGCAGCGAACTGCTGCGTCGCTGGGTCGATGATCCAGCGGCGACGCCTGCCGATCTCGACTCCATCGCAACGGCCGACGAAAAAGACTGGCTGGCGGAGCGAGAGGGAGTGATGATCTACCGCTGAGCAGCGTCCGCTAGAACAAACAAGGGCAGGCCGGATCGCGTCGGCCGGCACAACCAGGGGGCGGGATGGACACGAACGAGAAGGCGGCAGCGTCGCGCCGGATCCGACGCATGCTGGTCGCGTTGATCTTCTTCGCGGCAGCGCTGAATTACGTGGACCGACAGGTCCTCGCGCTGCTCAAGCCCATCCTGCAGGTCGAGTTTTCCTGGGACAACCAGGATTTCGCGCACCTTGGATCCGTGTTTCAGCTCGCGGCCGCCATCGCGCTGCCGTTCGTCGGCTGGTTCGTCGACCGCATCGGGGTGCGCTGGGGCTACATGATCGCCGTCGGCGTGTGGAGCCTGGCCGGCATGGCGCACGCATTCGCGACGTCCATGCAGCAGTTCGTCGCCGCGCGCGCCGTGCTCGCGGTCGCGGAGTCGGTCCATACACCAGCCGCCGTGAAGAGCATGGCGACGTACCTGCCGCTCAAGGAGCGTTCGCTCGGCATCGGGCTCATGAACACGGCCCCGAATGTCGGCGCGATCCTGACCCCGCTGCTGATCCCGCCGATCGCGCTGGCGTTCGGCTGGAAGAGCGCATTCATCGTCACCGGCGCGCTCGGTTTCGTCTGGATGGCGTTCTGGTGGCCGAGCGTACGTCGGCTGAAGCCGGTCCAGTCGGAATCGGTCCAGTCGGCCGCGCTGCGCGTGCCGGTGCGCTGGTCGAGCCTGTTCCGGCAGCGCACCACGTGGGCCTTCGTCGGCGCCAAGCTGCTGGTGGACCAGGTCTGGTGGTTCATCCTGTTCTGGACGCCGGATTTCTTCCATCGCGTGTTCGGCATGGGCCAGGCGGAGCTCGGCAAGCCGATCGCGATCGTGTACTCGATGGCTGCAATCGGCGCGCTGTCGAGCGGGATGCTCTTCCCGCGCCTGCTGGACCGGGGATACGCGGTCGATCGCGCCCGCAAGGTCCCGATGCTCGTCTATGCGCTGCTGATCCTCCCGATACCGCTCGCCATAACGGCCGGCTCGCCCTGGACAGCGGCACTGATCATCGGGCTCGCGCTGTTTGCCCACCAGGGATTCATGACCAACCTGTTCGGCCTGGCGGCCGACGTCGTGCCGCCGTCGGTCGTCGCGACGGTCATCGCGCTCGGCGCGGTGGCGGGCAACCTTTCCGGAACGGCCATCATCGAGCTCGCCGGCTGGTCGCTCGAAAACGGCCACGGCTATTGGCCGATGTTCGCGATCTGCGCGAGCGCCTACCTGCTGGCGCTCGGATGGATCCAGCTGATGCTGCCGCGCCTGCGGCTCGCCGACGAGCCGGGCGCCGACGGCGGCCTGAGGCACGAACCGGATCGACCTTGCGTCGCCTCCCGGCGGAGCCTCAAGGTCCGCGGACTTGCGCGGCGCGTACCGCGACCGACATTTCGCCGAGATTCTGTATCGCGCAATGCAGCACGTCGCCCGCCGCCACCGGCCCTGCGCCCGGGGGCGTGCCGGTCAGGATCACGTCGCCCGGCAACAGCGGGAAATAGCGCGACGCGCAAGCGATGATCTCGCGCCACGCCGTGCATCATGTCGCCGGTTCGACCGCCCTGCCGCTGCGTGCCATTCACGGCGAGCGAGATGCGCAGATCCTCGATGTCGCCTGCCTCGTCAGGTGTCGTCAGCCAGGGACCGAGCGTCGTGTAGCCGTCCAGCGACTTGCGCAATCCGCGATCCTCTTCCCCGCGCAACGTGAAATCGACGCCGATGCAATAGCCGGCCACCGCCTCGAGCGCATCGGCGACCGCGACGCGATCGGTCCTGCGTCCGATCACCACGGCGAGTTCGATCTCGTGGTCCGTGCGACGGCCGGGAAGTCGCAGCTCCACGCCGGCCGACGGACCGCTGATCGAGGTTGCGGACTTGAGGAACAGGTCGGGCGCCGCGGCTGTCGAGCCACTTCGCGATGGCGACTCGTCCTCGCAGTAATTCGTTCGCACTGCGATGACCCTTGCCGGGCGTGCCACAGGGGACAGCAACGACACGGACTCGAGCCTCAGGACGGTAGCCGAGGCGCACGCGGCCTCGATCCGGGGGCGCAGGTCCGCGAGCGAGGCCACGAGCGCGTCACCCGCCGGGGCCGGCCAGCGACATTCCGGCAATTCGGCGAGCACAGCCGTTACGTCGAGAACGCGGTCGCCCCGCACGACACCGAGCCTTTCGTCGTCGAACCTGCAGAGCTTCAGGTCGACGTCCTCTCGTCCCCGACGCCGAGCGTGGTCAGCAGCCGGCGCGCGCCCGCCTCGATCTGGTCCATCATCACGCCGAAGCCGTCCTCGGCGCCGAAGTAAGGATCCGGCACCTCGCGATCGCCGAGGAACAGCTCGATGCGCGTGGTATCGCCGGGCGGGCGACGTTGCTCGAGCTGCGCCACGTTGTCGCGATCCATGGCCAGGATCAGGTCGCTGCCGGCGAAATCTGCGGCGCTGATCTCGCGGCAGCGAAAGTCGCCGAGATCGTAGCCGCGGGCGGAGCAGGCCGCGATCGTGCGCGGATCGGCAGTGTCGCCGACGTGCTTGTCCTTGAGCCCGGCCGAACTGAACGTCACTCGCCCCGCCGCGCCGGCCTGGGCGGCCATCGTCCGGCACACGACCTCCGCCGCCGGGGATCGGCAGTAGTTCCCGGCATCGACAAAGATGATTTTCATCCGGTATCTCCCGTCTTTCGTTCGCAGGCGGCCACGGCCGCATCAAGTCTATCGAGCCACATGCGACCGTACCGGCGCACGTACCAGTCGCGCAAGCCACTCGTGGCCGCCCGGAACTCGGCGCGCTGATCCGGCGTGGCCACGTCCACGACGCCGCCCGCGGCCGCGAACGCCTGCAGGGCCGGTGCCTCGCGGCTCGCCGCGGCATCTCGCGTCGCCTGCGCAAGCGTGCGGAACCCCTCGAGCGACCATCGGCTTCAGGTCATCGGGCAGCGCCCGCCATTGCTTCTCCGAGTACCACCACATGGCGCCCATGTAGCTGTGGCGATCGACGAACAGGAAGCGGATGTGCTCGTGCAGCTTCATGCCGACGACGTCCTGGACGCTGTTCTTCGTCCCGTCGAGCAACCCGGCGGAAAGCGCGTAGTAGACCTCGGACCACGGCAGCGACGTCGGGCTCGCGCCGAGCTCGCGCACCATCTCCTGTTCGAGCGCCGAGGGGAGCGTGCGGATGCGCAGCCCCTCGAGGTCCGCCGGCGAGCCGATGCGCCGGTTCGTGGTGGCGAAGCTGCGCCATCCGCCGGTATTGCCGACCGCCATCAGCCGCACCCCGAGTCCCTGCTCGAGGATGGCGGCGCCGATGTCCTGCAGCAACGGGCCGTCCATCACGCATTCCGCGACCGCGTCGTCCGCGAACGTGTATGGAAGGTCGATGGCCTGTGCCGGCCCGAAGAGCGCAGCGAGGCCGCCGATGGTCGCCTGGTGGATCTCGAGGATGCCGCCCTGCAGCGCCTCCATGCATTCGCGCTCGCTGCCGCAGAACTGCCCGGACGGGAACACCTGCACGACGATCCGGCCACCGGCCGCCCGCTCGACGCTTTCCTTGAACGCCATCGCGCCCACGTAGTCCTCGTCGTCGCTCGAGCCGAGGAAGGCGATGCGGATCGTCTGCTCCGGGCGTTCGACGCGCGAGTGCCAGGCTCCGACCGCGCATGCGGCCAGGATCGCCACCAACAGGACGCGCATCAGCAGCCGGTTGTCCACGCGCGCCTCACTGGATCAGCCCGAGCAGGCGCGGCACGGTGAGCGTGAGCGCCGGGAAATACGTGATCAGGAATATCACCGCCACCTCGACGGCGAGGAACGGCAGCATCGCGCGGGCGATGCTCTCGACGCGCTCGCCGGAGACCGACGCCGCCACGAACAGCACCAGTCCCATCGGCGGCGTGGCGAGGCCCACCGTCAGGTTGACGCACATCACCAGCGCGAAATGCACCGGATGCACTCCCATCTCGACGAAGACAGGTGCGAGCACGGGCCCCAGGATCAGGATGGCCGGGCCCGCGTCGAGGAACATGCCGACCGCGAACAGCAGCAGGTTCAGCAGGAACAGCAGCAGGTACACGTTGTCCGTGATGCCGAGCATCGCGCTCGCGATGCCCTGCGCCATTCCCGACACCGTCACCAGCCACGCGAAGGTGACGGCCGCGCCGACCAGCATCAGGATGACGCCGGACTGCATCGCCGTCGCGACGAAGATCCGCTTCAGGTCCGCCCAGCCCACGGTGCGCAGCACGAACGGCGCGACGATCAGCGCGTAGGCCGCGGCCACTGCGGCCGCCTCGGTCGCCGTGAAGAAGCCCGACAGCATGCCGCCCAGCAGGATCACGGGCATCACCAGCGCGAGCGCGGCCTCGCGGAAGGCCTTGCCGCGCTCCGGCCACGTCGCGCGCCTCGCCGCGACCGGCAGGCCGTGGCGCGCCGCAAGCAGGCGCGTCACGAGCATCAGTCCGAGGCCGATCATGACGCCCGGCACGATGCCCGCGGCAAACAGCGCGCCGATCGAGACGTTCATGACGAAGCCGTACAGCACCATGATGCCGGACGGCGGGATGATCGGGCCGATCACGGCGGCCGCGGCGGTGACGCCGGCCGCAAAGCTGCGCCGGTACCCGTTCTGGACCATCGCGGGGACGAGCATCTTGCCGATGGCGGAGGCATCCGCGACGGCGGAGCCCGAGATGCCCGCGAACAGCATCGAGGAAAGAATGTTCACCTGGGCGAGCCCGCCCCGGACGTGCCCGACCAGCGACAGGCTGAAGTTGACGATGGCGCGCGTGATGCCGCCCGCGTTCATCAGTTCGCCGGCGAGGATGAAGAACGGCACGGCGAGCAGCGGAAAGCTGTCCACGCCGTTGTAGAAGCGCGCCAGCAGCGCGGCGAAGTACTGCTGCTGCCCGTCCAGCACGAGGCTGAGTCCTGGCCCGATCAGCAGCGCGAATACGACCGGCGTGCCGAGCGCCAGCAGCATCACGAAGAACCAGAAGAACGCGATCGACACGTCGCCTCAATTCTCGACGACGGCGGGCATCGCGCCTTCCATCACGATGCCGGACTGCGCGCCAAGCAGACGCAGCACGAGACGGGTCAGCAGTTCGATCCCGACGAGTACCATGGCCGCGAACGACACCGGCACGATCCAGTAGAACCAGGCCATTTTCAGGTCGAGCGTCGCGGCGGTCATGTCGAGCCCGCGACGCCAGAACGCGAAGCTCTCGTTCAGCAACACGAGCAGGATCCAGATCACGAGAAGGTTCAGCAGGACGCTGACGGCGAGCAGCAGCCGGGGCGGCAGCGCGTCGGCGAACGACACGATGGCGACATTGGCCCCGCTGCGGTAGGCGCAGGGTGCAACCAGCAGCACCGACCAGACGAGCGCGACCCGCGCCAGCTCCTCGGCCCAGCCGAGCGAGTGATGCAGCAAGCCGCGTGATGCGATCTGAGCGAGCGCCAGTGCAAGCATCACGGCAAGCAGAACGCCGGCCGCGTCGCGACCGCGACGTACCAGCGGAGCGTTGAACCGACCGAGCAGGTCGGCGACCCTCAGCAGCAACGATTCCATGCGATTCGCCCCCGCGCCCCGGTTACAGCTCCCGAAGGCAAGACAGGCCGCCCCCGAAGGGACGGCCTGTGTCGAATCAGGCGACCGGTCGCACTGCGGCGTGCGACCAGCGCCTTCGTCAGCGCGAGCCGCCGAAGTACATGCGGAACTCGGCGCCGAAGTACCGCTCGGCCTCTCGCGGGATCTGCAGGCGCGGGGCCGTCGCCGGCCGTCGGCGCGGCGCCCGAGGACGTCGTCAGCACCGCGTAGCTCTCGTCCGTGAGGTTGCGGGCATACAGCGACAGCCGGTAACGGTTCGCCTTGTCGGAGATCGCCACCGCGAGGTCGATGGTCGAATACGACTCCATGAGCAGCGCGACCGGCTCGTTCAGGTCGCCGTACTGGTCACCCGTGTAATTGACCAGCAGTGTCGGCACGACGTTGAAGTCGCCGAGTTCCATCGTGTACTCAGCCGTGATGTTCGCCTTCCAGGTCGGCGCGAGCGGCAGCTGGGTGCCGTTCGCCACCGTCGGCGGCCGGCCCGGCGGCGTGAAGAACTTGTCGACCTTCGCATCCGTGTAGGCGATGCCGCCGCTCAGCGCCAGCGCATCCATCGGCCGTGCGATGAGATCGAGCGAGACGCCTTCCGTCGTCACGGTACCGGCATTGGTCAGCGTCGTGATCACCGTGCCGTTCAGGATCGTGTAGTTGTTCGCCTGGAAGTCGTCGTACTTGGCGTCCCACGCCGCGAGGTTCAGGATCAGCCGGTCGTCGAGCAGCGTGGACTTGAGGCCGATCTCGTAGGAGTCCGCGGTTTCCGGCTCGAGCGGCTCGGTATTCGTTGGGGCCCATGTTGAAGAAGACGTTGTACGCGGGCCCCTTGTAGCCGCGGGCATACGTGAAATAGCTCATCACGTTGTCGGTGAAGTCGAACTGCACGCCCGCGCGGCCGGAGAACTGGCTCGACGAGTCGTCGCCCTTCAGCTTCTCCGGCGTGCCCGCTGGCCACCCGGCCGGCGCGGTGTGAACGCCCGGTCCCGCGATCGGCGAGAAGTTGTAGTTGTGGTAGTAGCTCAGGTCGTCCTGGGTCCAGCGCACGCCGCCGATCAGGCGCCAGCGGTCCGTGAGGTTGAACGTTCCGTCGGCGAAGGCCGCAAACGTGTCGAAGTCGGCTCCGAACTTGGCGTCGGCCGACGGATAGACGATGGTCGAGGCCGCTGCCGTGCAGGGCCGCTGGCCCGTGCTGTCCACCGCGAGCGTGCTCGCCGTGCAGACGACATCGTCGCGCCGGAAATAGCGATCGGCGCTGGTCGTGGCGTAGTACAGGCCGGCGACGTAGTCGACGAACTCGCCGCCCGGTGAGGCGATCCTCAGTTCCTGGGAGAAGGTGTCGAGTGTCTGCGGGCCGTAGTCGTGCTGCTCGGCCCACGCGGTGCCCACGTACGCTGCCGGAACGTCCTTCCAGTCGCCCTCGCGCCACTCGGTCGCATCCCACGTGCGATAGGCCGTGATCGACGTGAGCGTGTACTCGCCGATGCCGACGTCGGCCTGGAGCGACAGGCCCCACGCCTCGTCGGTAGCCTTCATCTCGAGGTTCTGCTTGATGTCGCGGGTGTACAGGCCCTTGAAATTCACCCCGGACCACAATTGCTGCAACGCCGCCGCGTTCGCGCCGGCCGTCGCAGTCGTTGGCGCCTGGCCGATGATCTCGGCGCAGCAATTGTCGTCGAACTTGCGATAGTCGCCGATGAAAGTCAGTTGAACGTTGTCGGTCGGGTCGGCTACCCAGATCGTGCGCACGCCCCAGCGGTCGTAACCGTTCGTGTCGCCGCCCGCCTTCGTGTCGCTGACGTTGTCGAGGTAGCCGTCGAAGTTGCCCCAGAACGCCGTGGTCCGCGTGTGGAGCTTGTCCGAGATGGGCACGTCCACAGCGGCCTTGACGCGCGTCTCGCCGTCCTGGAAATAGCCGAGGTCGACATAGCCCCCGAGATCGTCGCCCGGCTTGGTGGAGACGACGTTGACCACGCCGGCCGAGGCGTTCTTGCCGTACAGCGTGCCCTGCGGGCCGGCGAGCACCTCGATGCGGTTCACGTCGTAGAGTTCCGCAAAGGCCTCGCCCGCGGACGACATCACCACCCCGTCGAGCACGAACGCGACGCTCGGCTGCGCCGCGATCGCGAAGTTGATGGTGCCGACGCCACGCAGGAACAGCGCCTGGTTGATGGACGTGTTGGTCTTGCGGATGTTGAGGGTTGGCACGAGCCGCTTCAGGGCCTCGGTGCTGACGCCACCCAGCGAGTCCAGCATGCTGCCGGTCACGACCGACACGGCGATCGGGACTTCCTGCAGGCTCTGCTCGCGCTTCTGCGCGGTGACGATGATCTCCTCGAGGCCCACGATGGCATCCGGCGCCTGCTGGGCGCGGGCCGGGCCTGCCGTGGCGAGCGCGGCGAGGACCGCGACGGCGACCGGACTCATCGAAGTGCGGGACTTGCAGGTCTGGCTTGCGTGCATGACTTCTAAACCCCCGGGTCTGTTCTCGACGTGTGGCGTCGCGGCCGCAGCTGCGGCACGGACTCCTGATGAAAACGACGGTAGCATGAGACTTCTATGTCTTACAACCCTTATATAAGACATTGGATATGCGTTGCTGGCTCGCCACAGGGATGCCTGGACTCAGGCCGCTTTCCAGGCTGCGGCCACCGCGGGCGCTGG
>CAVTDU010000034.1:0-25086 GCA_963733565.1 uncultured Gammaproteobacteria bacterium
TGGGGCCGTTGCCGATGCGCTCCGTTGCCGCGAATCGGCAACGTCCTACCGCGCTGGCCGCGCGGTAGTCGACCTCCCGACGACGTCGGGAGTTCCCGAACGTCTCCCGGGTGGAGCCGGTGAAATGAAAAAGGGGTCCCCTTCGCGGAGGGACCCCTTTTCGTTTCACTGGCGCGCCCGGAGAGATTCGAACTCCCGACCTTCTGGTTCGTAGCCAGACACTCTATCCAACTGAGCTACGGGCGCGTATTTGTCGTCGCGAATTGTACTGGCGGAGAGAGAGGGATTCGAACCCTCGAAGGGCTTTTGACCCTTACGCCCTTAGCAGGGGCGCGCCTTCGACCACTCGGCCATCTCTCCGGTCTGCAGAGAGCCGCGGAGGATAGCCGCCCGGCGCTCCGGCGTAAAGTCGGAGCGCGATTTGGGGGCTGCTCGCCTCGATTTTCGGGGACCCCGGGCCGGACGGGGCCCAGGGAATCAGGGGAAGGACCCCCGACCGTTGCCCGGCTGCTCGGGGTGCGCCGACTCGCCGTCCTGCTCTTCGCGCTTGATGCGCTCGAAAATCTCTTCGCGGTGCACGGCCACGTCGCGCGGCGCATTGACACCGATGCGCACCTGGTTTCCCTTGACGCCGAGGACGGTCACGGTCACGTCGTTGCCGATCATGACCACCTCGCCCACGCGTCGCGTGAGAATCAACATCCGAAGCTCCTGGCCCGATGGCCCATAGCCAACGACGGTGCAATGTCATTCACCTTGACCCACCGCCAATCCGCAACCCAGCGCTGTTGTTGTCGGATGCGCTGATGCTGCCCCACCCCCACAAACGCTCCTGGCCGCCAGTCGGCGAGGTCGTTTGCACGGTGTGAAAGATACCGCCTAATGGACGCGAAGTCAGCCACCCGGATGCGCGGCTTATCGCGACACGCACGCGGCGCCGTCGCGGCTGCTCAGCCGAGGCGTTCGCGCAGCCAGCCGCCGACGCTTTCAAGGGCGGCGTCGAGCTTGTCGGGATCCGTGCCGCCTGCCTGCGCCAGGTCGGGTCGACCTCCGCCCTTGCCGCCCACCTGCAGGGCAACGTGGTTCACGAGGTCGCCGGCCTTGACCTTGCCGATGAGGTCCGCAGTGACGCCCGCGATCAGCAGGACCTTGCCGTCCGCGTCGACGGAGCCGAGCACGACGGCAGCGCTCCCGAGCTTGTTTTTAAGCTGATCCACGGCATTTCGCAGCGCCGCGGCGTCCGCGCCTTCGACGTTCGTTGCAACGAACCTGACGCTGCCGATCGCCGCGGCATCGGCAGCCAGGTCGCGCCCCTGGCCGCTCGCGAGCTTGTCCTTGAGCTGAGCGACCTCCTTCTCGAGGCGCCGGCTGCGCTCGACCAGGTGACGGACTTTTTCCTCGACGTCGTCACGAGTCGCCTTGAGGAGTCCTGCCACGTCGCGCAACTTGTGGTCCGTTTCGACCACGTGACCAAATGCACCTTCGCCAGTGACAGCTTCGATGCGGCGCACGCCCGCGGCGATGCCGCCTTCGCTGACGATGCGCATCAACCCGATGTCGCCGGCCCGGCTGACGTGGGTCCCGCCACACAGTTCCGTCGAGAAATCACCGACGCGCAGCACTCGCACTTCGTCGTCGTACTTCTCGCCGAACAGCGCCATCGCTCCCGCCGCGACGGCCGCATCGAAATTCATCAGCCGCGTCTCGGCCTGCGCGTTGGCGCGGATCTCCGCGTTGACCAGCCGCTCGATCTCGCGCAGCTCGTCGGGCGTGACCGCGGAGTAGTGTGCGAAATCGAAACGCAGCCGCTCGGGCGATACCAGCGACCCCTTCTGCGTGACGTGCGTGCCCAGCACCTTGCGGAGCGCGGCGTGCAGCAGGTGCGTCGCCGTGTGGTTGAGCCGCGTGGCCTGGCGCAGCGCGTGATCGACCTCGGCCTGCACGACGTCGCCGACGCGCAGCGCGCCGGAGGCGACCTTTCCGACGTGAACGTGAGCCTTGCCGAGCTTCTGCGTGTCGGTCACCGCGAAGCGCGATTCGCCAGACGCGAGCACGCCGCGATCGCCGACCTGTCCGCCGCTTTCCGCGTAGAAAGGCGTGGCGTCCAGCACCACCTGCCCTTCCTCGCCGGCGCGCAGTTCCTGCACGGACTCCTTGCCGCGCAACAGTGCCGCGATCCGCCCGCTGCCGACCTCGCTGTCGTACCCGGTGAACTTCGTCTGGCCGTCGACCTTCACGTCGGAGCGCAGGTCCACGCCGAACTTGCTCGCGGCGCGCGCGCGCTCACGCTGGGCGTTCATCGCGGACTCGAAGCCCGCCTCGTCGATGGTGAGGCCACGCTCGCGCGCGATGTCGCTCGTGAGATCCAGCGGAAAGCCGAAAGTGTCGTAGAGGCGGAACACGGTCTCGCCCGGAATCTGCTTGCCGGAGAGCTTGTCGATGGCGCCGTCGAGCAGCGCCATGCCCTGCGACAGCGTCTCGGCGAACCGCTCCTCCTCCTGCCGCAACACGCGCTCGATGTGCGTGCGCTGCGCGCGAAGCTCGGGATACGCCGAGCCCATTTCCTCGTCGAGCACCGGCACGAGCGCGTGGAAGAACGGCTGGCGCTGGCCGAGCATGAAGCCGTGGCGGATCGCGCGCCGGATGATCCGGCGCAGCACGTAACCGCGCCCCTCGTTCGACGGCAGCACGCCATCGGCGACCAGGAACGAGCACGCGCGGATGTGATCCGCGATGACGCGCAGCGAGCTCGACTTCGGGTCTTGCGCGCCCGTGAGCTTCGCCGCCGCAAGGATCAAGTGGCGGAACAGGTCGATGTCGTAGTTGCTGTGCACGCCCTGCATCACCGCAGCGACGCGCTCGAGGCCCATGCCCGTATCCACCGAGGGTTTCGGCAGCGGGACCATCTTGCCGTCGGCCGAGCGGTCGTACTGCATGAAGACGAGATTCCAGATCTCGACGTAGCGGTCGCCGTCCTCGTTCGGCGAGCCCGGCGGGCCACCCTCGATGCCGGGGCCGTGGTCGTAGAAGATCTCGGTGCAGGGGCCGCAGGGCCCGGTGTCACCCATCGCCCAGAAATTCGATTTCGCGCCCATGCGCGTGAAGCGGCCCGCGTCGACGCCGATTTCCTTCAGCCAGATCTCGGCGGCGCCGTCGTCTTCCTCGAACACCGTCACCCAGAGGCGCTCGGGCGGGATCCCGAGCGTGCCCGTGACGAAATCCCATGCGTAGCGGATCGCCTCGCGCTTGAAGTAGTCGCCGAAGCTGAAGTTGCCGAGCATCTCGAAGAACGTGTGGTGGCGCGCGGTGTAACCGACGTTCTCGAGGTCGTTGTGCTTGCCGCCGGCGCGCACGCAGCGCTGCGAACTCGCCGCGCGCACGTAGCTGCGCTGGTCCTTGCCGAGGAAGACGTCCTTGAACTGCACCATGCCGGCGTTGGTGAACAGCAGCGTCGGGTCGTTGCCCGGCACCAGCGAGCTCGAAGGCACGACCGTGTGGCCGTGGCCCTTGAAGAAGTCGAGGAACGCAGCGCGCAATTCGGCGCTGCCCATCTGCTTTTGCGGTTCGCGCATGTTGGTCATGGTTCGATGTCGTCGCCGGGGCCGAGCGCGGCCCGGATCTGTTCGGAGGAAAACCCGCGATATTGCAGGAATCGCCCCTGTCTTGCACGCTCGCGGAAGTCGGCCGGCCCGGCCGCGCCGAAGCGCTTGCGGCGGGCCTCGCGGGCGACGGCCGCCCAGTCCTCGCCAGCCGTGTCGAGGGCCTCGTCGATGTCCGCGTCGGCGACGCCGCGCTCGCGCAGCTCCATCCTGATGCGCAGCGGGCCGTGGCCGCGCCCTGCGTGCTGGCGGATGAACTGCGCGGTGAACCGCGACTCGGAGAGCAGCCGCTCGGCGACGAGGCCCGCCACCACGGTCTCGACGATCGCAGGCTGATACCCACGCCTCGCGAGGCGCTTCGCCAGCTCCTCGCGCGCGAAGTCCCGGCCCGCCAGCAGCGCGAGCGCCGCGGTGCGGACCGTTCTTTCGTCGGCCTCGCCGGCCGCCGCGTCAGGCTTCCTCGGCCGCCTCACCCTTGGCTGCCTCGCCCTTCTTTGCTGGAAGCAGCCTGGCCCTGAGCGCATCGTCGATCTCGCGCGCGGTGTCCTTGTGCTGCTGCAGGTAGGTACGCACGTTGTCCTTGCCCTGGCCGATGCGTTCGCCCTTGTAGCTGTACCAGGAGCCCGACTTCTCGATCAGGTTGTTCGCCACGCCGAGCTCGATCAGCTCGCCTTCGCGCGAGATGCCGGCGCCGTACATGATCTCGAACTCGACCTCGCGGAACGGCGGCGCGACCTTGTTCTTCACCACCTTGACGCGGGTCTGGTTGCCGACGACCTCGTCGCCGTTCTTGATCGCGCCGATGCGGCGGATGTCGAGACGCACGGAGGCGTAGAACTTGAGCGCGTTGCCGCCGCTCGTCGTCTCCGGGTTGCCGAACATCACGCCGATCTTCATGCGGATCTGGTTGATGAAGACGACGATGCCGTTCGAGCGCTTGATGTTGCCGGTGAGCTTGCGCAGCGCCTGCGACATGAGACGCGCCTGCAGGCCCATCTGCATCTCGCCCATCTCGCCCTCGATCTCGGCCTTGGGCGTGAGCGCCGCCACGGAGTCCACGACGACCATGTCGACCGCGCCGGAGCGCACCAGCATGTCGGTGATCTCGAGCGCCTGCTCGCCATTGTCCGGCTGCGACACGAGCAGCTCGTTCACGTTGACGCCGAGCTTCTCGGCATAGGCCGGGTCGAGCGCGTGCTCGGCGTCGACGAAGGCCGCCGTGCCGCCCTGGCGCTGCACCTCGGCGATCGCCGTCAGCGCGAGCGTGGTCTTGCCCGAGGACTCCGGCCCGTAGATCTCGACCACGCGGCCGCGCGGCAGGCCGCCGACGCCGAGTGCGATGTCGAGGCCGAGCGAACCCGTGGAGATGGCTTCCACGTCGTAGGTGGTCGAATCGCCGAGGCGCATGACCGAGCCCTTGCCGAACTGCTTCTCGATCTGGCCCAACGCGGCGACGAGCGCCTTCTTGCGGTTTTCTTCCATTGCTTTACTCGCGGAGCCCTTGGGCTCGATCAGAGGTTGGATTCTGGGATGGCGCGCATTATTCCACAGGGGTCGCGCCGTCGCAGGGCGATAAACTCATGCAAATCAGTAATTTCTCGTGGCGCAGGCTCATGGCGTGAGCCCGCGCCCGCGCCGCCCGCTCAGGCGCGCATCGGCCAGGTCGAAAGCCGCTCGTAGCGCGACCCCTCCGGGCCAGTGATCGACTCGACCAGCGAGAACTCGTGCGCCGCCCAGCGCTGCGGAGCGACCGACCCGGCCGGCGGTGGCAGCCGCACCTTGCGGGCCAGCGTCAGGTGCGGCCTGAACGGGCGCTGCTCCGGATCGAAGCCGCGGGCGGACAGGGCCGAGCGCAGCGACCGGACGAGCGCCGCGAGCGGCTCGGGCACGACGACTCGCCGTCAGGCAGAGGACCTGCGGCCGCTGCCAGTGCTCGAGCCGGTCGAGGACGATCTCGAACGGGGTCGCCGAACCGGCAACCGCTTCGCCCGCCTCGAGCACCGACCCGAGGCGCGCCTCCGGCACTGCCGCCGAGGAACTCGAGCGTCAGGTGCAGCTGGTCCGGCCGCTGCGGCCGCCCTGTCCCGGGCGGGACAAGCCGATGCACCGCGGCAGTGGCGGCAACGAGGGCGTCGGGCCCGGGCCACAGCGCGAAGAACAGCCGCCTGGCGGTCGTCATGCCTCCAGGACGCCTCCAAGGGCGCTGGCGACGGCCTGCCGTCGTATCGCCTCGCGGTCGCCGTCAAAGCGCTCGAGCGCCGTGCGGACCTCGAGCTGGTCGGCGTGCCGCACAGCCCAGGCAAACCAGACCGTGCCCACTGGCTTCCCGGGAACGCCCCCGTCCGGCCCCGCAATCCCGCTGACGGCCACTGAAACGTCTCCACCCAGGCGCTCCAGCGCCCCGACGGCCATGTCCCGCACCACCGCCTGGCTCACCGCGCCCTGCTGCCGGAGCGCGTCGGCGCTCACGCCGAGCAGTCCCACCTTGAGATCGTCGCTATAGGTGACGACGCCGCCCAGGAACCACCGGCTGCTGCCCGGAAGGTCGGTGCAGGCCTTCGCGACCCAGCCCCCCGTGCAGGACTCGGCCACGACGAGGCTGCGGCCGGCGCCCTGCAGCCGTTCCGCGACCCGCACGGCCAGGGCACGGATTCCTGCGTCGGTTGAGAGGCTCATACCGGGATTCTAAACACCTATGGACAGCGCAGGGGTGCTGCTCTACCTTATGGCCCCCTCGCCCCGGTCAAAGCACTCGTGCATGAGACTTGCCCCAGCGGCAACCGCCTTTGTTCGCGACAGATCTTCCCGAGTCGCGCGGCCAGAGCATCGAACAGCGCAACCTTTACTCGCTCATCGCGCTTGCGCGCTGAGCCCGATTGTCCACACCCACCGTCAGTCCACACCTAAGGAAACTTCAATGAAGAAGATTGCAATCGCCCTCGCAGGCATCGCCGCTCTCAGCGGCTCGCCGATGACCTTCGCCGACTCGGTCGGCGCCGCCGAGCTTGCCAACACGCAGGCGCTCATCAAGGAACTCCAGGCCGACAAGCGCCAGATCACGCTGGACACGCTGGCGCTCACCCCGCAGCAGCTCGAGAAGTTCCTGCCGATCTACGACGAGTACCAGGCCGAGCGAAAGGTCCTCATGACGAACGCCAGCAACCTCAACAACCGCCTGTTCGTGGCCGACTACGGCGGCATGACGGACGTCGAGTCCAAGGCCATCATGAAGGAGGCTTTCAAGCTCCGCCACGATCGTCTCGATCTGCTGGAGAAGTACGCTGGCAAGCTCGAGAAGAAGCTGCCGGCGACAAAGGTGTCCCAGTTCGTCCAGATCGAAAACAAGATCACGGCGCTGCTCGACGTGGCCGTCGCGGCATCGGTCCCGATCGTGACCAAGACGCCGGGCGTCGGCAAGTAAGGACGGAGGCACGATGCGCAGCCTGCAAATCAGTTCGCTGGCCGTCGGCTTCGTTGCCGCGGCGCTGCTGGCAGGCTGCGCGTCGCAGCCGAAGGTCCTCTCCGACTACGACAAGTCCGCGGACTTCGCCAGGTACCGGACTTTCGGCTTCGTCACGCAGGTCGGCGCCGACAGCACCGAGTTCCGGTCGCTCGCGGTGCAGACCATGCAGACCGCGGCAACGCGGCAGATGGAACTGCGCGGCTACACCCGCAGCGACACTCCTGATCTCGTGATCAACTTCACGGGCAAGATCGAGGAGAAGGCCGACGTGGAGTCCGTCCCGGCGCCCTACTACGGGCCGGGCTGGGGCTACGGCGGCTTCTACGGCGCGCCCTACGGCGGCTGGGGCGCCGGCGGCACGCAGGTGACGACCCGTCGTTACAACGTCGGCACGCTGGTCATGGACGTCGTCGACCGCGAGAAGCGGCAGGCGGTGTTCCAGGGCAGCGTCTCGGACGTCGTCACGAAGGAGATGATGGCGAACCGGGAGGCGGCCATCACTGGCGCAGTCAACCGGATCTTCGCGTCGTACCCGTTCGTGGCGGGAAGGGCGACACCGGTCCCGGTGGCCGAGGCCAAGTAGCTTTCGGCAGGCGCCAGCGATGGCGCCGCTGCCTGAACTGACGCCAGCCCTCGCAAGGGGGCTGGCGTTTTCTTTCGCGTAGCATGGTGAGCCTGATGAGCTCGACCGACCTCAGTGCCCACACCCCGGTAATGCAGCAGTACCTGCGCATCAAGGCGCAGCACCCGGACTCGCTGCTCTTCTACCGGATGGGCGACTTCTACGAACTGTTTTTCGAGGATGCGCGCCGCGCGGCCCGCGTGCTCGACATCACGCTCACGGCTCGCGGCCAGTCCGGCGGCGAACCCATCCCGATGGCGGGCGTGCCCGCGCAGACGCTGGATACCTACCTTGCCCGCGCCGTGCGGCGCGGCGAGTCGGTCGCCATCTGCGAGCAGATCGGCGACCCGGCGAAATCGAAGGGCCCGGTCGAGCGGCGCGTCGTGCGCGTGGTCACGCCGGGAACGGTGACGGACGACGCGCTGCTGGAGGACCGCCGCGATACGCTGCTGGCGGCGCTGTGCGTATCGGCGGAAGGATTCGGCCTGGCGTGGCTCGAGTTGTCGAGCGGCCGCTTCCATGCACTTGAAGCGACCGGAGCCGAGGCGCTCGCCGCCGAGCTCGAGCGCCTGCGTCCCGCGGAACTGCTGGTGTCCGAGGACGCGACGTCGCGGATACCCAAGGGCACTCCATCCTGCGTCCGGCAGCGGCCGCCATGGCACTTCGAAGCGGCGAGCGCCGAGCGTCAGCTCTGCGAGCAGTTCGGCACCCGCGACCTCGCGGGCTTCGGACTCGCCAGCCGGCCGCTGGCCATCGGCGCGGCCGGCTGCCTGCTGCAGTACGTTCGCGACACGCAGAAGTCGGCGTTGCCGCACCTGCGCGGCATCCGCTGCGAGGAGCGCGACGAGGCGTTGCTGCTCGATGCGGCCACGCGCCGCAACCTCGAGCTCGACAGCAGCCTGTCGGGCCGTGCCGAAAGCACGCTGGTCGGGGTACTCGATCACACGGCGACTGCCATGGGAGGACGCGAACTGCGCCGCTGGGTCCAGCGTCCGCTGCGTACTCGCGCACCACGCGAACATCGGCTGCAGGCGATCGAGGCATTCCTCGACACTGGTCTTCACGAGGCGGTGCACTCGCTGCTGCGGCGCGTAGGCGACATCGAACGCATCCTCGCGCGCGTGGCGCTGCGCTCGGCCCGCCCGCGCGACCTCGCCGGGCTGCGCGACGCGCTGGGCTGCCTGCCCGAACTGCGCGACGTGCTCCAGGGCATCGACTCGCCGCTGCTCGTGCAGCTCGCCGAATCCACCGGCCCTCATCCCGACGTGCATGCATTGCTCGCCTCGGCGATCGTGCCGACGCCGCCGGCCCTGCTGCGCGAAGGCGGCGTGATGGCGCCCGGCTTCGATGCCGACCTCGATGAGCTGCGCCGGATCAGCGAGCACAGCGACGAAGCACTGCTCGAGCTGGAGGCCCGCGAGCGCGAGCGCACCGGGTTCGCCAACCTGCGTTTCGGCTACAACCGGGTGCAGGGCTACTACATCGAGGTGAGCCGCAGCCAGGCCGAGCAGGTCCCGGCCGACTGGGTACGCCGCCAGACCGTCAAGAACGCCGAGCGCTACATCACCCAGGAACTCAAGACGTTCGAAGACCGTGTGCTCGGCGCGCGGGACCGCGCCCTGGCCCGCGAGCGGGAACTCTACGAGAGCCTGCTCGACCGGCTGATCGAGCGCCTGCCGGGCCTGCAGTCCTCGGCGGCTGCGCTCGCCTCGCTCGACGTGCTCGCGAACCTCGCCGGCCGCGCGATCGCGCTCCGGCTCGCGAAGCCCCAGCTCTGCGACGAGTCGCGCATCGACATCCGTGGCGGGCGCCACCTGGTGGTCGAGCAGCACATCGAGGGCCCGTTCGTGCCGAACGATCTCGCGCTGCATGAAGGGCGACGGATGCTGATCGTGACCGGGCCCAACATGGGCGGCAAGTCGACGTACATGCGGCAGTCGGCGCTGATCGTGATTCTCGCGGGACTGGGCAGCTACGTTCCCGCGGAGTCGGCAACGATCGGGCCGGTGGACCGCATCTTCACGCGCATAGGAGCCGCGGACGATCTCGCCGGCGGGCGCTCCACCTTCATGGTCGAGATGACCGAAGCGGCGAACATCCTCAACAATGCGACGCGCGACAGCCTCGTGCTGATGGACGAGATCGGCCGCGGCACCAGCACCTACGACGGCCTGTCGCTCGCCTGGGCCTGCGCACGGCACATCGGCCGCGAAGTCGGTGCCTACACGCTTTTCGCGACCCACTACTTCGAGCTGACTGCCCTCGCCGAGGAACTGCCGGCCTGCGAGAACGTGCACCTCGACGCGACCGAGCACGGCGACACGCTCGTATTCCTGCACGCCGTGAAGGAAGGGCCCGCCAACCAGAGTTACGGCCTGCAGGTCGCGCGGCTCGCGGGCGTGCCGAAGTCGGTCGTCGGCGAGGCCCGGCGTTACCTCGCGGAACTCGAGCGTCGCGATCATGTGTCGCGCCCGGCGGCCGCGCAGCAGCAGCTCGACCTGCCTCCGCCCGACGCACCCGGGCGAGGCCGACACCATTGCCGAACTTCGCAGCCTGGACCCGGAGGGGCTGAGTCCGCGCGAGGCGCTGGTGGCGCTCTTCAGGCTGAAGGAAACACTCGACGGGCGGCGTTGAGCGGCGGCCGCGACCGGCTATACTTCCTCGTTCCGCGACCGCACTCTCGTCATCGGCCGCAACGGAAGAGCGAAGAATGACCCCAAAATTCCTGGCAATCGTCTTCTGTGCGATCGTGCTCGCCGGCTGCGGTCGCGAAGAGGCGGCCCCGGCGCCGAAGGCGCAGGCTGTGCCCGCGGTCGTGATGACCGTGACCGCGACCGACGTACCAAACGTCGCTGAATTCGTCGGGGAAACCGAGAGCTCGCAGGAGGTCGAGATCCGTGCGCGAGTCGAGGGCTTCCTCGAGTCGATCTCCTACGACGAAGGCAGCATCGTGCAGAAGGGCGCCGTGCTCTTCCAGATGGACAGGAAGCCGTTCGAGGCGTCGCTCGCGGCAGCTCGCGCCGAGCTCGAAGCGCAGCAGGCACGTCTCGCCACGGCAGCCGCCAACCTCAAGCGCGTCGGCCCGCTGGCCGCGGAGGATGCGCTGAGCCAGAAGGACCTCGACGACGCCCAGGGCTCGCGCGATGCGGCCGTCGCTGCCGTCGAGGGCGCACGCTCCCGGGTACAGCAGGCCGAGATCAACCTGAGCTACACGACGATCCGTTCGCCGCTCACCGGCGTCACGAGCTTTGCGCGCAAGCAGCCGGGCAGCTTCGTCGCGCCGGGACCGGACAGCCTGCTCACGTACGTATCGGCACTCGACCCGATGCGCGTCAACTTCAGCGTGTCCGAGAACGAGCAGCTGCGATTCACACGGCTCGTCGCCGAGAAGAAGCTGCGCCGCCCGACCGACGGCAAGTACACGGTGAAGATCGTCCTGGCCGACGGCACGACCGTGCCCGCGCCGGGTCACGTGACCTTCGGCGACGCCTCGTACAGCAAGGAGACCGGCACGTTCCTGGTCCGCGCGGAGCTGCCGAACAAGGACGGCGCATTGCGGCCCGGCCAGTTCGTCCGCGTGCTGCTCGAAGGCGCCACCTGGATCGGCGCACTCGAGGTACCGCAGCGTGCGGTCATGCAGGGCCCGCAGGGCAATTTCGTCTGGGTCGTGGACGCCGAATCGAAGGCGCAGTTCCGACCGGTCACGGTGGGCCAGCTGATGAACGATCGCTGGATCATCGCGGACGGCCTGCAGTCCGGCGAGCGCGTGGTTGTCGATGGCGGGATCAAGCTCGCGCCCGGGGTCACGGTCAAGCCGGTCGAGCCCGATGCAGCCAGCGCGCCAGCAACCGGCCGCTGCCCCGAGCAGGGCTGACGCGGAGCACCGCTCACCGTGATCTCGGACTTCTGCATCCGCCGCCCGATCTTCGCGAGCGTCCTGTCGATCGTCGTCACGCTCGCGGGACTCGCCGCCCTCGTGGGGCTGCCGATCGAGCAGTACCCGCCGATCGCCCCGCCGCAGGTCACCGTGACCGCGAGCTTCCCGGGCGCCGATGCGGAGACGGTCGCGCAGGCCGTCGCCGCGCCGATCGAGACGCAGGTGAACGGCGCGGACAACATGCTCTACATGCAGTCGACGAGCTCGTCGACCGGGCAGATGACGCTCACCGTCTTTTTCCAGATCGGCACCGACCCCGACACGGCGCAGGTGCAGGTGCAGAACCGCGTCAACATCGCGCTGCCCCGGCTGCCGGACATCGTGCAGAAGACCGGCGTGCGGGTCGAGAAGCGCTCGTCGAGCATCATGATGCTGCTCGCGGTCTACGCCCCCGACGGCCGCTACGACGTCAACTACGTCGCGAACTACGCGAACCTGTACGTGCTCGACGCCATCAAGCGGGTGCCGGGAGCGAACCAGGCATCGCTGTTCGGAGCCGCCGACAACGCGATGCGGATCTGGCTGCGGCCGGACCGCATGGCGTCGCGCGGCATCACGCCGACCGACGTCCAGACGGCGATCGCGAAGCAGAACCAGCAGTTCAGCGCGGGCGCCATCGGCCAGTCGCCGACGTCGAAGCCCGTCGAGATCACCGTGCCCGTGGTGACCGAGGGCCGCTTCAACGAGCCCGTGCAGTTCGAGAACATCATCCTGCGCACGGACCCGGAGGGCGCCGCGATCGTGCGGCTCGGTGACGTCGGGCGCGCGGAGGAAGGACTGCAGAACTACATGCTGCGGCCGAGCCTGAACGGCAAGCCCGCGGTGTTCATCGCCGTCTACCAGCAGCCCGGGTCGAATGCGCTGCAGGTCGCCCAGGGCATTCGCGACACGCTCGAGAGCCTGAAGGCCGGGTTCCCGGACGGCATCGATTACGAGGTCTCGCTCGACACGACGAAATTCGTGAGCGCCTCGATCGAGGAGGTCGTGAACACGCTGCTCGAGGCCGTGGTGCTGGTCGTGCTGGTGGTCTACGTCTTCCTGCAGAACCTGCGCGCGACGCTGATTCCAACGCATCGCGGTCGTCGTCTCGATCGTCGGCACGTTCGTCGGCATGACGATGCTCGGCTTCTCGATCAACCTGCTGACGCTGTTCGGCATGGTGCTCGCGATCGGCATCGTCGTGGACGACGCGATCGTGGTGATCGAGGCGGTCGAAGCGAACATGAAGACGAAGGGCCTCTCGGCACGCGACGCGTCGTTCGCCGCCATGCACGAGGTGTCGGGCCCGGTCGTCGCGATCGTGCTGGTGCTCGCCGCGGTGTTCGTGCCGACGGCGTTCCTGGGCGGCACCACGGGCGTGCTCTACAAGCAGTTCTCGATCACGGTGGTCATTTCCGTGATCCTTTCGGGCTTCGTCGCGCTGACGCTCACGCCGGCGCTCGCGGCCTTGCTGCTCGACGGCTCGCACGGGCAGCCGCCGAAGGTGCTGCAGAAGTTCAACCAGTGGTTCGATCGCCTGACGGAGAGCTACAGCCGGGGCGTGACCTGGGTGCTGAAGCGCGCGGTGCTGGCGCTTGCCGTGTTCGCCGCGTTCATCGTCGCGATCCTGGGGCTTTTCAAGACCGTGCCGGGCAGCTTCGTGCCGCCGGAGGACCAGGGCTTCATGTACATCGCCGCCATCCTGCCGGACTCCGCGAGCCTCGACCGTTCCGATGCGGTCGGTCAGCAGATCGCCGACGTCGTGCTGCAGCATCCGGCGGTGAAGTTTGCTTCGGTACTGTCCGGGTACAGTTTGCTGGACGGCCAGTACAAGACCAACTCCGCGACGGTCTTCGTGAGTCTCAAGGACTTTGCCGAGCGCGACGGCAAGGAACTCTCGGTCGACGCAATGATCGCGGCCGTCGCGCCCAGGCTGGCCGCAATCCAGGACGCCGTCGTCATCCCGATCAACCCGCCGCCGATCCCGGGGCTCGGCACCCAGGGCGGCTTCGAGATGTGGGTGCAGGACCTGACCGGCGGCGAGCCGGCGCGCCTCGCACAGGCAGTGCAGCAGGTCACGGCGGCCGCGAAGCAGCAGCCCACGCTCGCCGGTGTCAATTCGACGTTCAACCCGGCCTCGCGGCAACTCAGCGTGAAGGTCGATCGCGAGAAGGCCGAGACGATCGGCGCACCGATCGCCGACGTGTACGGCGCGCTGCAGTCGCTCTTCGGGTCGCTTTACGTGAGCCAGTACAACAAGTACGGGCGCGTGTGGCAGGTCGTGATGCAGGCCGAGCCCGAGTTCCGCAAGAGCCCGGAGGACCTGCGGGGAATCTTCGTGCGCGGCCGCTCCGGCGAAATGGTCCCGCTCGACGCGGTCACGACGGCGCGGTTCACGAAGGGGCCGGACCTGATTCCGCGCTTCAACGGATTTCCAGCGGCGAAGATCAACGGCGGACCGGCGCCCGGCTTCAGCTCCGGGCAGGCCATCGCCACGATGGAGACGCTCGCCGCTGACCTGCCGGAGGGCTATGGCGTTGCGTGGTCGGGCCAGGCGTACGAGGAGAAGCAGTCCGGCGGCGCGTCGGCGCTGGTGTTCGTGTTCGGTCTGATCATGGTGTTCCTGATCCTCGCCGCGCAATACGAATCCTGGTCGCTGCCCGGCAGCGTGATCACGGCCGTGCCGTTCGGCGTGCTCGGGCGCGCTGGTCGCAGTCTGGCTGCGCGGCCTGGAGAACGACGTCTACTTCCAGATCGGCCTCGTCACGCTGATCGGGCTTTCCGCGAAGAACGCGATCCTGATCGTCGAGTTCGCCATGCTCGAGCGGCAGAAAGGCAGGTCCATCGTCGAATCGGCCGTCGAGGGCGCGAAGATGCGCCTGCGCCCGATCGTCATGACGTCGCTGGCCTTCACCGCGGGCGCGATCCCGCTCGCGATCGCGTCAGGCGCCGGCTCCGCGTCGCGTCACTCGATCGGCACGGGCGTGATCGGCGGCATGGTGGGCGCCACGACGCTCGCACTGTTCTTCGTGCCGCTCTTCTACGTGCTGATCAGCCAGATGAGCGAGCGGTTCTTCCCGCCCGCAGTGTCGGCCGATTCGCCTTCTGCCACGCCGCCGCCGGCCGGCGCGGCCGAAGCCGCCGACGCGGGAGCACACTGAGCCATGCGCCGGCTGTTGCTGATTGCCGTCGCCTGCGCGCTGACCGCCTGCCTCGGCACGCCATACAGCCGTCCCGACGTCGCGGTCCCGGAGCAGTTCCGCTTCGCCATGGCCGAGACCACGGGCGCCGCCGATACGCAGTGGTGGCTCGGCTTCGGCGATCCCGAACTCGACCAGCTGGTGGCCGAGGCGCTGGCCAACAACGAGGACCTGCGCATCGCCGCCGCGCGCGTTGACGAGTTCCACGGCGCGAAGGTGACGACCCGGGCTCCGCTGTTTCCAGCCGTCGGCTACACGGCAAGCAGCGGCCAGGAGCGGCCCTCTGCGCAGGTCGTCGGTCGCGGCAACGATGACGTGGTCAGCTCGAGCGCCGCGGGCCTGACGGCCGGCTGGGAAATCGACGTCTGGGGCCGGGTACGCAACCTCACGGCGGCCGCGAACGCCGACTGGATCGCCTCCGAGGCGGATCGTCGCGCCACCGTGCTCGCGCTGGTGGGCGCGGTTGCCGAGGGCTACCTGACGCTGCTGTCGCTCGATGACCAGCTCAGGACTTCCGAGAGCACGCTCGAGAGCCGACGACAGGCGCTCACCATGTTCGAGAAACGCCACAAGGGAGGCGTGATTTCAGGGGTTGAGTTGGCGCAGGCGCAATACCTGTACGAGTTCGCCGCCGCTGCGCTGCCCGTGCTGAAGCAGCAGATCGCAAAGCAGGAGAACGCACTGTCGCTGCTGCTCGGCCGCAACCCGGGCCCCATCGCTCGTGGCAAGCGTCTCGCGGACCTGAGCACGCCCGTGGTGCCCGAAGGCCTGCCGTCCGACATCCTCACGCAGCGGCCCGACGTGGTCTCGGCAGAGCAGGCGTTGATCGCTGCGAACGCGCGGGTCAGCGCGGCGCGTGCCCTCTATTTCCCGACCATCTCGCTCACGGGCCTGCTCGGTGTGGCGAGCCTCGACCTCGGCAATCTCTTCGACAGCGGGTCGGACACGTGGCGCTATGCCGGCCAGGTGACCGGGCCGATCTTCCAGGGCGGCGCCAACGTCGGCATCAACGAGCAGGCGGACGCCCGGCACGCGGCGCTGCTCGCGAATTACGAGAAAACGGTGCAGCGGGCATTCGCGGACGTAGACGATGCGCTGATCGCCACGCAGATGACGACCGAGCGCACCGAGGCCCAGCGAGCCCAGGTCGAAGCACTGCGCAAATACGCCCGGCTGTCACGCAAGCGCTTCGAGGGTGGGTACTCGAGTTTCCTCGAGGTCGTCGACGCCGACACGTCGTTGTTCAATGCCGAGCTGCTCTACAGCCAGGGGCAGCGTGATCGGCTGCTCGCCCACGTGGACCTCTACAAGGCGCTGGGCGGCGGCTGGGTGGACACGGCGGCGGCCAGGGCGCCGCAGCCGCAGCAGATTCCCTAGCCCGCTCCTGGCCTGCAGAACGCCGCGTTGCGCAGGAAGTGGGCGACCTGCTGCGCCACGTCGTCGGCGAACAGCATCCCCATGTGGCTGTGCGGCAGCACGAGGTGGTCCTTGAGGCCCGGGATGACCGTCTCGCTCACCCCGACGGTGCCGTCGTTGTCCTCGTCGAAGTGCGCGAAATACTGGCCGGTGCCGACACGCAGCGTGCCTGCGATCGCACCGACAGCGCCCTGCCCGTCCCAGCAGCGGTCGCACTCGGGCGCCAGTTCCTTCAACACGTGCGGGCCGAGCAGCGGGCGCAGCATCGGCCACTGCGACGCGCTGCGCGCCGCCCTGCTGCCGTTCAGCGGTGCGCCGAGCAGCACCGCGTTGCCGCCGAAGGCCGCGGCGCGATCGCGCAGCGCGCGGTAGACGAGAGCCCCGCCGAGGCTGTGTCCGACGAGATGCACCGGTCGGCCGCCACCGACGCGGCCCGCGAAGTCCGCAAGCTTCGACGAGACCCGGCCGAGGTCGCCGTGCAGCGTCGGATACGTGAAGGTGTGTACGTCGAAGCCGTGATCGTGCTGCAACCGCTGGCGCAGCACGCTGAACACGAGCCCGTTCATCCACAGGCCGTGGACGAGAACGACGGGCTCGGCGGCCATTATTCCTTCGCTGGCAGCCGCACGCGAATGTGCAGCTCGCGCAACTGCTGTTCCGACACTTCGGTCGGCGCATCGGTGAGCGGGCACGTGGCGGTCTGCGTCTTCGGGAACGCGATGACGTCGCGAATCGATTCCGCTCCGGCCATCAGCATGGCGAGCCGGTCGAGGCCGAATGCGATGCCGCCGTGCGGTGGAGCCCCGTACTTGAGGGCGTCGAGCAGGAAGCCGAACTTCTTCTGCGCTTCCTCGGCGCCGATGCCGAGCAGCTCGAACACGGTCGACTGCATGTCGTTGCGGTGGATACGCACCGAGCCGCCGCCGATCTCCGAGCCGTTCAGCACCATGTCGTAGGCGCGTGCGAGCGCACCGCCGGGGTCGGCCTTGAGGGCCGCCGCGTCGTCGTTGACCGGAGACGTGAACGGGTGATGCATCGCCGCCCAGCGCTTGCCGTCCGGATCCCATTCGAACATCGGGAAATCCATGACCCACAGCGGACGCCAGCCGGACTCGACCATCCCGAGGTCCTGGCCCATCTTGAGCCTGAGCGCTCCGAGCGCGTCGTTCACGACCTTGGCCTTGTCCGCGCCGAAGAACACGAGATCGCCCGTCTGCGCGCCGGTGCGCTCCAGCAGGCCGGCGACGGCGGCGTCCGAGAGGAACTTGAGGATCGGCGACTGCAGGCCGTCACGCCCCTTCGCGGCGTCGTTGACCTTCACGTACGCGAGCCCCTTCGCGCCGTAGCGCGCGACGAATGCCGTGCAATCGTCGATCTGCTTGCGCGACAGCTTCTCGCCGCCGCCCGGTACGCGCAGCGCTGCCACACGGCCGTCCTTGTCGGCGGCAGGCGCGGCGAACACCTTGAACTCGCTGTCGCGCACCAGGTCCGCGACGTCCACGAGTTCGAGCGGGATGCGCAGGTCCGGCTTGTCCGACCCGTAGCGGCGCATGGCCTCCGCGTAGCTCATGCGCGGGAACGGATCCGGCAACGCAAGCCCAAGCACCTTGTGGAATATCTCGCGCACCAGGCCTTCCATCAGGCCCGTGATCTCGTCGCGCGTCAGGAACGAAGTCTCGACGTCGAGCTGCGTGAACTCCGGCTGGCGATCCGCGCGCAGGTCCTCGTCGCGGAAGCAGCGCACGATCTGGTAGTAGCGGTCGAAGCCCGACATCATCAGCAGCTGCTTGAAGATCTGCGGCGACTGCGGCAGCGCGAAGAACTTGCCGGGCTGCGTGCGGCTCGGCACGAGGTAGTCGCGCGCGCCCTCGGGCGTCGCCTTGGTCAGCATCGGCGTCTCGACGTCGATGAAGCCGTGGCCGTCGAGGTACTCGCGCATCGTGCGCGTCACCGAGTGGCGCAGGCGCAGGCGCTTCTGCATTTCCTCGCGGCGCAGGTCGATGTAACGGAACTTGAGCCGGGTCTCTTCCTTGACGTCCTCGTCCAGCTGGAACGGGATCGGCTCGGCGCGATTGAGCACCTCGATCTCGCGAGCCAGCAGCTCGACCTGGCCGGAGGCGAGGTTCGCGTTGGCCGTGCCTGCCGGGCGCGGCCTCACGAGGCCCGTCACCTTGACGACCCATTCGCCGCGCAGGCGCTCGGCCTCGGCGAACACGGCCGCGGCGTCCGGATCGAATACGACCTGCAGCAGGCCTTCGCGATCGCGCACGTCGGCGAATATCACGCCGCCGTGGTCACGGCGCCGGTGGACCCAGCCCGCGACGGAGACCGTGGAACCGACGAGGTGCTCGTTGACCTCGCCGCAATAGTGGGTGCGCATGGGCATGATGTTTCGGGGCGGATCTACCGGCGCCCCGGAGCCGGAATTTTCAGGAGGGACGGGATGTTACGGTTCGATCTGCTGCGGCGCAAGACGATCGTCGACGGGCTTGTTGCGCCATTTCGGGACGACAACGCCCAGTGTCAGCAGCATCTTGAATGCGTCGTCCACCGTCATGTCCAGGCGGACCACCTCGTCCCGCGGCACGAGAATGATGAATCCGGTCGTGGGATTGGGGGTGGTCGGCACGAACACGCAGGTCACGTCCTGGGCCGTCCTGGCCTGCACTTCCTCGAGGTCCTCGGACGTGATGAAGCCGATGCTGAACACGCCCTTGCGCGGAAACTCGACCATCACCACCTGCTTGAACGAACTGCCCTTGTCGGTGAGCACGGTCTCGCTGAAGGTCTTGGCACCGCTGTAGACAGGGCCGATCACCGGGACCCGCCGCACCAGCGACTCGAGCCCGCGGACCATCCGCCCGCCGAACAGGTTCTTGACCACCACCCCGGTGAGCAGCAGCAGCAGCAACGACAGGATGACGCCCAGGCCCGGCACATACGTCCCGAACAGGGCCTCAGGCCGCCACGGCGGCGGCAGCAGCAGCAGCGACTGGTCGAGGATCCTGGCGAGGAACCGGACGACCCAGACCGTCACCATGATCGGGATCCAGACCAGCAATCCGCCGATCAGGTAATTGCGTATCGACCGCGCACGACTGTGCGGCCGCTCGTCATGCGGCTGCAGCATTTCCAGCGGATCGCTGCTCACGACGATGACCTTCAGCGCTTCTTGCCGCTTTTCAGCGCGGTCTTGCGAGCAGGCCGTGTCGCCTTGGCGCGCGCGCCGGCCTTCAGGCCGGGCTTGCTCACCGTCGTTCGCGACCTCGCAGCGCCGGACGTTGCCGGCTTCGACTCCGCCTTGGCGTCGGGCTTGGATTCAGGCTTCGCGTCGGGCTTCGCATCGACTTTCACGTCGGGCTTCGAGTCACCCTTCGGCGCCTCGGCCTCGCCCTTCTCCGCAAGATTGCGCTTCTGCTCCTTGTCCGACTTGAAGTCGGTCTCGTACCAGCCGCTGCCCGCCAGGCGGAACATCGGCGCGGACATCAGGCGCTTCAGCGTGTGCTTGCCGCATTCGGGGCACTCGCGCAGCGGCTTGTCAGAGATCTTCTGCAACGCCTCGAGGTGATGAGCGCACTTCTGGCACTGGTATTCGTAGATCGGCATGGGTCGGTCCAGGTTACTCGTCTCGATCAGGCTCTCGCCGCGAGCGCGCGATTATACGGGACGCGCCGCGGCGAAATCGGCGTTCGACGCCGGGAGTGCGGAGCACGATCACGCCACGAGCGGGTTCGAGGGCCGGGTGTTGTCCGCAGGATCGTCCGCGACATGGATGTCGCGGCCGAAGCCCCCACGGAAGGGTTTACGGCGTTCCTGCGGACAACACCCGGCCCTCGAACCCGCTCGTGGCGGAACCAATGACGCAAACCGGCCGTCAGGCCGTCTTCGCACGCGGGGCCGGCCGCGGATCGGCGACAGCGCGTCGCTCGAACGCCAGTTGCCCGTCCTTGACCGTGACCAGCACCTGGTCTCCCGGCCCGAAGTCGCCGCGCAGGATGGACTGCGCGAGCGGGTTCTCGAGCTGGTGCTGGATGGCACGCTTGAGCGGCCGCGCTCCGTAGACGGGGTCGAAGCCGGCTTCGCCGAGCAGGTCGCGGGCCGCATCGTCGAGCTCGAGGTACATGTCGCGATCGGCGAGCCGCTTGCGCAGGAAGCCGACCTGGATGTCCACGATCGAACGGATCTGCTCGCGTCCCAGCGGATGGAACACCACGACCTCGTCCACGCGATTGATGAACTCCGGCCGGAAGTGCTGCCCGACGACCTCCATGACCGCCGCCTTCATCCTGGAGTAATTGCCCTCGCCCGACAGCTCCTGGATGAGCTGCGAACCGAGGTTCGACGTCATGATGATCACCGCGTTGCGGAAATCGACCGTGCGGCCCTGCCCGTCGGTGAGACGCCCGTCGTCGAGCACCTGCAGCAGCACGTTGAACACGTCCGGGTGAGCCTTCTCGACCTCGTCGAGCAGGATCACGCAGTACGGGCGACGCCTGACCGCCTCGGTGAGATAGCCGCCCTCCTCGTAGCCGACGTATCCGGGCGGCGCGCCGATCATGCGCGCCACGGAGTGCTTCTCCATGAACTCGGACATGTCGATGCGGACCAGCGCTCGTCGGTGTCGAACAGGAACTCGGCCAGCGCCTTCGACAGCTCCGTCTTGCCGACGCCTGTCGGGCCCAGGAACAGGAAGGAACCGTTCGGCCGGTCGGGATCCGACAGGCCCGCGCGCGAGCGTCGGATCGCATCGGCCACGGCCTTCACGGCCTCGTCCTGCCCGACGACACGCTTGCCGAGCGCATCTTCCATGTGCAGGAGCTTTTCCCGCTCGCCTTCGAGCATCTTCGACACGGGGATGCCGGTCCACTTGGAGACGACCTCGGCGATCTCCTCGTCCGTGACCTTGTTGCGCACCAGCGTCGGCGCCTTGGTCTCCGCATCCTGCGCGGCCTGGACGCGCTTCTCGAGCTCCGGGATCTTCCCGTACTGCAACTCGGACATGCGCGTCAGGTCTCCAGCGCGGCGCGCCGCCTCGAAGTCGAGCGCGCGCGCTCGAGTTCCTCCTTGATCTGCGCGGCGCCCTGCGCCGAGGCCTTCTCCGCCTTCCAGATCTCCTCGAGGTCCGCGTGTTCCCGCTCGAGCTCGCCGAGCTGTTCGTCGAGAGCCTGCAGGCGCTTCTTCGAGGCCTCGTCGCTTTCCTTCTTGAGCGCCTCGCGCTCCATCTTGAGCTGCACGATGCGCCGGTCGAGCCGGTCGATCTCCTCGGGCTTGGAGTCGATTTCCATGCGGATGCGGGACGCCGCCTCGTCGATCAGGTCGATGGCCTTGTCGGGCAACTGCCGGTCCGTGATGTAGCGATGCGAAAGCGTCGCGGCGGCCACGATGGCCGGGTCGGTGATCTCGACCTTGTGGTGAACGGCGTAGCGCTCCTTCAGGCCACGCAGGATGGCGATCGTGTCCTCCACGGAGGGCTCGCCGACCAGCACTTTCTGGAAGCGGCGCTCGAGCGCCGCGTCCTTCTCGATGTACTTGCGGTACTCGTCGAGCGTCGTGGCGCCCACGCAATGCAGCTCGCCGCGCGCGAGCGCGGGCTTGAGCATGTTGCCGGCGTCCATCGCGCCCTCGGCCTTGCCGGCGCCGACCATGGTGTGCAGCTCGTCGATGAACAGGATCACGCGGCCTTCCTGCTTCGAGAGGTCGTTCAGCACGCCTTTCAGGCGCTCTTCGAACTCGCCGCGAAACTTGGCGCCCGCGATCAGCGAGCCCATGTCGAGCGAGAGGATGCGCTTGTCCTTGAGCCCCTCGGGGACTTCGCCGTTGACGATGCGCTGCGCGAGCCCCTCGACGATCGCGGTCTTGCCGACTCCGGGCTCGCCGATCAGCACGGGATTGTTCTTGGTGCGTCGCTGCAGCACCTGGATGGTGCGGCGGATCTCGTCGTCGCGGCCGATCACCGGGTCGAGCTTGCCCTGCTCGGCCCGCTCGGTCAGGTCGATCGTGTATTTCTCCAGCGCCTGCCGCTGCTCCTCGGCGTTTGCGTCGGTGACCTTCTCGCCGCCGCGCACTTCGTCGATCGCGCGCTCGATCGCGCCCTTCACGACGCCGCAGTCACGCAGGATCCTGCCGAGCGGCCGGCCGTCAGGCCGTCTTCGCACGCGGGGCCGGCCGCGGATCTGCGACAGCGCGTCGCTCGAACGCCAGATGCCCGTCCTTGACCGTGACCAGCACCTGGTCTCCCGGCCCGAAGTCGCCGCGCAGGATGGACTGCGCGAGCGGGTTCTCGAGCTGGTGCTGGATGGCACGCTTGAGCGGCCGCGCTCCGTACACCGGGTCGAAGCCGGCTTCGCCGAGCAGGTCGCGGGCCGCGTCGTCGAGTTCGAGGTGCATGTCGCGATCGGCGAGCCGCTTGCGCAGGAAGCCGACCTGGATGTCCACGATCGAACGGATCTGCTCGCGTCCCGAGCGGATGGAACACGACGACCTCGTCCACGCGATTGATGAACTCCGGCCGGAAGTGCTGCCCGACGACCTCCATGACCGCCGCCTTCATCCTGGAGTAATTGCCCTCGCCCGACAGCTCCTGGATGAGCTGCGAACCGAGGTTCGACGTCATGATGATGACCGCATTGCGGAAATCGACCGTGCGGCCCTGCCCGTCGGTGAGACGCCCGTCATCGAGCACCTGCAGCAGCACGTTGAACACGTCCGGGTGCGCCTTCTCGACCTCGTCGAGCAGGATCACGCAGTACGGGCGACGCCTGACGGCCTCGGTGAGATAGCCGCCCTCCTCGTAGCCGACGTATCCGGGCGGCGCGCCGATCATGCGCGCCACGGAGTGCTTCTCCATGAACTCGGACATGTCGATGCGGACCAGCGCCTCCTCGGTGTCGAACAGGAACTCGGCCAGCGCTTTCGAGAGCTCCGTCTTGCCGACTCCGGTCGGGCCCAGGAACAGGAAGGAACCGTTCGGCCGGTCGGGATCCGACAGGCCCGCGCGCGAGCGCCGGATCGCATCGGACACGGCCTTCACCGCCTCGTCCTGCCCCACGACACGCTTGCCGAGCGCCTCCTCCATGTGCAGGAGCTTTTCGCGCTCGCCTTCGAGCATCTTCGACACGGGAATGCCGGTCCACTTGGAGACCACCTCGGCGATCTCCTCGTCCGTGACCTTGTTGCGCACGAGCGTCGGCGCCTTGGTCTCCGCATCCTGCGCGGCCTGGACGCGCTTCTCGAGCTCCGGGATCTTCCCGTACTGCAACTCGGACATGCGGGTCAGGTCTCCGGCGCGGCGCGCGGCCTCGAAGTCGAGACGCGCACGCTCGAGTTCCTCCTTGATCTGCGCGGCGCCCTGCGCCGAGGCCTTCTCCGCCTTCCAGATCTCCTCGAGATCCGCATGTTCCCGCTCGAGCTCGCCGAGCTGTTCGTCGAGCGCCTGCAGGCGCTTCTTCGAGGCCTCGTCGCTTTCCTTCTTCAGCGCCTCGCGCTCCATCTTGAGCTGCACCATGCGCCGGTCGAGCCGGTCGATCTCCTCGGGCTTCGAGTCGATTTCCATGCGGATGCGCGACGCCGCCTCGTCGATCAGGTCGATGGCCTTGTCGGGCAACTGCCGGTCCGTGATGTAGCGGTGCGAAAGCGTCGCGGCGGCCACGATGGCCGGATCGGTGATCTCGACCTTGTGGTGAACGGCGTAGCGCTCCTTCAGCCCACGCAGGATGGCGATCGTGTCCTCCACCGAGGGCTCGCCCACCAGCACCTTCTGGAAGCGGCGCTCGAGCGCCGCGTCCTTCTCGATGTACTTGCGGTACTCGTCGAGCGTCGTCGCGCCCACGCAATGCAGCTCGCCGCGAGCGAGCGCGGGCTTGAGCATGTTGCCGGCGTCCATCGCGCCCTCGGCCTTGCCGGCGCCCACCATGGTGTGCAGCTCGTCGATGAACAGGATCACGCGGCCTTCCTGCTTCGAGAGGTCGTTCAGCACGCCCTTCAGGCGCTCCTCGAACTCGCCGCGAAACTTGGCGCCCGCGATCAGCGAGCCCATGTCGAGCGAGAGGATGCGCTTGTCCTTGAGCCCCTCGGGGACTTCGCCATTGACGATGCGCTGCGCGAGTCCCTCGACGATCGCGGTCTTGCCGACTCCGGGCTCGCCGATCAGCACGGGGTTGTTCTTGGTGCGTCGCTGCAGCACCTGGATGGTGCGGCGGATCTCGTCGTCGCGGCCGATCACCGGGTCGAGCTTGCCCTGCTCGGCCCGCTCGGTCAGGTCGATCGTGTACTTCTCCAGCGCCTGCCGCTGCTCCTCGGCGTTTGCGTCGGTGACCTTCTCGCCGCCGCGCACTTCGTCGATCGCGCGCTCGATCGCGCCCTTCACGACGCCGCAGTCACGCAGGATCTTGCCGAGCGGCCCCTTGTCCTCGAGGGCCGCGAGCACGAACAGCTCGCTCGAGATGTACTGGTCGCCGCGCTTCTGCGCGAGCTTGTCGGTCAGGTTCAGCACCTTGCCGAGGTCGTTCGAGAAATGAACCTCGCCGCCGGCGCCTTCGACCTTCGCGAGGTTGTCGAGCGCCTCGCCGAGCTGCGAGCGCAGCCGGTTGACGTTGGCACCGGACTTGTCGAGCAGCGGGCGCACGGTGCCGCCCTGCTGGTCGAGCAGCGCCAGCATCAGGTGGGCGGGCTCGATGAACTGGTGGTCGCGGCCGAGCGCCAGAGACTGGGCGTCGGCGAGGGCCATCTGGAACTTGCTGGTCAGTTTGTCGGTTCGCATGAGGTCAGGGCTCCCGAGAGGGGCTGCGTTACCGCCCTGTCTGGGGGCGGACTGCGGAAGATAAAGCCCGGCGTCAGTCCAATTTTTGGCCAGGACACGCCGGTCGGGCCGG
>CAVTDU010000035.1:0-52461 GCA_963733565.1 uncultured Gammaproteobacteria bacterium
CATCAGAGCGCTCCCTGCTCCGCCGGGCTCAGCGCCTTGGTGTCGGCTACCACGAGCGTGCCGGTGCCCTCGTTGGTGAACACTTCGGCGAGCAGCGCGTCCGGTGCCGCGTAGGAGATCACGTGCACGCGCCGCACTCCGCCGCGGATGGCCGACTCGATCGCGCTCGACTTCGGCAGCATGCCGTCCGACAGCGCGCGTTCCTCGCGCAGCCGCCGCAGCCCGGCCACGTCCGTGTAGGAAATGAGCGAGCGCGGATCGTCGAGGCGTTCGAGGATCCCGGGCGCACCGGTGCAGAGGATCAGCTTCTCGGCGACCAGTGCGCCGCCGATCGCGGCCGCAACGGTGTCCGAGTTGATGTTGAGCAGCTGGCCGGTGCCGTCGGCGGACAGCGGGCTCACGACCGGCAGGAAGCCGGCGTCGAGCAGGCGCGTGATCACCGTGGCGTCGACGGCGTCGATGTCGCCGACCATTCCGTAGTCGACCACCTCGCCGCTCGCGAGCGTGACCGGTGCACGGCGGTGCGCGGTAACGAGGCCGCCGTCCACGCCGCTGAGCCCCAGCGCGGAGATGCCGAACCCGCGGCAGAGAGCCAGCAGGCGAGTGTTGATCAGGCCGTTCAGGACCATGCTCGTCGCGTCGATCGCGTCGGCGTCGGTGACGCGGCGTCCCTGCACCATGCGCGTCGGGACTCCGAGCTTTGCCGTCAGCTCGTCGAGCTGCGGACCGCCGCCGTGCACCAGCACGACGCGTATGCCGAGGTGATGCAGGATGGCGACCTGCTCGATGAAGGCGCGCATCGTCGCCGCGTCGCGAAACGCGCCGCCACCCGCCTTGATGACGAAGACCTTGCCCTTGTACATGTGGATGTACGGCGCGGCGCCCCTGAGCGCGCGCACGGTGACGGCCTGTTCTCCCTTGTGTGCAATCATCGTCCGAATTACCCCTTGAGTAGCCTGTAGAGCACGGCCATCTGCACGACCATGCGGTTCGCCGCCTCCGGTATGACGCGGCTGCGCGGTCCGTCGAGCACTGCGTCCGCGACGGCGACGTTGCGGCGCACGGGCAGGCAGTGCATGAAATGACAATCGGGGCGGGCGCCGTCGAACCAGTCCTCGCGCACGCACCAGTCCTGCAGCGGTTCCCGCAGCAGCGCCTCGGCCGCCGCGTCTCCGTAGCACTCCGGCGAGCCCCATTCCTTGGCATAGAGCACGTGGGCACCGGCGAGCGCGCTGGCACGATCGCTGGTTTCGCCCACCGAGCCGCCCGACGCTTTCGCTGCCGCCCGCGCCTTGGCCATGACCTGTTCCGGCAACGCGTAGCCATCGGGCCGCAGCACCACGACTTCCATGCCGCGCTGCGCGGCCATGTGCAGCGTCGCGGCGGGCACGGCGAGCGGCAGCGCACGCGGGTGGTAGACCCAGCTCAACACGAACCTGCCCTGGCGCGGGACGGCGAGGTCGTCCATCGTCTTCCAGTCGGCGAGCGACTGGCAGGGATGGTTCATCGCGGATTCCATGTTCACGAACGGCTTGTCGCACAGATCCGCCATCAGCCGGAACTGCGTCTCCGCGATGTCGGCCGCGAGGTCCTTGCCCTCGGCGAACGAGCGGATGCCGAGCGCGTCGCAGTAGGACGCGAGCACCGGGATCGCCTCGCGCACGTGCTCGGCGGCGCCGGCGTTCATCACCGCGCCGGTGCGGGTCTCGACCTGCCACGTGCCCTGGCCCGGAGTCACGACGAACGACGACCCGCCGAGTCGCATCATCCCCGCCTGGAACGACGACAACGTCCGCAGCGACGGGTTCATGAACAGCAACCCGAGGATCTTTCCGGCAAGCGCCTGCGGCTCCGGGTGCTCCTGCAGCCGGCGGGCGAGTGCGATCAGGTCGGCGACCTGGTCGCGCGTGAAATCGTCGAGGTCGAGGAAGCGCTGCATGGGAAGTGATCAGTGATCAGGGGATAGGGGATAGTGAGGAGGGCTGCGCCCCGGATTCAGGAAGGCAGAGAGGCGAGCGCGTCGCGCAGTTGCGCGACATGCTGCTCCTCGAGCACGTAGGGCGCCAGGACGCGCACGACGTTCGGGTCGGCGCTGGTGCCGGTCAGGATGTCGCAGCGCGAGCAGTTCCCGCTGCACGTCCTTTGCCGGGCGACGAGTGCGAAGTCCGGCGAGCAGGCCGGCGCCCTGCACGGACTCGACCGGCCCGACGACGCAGGTCTCGCGCAGCTGCTGCCCGCGGCGGCGCACGTTGCCGAGCAGGCCTTCGGACTCGATGATGTCCACGACCGCCTCGATCAGCGCGCAGGCGAGCGGCCCGCCGCCGAACGTGGTGCCGAGGTCGTCCGTCTTCAGGTGCGCCGCGACGTGGTCCGCCATCAGCAGCGCCGAGCAGGGAAAGCCCGCGCCGAGCGCCTTGGCCGTCGTGATCATGTCCGGCGCGATGCCGTGCATGTTGGCCGCGAACGGAAAGCCCGTGCGGCCCATGCCGCACTGCACTTCGTCGCAGATGAGGAGCGCGCAGGTCTCGCTGCAGCGGGCGCGCAGTGCAGCGAGGAACGCGGCGCCGAGGTCGACGGCGCCGGCCACGCCCTGCACCGGCTCGACGATCACGGCGGCGGTGTCGGTGCCGACCACCCGCGCGATCGCATCGACGTCGCCCCGCGGGATGAATTCGACGTCGAACGGCATCTGCGGAAAGCCGTACCATTTCTTCGCCGCGCCCCAGGTGACGGCGCCCGCGGCCGCCGTGCGCCCGTGGAAACTGCCCTCGACAGCCACCACCTTGCGTCGTCCGGTGATCCTGAGCGCGAGCTTGAGCGCGTTCTCGTTCGCTTCTGCGCCGGTATTGACGAAGAACACCGTGTTCAGGCCGAGTCCCGCGAAGTGCGACAGCCGCATCGCCGCCCGCGAACGAACCTCGAGCGGCACGGCGTTGCTCTGGAACAGCAGCGACCGCGCCTGCTTCTCGAGCGCGGCGAGCCAGCGGGGATGCGAGTAACCGAGCGCGGCCACCGCGTGGCCGCCATAGAGATCGAGGATCCGGCGTCCGTCCCGCGTGTGCAGGTGCACGCCCGACGCGTCCACCACGTCGATCGGCCACTGCGCGTAGACCGGCGCCAGGTGATCGGCCATCACGTCCATCCAGGGGCCGGCAGCATCAGGCCTGCCGTCTCCTCGTAGCCGAGCATCCGGTTCATCCACTGCACGGCGCCGCCCGCCGCGCCCTTCGTCAGGTTGTCGATCGCGCACACGACAGCGACGCTGCGCCCGTGCGCGACACCGGCGAGCTGCGCGAAGTTGCTGGCCGTCACGTCCTTGATGCGGGGCGGTTCGCCGCCCACGCGGACGAAGACGGACTGGTCGTAGTATTCGCGGAGCGCGGACGTGAGCTCGTGGCTCGTCAGTGGCTCGCGGGCGGTGGCCTGCACGGTCACGTGGATGCCGCGGGCGAACGGACCGGAATGCGGCACGAAGTTGAACTCGGCCTCGACTCCGGACGCCGCGCGAGCCAGCTCCGTGATCTCCGGCGCATGCCTGTGCGACAGTGCGCTGTACGCGTAGAAGTCGCCGTGTCGCTGCGGGTGATGCGTGCCTGCGGTGGGTTGCCGGCCGGAGCCCGTGCTGCCGGTGACGCCGGTCACGAACAGCCGCGGCTCCGCGAGGCCGAGCGAAAGCAGCGGCACGCTCGCAAGCAGCACGGCAGTGGCGAAGCATCCCGGATGGGCGACGTGCGGCGTGTGGAGCGCGTTCAGGTGCTCGGGCACCGCGCACGTGAACCCGGCGATGCGATGCGGAGCGCCGTGCGCGTGCTTGTAGACGGCTTCGTACGCCGCCGCGTTCGTGTAGCGGAAATCCGCGGAAATATCGACGACCCGCGGGTTCGTTCCAGCCTGTTCCGCCGCGCCGAGCAGCTTGTCGATCAATCCGGCGGACACGCCGTGAGGGGCGGCCGAGAAAACCGCCGTCACGGGATTCGCCGCAACGTACTCCAGCACTTCGTCATGGCCTGCGAACCGCAGGTGCGGCAGCACGGGCTGCAGGTGACGGAAGAACTGCGCCACCGGCTCGTCGGGCTGGCTGTCGGACGCCACGGCCGCGAGGTCGAGGTACGGATGCGTCGCGAGCAGGCGCAGCAGTTCACCGGCCACGTAGCCGGTGCCGCCGAGCACGATCGCCGGGATGCGCGTCGTCATTCCGAGGCCGCCCGCGAGAGCTGCGCTCCGAGGCCGAGGCTGTCGATGATGTGGTCGCCGAGCGCGGCGCCGGACGTGATGGCGTTCAGCGCGCGCACGCCCATCTGTTCCTCGATGATGTTCACGCCGACCGCGTTGTCCGTCGCGGGGCCGGTGACGGCGCAGGGCTCGATCTCGAAACGCTCGCGCAGCAGCTTCACGCCGCCCCAGGCAGCCACCGGGTCGTTCGCGGAGAGGATCACCGCGGACAGCGTATCGCGGATGTCCCTGGAGGCGAGGATGGACTCGACCCCGTACGCGCCGAGGATGCCGTCACCGAGTTCGAAGACCACGACGTCCGGTCGTCCCTGCGTCATTTCGGTCAGCATCGTCCGCGTGAGCGCCGGGCCCGATTTCGCCGTCGTCGTCACGATGCCGAGGTCGGTGAAGATCATGCTGCGCCTTGCGCCCGAGTCCTCCATTGCAAGGACGTCACGCCGGAGCGACACGCCGGTGGCCTTGAACGCGTGCACCGCAAGGCCGCGGTGACGCATGCGGCTTACGATCGCGCACGCGGCCGCGGTCTTGCCCGCTTCCATGCAGGTGCCGGCGAGCGCAACGACCGGGATGCCGTGCGTGTCGAGCGGCGCGGCGTAATCGAGCCGGCGATGCCCGACCTTGGCGGGCACGCCGATCCGCTCGCCGAGGAACGGGAACTGCAGCACGCAGCCGATGACCCGGCAGTTGAAGGGCTTGCCCTTGTCCGGGTTCACCGAATCGCAGATGCCGAGCACGCCGCCGATGTTGAGCACCTGCAGCACGTCGCCGGCCGAGACCTTCTCCGGGATGTGGCCGGAGTAGCCGAACAGGGCCTGGCGATGCCCGAGCGCACCCACGATCACGTCGCCGCGCGACACCTTGGCCATGCGACCGCTGGTGAGCTCGAGCGTGTTGTAGGTCGACTTGTTGTCGAGGATCTCGACCACCAGCACGACACCCTCTTCGCAGGGGAAGTCGGTGGTGGCGACGCGGATCTCGTGACCGAGGCCGCAGGCCTGCGCGATCGAGGCGATCTTGTCGACGACGACGGTTCTCATCTGCATGGCGGTCACTCCGCTCCTTGCGGCTGCCGGCCGGCTCGCGTGTAGAAGATTCCCGGCAGCGCCAGCATCTTGGAGAAGCCGTGCGCTTCCTCGGCGGTCCACTCGCCTGCCGACTCGCCGTAGGCGCCCTTCGACGCCTTCATCAGCGAGTACGGCGAGGTCACGCCTTCGACGAACGCGGCGCCCGGACGGAACAGCACGTGGACCTCGCCGGTGACGCGCTGCTGCGAGGAGATCATGAAGGCCTCGATGTCGCGGCACACCGGGTCGAGGTGCTGGCCTTCGTGCACGAGGTCGCCGTAGGGCGACGCGAGCGTGTCCTTCATGCGCGCCTGTCGCGCCGAGAGCACCAGCTTCTCGAGCTCGCGGTGCGCGGTGAGCAGTACCTCGGCCGCGGGCGCCTCGAACGCCACGCGTCCCTTGAAGCCGATGATCGTGTCGCCGAGGTGGATGCCGCGACCCACGCCGAACGTCGCGCCGATCGCCTCGACCTGCTCGATGAGGCTGACCGGATCGGTCCGCCTGCCGTCGAGCGAGCAGGGAATTCCGGCCTCGAAGCCGATCGTGTGACGGGCGGGTGCCTGCGGCCTGGTGAAGGCGTCCTTCGTCAGCACCCAGGCGCTGTCGGGAATGCAGCCGTCCGAGGTGAGCGTCTCCTTGCCGCCGATGGTCGTGCCCCACAGGCCGCGGTTGACGGAGTACGCGGCGCCGAACGGCGGCACCGGAAGCTTGCGGGATTCGAGGTACTCGAGCTGCTCGGGCCGCTTGAACGCGCGATCACGCACGGGCGCCAGGATCTCGAGCTCGGGGGCGAGCGTGCGCAGCGCGACCTCGAAACGGACCTGGTCGTTGCCCGCGGCCGTCGAGCCGTGTGCGACCACGTCGGTGCCGAGCTTGCGCGCCCACTGCGCCACGGTCTGCGCCTGCAGCACCCGCTCGGCGCCGACGCACAGCGGGTAGAGGCCGCCGCGCCGCACGTTGCCCATGATCAGGAAGCGGATCACCTGGTCGAAATACGCCTGCCGCGCGTCGACGAGGTGATGCGCCACGGCGCCGAGCGTGCGCGACCGCTCCTCGAGCACGCGGGCGGCCGCGGCGTCGATGCCGCCCGTGTCGACAGTGAGCGTCACGATCGGGCGACCGTAGGTCTCCGCGAGCCATGGCACGCAGAACGACGTGTCGAGGCCGCCGGAAAAAGCGAGCAGGATGGGCCTGGCGCCCGCAGCAGTCTGGGTCATGGGGAGTCTCAGCGTCCGAAGGTGGAACGGAGGTGGTCGTGCAGCTTGCGCTGCGCGCGCATGCTCTCCGTCGCGATGAAGATCGTGTCGTCGCCGGCGATCGTGCCGACGATCTCCGGCCAGTGCGCCTTGTCGATCGCGATGGCGACGCTCTGTGCGGCTCCCGTCGTCGTGCGCAGCACCGTCAGCGTCGGGCCGGCCGCACGGTAGCCCTTCATGAAGGAGCGGACGTCCTCGAAATGGCTGGGCGTCAGCGCATCCTCGGCGGCCGGCAGCAGGTACCGGTCCGCGCCCTTGACCACGCCGAGCTCACGCAGGTCGCGGCTGACGCTCGACTGCGTCGCGTCGAAACCCTCGCGATGCAGCAGTTCGACCAGCTCCGCCTGCCGGCCGACCGCGCCCAGCCGCAGGATGCGCACGATCGCGTCCCGTCGCAGGTTCTGGGCATTGAGGTCGGTGGCCAAGGTGTTGCGGCTCGCAGCGGTGAATAAAAACCGCGCAAATGTGCATAATTATGCAAGCCGTGTCAAGTGCGCCGGTCACCGGGCGCCGTCGAAGGCCCGGCCGGCCCCCGATCAGAAGAACTTCGTGGTCCCGATGAACGCGACCGACCCGATGCCGATCCAGTACACGTAGGCGAGGCGACGCGAGATGCGGATCTCGCGGGTGAGCTTCGCCTCGAGGTCGGGCCGCGGCCCGCCGGCGGCCAGTTGACGGAAGGTCTCCGTCCAGTGGCGCATCACGAAGCGGAGGATCAGGCCGATGACGAGCAGTCCCGAGTAGATCAGCACCTTGGCGGCATACCACCTGGCCGTGAGCGGATGGCCCATGACGAGCGAGTACGTCGCGACGCCGGCGAGCACCGGGATCAGCACGAAGCGGATCTTGTCGTCGAACATCGTGAGCCTGAGCCCCGCGTCGGTGCCGCGCTTCACGAAGGCCGCCAGCGCCAGCGCGATCCATCCGGCGGTCAGGATCCACATCGCCACGAGCCAGCCGCCGCCGAGCGGCTGCACGCCGAAGTTGTGGCCCATGTGCAGGCCGATCGGCAGCAGCAGGATGATGCCGAGCCGCGCCAGGATGTCGATGCGGTAGGCCGTCTCCATGTGCCGGCGTCGCTCCTCGAGCGACAGCTTCGGATTGGTGACGTGGTAGGAGGTCTGGAACACGCCCCACTCGCCGCCGAGCCAGTAGACCATGGCGATGATGTGAAGCCACTTCAGGACCAGGTGACTGGCGATCATGGGTTTTCTCCTCGGCAAGCCTGTGTCGGGTCGTCGATCACGCGGCGGTCAGCCGTCGTTTCACTCCTGAGGCGGCCCGGCGCGGCCCGGGCTCGGCGGCGTCGCCGGCGTCCGGCACCTCGCGCGGCGGTCGCGCGCTCGACCCTGTCCGCGAGGTCCGCGAGCGACGCGGCCAGCGGCGTCCATGTCCGCGCGAGTGGCGCCGCGCAGGCAGCGGTCGAGCCACGCCTGCTGCCGTCGCTGCAGCGCCTCGAGCGTGCGTCGTCCCGCTGCGGACAGGCCGATGAGCCCGGCACGCGCGTGGTCCACGTTCGGCAGCACCTCCGCCAGCCCCTGCTCGCGCAGGCCGTCGGCGGTACGCTGCACGCTCTGCCGCTGCAGGCCGAGCCGCCGTGCGACCTGCGAGACCGTCATCGGCCGCCGCGCGACGACCTTCATGACCTGCCAGCGCGCGCCGCTCAGCCCGGCGTCGGCCGACATCACGTCGGCGGCATGCAGCACCTGGCCGTGCAGCCGGAACAGCGCCAGCAGCACGTCCTGGAATGCGTCGTCGGTGGCACGCGTTGCGCTCAAGATCGAAGCAGGATGTCAGACTGACAGCAGGCTGTCAATACGCCCGGGCTACCGCTCGATGCGGTATTCGATGTCGGCGCTCTGCTCGAGACCCGCCTCGGCCTTCAGCGACCAGCGCGGGTTCAGCGAGTAGCGCAGCTTCACGGTGTTGATCGCCTCGGCGATCGATATGCCGTAGCTCACGAAGAGCTTCGGGGAGAGGGCCTTGCCCAGCACCACCTGCGTGTCGTCGCTGCCGGTGCTCTCGACGGACACTTCGTCCAGCCCCAGCCGGCTGCCGAGCCCGCCGAGCAGCAGCCCGCCGCCGCTGATCGCCAGGCTCTCCGCCGCCCGGTTGACCGACGTCACCTCGCTCGACTGCAGCGTGTTGATCGAGCGGCCCGTGAGCAGGTACGACAGCGCCTCGTTGTTCGGCATCGCCGGCGTGGACGTGAGCGTCACGAACGGATTGTCGAGCGGTCCGCGCACGTTGACCGCGACCCTGATGTCCGAGTCCTTGATCTCGCGCTCGGCCACGAGGTCCAGCGTCGGCTGGTTGAGCGGTGCGTTGCGGTAGCTCAGCACGCCCTTCGTGATCTTCACGTAGACGCCGAAGGCCTTGTATTCGCCTTCGATGACGTTGATCGCGCCGTTGCCGCGCGCCACGTCTCCCGGCTCCGTCGTCACGAGCACCTCGCCGCCCAGGCTCGCCTTGAGCCCGTAGCTGTCCACGCGCACGTCGTCTCCCAGGCGCATGACGATGCTGCTGCGCACCCGCTGCAGCGTCGTCGGGCCGGTGTCCTCGACTTCCTCCCCGACGATGCGCTCGTCGTCCGACGTAGTCACCGAGGTGCTCAGGTCCTTCGGGGAGATGCGGGCCTTGGGTATGAGCACCTCGCCCGTGACCACGTAGAGACCCGATTCCGCGGCGATGACGAGGTCCGGCGAGGCCTGGATACGGTATTCGGGCGTGTCGGCGACGAGCAGGTTGTCGCCCTTGAGCCGCATGCTGCCGGTCATGACTCCATCCGGCCAGGTGAAGCGACCCGTCAGCGTCACCGGGCCATTGCGCGTCGTGGCATGTCCATCGAACTCGAGCGAGTCGCCGACGAACCGCCCGTCGAGAGTGGCGGCCGTGAGCGAAAGGTTGGTCCGGTAAAGGTCGAGCCGACCATCGCGCAGGTGGAAGTCGCCGTCGAACCGGGGGTTGCCGAGCGTCCCCCCGACGTTGACCGTCCCGTCGAGACGTCCCTCGGACCTGTCGATCTCCGGGACGAAAAGGGGCAGGGCGGTCAGCACCGACGATTCGGCGCGGACCTCGCCGGTCAGCGGGCTCTCGGCCAGCGGCCGGCCAGGTGTGCGCGCAGCCTTGGCCTGGCCGCGCAGCTGCGTACTCGCCGCCATGTCCATGTCGAGCACGGCGCGGAACTCGTCCTCGTCCGCGAACAGGTCGAGGCGTCCGCCGCCGATCTCGACGCGCTCCGAGCGGGACTTGTTGCGCCGGACGTCGAAGGTCGGCTTGTCGACGAGCACGGCCGCTCCGCCGATCCAGTCCCGACCCGGCTGCTGCTCCGCCCAGCCGCTCAGCTGCAGCTTGCCGTCGAAATCGCGGCGCCCGAGCAGCGTCGTGAGCAGCCGGCGCAACGGCCAGTCCTGGGCGCTGTAGAGCACGCGCCAGGATCCCGGTGACCTCTGCCATTCGCCCTCGAAGCACAAGGCGGGCGTCGTCCGCCACGAGGCACGCCGGCGCAGACTTGATCAGCGCCGGTCCGACTTCGAGCGCTGCGGGCTGCGCCAGCTTCGCACCGCCGTCCGGAAACACGAACGTGGCCTCGTCCAGTGTCCCGGCCCATGCATCGGGCCGGGATGTCGGCACGGCCGGAGGCCGCGATGATCGCCTTGAATCCCGCCAGCTTCCGCTGCGGATCGCCTTGTGATGTCGCCGTCAGCTTCAGGTCGTGATCCGCGACCCGGCCATTCGCCTGCAGCCGCATCGCCTCGAACAGCAGTCCGCCCGCGAGCACGCCGCTCGCCTGGACATCGACACGCGAACTACGCTGGTCACCGAGGTCGACGTCGAGGTCTGCTTCGATGGACCCGGCAGACAGGCTGCCGTAGCGAAGGTTGCGCACGCTCGCCTCGGCCTTGATGTCGGGACGAGCCTGCGTGCCGCGCGCGCTCCCTGCGGAAACGAGTTCGCCCTGCAGCGCGGGATCGATGAGGGCGAGCGTCTTCAGGTTCGCGCTCCAGCGCAGGTCCACGTTCGGGCCCCAGAGCCCGTCGATGTCAACCCGCGATCCTGCGTTCGCCACCTGGATGCGCTTCAGTTCGAACGTGCCGTTGCGGTAGGCGATCTCGCCGCTGCCGGTCAGTGGACGTCCGTACAGCGAGCCGGACAGCTTCGTGACGCGCGCAGTCCAGGGGGCAGTGGCTTCGAAGCCGCGCCCTTCGATTTCCCCGATGACGTCCACGCGGCCGCTCAGGTCGGGACGCAGTTTCGCGAGGTCGAGCGACCTGCCGTTCAGCTGCGCGCGCCACGGCTTGTCGCCGTCCCACGACAGGCGACCGGAACCACTCAGCCGGCCGTCGAGCGTCGTCCCGTCGAATCGTCCGAGCAGCAGTTGCTGCCGGTCGATCGATCCGGCGGCGGTGAAGCTGGCCGCGGGAATCTGCGGCCCGACCGCCTGGGCCGTGAGTTCGAACGCGTAGGGCAGCGCACCACCGAAGGTGTACTTGCCGCTGGCGCTTTCGACGAAAGCGTCGCCGGAAAGCGGCCAGCGGAACCTGGTCCAGTCGCCCTTGAGGTCCAGCACCGGGGCGTGCTCCGCGAAGCGGACCGTGCCGGCCGTCGAGACAACCAGGCCCGACCGCGGCATCCATGCCTTCAGGGCCACGACGTCGAGCACGCTCTCCGCGTATTTCCCGGAGCCGCGCACCCGCAGCTGCTCCGGGCCGAACATCGGGGAGGTCAGCGTGCCGCTCACGCCGATCGCGTCGACGCGCGCATCGACGGAGAGGGAACCGCTGACCAGCGGCAGTCGTCCCGGGGGTACCCATGGCGATCCGTCGAATTCGACGGCGCGGAGCGTGCCCACGGCGCGCGCTTCGTGATTGAGGTCGAGGCCGTTACCTGAGAATGCGAGCTTCGCGGGTTCGGTCAGCGACACGTCGATGCCGAGCCGGTCGAGCCTGCCCTTCACGCGGGCCGAGAAGCGATACGTGCGCTCGTCTGGCAGTCGCCAGCGCCCCGAAACCTCGCCGCGCAGGCCGAGCGGCAGCGTGCCACGCAGGAACACGTTGCCGGTCACCCTGCCAGCGGGATCCTCGACGACGAACGGGTCCACGTCGATGCGCCAGCGCGTCATGCTCAGGTCGCCACGCACGCTCTCGGCGTGCAGCCGCTGGCCGGTCTTGAGCGTGACGCCTGCCCGGCGCACGACTGCATCCGGCGCCACGATGCTCAGCCACGCGGGCAGGAAGTGGATCTCCGTTTCCGGTTGCGGCCCGCGATCCTTGATGAGGACCTCGACCCGGCCGACTCTGCCATCTGCAATCGTGAGCTTCCCGCGCAGCAGGCCGAAGAACGCCGGCGTGCCGCTGATGTCATGGGCTTCGACGCGCACGGCAGCGTGGTCCACGACTACATGGTCGAACGATAGCGCCCCTGCGATCACGCCACGGGCGCCGCGCACTTCGATGCGCGCGGTCTCCACGCGCTGCAATTGCGCCAGCGCGAACTCGAGTCCCTGCTGCGTGTAGAGCAGGCGCTGCGTCAGGAAAGCGATAACCCCGACCGCCAGCACCACGAGTGCGAAGGTCGCCCAGCGCAGCCACCGCATCACAGCAGCACCTGCGTGATGTTGAGGTGGAGGCGAGGCGTCTTGCCGGGTTCGGAGAGCGCCTGTGCCACGTCTATGCCGATCAGCAGCATCGGCAACCTGAAGCGGATGCCGACGCCCACCGAGTACTCGAGCGGGGTGCTCCAGCTGTCGAACGCGTTGCCCGTGTCGAAGAACACCGCGCCGCGGAGATTCTTCGGCAGGTCGCGCTCGACCTCGATGCTGCCCACGAGCATGTTCTCGCCGCCGATGCCCTTGTCGCCCTTGTTGTTGGCGTTCGGGTCCTTGGGGCTCAGCGAGTCGAGCGCGAATCCGCGCACGCTGCGGTCGCCGCCGGTGAAGAAGCGCTGCGAGGCGGGCAGCTGCGAGAAGTCGTCGACCCAGCTCGTGCCGAGCTCGCCGCGCAACCGCAGATACCACGGGCCGCTGCGGATCGGCCAGACGTGCTCGGCGCGCGCGTAGAAACGCAGGAAGGATGCGTCGGAGCCGAGCGTGGCCGGGCTGCCTGACAGCTGGAAGTAATAGGCCGCGTCGCGCACCCAGCCGGTCAGGAAATTCGGCGGCAGGCTCGCGATCGCGATGCCGGGGATCAGCAGCAGCGAACGCTCGTCGGTGTTGCCCGGAAACCTGGTCAATTCCTGGCTGAGACCCACAAACAGCACCCGCTGCCATTCTCCCCGGACCTGCGTCAGGCTGGCGGCGACCTCGTAGCGCTCGCTGGTGAGGCCGCCGAGTTCCTCGTTCGTGTAGCCGGCGGAGAACTCGAGCTTTTCCATCGTAGGGTCGCCGACCGGGATCACGTAGCGTGCGACGGCCTCCGCCTGCACGCTCGAAATCGTGCTCTCGAACGACCAGCGGTGCCCGGAGTCGTTCACCAGCCTGCGGTCCCACTTGAACTGCCCGCGCGGCCCGGTGTCGGTGCCGAAGCCCGCGCTCACGCTGTAGCGATCGGGCTTGATGCGGTCGGCGCGGATCGTGACCGGCACCGTCAGCGTCGCCGGGTCGCGCTCGCCCGGCGTGACCGTCACGCTCGAAAAGTAGTAGCTGTCCTCGAGTGCGAACTGTGTGTTGCGGACGCGCTCGCCCGAGAACGGCTGGCCCTCGGTGAACCGGATGAAGCCCTGCAGCAGCTTCGGGTCGATCGCGTCCTGCTCGATCGTCACCTTGCCGAACTCGTAGCGGCCGCCGGTATCGAGCTGCAGGTGAATGTCCGCGACGTGCTCCGGCGGGTCCACCAGCAACTCGTGCCGTGTCAGCGTCGCGTCCAGGTATCCGCGCTCGAGAGCCGTTCGTGCCAGGTCCTTCTTGAGCTTCTCGTAGGCGGTGTGGTCCAGCCGCGTCGCCGGCCGCAGCTGGTTCGCCGTCACGACCAGGCCGATCTCCGGGTCCGTGCTTCCCTGGCCTATGACCGAGACGTCCACTTCGCGCATCAACACCGGCTCGCCCGGCTTGATGCGCAGCCTGACGATCCACGTTGCGCCGTCGCGGGTGGTGCGGCTGCGCACCTGCGGATCGTAGTAGCCAAAGGGGCGCAACGCGTCCGCTGCCTCGTCGACGGCGCGGTCGGCGAGTCGTCTCACCTGTCCGTCCGTGAGGTCGTCTCGCTGCACGTACCGGGTGAGCGAAAGGTAGGCGCGCACGTTGTCCGCCATCGCGCGGTCGACCCCGTCCACCTCGATGCGAATGGTGTCCGGCGGTCCGCCGAGGATCGCCGCCGAGGCCAGCGCGCTTGCGAGCAGCGCCACGCACGCGAGACACGATGCGACGAGCCGGAGGGCACATACGGGTTGCGGGTGTTTCATGCGCCCGGTGCGTCGGCCGCGAATTCCACGCGTGTGGCGCCGGTCAGGTTTCCGGCGGCGTCGAATCTCCTCTCTGCGGCCACCGTGCGGCCGTCGTGTCCAGCGAGAAGCACCGTCGAGCAGCGCGTCCCGTAGCGCGCGTGCAGCACGAATGGCGCAGACATCGCGCGTTCCAGGTCGGCAGGCAGGCTCGAACCAGGGGAGGCCGCGACGGTTGCGGGCTCACGATCCGACAGAAGATCAAAGAGCTCATCCGCGCCGCGCATGTCGGCGGCGAGCGCTTCCTCGAAACGCTCGCGAGCGCGCACGAGCCTGGGCCACGGTGTGTCCAGGGCGTGATTGCCGAGTCCGTAGGTTCCCGGTTCAAGCCGCCGCGGGCCGGCAGACGTCCCGATTCGAAAGGTAATGCAGCGATTCACGATCGCCGGCCAGCAGGTTGAATCCGGCAAACGTGGTTGCCGCGCCGTTCAGCTTTTCGAGAAATTCACCGGGCGTCGCTTCGCCTGCGAGGTAATCCGGGACGAGGCCGCCGCGCGACGGCGCGTCGGCCGCGGGCGGCCCTTCGATCCCGCGGAAATTGGTGACCGCCCCGAATCGACCGTCCCGCGTCACGCCGATCCAGGTGCCGCCAGCCCGCAAATCGCGGCCGGCGAGCATGCGGTTATCCGCGGCCCACCAGCCGAGCGGCGCCGCAGGACGATCGTGAAACTCGTCGCGGTTCGCCGCGACGACGAGCCGGTAGCGCGGGTGATTCATCCAGGCGAACACGATCAGGCACATGGCGGCTATTGTAAGTGCGGCTCCGGCACCGGCATGCCGCGCGGCCATGGCGTCAGGCCCGCGACACCTCGGTGCCGCGGTTTCGGCCGAAGAGCAGCCGGCCTGCCTTCTTCGTCGACCAGTAGAGCAGGCCGACGATCGCCGCCAGGCAGAGCAGCGGGACCACCAGCGCGAGGACTGTGATGCCGGTCGCGCCGACCGTTTCCACCGTCGCCACGATCGGATTGGCAAGTCCTGCGGTCATGACTCCGGACTTGGCCCTCAGCAGTGCGGTGGTGCCCTTCGTCAGGCCCGCGACCCCGCCGCCGGCAATGATCGCCAGCGGCCACATCACGGCCGGCGGGATGTCCGCCATCACCGAGGCGCTGGCCACGACTCCGGCGCCTACCGCGGCCGGTCCGGCGACGACGTCGAGCAGGTGGTCCACGCCCGGGATGAAATAGGCCAGTACCTCGAAGACGGCGGCGGTGCCGAGCATCAGCAGCGCGGGCGTGCTGCCGAGCCACTGGAAGCCGTCAGTGAGCGGCAGGAAACCGGTGCGCGCCGCGATCCCGGCCGCGAGCAGCGGTACGAAAATGCGGAAACCTGCGGCAGCGGCAAGACCGATTCCCAGCGCAATGCTGAGCACGGATTCCAGCGACACGTCCATTGGGATCTCTCGAAGCGCGGCCGGCGGGCCTGTTGGCGTGATCCTGCCGCATCCGGCCCGGGCACACAATTCAGAATGAGAGCGCGAGTGCGTCCCACGCGGTCTTGGCGATCAGGCAGGAGACGACCGCAATGAACACGGCGCGGACGAACCCGCTGCCGTGCCTGATGGCGAGATGGCTTCCGACCTGCGCGCCGGCGACGTTGCAGACAGCCATGGCAAGTCCCAGCAGCCAGAGGATCTTGCCCGTCAGGCCGAAGAGCAGGATTGCAGCAAGGTTGGACGCCGCGTTGACGATCTTCGCCGAGGCCGATGCGTGCAGGAAGTCGAGCCCGAATGCCCGCACGAAGAGGAAGACGAGGAAGCTGCCTGTCCCTGGGCCGAAAAACCCGTCGTAGAGCCCGATTGCTCCTGCCGCACCGGCGGCCAGCGCGCTGCCGTGGCGTCCCTGGCGGCGCGGCTCATGAATGCGGCCGAAGTCCCTGTGCAGCAGCGTGTAGAGCAGCACGACGGCGAGCAGCACGGGGACCAGCGCGCGGAAGCGGGCAGGGGAAATGCCGGTCGCGATCCACGCGCCGACGAGCGCCGCGACGAATGCGCCGCCGGCGGCCGGCAGCACGAGTCCCCAGTCGATACGCACGTGGCGGATGAAGCGCGCGGCTGCACTGGTCGTGCCAGCGAGACCCGCGAGCTTGCCGGTGCCCAGCAGCGTCGGGTGCGGCGTATTGGGAAAAACCGCGAACAGTGCCGGCAGCTGGATGAGGCCACCGCCGCCGGCCATGGCGTCCACGATGCCTGCGCCGAAGGCGGCCACAAGGACGAAGGCGACTTCGATGCCCACGAGCCCGGGCGCGTTCCGATCAGCGACTCGGGTCGCCCCAGAGCCTGACGCCCGGGGTCTGCCGCAATGGAATGCTTGCCGCCGAGTCGTACCAGTCCTCTATCAGGCGGAACGACACCGATTGCGGCGGCGGCAGGCCCACGTCGCCCGCGGCTATGTCGGCACGCGAGAACCAGCGGACGTCCTCCAGTTCCTCGTCCGCCTTCGCCACGGCGCCGGGCGCTGCGGTGGCCGTGAAGCCGATCATCAGCGAGGACGGAAAAGGCCATGGCTGCGACGAGTGGTACCGGGCATCGACGACGGTGACGCCGGTTTCCTCGAGCACTTCGCGCAGGACGGCATCCTCGAGGCTCTCGCCCGGCTCGACGAATCCCGCGATCGTCGAGTAACGGCCGGCAGGCCACGCTGCCTGCCTGCCAAGCAGGGCCCGCTCGCCGTCGGTCACCAGCACGATGATCGCGGGGTCGAGTCGCGGGAACTGCTCGTCGCCGCACGAGACGTTGCTGCACCTCATGACGTGGCCCGCACTTGCGACTGTCGTCGGCGCGCCGCAGGTCCCGCAGTGGCGATGACGCCGCCGCCAGAGGACCATCGCCCGCGCATAGGCGAGGAGGCCCGCCTCGTCGGCGGGCAGGTTGCCGCCAACGATGCGCAGGTCCTCGAACGAGGTCGCCTCAGGCAGCGTGGCTGGCGGCGCGTCGCCATGGACTTCCACGGCGAAACAGACCACGTCGCGAAAGCGGCCCAGCATCACGAGGTCGTCGTCACCGATGGTCTGCCGCAACTCGTGACGAGCCTCGACGAGGCCAGCGGACCAGCCGTCGGCCTCCCGGCGCACCAGGCTGCGCGAGCGCCACACCGGCACGAGCAGGCTGCGCGGATCCCGCGCGGCGGCCGCGACGAAGTCCGCGTCCTTGCGCAGGTGCGCGGCGCGGTCGAGGTAGGGTCCGGCGAATACGTTCGGGACTGGCAAGGGGGCGGGTTCCGTGTGGAGCCCGCAGTCTAGCAATCCTCCTGTGTCACGTCGGACTGCAGCGAGACCCGACAGGCCCCGCATACGTCGGGAAAGACTTCGAGCGTGTCCCGGATCCACAGGGCCCGGCAGTCCGGGCAGCTTGCCAGCACGTATTCGTCGCTGTGACAGAGCACCTGGCCAAGGTACCAGGCGTGCTCGAAGCTGATCGCAGTGGCGGGGCAGACGCACAGGAACGTCTCGTACACGTCGCAGAACCTCGCGACCTCCTCGATGGTGGGTCCCGGCAGGCGCTGCGGCCTGCCGAGCAGCCCGCAGCAGCAGAGCAGGCAGCCCAGCGTGGCCGCCTGCAGCTCGTGTTCCACGGACTTGCGGAAGTACGTCATCTGGCGCGGCGACTTGCCACGGCGACGGCGGATGCGCTGGCCGGGCAGTCCCTGGATGTAGTGGCGGTACAGCTTGCGGATCCGGTCCCCGGACAGTCCCGTGCAGTGACGAATGGTCTGTGTGCGGGCCTCGTGTGCGATCAGCCGGCAGGCAACCTCGAGGCGCAGCCGGTCCCGGTCGTAGCGACAGTCAGTGATTCGCATGGTCTTCCCCTGTTTCTGATTATTTCCGCCATATATGGTCCAACAAGACCATATATGGCAGTCTATAACCATATATGGTCCGTTTGGACCATATTTGGCAGGAGATGCAAGTGTCACCAACCAGTGATTTCATCCGGGTAGCTCCGGAAGACGGCCGCCCATGGCGGAGTCCTGACCCCGACCATCCGCCGCGACCTGGCCGACCTGAACCGGCAGTACCTCGAACTGGCCCTGGCCCCGGAACTGTCCATCGATCCGCGCTTCGCCTGGAGCGATACGGTCCGGTCCAGGCTGGTCGCCACCGATGCCGCAACCCGTGCTCGCATGGCCGCATGCCCTTTCGCGCTGTTCGAGATCCAGCTGCCCGCGGACCACGGACCGGTGGCGCGGCTGGCGCCGTTGCGGGTCGAGGAGGGTGTCGCCATGGCGGCCGGCGGCGAGCCATGGCAGGCCAGGTGCCTCGAGTTCGCGCAATTTGCGTTGTTCCTGGCGCTGCGCCTCACCGACGCCGCTCCGCTTGCGACACGCATCGCGCTGGGGCTGTCGCCGGTTGCGGAACTGCAGGCTGCACGAGATGTGCCCGTCGGAAGTCGCGCAGTTCGCAGCCCGCCCTGACGTCGTCCGTCCGCGCTGGCCGTCGCATCCGCGCTTCTGGGCGATGTTGCAGGGTGCGGCCCGGATCGATTCCGCGTCGCTGCTGCAAGCGGCGCACTGCCTCGGAATCTGCCTGCTGGGCCCCGATCCCAAGGCGCTGGCGCCGAGGCCGACGCGTTCGCGATGAGGCACGGGCCGTCAGGCCCGTAGCCGGCAGCCTGCGGGCAGGTCCGGCGTTCCTTGTCTGGGGCAGTTCGGCGCATTACGCTGCGCTCCCGCGTTTCTCCCCCGTCTGTCCCATGCAAGCCCTTTCGCTGCGCAAGCTCAGCAAGACCTATGGCACCGGAGTGCACGCGCTGAAGGGCATCGATCTCGACGTGGAGCAGGGCGACTTCTTTGCGCTGCTCGGGCCGAACGGCGCCGGCAAGACGACTGCGATCGGCATCGTTTCATCGCTGGTGACCAAGACGTCGGGCAAGGTCAGCGTCTTCGGGCACGACATCGACACCGATCTCGAGACAGCCAAGGCGTGCCTCGGCGTCGTACCCCAGGAAATCAACTTCAACCAGTTCGAGAAGGTCTCCACGATCCTGGTGAACCAGGCGGGCTTCTACGGAATCCCGCGCCGCATCGCGAAGCAGCGCGTCGAGCACTGGCTCGTGAAGCTGCAGCTCTGGGACAAGCGCGACGCGATTTCGCGCACGCTGTCCGGCGGCATGAAGCGGCGCCTGATGATCGCGCGCGCCCTCATTCACGAGCCGCGGTTGCTGATCCTCGACGAGCCGACGGCGGGCGTGGACATCGAGGTGCGACGCTCGATGTGGGAGTTCCTGCGGCAGATCAACGAGGCGGGCACGACCATCATCCTGACGACGCATTACCTCGAGGAGGCGGAGACCCTCTGCCGCAACATCGCCATCATCGACGAGGGCCGCATCATCGAGAACGACCGCATGACGACCGTGCTGCGCAAGCTGCACAGCGAGGTGTTCGTGCTGAACGTCAGGAATCCGGTCGCCGTGGCGCCCGACCTGCCGGGCTACGCCGTGGCGATCGCCGGCGATGGTTCGCTCGAGGTCGAAGTGAAGAAAGGCCAGAACCTCAACGAGATCTTCGCGGCGCTGTCGGCTCGCGGGATCGAGATCGTCAGCATGCGCAACAAGGCGAATCGCCTCGAGGAGCTCTTCCTGCGGCTCGTCGAGGGCCGGGACGCGGGGACCGGACAGCCGAATCCGGCGGTGTCGGCGTGAACGAGGCGGCGAAGGTGGCGATTGCCGCGGAGGCGGCCACTGCGGGCGATCGGCGCTGGGTCGGATTCCGCACGATCGTCATCCGCGAGTTCAGTCGCATCGTCCGCATCTGGGGCCAGACGCTCGTGCCGCCCGCGATCACGGCGACGCTGTACTTCCTGATCTTCGGCAGCCTGATCGGCCGCCGGATCGGGGACATGGGCGGCTTCACGTACATGCAGTACATCGCGCCGGGCCTGATCATGATGTCGGTGATCACCAGCAGCTACGGCAACGTGGTGTCGTCCTTCTTCGGCGCCAAGTTCGGGCGCCACATCGAGGAACTGCTGGTTGCGCCGCTGCCGAACTGGCTGATCGTGCTCGGCTACGTGGCGGGTGGCGTGCTGCGCGGCCTGCTCGTCGGGCTCGTGGTCACGCTGATCTCGCTCTTCTTCACCCACCTGCACGTCGAACACCTGTCGGCCGTGTTCGGTGCCGTGCTGCTGACCTCGCTGGTGTTTTCGCTGGGCGGGTTCATCAACGCAGTGTTCGCGAAGAACTTCGACCAGATCTCCTTCGTGCCGACCTTCATCCTGACGCCGCTCACGTATCTCGGCGGAGTCTTCTACTCGATCACGATGCTGCCGGAATGGGCGCAGCACCTGTCGCGCGCCAACCCGATCCTCTACATGGTGAACGCCTTCCGCTACGGCTTTCTCGGCGTCTCGGACGTGCCGGTCGGATTCTCGTTCGCGATCATGGGCGTCGCGGTCGCAGCGCTCTTCGCGCTCAGCGTGTGGCTGATGGAGAAGGGAACGGGGACGAGGGAGTAGATGGAGAAGGGGGTCGTGAGCAGGGGGTAGGGGGTAGTGCAAGAGCAGGAGAGCGGTTCGTGACCAGCGGTTAGCGGTTAGTCAGAAAGCGATCCGCCGGCGCGCCGGCCTCTTCACTACCCCCTACCCCCTGATCACCAGTCACTATTCCTGCTCTTACTAACCGCTAATCACTAATCACTAATCACTTTCCGCCTTCTCCCTCCCCCATGTGCGGCCGCTTCGCCTTCTACTCTCCCCACGAAGCCGTGACGCGGCTCTTCGGCGTCGCAGGTGCGGCCGACGTCGAGCCGCGCTGGAACATCGCGCCTACGCAGTACATCGTCGCCGTGCGGGCAGGGGACGGCGGGCGCCGCGCGCTCGCGATGCTGTACTGGGGACTCGTGCCATCCTGGGCCAAGGAGCGGTCCATCGGCGCCCGGATGATCAACGCTCGGGGCGAGACGCTCAGGGAGAAGCCGTCGTTCCGCAACGCCTACAAGCGTCGCCGCTGCCTGGTCCTCGCCGACGGTTACTACGAGTGGCAGCGCAGCGGCAGCGTCAAGCAGCCGTTCTTCATCTCCTTCACCGACGGTGAGCCCTTTGGCATGGCGGGCCTCTGGGAGTCCTGGAAGGATCCTGTCAGTGGCGAGCCGCTCGAATCCTGCTGCATCGTGACCACCTCACCTGCGGCGTCGGTCGCCCACGTACACGACCGCATGCCGGTGATCATCCCGGCTGAAGCGCGTGCCGAGTGGCTGGACGCGGCCAACGCGGACGTCGAGCGGCTCGACCGGTTGCTCGTTCCCTGGGCAGCGGCCGGGCTCGTTGCGCGGCCGGTCAGTCGCCGCGTCAACGACGCACGAAACCAGGGAGCGGACCTGGTCGAACCACTTGGCAGTCCGCAGGATGGCGCCTAGAGTCGTTGCCGCATGCAGTCCATCGCAGCAAATGAATCGCCGGGACAGTGGCCGCGCGCCTTCAGGGCGGCGGCCCTTTGCGCCGTCGTGCTCGCCATCTCCGGCTGCGCGGCGAGCCTGCTCTATCCGAGGCTCGACAGCGTCGTCGCCTATTACATCGAAGACCTCGTCACGCTCGACGCGGCGCAGTCGAAGCAACTGGAGCGCACGCTCTCTGCCAACCTCGACTGGCATCGCGAGACGGAACTGCAGAAGTATGCGGACTTCCTGCGTGGGCTCGCGGGATCGGTCGAGGATCGCGTGGATCGCGAGACCTGGCAGCGGGCAAGCCGCCAGACTGAAGAGTACTGGCGGGACATCTTTGCGCAGGCCGCGCCCGGCTACATTGCGGTCGCCGCCACGTTGACGGACCGGCAGGTCGCGGAGCTGATGCGCAACCTCGAGGACAAGGACGAGGAGACCTGGAGCGAGTTCGCGGAGCGCACGCCGGAGGAACGACGGGCCCGGCGCGAAAAGTCGATCACGAAGACACTGCAGCGATTCACTGGCCCGCTCACGCCGGCGCAACGCGCGATGGTCGAGGAATATTCGGCCCGCGCCCGGCCGTTCATGGCGGAGTGGCGCGAGAACCGCCGGATCTGGCGCGACGCGCTGGCGGCGGCGCTGGCCGACCGCCGCTCGGGAGAGCAGTTCACCGCCCGCATGACCCAGCTGATCGCAAGGCCGGACGACCTGTGGACGCCGCAGTACCGCATGGCGATAGACGCAAGCCGTGCCGCGCTGATCGACCTGCTCACGGACCTCGACGCGACGCTGACCCCGAAGCAGCGGGGTGCGGCGCGGCGTGAGCTCGCCTCCCTCGCCGACGAGGTCCAGGGACTTGCCCGCGTGCGCGGCTGAGCTCCAGGGACAACCCACGTGGCACAGTTCGACGGCAAGATCTTCGGCATCGGGTTCTACAAGACCGGGACGACGACGCTGTTCGAGGCGCTCAGGGTCCTCGGCTATCACGCCGTGAATGGCGACAAGCCGGGCAGTTACGCCGGAGCGGACGACGGTGCGACGCTCATCAGGCAGATCGACTCAGGCGACTTCCGTCTGCCGACGTTCGAGATGTTCGACGCGTTCACCGACAACCCGTATTTCAGGATCTGGCGCGAGATCTACGCGCTGTACCCGGACGCCCGCTACGTGCTCACCTGTCGCGACGAGGATGCGTGGATCGCCAGTTGCGTGAGCTTCTATCGCGACCGCCGCATCCGGCCCATGCGCGTCTGGATGTTCGGCAGCCACGCCGATCCGTCCCGCGACGAGGCGAGCCGGCAGGCCTGGCTCGATGCGTACCGTGCGCACAATGCCGCGGTGCGCGAGTTCTTCGCCAGCCGGCCGGGGCAGTACATGGAGTTCGATCCGACGCGCGAGCCGGACTGGCAGCGACTGTGCGCCTTCCTCGGCGCCCCGATTCCCGTCCAGCCGTGGCCGCACGCGAATGCGAGCAAGCGTAACCGCCCCTGGCGGCACATGTGGCGCGGCCTGCGTCGGGGCCTCGGGCTCGAGACGAGCCTGCCAGACGAGTCCGAGCCGGGCCGGGACGAGACGTGAGCAGGCAGCGGCTCTCGCTGCAGGCCCCGCCGCTGGGGTTCCTCATGGGGAGCCGTCTCGAGCTGCTGCCGCCGGTGACCTGGGTGCGCCGGCTGCGCCGGCCGCGCCAGGCGGACGTGTTCCTGCTTTCCTATCCCAAGACCGGTCGCACCTGGCTGCGCGTCATGGTCGGCCAGATGCTTGCCGCGCACTTCGGCCACCCGGAACTCGCCAATGTGGAACTCGACTCACGCATGCCGCGCTTCGAGGGCGTGCCACGCATTCTCGCAAAGCATGACGGCATGCCCGAGAGGAAATCGGCGGCCGAGATCAATCCGGACCGCAGCGAGTACGCGGGTTGCCGCGTCATCCTGCTCGTGCGCGACCTGCGTGACACCGTGGTGTCGAACTACTTCCAGGTCACGCGCCGCGAGCGCAGCTACGAGGGCGACCTCTCGAGCTTCGTGCACTGGCCGCGCGGGTCGTTCGAGGGGATGCTGCGTTACTACAACGTCTGGGCGGCCCAGCGACAAGTGCCGCGCGATTTCCTGCTGGTTCGTTACGAAGACCTGCATGCCGATACTGCGCGCGAGTTGCGGCGTATCGCGGCCTTCCTCGGTCTCGGGCAGGTGGCCGATGCCACCATCCAGTCCGCTGTCGAGCACGGCAGCTTCGGCTCGATGAAACGCCGCGAGGCTTCCAGGACTGCCGACGGCACGCCGCTCGCCGCGGGCCGCGAGGGCGACCCGGAGTCGTTCAAGACCCGGCGCGGCAAGATCGGCGGGTACGTGGATTACCTTTCGGCCGAGGATGTCGCCTGGCTCAACCGCCGCATCGACGACGAGCTCGACCCGTCCTACGGATACACTTCGGCGCCGCTGCCGCGTCCGCTCACCTGACCCGTCGTACCCAGGAATCAGCATGACCGACCAGAGCGACCTGATCGCCTACATTCACGTCATGAAGACGGGCGGCCAGACGATGTGCGACATCCTTCGCCAGTCCTTTCCGGGCCGTCACTGCGACGTGCAGGTCAAGGGCGTCGCCACCGCGGACGACCTGCGGTTCGCGCGCCGGTTCTACCCGCACCTGCGCAGCATTGCGGGTCACGGCGTCGTGCCGCTCAGCAACCTCGCCGAGGCGGCCGGGTCGATCCGGTATTTCGCGTTCCTGCGCGACCCGGTCGAGCGCTGCATCTCGCACTATCAGTACCGGCGCAACAAGGACGAGACGTCCGACTTCGAGCCGTGGCTCGAGCGGTTCGCGAATTACCAGACGCGTTTCCTGAGCCGCACGCACACGACACAGGATGCCGGGTCGATCCGGCCGGATGCCGACCGCGCGATCGAGGCCATCGAGCGGCACGTCGGCTTCGTCGGGCTGCAGGAGCGCTTCGACGAGTCGCTGGTGATGCTGCGCCGCTGGGTCGACGACCCGGAGTTCGACATCGAGTACCGTGCGCGCAACGTCGCGTCGAAGAGCACGATCCGCAGGCAGCTGCTCGGCGATCCACGGATCGTCGCGTTGATCGAGTCGCACCACCAGGAGGACGCGAAGCTGTACCGGCACGTACGCGACGTCGTCTATCCGCGGCAGGTGGCGCAGTACGGGCCAGGCGCTCGAACAGGATCTCGCGGCACTCCGTGCCCGGCTGCCGGCACCGCAGCGGCGCGTCCTGGCGCGGGCGCTGGCCAGCATCAAGCGCGGCGCGATCTACAAGCCGCTCGCGCGCCGGCATGCGCCGCCGGGCCGATGAGCCGGCGAAAACGGCCGGCCTTTCAGAAAGTTTCAGATCTTTTCAGGCGGGCTCAAGGACGCTTCACGACCTCGCGGGCACCTTGGTCACCGAACGGGCGGCAATTCCGCCGCCCTGCAGGAGGCCAGTACGATGAATGCGAGAATCATGTTCGGTGCGGTGATGGCTGCGGTCGCTCTGTCGGCAGGCATGGGTTCGGCCACGGCGGACGACGGCAATGGGCTCAAGATCGGCCGCGCGAAGCCGTCGGCGCCACTCGTGGGGACGTGGCAGGTACGGGTCACGCCCTACAACTGCGTGACGGGAGTCCCGGTTCCGCCGGCGTCCGCCTTCGATTCGATGCTGATGTTCAACGAAGGCGGGACGTTCCTCGAGATGACGTCCAACCGGAGTTTCCAGGCCGGGCAGCGCAGCCCGGGCTTCGGCTACTGGGAGCGGACGGACCGTGACTACTACCGGGCGGTCTTCAAGGCGTTCGTCCAGTTCGACACCGCGAACCCGGTTCCGCCCCTGCTGCCCTACACACGGGGAGTGCAGACGGCGGACCAGGGCATCGAGATGCCGGACGACGATCACTTCTCCGGTGATGCCAAGGTCACCTTCAGGGACGTGAACGGAACGTCGTTGCGCCGCCGGTGCCGCCGCCGGGCCAGCCGGTCCCGCAGGGCTGCGCCCGATTCGAGGGGACACGGATGGAATGAGCCGAGTCGGAGAGGCCGGCCACGCCGGCCTCTCCTCACTCGAACCGGTAGCCGAATTCCTTGATCTCCCGCGCGCAGACCTGGGCGATGAAGTCCCGCTCCCAGGGGGAATAGACCTCCTGGTACGGACGCCGGTCCTTGCGGTACTGCCGCTTGGCATTGGGCAGCTCGAGCGGTCCGGGCAGGCCGAGACGCGCGACCAGCGCCTCGAGCTCGGCCGCGAGATTCTCGTACAGCAGCACCTTGTCCACCGCGATCTTCCCGTCGATCGCGTACGTCTCGAAGTTGGAGATCTTCCGGTCGCGGTGCATCTTCTTCAGGAACCGGCCGAATGCGGGCAGGCGCCGCCGGCCGCGGTTCTCCCAGTGATAGGCCGAGATCGCCCGGTCCCACGGGTTACGCTCGAAGCAGAACTTGTAGTACGAGTTCCAGATTTCGTCGCCGATCCGCGCGCGCACCTCGACCGCCGGCATGTGGTTGTAATACATGATTTCCTGGCGGCCGATGTAATGGCGGATCCAGTCGGACCTGGAATAGCGTTCCTTCGCGATGAGATAGTTGGCCGGCCCCTGGTAGCCGAGCCCGGTGCGTATCGGCTCGTCCTTGCGGCCGATCCGGGACAGGATGTCGCCGGGGCCGCAATAACGCGACAGCGCAATCTCGACACTCGTGCCCGCGGTCTTCTTGGTCTTGAGATAGATGAAGCGGTACGTGTGATTGATGATCATGTTTCCGCCGCCGCGAGGCCAGGCTTTCGGTATCGGGACCGGGAGTCTAGCCTACACTGCAGATTCACCGGAACGACGCTGGACGATTTCACATGCTCCCGTTCGAGAATCTCCGCGACCAGCTCATCGTCGATCACGGCGCCGTCCGCGCCGGGCTGCCGACGCTGTTCTCGATCATGCGCAACGAGCGCTTCTTCCTCGATGCCTTCTTCGGTCACTACCGCAGGCTGGGCATCCGGCAGTTCCTGATCCTGGACGACGGCTCCGAGGACGGCTCGCCCGAGTACTTCAGGAGCCAGCCGGATTGCGTGCTGTTGCGCTCCGAACTCAAGTACGGCACGCCGATCGCAGTCAGGATGCCGGGTGGCGAAGTCAGGAACGACCGCGCCGGGATCTTCTTCAAGCGCGTGATCCCGGAGACGTTCTGCCGGGGCGACTATGCCGTCTACGCCGACGCCGACGAATTCCTCGTGCTGCCGCCGCAGGTGCCCGACCTGCCGACGCTGTTCCGGCGCCTGGGCGAGCAGTCGATCGACACGGTCTCGGCCTCGCTGGTCGAGTTCTATCCGTCGTCGCTCCGCGACCTCGAGGGCCAGCCCGCGCCGCGAAGCTTCGACGATCTCGTTGCGCTCTATCCCTTCTTCGACGGCGTCCAGCTGATCCGGTTCCGGGCGGGCATGGCGCCGAAACGCATCAACGGCAGCGCCACGAAGCGGCTGTTCCAGCGCTACGGGATCCTGCGGCCGCGGCCCCCGTCGAAACTGATTCCGTCGTTCATCGAGCGACGACTGCCGGGCCTGCCGGGCAAGTCCGCAACCATGAAGACGCCGGTCGTGCGCTGGAGGGAGGGCGTGTGGGTGGCGGACACGCACCATGCGAACGTGCGGCCGACGGACAAGGCGCTGCTGACGTTCGCGCACTTCAAGTTCACGCACACCTGGTCGCAGAAGATCGAGGAAGCGATCCGCCTCAAGTCGTTCGCCGGCAAGAGCGAGAAGTACGAGGGCTACTCCCAGCTCCTGCGGCGAATGAAGGCCGACGACGCCGGCTTTGCGGGGCCGGACACGCGTCGCTACACCGGCCCGCGCGACCTCGAGGAGGCGGGCCTCCTCAGGTGGGCGCTCGACTAGGAGCCGGTTCCAGGCCGCGCTGCGACCCGCCGGGCTACTCGGCTTCCTCCTGCGGCTTGTACGCCGCCACGAGTTCCTGCTGCTTGCGCGCGGGCACCGGGTCGTAGTGGCTCAGGTCCATCGTGTAGGTGCCTTCGCCGCCGGTGATGGCCTTGAGCCGCGACAGGTAGTCCTGCAGCTCCGCGAGCGGCACCAGCGCAGAGATCTGCGACGTTCCGCCGGACAGCGTCTCCTGTCCGCTGATCCGTGCGCGCCGTGTCGAGAGGTCGCTGGTCACGTCGCCGATCGCGCCCGAAGGCGTGCTGATCGCGACACGCACGATCGGCTCGAGCACGATCGGGCCCGCTTCCTTGATCGCGGTCACGAACGCCTTCTTGCCGGCCGCCACGAACGCGATTTCCTTCGAGTCGACGGCGTGGTGCTTGCCGTCGTACACGCTGACGCGCACGTCCTGCAGTTCGAACCCGGCGATCGCGCCGTCGATCAGGACCTGCCGCACGCCCTTCTCGACGGCCGGGATGAACTGGCCGGGAATCGCGCCGCCCACGACGTCGTCGACGAACTCGAAGCCCGACCCCCGCGGCAACGGCTCGACCCGCAGGTACACCTCGCCGAACTGGCCGGCGCCGCCCGTCTGCTTCTTGTGGCGGTGATGGCCTTCGGCAGGCCGCGTGATCGTCTCGCGGTACGGAACGCTCGGCGGGCTGGTCTTGACCGCCACGCCGAAGCGCTCGGTCATCCGCTGCAGCATCACGCGCAGGTGCAGGTCGCCGAGCCCGTAGAGCACGGTCTCGTTCTGCGCCGTGTGGTGCTCGACGCGGACGCACGGGTCCTCGGCCACCATCCGGTGCAGCGATTCGGAGAGCTTCTGCTCCTCGCCGCGCTTCTCGGCGCGGATCGCGACCCCGAGCATCGGCGGCGGGAAGCTCACGGACTTGAGGTGGTAGTGATCCTCGTCGTGCGAGTCGTGCAGCACGGCGTCGAAGTGCAGCTCGTCGATCTTCGGCACGGCGCAGATGTCGCCAGGCACGGCCTGCGCCACCTCGACGTGCTCCTTGCCCTGCAGCTGGAACAGGTGCGCCACCTTGATGGGCTTGCGTGCGTCGCCCACCAGCAGCTGTGCCCCGGCCTTCACCGTGCCCTGGTGCACGCGGAAGATGCCGAGCTTGCCGACGAACGGGTCGATCGTGACCTTGAACACGTGCGCGATGACGTGCTTCGACGGGTCCGGATCCACGCTGACGCGCACGGCGTCAGGGCCTTCGCCCTTGAGGAACGGCGGGGGATTGCCCTCGGTCGGGTTCGGCGCGAGCTTCTCGAGAACCCGCGTCAGTTCCGCGATGCCGGCGCCGGTCTCGGCGGAGCAGAAGCAGATCGGCACGAGATGATCTTCGCGCAGCGCCTTCTCGAACGGATCGTGCAGCTGTTCCGGAGAGATCTCCTCGCCCTGCTCGAGGTAGAGCGCCATGAGTTCCTCGTCCACCTCGACGACCTGGTCGATGATCTGCGTGTGCGCCTCCTCGACCGACGAGAAATCCGCCGGCTTGCCGCGCGCCTGGAAGAAGCAGTCCACCACCGACGCACCGCTCTCGGCAGGCAGGTTGAGCGGCAGGCATGCCCTGCCGAAGGTCTCGCGGATCTCCAGCAGCACTTCCTCGGTGCGCGCGTCACGGCTGTCGATCTTGTTCACGACGATGAGCCGGCACAGGCCGCGCGCCTTCGCGAATTCCATCATGCGCTGGGTCATCGGCTCGACGCCGTTCACCGCGCTCACTACGATCACCGCGGTCTCGACCGCCTCGAGCGCGCACAGGCTGCGGCCGAGGAAGTCCGGATAACCCGGAGTGTCGATCATGTTCACGCGCCGCCCCTGGCTCTCGAAGCCGCAGACCGCGGCGTCAAGGGAGTGGAGCAGAGCCTTTTCCTGTGGATCGAAGTCGCACACGGTCGTGCCGCGCGCCAGGGACCCCTTGGCCTTGATTGCACCGGCTTGCGCGAGCAGGGCTTCGGCCAGAAGCGTCTTGCCCGCGCCGGCTTGGCCCACGAGAGCGATGTTGCGAATGTCTGAGGTTGAATAGGGCATCGGATGCCTCCTTTTTCCTTCTAATAGTGTTCCCTGCAAGCATACCCCCGGGCCGGGCCGGGACCAGAGGCGTTTGCCGGGATTGGCTTGCGGCGTGGATCAAGGTAGAAAGCGAGTACACGTGGCCGGCCGGCCGGCCGCCTTCCTGAGGGTACGGTGAATGACGACGGGGAAACGCGCCCTCATCGTGGATGACTCACGCTCGGCCCGGGTAATCCTGAGCCGCATGCTGGAGCAGCACGGCATGGTCGTGGACACGGCCGAATCTGCCGAGCAGGCGCTCGAGTACCTGCAGCAGGGCCGTCCCGACGTGATCTTCATGGATCACCTGATGCCCGGGATGGACGGCTTCGAGGCCGTCCAGGCGATCAAGAGCGACGTCCAGACGGCGACCATCCCGCTGATGATGTACACGTCGCAGGAGGGGGAGCTCTACGTGAGCCAGGCCCGGGCCCTGGGCGCCGTCGGGGTGCTGCCCAAGACGGTCCGGCCGGTGGACGTCTCCCGCGTCCTCTACCAGCTGCACCTGCTGCCGGATCGGCGCCAGCAACGCACGACGCTGTTCGAACGCGCGGCCGCCGCGGCCCTGTCGGCCAGCCAGCCGGGCATGGCTCCGGCACCGGCATCAAGCGAGACGACGCCCATTGGCGCCGAGGCGACTCCGGACGAGACGGCAGCCGCCGGGACGGCGGCCTGGTCCGGAGCCCCGGTCGCGGCGCTGGCCGAACTGCAGGCGAGCCTCCGCCAGTCCATCCAGCAACTCGTAAAGGACCAGCTCGCGGAGCAACGCCGTTTCATGCTGGCGACGTTCGAGGCCTTCGCGCGCCGGCTCGGAACCGAAATCAAGGAAAACACGCCCCCCAAGGCAACCACTGCGGCCGCACTCGACCCGCTGCCGATCGAGTCGCAGCCTCGCCAGTGGTGGCCGGTCGTGCTCGCGGCGCTGCTGGGCGTGATCCCGGCGGCGGTGCTCGGCGCCCTCTATTGGAGGGCCCTCGACGAGAACAGGGCCGTCGTTCGCCAGGTAGCCGAACTCAAGACCGAGATCACCGGCCTGGCGGACAAGGTAGCCGCCATGCCGCCGCCAATGACGCTTCATGTCGCCCAGCCTGCTGCCTTCGGTTCCGCAGGCCCTGCCCGCGGGCACCGCGCCGTCTGCAACAACGCCTGCGGCCGCGACGGAGAGGGCCCCACTGGCCATCGAGTACGTTCCGTTCGGAGAGACGCCTCTTGCGAACGGCCGGCTCGATCGGCTGCGGGCGGTTGCCGCGCCGCTCGAGGCCCAGCACGCTCGCGCCCGGATCGTCGTCGAGTCGTACGTCGGCGATTTCTGCCTGACGGGCAGCCCTGCCGACGGTTTCATCGTCGCCGAGCCTTCGGTGCCCTTCCAGAAGTGCGACATGGTCGGTAATCCATTCGACGATTCGCTGGCCCCGGCCCAGCGACAGTCCGTGGACTTCGCGAACTTCGTGGCTTCGCTGCGCAAGCGCACCGGCGGCGCGGTCGTCGTCGAGACCGTCAGCGCCGGGAGGCGCAATCCGGTGGAGTACCCGGAGCAGGGGGAAGGCAGCACGGCGGGGGCCTGGAACACCGTGGCGGCGCAGAACAACCGCGTCGAGTTCCGCGTAGTACGCGCGGAGTGATGCCCCGATTCCTGGTCTATGGAGCAAACGGCTACACGGGTGAGCTGATCGCCCGCGAGGCCGTGCGCCGCGGACTCGCCCCGGTCATCGCCGGTCGAAGTGCGGATGCGATCGGACGGCTGTCCACGGAGCTCGGCTGCGAGCAGCGCATCGCCGAGCCTCGACGACCCCGCGGCACTCGAGTCGCGCGCTGGCCGGTATCGACGTCGTACTGCATTGCGCCGGTCCGTTCTCGGTCACTGCCGCGCCGATGATGCGGGCGTGCCTCGCAGCAGGCGTGCACTACCTGGACGTGACCGGGGAGATCGACGTCTTCGAGTCCGCCAAGGCATTGGACGCGGACGCGCGCAGAGCCGGCGTGACGCTGTGCCCCGGTGTGGGCTTCGATGTGGTCGCAACGGACTGCGTGGCCGCCGCGCTCGCGGAAGCGTTGCCGGATGCGACCTACCTCGCCCTCGGGTTCGACTCCCGCTCCGGGGTGAGCGGTGGGACGATGCGCTCCACGATCGAAGGCCTGCCGCGTGGTGGTCGAATCCGCAGCTCGGGCGCACTGGTCACGGTCGAGCATGCGTTTCGTGTGCGGGACATCGACTTCGGCGACGGCGTGAAGCAGGCGACGACCATTCCCTGGGGTGACGTCAGCACTGCGCACCACACGACCGGGATCCCGAACATCGAGGTATTCGTGCCGCTGCCGGCAAAGCAGATCGCCGCGCTGCGACGGCTCAAATACGTCTCGCCGTTGCTGCGGCTCGGTCCGGTGCAGTCGTTCCTGAAATCGCGCGCGGCTGCCCGGGCCCCCGGTCCCGATCGCGAGGCTCGCGAACGGCTGCCGACGTGGGTCTGGGGCGAGGTGCAGGCACCGAGCGGAGAACTCGTGACGGCCCGCATCAAGGTCGCCAACCTCTACGACTTTACGGTTTACGCGGCGCTCGGCGTGACCGAGCGACTGCTCGCGGTCCCCGGTGGAAGCGGCTATCGCACGCCGTCGCAGATCGTCGGCTGGCGTTTCCTCGAGACCCTGCCGGGATCCGGCGCTCTCGCGATCACGCGCGGTCGAGCCTGGGAGCCCCGCAAACCGTGACCCCGGATCGATCGCTCCAGAAGGCGGGTGATTTCCGACCACCCGCCTGGCTGACAAACCCGCATGCCCAGTCGGTGTTTCCCAGCCTGCCGTTCAGGCGCCCCGGCGTCGAGCGGCGTTGTCGCGAGCTCATCCGCGCCTCCCGGCCCCTGTTGCTCGATTGCGGCGACGGCGTCCGGCTGCTCGCGCATGAAACGACGCAGCAGGGCGTCGGACGGGCGCCGGCGAAGCGCCTCGCCGTGCTGCTGCACGGCTGGGAGGGGAGTGCGCAGTCGCTCTACGTCCTGTCGCTCGGGCAACTGCTGCTGGATCGCGGTTTCGACGTCGTTCGCCTCAATCTCCGCGACCACGGCGACAGCCATCATCTGAATCCCGAGATCTTTCATTCCTGCCGCATCGCGGAAGTCGTCGGTGCGGTGAAACGCATCCAGGCACTGAATCCGGAGCGCGGCATCAACCTTGCGGGGTTTTCACTGGGCGGCAATTTCTTCCTGCGCGTGGCGGCGCGTGCCCGCGAAGCCGGCATCGAGCTCGAGCGGGTCGTCGCGGTGTGCCCGGTGCTCGACCCGGAGCACACGCTGGTGCGGCTCGAGAGCGGCTGGGCCCTGTACCGGAAGTACTTCGTCTGGAAGTGGCAGCGTTCGCTGAAGAAGAAGCAGGCAGGCGTGGCCGCAGCTCTACGACCTCGGCGCGGTGCAGGCGCTCGACAACCTCACCGACATGACGGACCACCTGGTCCGTACCTACGGCGGCTACCCGTCGCTGCAGCAGTACCTGCAGGGCTACGCGATCATTGGCGATGTGCTCGGGTCGATCGCGCACCCGACCCGCATCATCTCGGCTGCCGACGACCCGATCATTCCGGCGCGAGGACCTCGATCGCATCGCGAGGCCGGCAACTCTCACGGTGACCCGCACGTCGCTCGGCGGTCACTGCGGCTTCTACGACGCGCGGCCGGGCGGCACGTGGATCGAGCGCGAGGTGTACGCGACGCTTGCGGGTGCGTGAGGCGAGCAGGCGGTGGGCGCGCAGGTCGGTCGCAGCGTGGCTGGGTCGGGGAAGGTCTTGCCGCTCCAGGTCTACCGCGCATCGAAAACCCGGACGGAGGACCGCCCGGGTTTTCGGCGACCCTTGCGCCGTCGGACCCGAGGCAAAATTTCTGCGGCTGCCCCTGATGTGTCGGCCAGGCCTCGGGTCTGCGACGGCGCTGCGGCGTCCGACATGGAGCGGCAAGACCTTCCCCGACCCAGCCACGCTGCGACCGCCTGCCGCTACCGCGCTATCGCCTACCGCCTTCACGCGACCGCGCCGCGCTGCGCCATCGCGCTGCGCCAGCGCGCGTAGCGCGCCGCGAGCGCGGGGTTGGTGGCCGGCGCGAACGAGCGCTCGATGTCGGGCACGAGCCAGTCGGCGGGCTCGCCTGCCGCGAGGAATGCGATGCCGCGTGCAGTGGCTTCCTGCACCGCGTAGCGCTCGACGACCAGCCCGTTCAAGTCGGCAAGCGCCTGGCAGAGGTAATCGCACCGCGCGAGTCCGCCTGTGATCACGACGCGCTCGAGCGCCGCCACGCTGCGCATCGCCTCGAGGTTGACCGACAGCAGGAACACGATGCTTTCGACGACCGCGGCGAGCAGCTGCAGGTCATCGCCGCTGCCGATGAACTCGACCGGAAAATCCGGCTTCCAGAACGGCGCGCCGAGGCCACCGACGCCGTTCATGAACAGCGGCGCGTCTGCAGCAGGCGCCGCCAGGGCCGGGATCGCACGCTCGACGTCGATGGCGACGCGCCCGGCCAGCCAGTCGATCGCGCTTCCGGCGCCGTTGACCGTTCCTTCGTGGCTACGCATCGCGCCACTGGCGTCAGAGCGCAGCACGCTCAGCAGCAGTCCGTCGGGCAGGCCGCACGCCGGCCGGCGCGACGCGTTGCACGAACGCGCCGGTGCCGACGTTGACGAGTGCCAGCGATTCGCGAGGCGGCCCGAAGGCAAACGCAGCCGCGGACTGGTCGCCGGTGCAGGCTGCAAGCGCGATGCGGCGCCGGCCCACAGGCAGGTGCCCATAGCCGTGCCGTGTCGGCACGCAGCGCGGCAGGCAGTCGCGCGCCACGCCGAAGACGTCGAGCAGTGGCTGCGACCAGTCGAGTGCCTCCGGATCGAAGAGCAGCGTGCGGGATGCGTTCGCGGGTCCGCGAGCGACCGGCTTCTCTTCGAGCAGTCGCGACAGCAGGAAGCTCGCCAGTGGCCCCGCCGCGAGATCGTTCGAGCGCGCGGCGCGCTGTACTGCGGGAACGTTGTCGAGGCACCAGCGCAGCTTGCTCGCGCCATAGTGCGGCGACAGCACCAGGCCCGTCTTCTCGCGGATCGCGGCCGCTACGGGGCTCAGCCGCTCGAGCCAGGCGGCGTTACGACGATCCTGCCAGGAGATCGCGCTGGTAAGCGCCCGTCCGCTCGAGCGCTCCCAGCAGACGATGGTCGAGCGCTGCGTGGCGAGGCCCGCGGACAGCGCGGGCAGGGCGCGCGTCGCTTCTGCGTCGCAGGCATCCTGCGCGGCGACCTGCAGCGAGCGCACCAGTTCGACCGGATCCTGCTCGACCACGTCGGTCCCGTCGCGGCTCGTGGCGACCGGCACGTGGGCCGCGGCGAGTTCCCGGCCGCGCATGTCGAAGGCGACCGCGCGGCTCGCGTGCCCGCCCTGGTCCAGTGCAAGGACGAAGCCGGGAGCCGGCTCGCTCACCACTGCCGTCGACTTTCCTCGTAGCCGTGCAGGAGCCCGCGGACCGCCATCGTCTCGACGTAACGTGCGCCTCGCGCATGGCACTCACGCGCCGTCCTCACGTCGCGCACCTCGTAGATCGCCCAGGCCCACGGGCCAGGCCAGAGAGGCTCGTTGTCCTCGGGGAGACGCTCGAGGTTGCCGAACAGGAATTCCGGTGCCAGCGCAGCCGCTTCGTCGCGTGCCGCATCCGTGTATTCGGAGATCACCCAGCCGATCCGCGCGCCGGTCATCAGCCGCAGGACCTTGATGCTCGGCAGGTCGAACGAGATCAGCACGCAGCGGTTCAGGACCGGCTTCAGCACTTCGGCCACCCGGCGCAGCACGGTTTCGCGGCCGAAGTGCCGCAGGCTCGCACGCTTGATCTCCACGAACGCGGTTACGCCGTCCCAGCCCTGCAGCGCATCCACGACCTGTGACAGCGAAGGCGGATAGGTGAATGCGAAACGGTGCCCGAAGCGCTTGACCTCGCCGACAGGCGTCTCGGCCAGCTGGGCCCAGGTCAATTCATGAACGTTGCCCTCGCGGCTCGCGACGCGCTCCAGGTCCGCGTCGTGCAGCAGCACCGGGACCTTGTCTGCGGTCAGCTGCACGTCGAACTCCAGGTGCTTCACGCCCAGTTCGACGGCAGAAGCGAGGGACTGCAGCGTGTTCTCCGGAAACTCGGTGGCGTTGCCGCGGTGCGCAATGATCTCCGGAAGGGTCGTGCCTGCTGTCATCGTCTACACCTCTCGCCCGGCCATCGTCGTTGCCCCGGGGGCACGTTTCCATACGTGAAACGGATCACGTTGCGACGTCGCCCGGTGCGCAAGTGACGCAAATTGTCACTCCACAACGCGCCGCATTGAACCACAAGTGCATGATTCATGGGCATCCGCGCATCTGGCATGGGTCTTGCTTCGGGTTACCCGTGGCCGTATGCGCAGGTAATCCGAATGAAGTCTGAAGTGATCGCGCTCCTGTTTCCCGACCCGGGCCAGGCCCGGGAGGGTCCGTCGCAGTTCGTCACGGCCGTCGTGCGCGATGCGGAGGGCCTCATGGAACTGCGCAAGATGCAGCCTGACAAGTCGCTGCTCAGCGAGGCCCGGCTGGCCGGCCGTTTCAATTGCGGCAAGCCGATCGTCGACCCGCTGACGCGCGAGGTGATCGGCTACGAAATCGAGCCGATGGCGGTCTTCTGACGGATCGCGGGGCCGACGGCGCGGCTGCGCGCTGAGCTATAGTCCCGCGCATGGACCGCGAGCGGGGCAGGCGGGAACAGAGAAAGCCGATGGTGTTCGGCCGCATGAGGCGCACGCTGCGCCGGCTGCGGCTCGAGCGCGGCAGCGCCGCGTCGCCGATCCTGTTCCAGCGGGCGGCAGCTCCTCCCGAAGTGACGCTGCTGGTGCGGGCGGGCGTCGTGCTGCTGCTGATGGCGGCGGTCTTCGCCGTGTTCCTGCTCGATCGGTCGGGGCTCAGGGACCAGATCGACGGCGACGTCTCCGTGACCGACGTCATCTACTTCACGATGATCACGATCACGACCGTCGGCTACGGGGACATCGTGCCGGTCTCCGACCAGGCGCGGCTGATCGACGCGTTCTTCGTGACGCCGGTGCGGATCTTCGTCTGGTTCATCTTCCTGGGTACGGCCTACCAGCTGATCATCCAGCGTCTCATCGAGGAATGGCGCATGACGCGACTGCAGAACAACATGCAGGGCCACGTGGTCCTGTGCGGCTTCGGCCACAGCGGCTCGATCGCCGCGTCCGAGTTGCTGTTGCGCGGGTGGCAGCCCGGCGAGATCGTGGTCATGGACCCCGACGCGACCGAGGTGCAACGGGCAGCGGACCGGGGCTTCGTCGGGCTGCACGGCGACGCTTCCAGCGAGGAACTGCTGAGGGTCGCGGCGGTGGACCGTGCGCACTCGGTGATCGTGAGCGTCGGGCGCGACGACACGACCGTGCTGGTCGTGCTCACGATCCGGGAAATCGCCAGGCGCGTCCGCATCGTCGCCTGCGTGGGCGAACAGGAGAACGTGAAGCTCGTGCGGGCGAGCGGTGCCGACGTGATCGTCTCGCCGCCACGCTTCGGCGGCTACCTGATGGCCGATGCGGTCGAGAGCAACGCCACGGTGGATTTCGTCGCCGAGGCGCTGACGTTCCACGGCGGATACCAGCTGCACGAGCGCGATCCGGCAGCAGTCCGAGATCGGCCGTGCCGCTCGCGACATTGCAGGTTCGCTGGTCGTCGAGATCCGTCGCGGAGGCAGGCGGATCGGCTGCTGGAAGGATCACGAACTCGTGATCGAGCAGGGCGACCGGCTGCTGGTGATCGATTCGGACGAGGCGCTGCGCGACGGCGCGAAGGTGGGAAGACATCGCCCCGCCGCGTCGTTGGACTGAACCCGAGAACTGGGTGAGGTGGACAACGCGGCGGAGCGATCGCGCACGAAAGGTCAAGCGCGCGGGCGCATTGTGCTTGCAAGTCGCGCGAGAGTCCAGATGCGGGCGCGAGTCGGCGACGCGCATCAGGAGTCCGACGACGTCGGTCTGCACGTTGCCCGAATGAAAGTGCTCGCGACGTGCGTTGCGCGCACTCTCGTCATCATCGCTGTGACGGCTCCACGGACAGCGTTTCAGTTTCGTGATTCAGAACTGGATGGTCGGCCGACACGGCAACTGTGAGTGCCGTTCATTGCGAGGCCATCCGAAGAGCCGAAGTCCGGCGGCAAATCGAAAGGAAATTCTTTCGCGCAGACGAGTGAGTGGCTGCACGCGGAAGAGTTGCGCGTTGTTCGAGTGGTCGATGATCACGGTCTTGTCATCGGATGCCGCGATACGCGTCCCGGGTCGTGCCCTGCGATGACCTGCGATCGAGCTGGCCGTCGTTCCCACACTCGAATCGGGAGACCAAAAAAAACCCCGCTTTCGCGGGGTTGTCGTCCTTCACGGAGCGCTCGATTCTGTTGTTGTCGTTCTCGTTCTTCTCTGCGCCCCGTTTATCGGGGTTCTTGATTGCGCAATCCTTGTTGTCGATCTTTTTTCCGGTCGTCCCCCAGCGGAACTGTTTCCTCTTCCCGTCTTCCTCGTCCGTCCATCACCACCATCCACACGAGGTCGATGAATACAAAGCAACCGCCGTGCCAGAGTTGGTGGACATCAATGTAATCAATGAGTTAGAAGGCCCATCCCTGAAAGTTCATCAGGATTCGCGCCGAACTGTCATGAATCCGTAAAGAAAGCCGACACGGCCTCCGGCGTGCGGCTCGCCTGACGCGCGGCCGGGAGTCAGCGAGAATGCGCGGCAGGCAGGCCGGACGCGGAACCGAAGCGGAGTGATCGAAGCGATGCAAAACCACGAAGCCAGCAGGCGCGATCAAGCCGGCAGTACCACGCTCGGCATGCTGCTGCTCGGACTCACGCTCGCGCTGGGACTCGTCGTCTCGGCGTTCGTGGTGAGCCGCAGCCTCGAGCGCATCAAGCTCGCGGGCGACAAGATCATGGTGAAGGGCTACGCGGAGGAAAGAGTCGTCTCGGATGCCGGAACGTGGCGCGGCTCGGTCACCGTACGGGCGTCCGACCTCCAGGCGGGTTACAGCGAACTCGAGAAGGACACCGCGCGCGTGAAGCAGATGCTCGAGGCCGCGGCGGGCAATGGCGCAGCCGTATCGGTCGCGCCGGTCACGACCCGCACCGTTTACGAGACCGGCCCGGGCGGCGTGCAGACCGGACGCGTGTCGGGATACGAGCTCGAGCGCGGCTTCGAGCTCACCTCGAGCGACATCAAGCTCATCACCCGCATCGCCGGCGAGGCGTCGTCGCTGATCAGCGAAGGGGTCAACATCAATTCCTTCCCGCCGCAGTATTTTTTCGGCGACCTCAATGCCGTCAAGGTGCGCCTGATCGGTGCGGCGACGAAGGACGCGCAGTTGCGCGCGGAGCAGTTCGCGGCCAACAGCGGCGTCACGGTCGGACCGCTGCGCTCGGCGTCGCAGGGCGTGTTCCAGATCACGCGGCCGAATTCGACGGACACGGCCGACTACGGCAGCTACGACACCAGCACGGTCGAGAAGGTCGTGAAGGCGGTCGTGACGGTCGAATACTCGGTCGCGCGCAAGTAGCCGTTCACGCCGGCGGTTCTGCTCCGGGGGCGGTCGTCCCAGGCCGGCCTTGCCGAGCCTGTTTCGAGTCGCGGAATGGAACCCGCTTTGTCGAAACAGGCTCGGCAAGGCCGGCTGATCGACCGCGCCTGAGCGAGGGATAGGGGACATGTCACCTTTTCGCCACACGAAAGGTGACTGTCCCCAATCCATCGCACGGCGCATGTAACGTTCACCGGATCCAGCTTCACCCGTATGTGCCGACCTGTAGGCGATGGTGCGGCGAGCGGCTTCTGGCACACCTGCAGGCTGCATGCGGCGTGCGAGTGCGAGAACGGGGTGCGAACTCCGCCTGAGCGTGCGCGCGCGGGTGATCCCCGTTCTCGCAGTCGCTCAGCCGCGGCCTTTCAGCTGGCCGTTCGGGCATCGTTTCGACAAAGCGATTCCCGAGGAGCGACTCGAAACGATGCCCGAACAGCCAGCCTGAACCAGCCCCGGGCGGACAACTGCGTCGAACGGGATGAACCCGCCGCGACGCTCAGCGAACGAGCTCGACCAGCTCGTAGTACGTCTGCATGTACCCGGCAACGTTCCCCTTGAGGAACAGGAAGTCGCCATCGTTCGTGCACCAGACGTCGTACGGCGGATGCTCCTGCGGCAGGCCGGGCGCCGAGACGTAGCGGAAATGCAGCGCATCGAAGCTGCCGGCCTTCACGGTGACGCGCTCTTCGCCGACGTACTCGATGTGCACTCCGATCCGGAACAGCATGGGCCCCGTCGCGCCGCGATGATCGGGCGAGGAGAGCAGGAATTCGTCGATGCCCTGCACGCCAGGTCCCTTCGTGCGATCGAAGAGCCGCAGGTGCCAGGCGTCGCAGGCGATGGCATGGTGCTGGAAGGTGCGCAGCGGCGGGTTCCGGTGCTCCATGCGCTGCGAGATCCGGCCCTCGGGTGCCGTGAACGTCTCGCACTCGGTGTGGCCCGGGTGGAACTTGAACCAGCCGGAGCCCATGAAGCGGTCGCCCACGGTGATGCGGACGAAGCAGTCCATCGGCAGCCAGTGCTCGTCCACGCTGTAGGTGATGTCGCGCATCACGCTCGGACGGTCGTCGATCTCGCAGTGCGCGGTGATCGTGCGCTTGCCGTCCGAGTGCACGTCCATGTGGAAGTACTCGCGGCCGCGTTCCTGCAGGTAGCGGTCGGGCTTGTGCGAGAGGTAGGCGATCGTGCCGCGCAACGTGCGATGGTCGCGCTGCAGGATCGTGCATTTCAGTTGTCTGGTTCATGGCAGATAAATAGGTGCCTGGCACCGATTTCAGAAGGCGCTGATGCCGGTCAGTTCGCGGCCGATCGTCAGCTGGTGAATCGTCTCGGTGCCCTCGTAGGTGATCACGCTCTCGAGGTTCAGCGCATGCCGGATCGGCACGTACTCGGCGCTGATGCCCGACCCGCCCAGGATGTCGCGTGCGTCGCGTGCCACGTCGAGCGCCATGCGGCAGTTGTTCCACTTGGCGAGCGAGACGTGCGACGGCGACATCGTGCCCGCGTCCTTGAGCCGGCCAAGCTGCAGCGACAGCAACTGGGCCGTGGTGATCCTGCGCGCCATGTCCGCGAGCCGGATCTGGATCGTCTGGGTGGCTGCGAGCGGCCTGCCGAACAGTACGCGCGACTGCGAATAGTCGAGCACCTGCTCGAGGCACGCCTGGGCCGCGCCGATCACGCCCCACGTGATGCCGTAGCGGGCCTGTGTCAGGCACGAGAGCGGGGCCTTGATGCCGACGACGCTGCCGGGAAGCATGTTCTCCTCCGGCACGACCACGTCCTCGAGGAAGATCGCGCCGGTGATGGAGGCCCGCAGCGAAAACTTCTTCTCGATCTCCGGCGCAACCAGGCCCTTCGTGCCTTTCTCGACGAGGAACCCGCGAATGCCCTCCTCGGTCTTCGCCCAGATGACGAACAGGTCCGCGATCGGCGAGTTCGTGATCCACATCTTCGCGCCGTTCAGCACCCAGTCGCGGCCGCGGCGCTTGCCGTGGGTCTTCATGTTGGCCGGGTCCGAGCCGCCGTGTGGCTCGGTGAGCCCGAAGCAGCCGATGACCTCGCCACTGGCCATGCGCGGCAGGTACTTCTGCTTCTGCTCCTCGCTGCCGTAGGTGTGGATCGGGTACATGCAGAGGCTCGACTGCACCGAGACGAAGCTGCGCAGGCCCGAGTCACCGCGCTCGAGTTCCTGGCAGATGAGCCCGTAGCTGACGCCGTTCATGCCGGCGCAGCCGTAGCCCTCGAGCGAACTGCCGAAGAGCCCGAGCCCGGCGAGCTCGCCCACCAGCCCGGCCGGAAAAGTGTGATTCTCGAAGTGCTCGCGGATGATCGGCAGGACCTTCTCGTCGACCATGCGCCCGACGGAGTCCTTCACCATCTGCTCCTCCTCCGAGAGCAGGCTGCGTACGTCGAAGAGGTCGAGCGGGTCGAGCCTGCGGGAGGACTTCTTCTGCGATTCGGCGGGACTTGCTGCCATGGTGTTGCTCCGGTCCGTAGCGTGGGGTCGGGCTCAGCCCGTGCCGCCGCCGAGTGCGGCGACGAGATTTTCGAGTCTGCGCTTTACATGCGCGCCTAACGTGACTGCCTGTTCGAGGTCGCCGGCGGCCTTGGCTGCTGTCGCCTTTTCCCAGAGCGACTTCTGCTCGTCGATGCCGATCCTGGCGGACGCGACCATCTCCTGCGTGATGCCGGGCGCGGTCTTCTTCGAGGCGATGAGTCCGTCCACGTACTTGCCGGCACTCTCGATCGTCGCGGGAACGTCGGTCACGAGCTTCGACCACTCGCCGTCGAGGACCTTGGCGATCTCGGCCTTCTTCGCCGCCGCGGTCGACGCCAGGGCCTCGGCGCGCTCCAGGATCGCGGGCGCATCCGCGACGATGGCCTTGTAGTCCTTGTCGTAGAAGCGGACCTTGAGTTTCGTCACCTGCCTTCCAGCGCGGCCACGTGACCCGGAACGTACTTCGTTGCGTCCGGGCCAGCCGATTCGATCGCGGCGCCGATCTGGTCGATGGCCTTGCGAGCCGGCGCCTCGTCCTTCGGTGCGCAGGCTGACAGGAGCGCGGCGACCACGACCAGGGCGAGGGTGCGGACCGGCCGCGTACTGAACTCCATCGATCGACTTCCTGGGGATCCCTGTGCCGGGATCGATGCGGGACGGGTATTTTACGTGCTTCGAAGCCGGATGCCTGCCGGTTGCGAACACTTACACCAGGCCATGCGCTACGCCTACCACGCCGACTACTTCGTTCCGCTGCCGCCGCGGCACCCTTTTCCCATGGCCAAGTACCCGCTGACGTACCAGCGCCTGCTCGGCGAGGGGGTGCTGCAGGCGCAGGACGTCATGGTCCCCGACGAAGCGCCGGCCGGCGACCTCGCGCTCGTGCATACGCCCGGGTACCTGCAGAAGCTCGCGTCGGGGTCGCTCGAGGCGGCCGAGGTCCGCCGTATCGGCGTCCCGTGGTCGGCGGCGCTCTGGCGCCGGTCGAAGCTGGCGGTGCAGGGAACGGTTGAAGCGTGCGCGCGCTGCCCTGGAGGACGGCTTGGCGGGCAACCTGGCGGGAGGCACCCACCACGCGTTTGCCGATCACGGCGAGGGCTTCTGCGTGCTGAACGACGTCGCCGTCGCCATCCGCGTGCTGCAGCGAGAGGGACGCGCAGCCAGGGCGCTGGTCGTCGACCTCGACGTCCACCAGGGCAACGGCACGGCCGCCATCTTCGAGGGTGATCCGGGCGTATTCACGTTCTCGATGCACGGCGAGCGCAACTACCCGACGCGCAAGATGCGGTCCAGCCTCGACGTCGGGCTTGGTGATGGCGTTGGGGACGACGAATACCTCGGCCTGCTGGCGCGGCACCTGTCGGAGATCCTCGGGAATTTCACGCCCGACATCGTCTTCTATCTCGCAGGCGTCGATCCCGCGCACGGCGATCGCTACGGGCGCCTCGCACTTTCGGACGAGGGCATCCGCCAGCGGGATCGCCATGTGCTCGAGGCATGCCTGGATCGCCGGCTGCCTGTCGTCATCACGCTGGCGGGAGGCTACGCGGCGACGCCCGAGCGCACGGCGGAACTGCATTCGATCGTTTTCCGTGAAGCCGCGACATTGCTCCGCACCGCTCGTCGGGCGATGATTGCAGGCCTCGACATCCCGTCAATCCACGGCACGGACACGCTCCGGCCATCTTCGGAGTAATTCAATGCTGGTTCGACACAAGGCTGGAGTCATGTCGGTGGTCGCCGTCTCGGTCGCGCTGGCCGGATGCGCGTCGGTCGAGGATTTCTCGACCAACCCCGAGAAGCAGAAGACGCGGCAGGGCACGGCCATCGGCGCCGCCAGCGGCATCGCGATCGGCCTGATCGCCGGAGGGGGATGGAAGGGTGCGTTGATCGGCGCCGGGGTTGGCGCGCTGGCGGGAGGCGCCGCCGGCAGCTACATGGACAAGCAGGAGGCCAAGCTGCGCCAGCAGATGGCCGGCACCGGCGTCGAGGTCGTCCGCATGGGCGACAACCTCACGCTCGACATGCCGGGCAACGTGACGTTCGCGTTCGACAGCGCCAAGCTGAATCCGCAGTTCAACGCGGTGCTCGACAAGGTCGGGCAGACGCTGGTCGAGTACAACAAGACCGTCATCCAGATCGCCGGGCACACGGACAGCACCGGCAGCGCACGCCTACAACATGAAGCTTTCAGAGGAACGCGCCAACAGCGTCAAGGCCTATCTCGAGACTCGCGGCGTGCCGGCGGCCCGCATGGTCACGATCGGCGCGGGGCCGGATTACCCGATCGCGCCGAACGACACCGAGGCGGGTCGTGCCCAGAACCGCCGCGTCGAGATCACGATCGTGCCGGTGACCAAGGAAACGCTGGAGCAGGCGAAGCAGGGCTAGTGGGACTGTCCCAGGGGACTGTCCCGACTGGGGACAGTCCCCTTCGGGAGAGTGTCCCCGCGCTTACGCTTCTTCCGCGACGACCAGCTTGCGGAGCTTCTTGATCGCATTCGCCTCGATCTGGCGGATGCGCTCTGCCGAGACGCCGTACTGATCGGCGAGATCGTGCAGCGTGGCCTTCGGCTCGTTCATCCATCGCGCGCGCAGGATCGCCTGGCTGCGGGCATCGAGTTGCGACATGGCTCCACTGACCTTGCCGCTGACGTCGTCGTCCCACTCGGTCCGCTCCACCTCGATGGCCGGATCGGCGTTCGGGGCGGGCAGGTAGGCCGACGGGGAATACGTCTCCTCTTCGTCGTCCGTATCCGGCGCCGGGTCGTACGAGAGATCGCGCGACGAGAGGCGCCGTTCCATCTCGGTGACCTCGCTCGCGCTGACGCCGAGCTCACGCGCGACGGTCTGCGTCTCCTCAGCCGAGAGCCAGCCGAGGTTGCGCTTGTACTTGCGCAGGTTGAAGAACAGCTTGCGCTGCGCCTTGGTCGTGGCGATCTTCACCAGCCGCCAGTTGCGCAGCACGTACTCGTGGATCTCCGCGCGAATCCAGTGCACGGCGAACGAAACGAGCCGCACGCCGACGCTCGGGTCGAAGCGCTTGACCGCCTTCATCAGGCCGACGTTTCCTTCCTGCACCAGGTCGCCCATCGGCAGGCCATAGCCGGCGTAGCCGCGGGCGATGTGCACCACGAAGCGCAGGTGTGAAAGCACCAGCTGCCGCGCCGCATCGAGGTCGTCCTCGCCCCGCAAGCGGGTCGCGAGCACGGTCTCTTCTTCGCGGCTCAGGATCGGAATGCGGCCGATCGCGTCGAAGTACGCGTCGAGGCTCCCGATCGGGCCGACGAGGGCAAGCTCGGCAGGGTTGTGTCGAACGAGCGCGGTGGCAGTCATGTGTTTCGAAAGGCCTCCCGGACAACGACTGCAGATATTAGCAGTCAGGAGATTAGAGTGCTAAATACCCGGGAAGTTCATCGGCCAAACCGAGCGGAATGGCGAGACGAATTCAATAAATTCAATAGGTTGGAGTCTTCACGGGCGGTTGGCTATCGGCCGTGGGCTGCAGGCAAGAGGCGGAACCTCCGACCCACAGCCCACCGCCCACAGCCTACCGCCCTCCGCCCGTCCTCACTTCGGCTCGATCCCCCGCAATTCCCGGGTCGCCGCGATGAACGAGCCGAGCCAGCCGAGCACGATGCCGCCGCCGACCAGCGCGAGACTGCCCTCGGCGCCGAGTCCGTGCAGCGAGAACCCGCTGCCGTACAGCCCGGCGATCTTCTGCACGGGGTCGCTGAGCACGAGGATCACGACGGCGACGATCAGCCAGGCGATCGCGCCGCCGCCGAGCCCGTACCAGACGCCGTTGTAGAGGAACGGGCGGCGCACGAACGCATCGCTGCCGCCCACGAGCTTCGTCACCTCGATCTCGTCGCGCCGGTTCTCGATGTCGAGGCGGATCGTGTTGCCGACGATCACCAGGATGCCGAGCGCGAACAGCCCCGCCGCCAGCAGCACGACGCGCCGCACGACGTCGAGGATCGCGTTGAAGCGGCTCACCCACTCGGTGTCGAGCTGCACGATGTCCACGCCCGGCAACCCCTTCAGTTCGCCGGTGAGCGTCGCGACGTGCCCCGGGTCCCGGAACTCCTCCGCCGGCCGCACGATCAGTGCGTGGGGCAGCGGATTGTCCTTCAGCGCGTCGAGTGCCTCGCCGAAGCCCGAGTTCGTCTTGAACTCCTTGAGCGCCTCGTCGGCCGTGACCAGCTTCACCTCGGCGACGTCACGGCGCTTGCCCACGCGGTCCGCGATCGACTTCGCGTCGGCGAGGCTCGCCGACTGCTTCATGTAGACCGACACGTCGAGCGCGCCGCTCCAGCCGCCGCTCGCCGCGCGGACGTTCTGCACCAGCACGTGCAGGCACGCCGGCAGCGCAAGCGCGATGCCGATCACGAGGATCGTGAGCAGCGTGGCGAATGGCTTCTGCCAGAGCCGCCCGAGCGAGCCGACCAGCGTCTGCAGGTGACGTTCGAGCCACTGCTTCATGACTGCTCGCTGCGCCCGACGATGATCGACGGCAGCGGCGGTGGCGCGTCCGCGCCGCCTGCCACGCGGCCGCCTTCGATCACCACGCGGCGCACTCCGTAGCGCTCGATCAGGTGGACGTCGTGCGTCGCGATCACCACCGTGACGCCGACTTCGTTGAAGCGCTTGAAGATGTTCATGATCTCGACCGCGAGGTCCGGGTCGAGGTTGCCGGTCGGTTCGTCCGCGATCAGCAGCGACGGCTTGCCGACGATCGCGCGCGCGATGCCGACGCGCTGCTGCTCGCCGGTCGACAGCTCGATCGGACGGTTCTTCTCGCGGCCGAGCAGCCCGACCTGGTCGAGCGCCGCGCGCACGCGCTTGGTGATCTCCTTCTCCGGCATGCCCGCGATCACGAGCGGCAGGCCCACGTTGTCGTAGACGGGGCGGTCCATCAGCAGCTTGTGGTCCTGGAAGACGATGCCGATGTCGCGGCGGAACGGCGGGATCTTCCTGCGCGGCAGCGCCGCGGTGTTCTGGCCGTTCACCATCAGCGTGCCGCGCGTCGGGCGCTCGATGACGCAGATGAGCTTGAGCAGCGTGCTCTTGCCCGCGCCCGAGTGACCCGTCAGGAACACCATCTCGCCGCGCTCGATGCCGAGCGTGAAGTCGCTCAGCGCCTCGCGGCCGTTCGGGTAACGCTTCCAGACGTTGTCGAAGCGGATCATGCGGCCTCGCCGGTCGCACGGGACGGGGAGAGCACGGCATCGACGAAGCTCTCCGCGTCGAACACGCCGAAGTCCTCGGCCGACTCGCCGATGCCGACGAACCGCAGCGGGATGCCCAGCCGGTCCGCGATGGCGAGCACGATGCCGCCCTTCGCCGTGCCGTCGAGCTTGGTGAGCACGATGCCCGTGACGCCGAGCGCCGCGTTGAACTGCTGCGCCTGCGCGAGCGCGTTCTGGCCCTGGCCCGCGTCGAGCACCAGCAGCACCTCGTGCGGTGCGCCCGGGTCGAGGCGTCCGAGCACGCGCTTCACCTTCTTCAGTTCCTCCATCAGGTTGCTCTGCGTGTGCAGGCGACCCGCGGTGTCCGCGATCAGCACGTCGGCGCCACGCGCCTGCGCCGACTGCATCGCATCGAAGATGACGGCCGCGGGGTCCGCGCCCGCGGCCTGCGCAATCACGGGCACGCCGTCGCGCTCGCCCCAGATCTGCAACTGCTCGATCGCGGCCGCACGAAACGTGTCGCCCGCCGCGAGCACGACCTTGCGGCCCTCGTCGGAGAGGCGCCGCGCGAGCTTGCCGATGGTCGTGGTCTTGCCGGAGCCGTTGACCCCCACGACGAGAATCACGTACGGGCGCGCGGCCTGGTCGATCTCGAGGGGGCGGCTCACGGGACCGACGATGTCCAGCATCGATTGCCGCAGCGCCGCGAGCAGCGCCTCGAGGTTGCCGAGTTCCTTGCGGGCGACCTTGCCGCGCAGGCCGCCGAGGATCTTCTCGGTGGTCTCGATGCCGACGTCGGCCGCGATCAGGCGTGTCTCGAGCTCATCGAGCACCGCGTCGTCGATCTTGCCGCCGGGGATCAGGTTCGCGAGGTCGTAGGTGAGCCACGAGTCGCCGCGATTCAGCTTCGCCCGCATGCGCGCGAGGACGGGGCGGGTCGAGGCGTCCTAGCACGCGCTTCACCTTCTTCAGTTCCTCCATCAGGTTGCTCTGCGTGTGCAGGCGACCCGCGGTGTCCGCGATCAGCACGTCGGCGCCGCGCGCCTGCGCCGACTGCATCGCGTCGAAGATGACGGCCGCGGGGTCCGCGCCAGCGGCCTGCGCGATCACGGGCACGCCGTCGCGCTCGCCCCAGATCTGCAACTGCTCGATCGCGGCGGCGCGGAACGTGTCGCCCGCCGCGAGCACGACCTTGCGGCCCTCGTCCGAGAGGCGCCGCGCGAGCTTGCCGATGGTCGTGGTCTTGCCGGAGCCGTTGACCCCCACGACGAGAATCACGTACGGGCGCGCGGACTGGTCGATCTCGAGCGGGCGGCTCACGGGACCGACGATGTCCAGCATCGACTGCCGCAGCGCCGCGAGCAGCGCCTCGAGGTTGCCGAGTTCCTTGCGGGCGACCTTGCCGCGCAGGCCGCCGAGGATCTTCTCGGTGGTCTCGATGCCGACGTCGGCCGCGATCAGGCGTGTCTCGAGTTCATCGAGCACCGCGTCGTCGATCTTGCCGCCGGGGATCAGGTTCGCGAGGTCGTAGGTGAGCCACGAGTCGCCGCGATTCAGTTTCGCCCGCATGCGCGCGAGGAAGCCCGGCTGCTTCGAGGCAGTCCCGGGCGCGGTCTCGTCGGGCTTCTTCGACTTGAAGCTGAACAGTCCCATGGCGACAGATCGGGGGTGGGGCACGGGATTGTAACGGATGCAAAAAAGAAGGGCGGGTATCGCTACCCGCCCTTCGCGCCGTCGGTCAGACGGAATCGCTTACTGCTGCACCACCGCCGTGTTCGTGATGACCACGAACGGACCGCCGGGCTGCACGGCCGAGGCGGCGAACTTGACCGTCTGGGTCTGCATCTCGACCGTCGCCGCCGCGCTTGCCGTCGGGTCCGATCAGCGAACTGTGCGAACCGGCGGTCATCGTCACGTAGCCGCCCGTGCCCTTGCCGACCGCGGTCGGGCCGAGCGTGCTGATCTTCTTCAGGTTGCCGGCAGCGATGAGCTTGTCGTTCGTGCTGTTCGGCACGACGGTGTCGCCCACCACTTTCTGCACGTGCACCGGCACGGTGTTCTGCGACGCGAGGATGCGGCTGAACGGGTCGCCCGAGTCCAGCATCGTCTGGAAGTCGCGGAAGTAGTTGTTGAAGATCGTTGAATTGGCCACCAGGCCCTGTGCACCGAGGCCGGCCGCGATCGACGGCCCGAAGGACGGCGAGTCGAGCGCGATCTTCGTGATCGTGGCGCCCGGCACCGACAGCGTCGCCGTGCGCACGTTCGGCGCGAACGCGAGGGCGCTGCCGCCAATGATGCCGCCGAGCGAGATGCCGACGTAGCTGATCCGCGTCGGATCGACGTCAGACGCGGCGTCGCCGTTGAGGTCGAGCGTCGCGACCGTCTTCGAGAACACGATCAGGTCGGCCGCGCCCTGCCGCCAGTTGTCGCGGCTGGTGAGCGAGCTCGACAGGTTGATCCAGTGCTGCCCGGAATGGTCGATCTTGCCGTCGGCCGGCGGCGCGCCCGTCACGTTGTTCACCAGGTCGACGTTGAACGTGCGCTCGTTCGCCGCCTGGTAGAACGGGTTCGTCGTGTCGGTGACACCGTGCAGCGGCATGTCGATGGCAGCGACCACGAAGCACGCGTCCGCGAACGAATCGGCAATGCGCCACGGCGTCGAGGCGGTTGCCGCCGAGTCCGTGCTGCACGATCACCACCGGCCATCCGGCCGCCGGCTTGACGCAGGCGCCGCCCGCCGCGGTGGCGTTCGGCACCGTGACGAACACCGGGATCGTGAGGTCGGCCGTCTTGGCCGGTATCGGATTGAAGCGCGAGAGGTTGCGGCTGGCCGGGTCGAGGCCCGGCACCGGCGAGGGGCCGGCGGCCGACCAGAAGCTGGTCAGCACCGCGTTGCTCGACGGCGTCGCGGACTTGGTCAGGTAGTAGGGCACGCTGGTCGTGCCGACGTAGACGTTGGCCTTGCCCGCCAGCCGCCGGGTTCAGCGCCTTGGTGGTGAGGCCGGTCGCCTGCACCGCGATCGTCTGCGCGGGAACGGTCTGGGCCAGCGCGCCGAGCGTGTCGTTCACGGACTGCGTCGAGAAGCTCCAGCTCAGCACGACGTTGGCCGTGTTGAGGCCGGTCGCCGCCGCGATCGCGAGCTGTGACTTGGCGAAGCCGCAGAGGCCCTTCTGCAGCGTCGTCGGTGAAGTTGCTGCAGTCGGCGGGCGCCGACTTGTACGAAGCGTACGTCGCGCTCGGTTCGAGCGACTGGCCGCTCGTGTCGCGGATGCCGTTCGTCAGGAACACCATGTAGCCGATGTTGGTCGCACCGGTGCTCGGGCGCAGCGGCTTCAGCGGAGTGATGCGCAGGATCTTGCCGGCGCTGTCGATGTCGGTGGACACGGCGGCAACGTAGTCGACGCCCGGCGCGAGCACGCGGATCACCGGGCTCGTGACGCCCGGCGGCAACTCGGCAGCCGGAGGCCGGGAATTTCGTGGTGTTGCTGAGGTAGACCTCGACCACGCGCACGGAACCCGCGAGCGTCGAGCCGTCGATCGACTGGCTGAAGCTCGTGTTGGTCGGGGCCGAAATCGACCAGCCGTCCTGCGTGTTCAGCGGCGTACCGATCAGCGTGAACGGCGCGGCGTTGTACGGCGCCGGGATATTGAGCGTGCCGTCGGTCGAGCCGAAGAAGAACGCGTCGTTCGGCCACGGAGTCTGGCCCGCCGTCCACGTTGTACAGCGCGGTGAACGTCGTCGGCGTAATCGAATCCGGATAGTTCGGATCCTTCTGGTTCAATTCGCAACCGCTCAGCCCCACGCCCGCGAGCACGGCAAGCGCAACCAGCCTCTTCTTGGCATCTACCATGTTTGAATCCCCTTGATCCTGACCGCGCGTAAGTTCACGCGTTGTGTGACTAATCGGCAAGGAAGCGTACGCTGCCCCGGGGATGCCGCGCAAGAATGGAAAACCGGTGAAGAAAGATGCTGCCCGGCCGGGCGGCGGATTGCTGCTACGCATCATTGGCGGAGCGTGGCGCGGCCGCCGGATCCACTTCCCGCCGGTGGAGGCGATTCGCCCGACTCCGGACCGGGTCCGCGAGACACTGTTCAACTGGCTGCAGATGGACGTTGCCGGCAGCCGGTGCCTGGACCTGTACGCCGGCAGCGGCGCGCTCGGGCTGGAGGCTCTGTCGCGTGGCGCCAGCCGTGTCGTTTTCGTCGAGGTCGATTCCGGCGCGGCGCGGCATCTCTCGCAGACCCTGCAGGACTTCCAGTGCGACCGTGGCGCAGTCGTGACGGCCGACGTGAAGCGCTACCTCGCCGGTCCCTGCCGAGCCATTCGACATCGTTTTCCTCGACCCTCCTTACGCCGATCGCGCGCTCGCCGACATCTGCAGCCGGATCGAGCAGGGCGGCTGGCTCCGGCCGGGCGGGCTTGCCTACCTCGAGGACGCCGCTGCGGCGGGCCCGCCGGACCTGCCGCCGGGATGGACGCTGCTCAAGAGCAAGCGGGCGGGCGCGGTGGGCTATCATCTGGCGCGTCGCGACCCACCCGCAGCCGCATAGCGAGGTCACATGGGCAGCCGTGCGATGTATCCGGGGACCTTCGATCCCTTCACCAACGGGCACAACGACCTCGTCCGGCGTGCCTGCCGCATCTTCGACCACGTCGTGGTGGCCATTGCGGCGAACCCGGGCAAGGCGCCGCTGTTCACGCTCGAGCAGCGCATGGCCCTCGCGCGGCGGGTGCTCGCGGACGTGCCGAACGTGGAGGTCGCCGGCTATTCGGGGCTGACCGTGAACTTCGCGCGCGAGCACCGACTGAACGCCATCGTGCGGGGGCTGCGGGCCGTGTCCGACTTCGAGTTCGAGTTCCAGCTCGCCACGATGAACCGGCACCTCTCGAGCGAAGTGGAAACCGTGTTCCTGACGCCGACCGAGCAGTTCAACTTCATTTCCTCCACGTTGATCCGCGAGATCGCGAGCCTGGGCGGCGACATCCGCGAGTTCGTCCACCCGCTGGTCGCCGAAGCGATCGGGCAGCGGCTCGCAAAGTAGCGCCGCTCGCCGGCGCCGCGCCGCCGCGCGAATCGGGCGTGTTGCACCCGATTTGCGAGGTGCAACGGAGGCGATCCGCGCGGAGCATGGGCCCCGAGGAAAGGAAGCCCATGACCCTGCGCGACTGGCCGGACGCCGAGCGTCCGCGAGAGAAACTGCTCAAGCTCGGCGCCGCCTCGCTCAGCGAGGCGGAACTGCTTGCGATCCTGCTGCAGACCGGGACGCCGGGGCGGTCGGCGCTCGACATGGCGCGCGGCCTGCTCGGCGAGTTCCGCTCGCTGCGCGGCCTGCTCACGGCCGAGCGGCAGGCGCTGTGCCAGGTGCGCGGCCTCGGTGCCGCCAAGTACGCGCTGCTGCAGGCCTCGCTCGAGCTGTCGCGCCGGCATTACGCCGAGCTCATGCAGATGGGGCCCGCGCTCGCGAACCCGCGCGCCACGCGCGAGTACCTGCGCGCGCGGCTGCGCGATCGCGACCACGAAGTCTTCTGCTGCATGTTCCTCGACAACCGTCACCGCGTGATCAGCTTCGACGAGGTGTTCCGGGGCACGATCGACGGCGCGAGCGTCCATCCCCGCGATGTCGTGAAGCTGGCGCTCGCGCGCAATGCGGCCGCGGTGATCCTCGCGCACAACCACCCGTCGGGCATCGCCGAGCCGAGCCAGGCGGACGAGCTCATCACCGGCCGGCTGCGCGAGGCGCTGGCGCTGGTGGACATCCGGGTCCTCGACCACATCGTGGTGGGCGACGGTGCCTGCGTGTCGTTTGCCGAGCGGGGGTTGCTGTGAG
>CAVTDU010000036.1:0-40247 GCA_963733565.1 uncultured Gammaproteobacteria bacterium
CGAGGGACTGCGCGTCGTGCTGCTCTCGGGCGACCACGCGGACTCGGTCCGTTCCGTTGCGCAGCAGCTGGGGATCGACGAAGTGCACGCGGGCGTGATGCCCGAGGAAAAGGCCGCGGTCATCCGTGCGCTGCGGGCCGAAGGGCGCAAGGTCGCGATGGCGGGCGACGGCATCAACGACGCCCCGGCGCTCGCCGAGGCCGACGTGGGCATCGCGATGGGCGCGGGCGCCGACATCGCCAAGCAGACGGCCGGCGTGACGCTGATGACCGGCGACCTGCGCGGCATCGGGCGCGCGCTGCGGCTGAGCGGGGCCACGATGTCCAACGTTCGCCAGAACCTGTTGTTCGCCTTCGGCTACAACTCGCTCGGCGTGCCGATCGCCGCCGGAATACTCTATCCGCTGACCGGGTTGCTGCTCGCGCCGGCGGTGGCGGCCGCCGCCATGTCGCTCAGCTCGGTCAGCGTGATCGCCAACGCACTGCGGCTGCGCAAGGTGAAGATCTGATGCTGCCGGCGAGGACCCAGCGATGACCCGCACGCTCACCACTGACCCGCGCCGCGACGGCTATCGCATGCCCGGCGAGTTCGAGCCGCATGCGGGCTGCTGGATGCTGTGGCCCGAGCGGACGGACAACTGGCGACTCGGCGGCAAGCCGGCGCAGCTGGCCTTCGCCGCCGTCGCCGCGGCAATCGCCGGCAGCGAACCGGTCACCGTCGGCGTCTCCGCGCGCCAGTTCGCGAACGCTCGCCGGCTGCTGCCGGCTGCCGTGCGCGTCGTCGAGATCTCGAGCAACGACGCGTGGATGCGCGACGTCGGCCCCACCTTCGTCGTAAACGATCGTGGCGGCATTCGCGGCGTGGACTGGATGTTCAACGCGTGGGGCGGACTCCAGGGCGGTCTCTATTTCCCGTGGGACCAGGACGACGCGGTCGCGCAGAAAGTGCTGGAGATCGAGGGTCGCGACCGCTATCGCGCGCCGTTCGTCCTCGAAGGCGGCGCGATCCACGTGGACGGGCAGGGCACCCTGATCACGACCGAGGAATGCCTGCTCAATCCCAATCGCAATCCGCACCTGTCGCGCGCCGAGATCGAGGGCCTGCTGCGCCGCTACCTCGGCGTGGACGTCGTCATCTGGCTCGGCAAAGGCGTGCATCTCGATGAGACCGACGGCCACGTCGACAACCTGTGCGCGTTCACCCGGCCGGGCGAAGTCGTGCTGACATGGACCGACGACAGGCGCGACCCGCAGTACGAGATCTCGCGCGACGCGTACGAGCGCCTGAAGGACGCTCGCGACGCTCGCGGCAGGCGGCTCGAGGTGCACAAGCTGGCGCAGCCCGGCCCGCTGCAGATGACCAGGGCCGAAGCCGAGGGCATCGACGCGGCCGAGGGCGCGCAACCGCGACAGGCCGGTGCGCGGCTCGCGGGTTCTTACGTGAATTTCTACATCGGCAGCCGGCGCGTCGTGGTGCCGCTGCTCGATGCGAAGCGCGACGGCGCGGCGCTCAGGAAGCTGAAACGGTTGTTCCCCGGCCGCGAGATCGTCGGCGTTCCCGGGCGGGAGATCCTGCTCGGTGGCGGCAACATCCACTGCATCACGCAACAGGTGCCGAAGGGGAAGCGCAGTGCTGCATGAAGTGCTGGATGGGAGACACCTGACCAAGGTCGAGTTCCAGCACGAGCTGCCGAAGCTGCAGGACCGGCTGCTCGACGCGCAGTTCGTGCTGCGCAAGGACCCGAAGCGCGCGGTGGCGGTGATCGTCACGGGCATCCCCGGCGCCGGCCGCAGCGAGGTGGTGAACGAACTGCTCGGCTGGCTCGACCCGAAGTTCGTCACGACCTACGGATTCGGCGTGCCGAACGACGTCGAGCGGCAGCGCCCCGCCATGTGGCGATACTGGCGCGTCATGCCGCCGCGCGGGCGGATCGCAATCCTGCACGCCGGCTGGTACGAGGACTTCGTGAGCGGTTCGGTTCTCGATCCCGGACGACCGGCGAAGATAGTGCGGCGGGAAGTGGAGCGGATCCGCAGTCTCGAGCGGATGCTGGTGGCGGATGGTGTTGCCGTGGTCAAGGTGCACCTGCACGTCGGTCCCGAGTTGCAGCGCCGGCGACTGCGCAAGCTCCGTGCGGACAAGCGCACGCGCTGGCGGGTTACACCGGACGACCTGTGGGAGGCCGCGCATTACCGCCGCGTCGAGCGTGTCATGGAGCACTGCCTCGAGGTCACCGAGCAGCCGGCCGCACCGTGGCACCTCGTGGACGGTACCGACCGCCAGCACCGGGCCCTCGAGGTGGGCAAGGTGCTGCTGGCCGGAATCGAGGGCCGGATCGGAAAGCCCCGGGCCCGCACCGGCGCGCTCGGCGAAAATTGCGGCAAGCCGCGCGAGGAAGTTCGCCAAGCTGGCGACGTCGCACCGCGGCGCGCGCGTCGCGGAGGAGGACTACGAGTCCGGGCTCGAGGAACTGCAGGGCCGGCTCGCGCTGCTGTCGCGCCGGCACCGCTTCGCGAAGCACTCCGTCGTCGTGGCCTTCGAAGGCATGGACGCCGGTGGCAAGGGAGGCGCAATCCGGCGCATCACGGCGGCTCTCGATGCACGGCAGTATCGCGTGGTGCCGATCTCGGCGCCGAGTGCCGAGGAGATCGCCCGCCCGTACCTGTGGCGCTTCTGGTTCCATCTGCCGCCGCGCGGCAACTACACGGTCTTCGACCGTTCGTGGTACGGGCGCGTGCTCGTCGAGCGCGTGCGCGGCTTCGCTGCGAAGCCGGACTGGCAGCGCGCGTACGAGGAGATCAACGAGTTCGAGCGCGAACTCGCCGAGCATCAGCGTCATCGTCGCGAAGTTCTGGATGTCGGTGAGCCTCGACGAGCAGCTGGCGCGCTTCAAGGAGCGTGACCGCAATCCGCTCAAGCGCTTCAAGGTGGACCGCGAGGACTGGATCAACCGCGAAAGCTGGGCCGCCTACCAGCGGGCGGCGCGCGAAATGCTGGCGCGCACCGACACGCCGCATGCGCCGTGGACGGTGGTGCCGGCGGACGACAAGCGCTACGCGCGGCTGCTGGTGCTGCGCCGGTTGTGCGAGCGCATCGAGTCGGTGCTCGGCTAGAACCAGGCCGAGATGAACAGGCGGATCACGTCCGCGTCGAAGTTGTAGAGCGGCTCCTCGCCAGGCGCACCGCCCTTGAGGATGTCGCGGAAGTCCGCGTAGTCGTAGAGCGCGTAGTCGTAGAACAGGTTCACGGTCGAGCGTTCGACGCCGCCCCAGCGCAGCGGTGGCAGCTGCCAGGTCGCGCCGACGGTGAACATCTGGCTCTGGAACGTGCTCAGTTCCTTGTCGCGGCCGACGAAGTTCTGCGAGTTTTCGCGCGGAAAGAGGTCGGAATAGAAGTCCGCGGCCGACTGGTCGTACCAGCGGTAATTGAACTCGACGATCCAGCGGTCGCCGAGCGGGTGCGTGTAGCCCACGCGGACGGTGCTGGCGTCCACGCCCCAGCTGTCCGTGAAGTACCGGTACATGCCGTGAATCGCGGCGCGGTACCAGACGAAGTACTGGGCATTCACCGACACGGCGGTACTGTTGCGCGTGTTCGGATAGACCTCGGGCTCCCAGGCGAAGCCGGCGGCGACGTCCGGATCGAGATAGCGGGCCGAGCGATACGGGTTGTTCAGGTAGCCCTTCGTCGGAAATGCTCTCGACGACGAGGCCCGTCGAGAGCCGCGGCGTGACGATCTGGTCCAGGCTCACGCGGTAGGCCCAGCGGTCCACGGTCTCGTGGAACTCGGGATCGCCCCGCTTGCTCACGTCGTCCCACGCCCGGCTGAAGCCGAACGAGACCGTGGTCAGGTCGCCGAACATCGACTGGCTCAGGTCGAAGCTCGCGGTGTTGGCCGTGTAGTCGTTCTCGTCGCTGTTCGTGTAGGCGACGCTGTATTGCGTCCTGCCGTTCAGCATGTCGAATCCGAGGCTGGCCTGTCGTCGCTCTTCCTTGTAGGGGCTGGCCTGCGTGAGCACGTCGATCGAAGCGCTCGAGACGAAGTCCATGTAGTAGTTCGCGGCGACCGAGTAGTTCTCGCCGACCTTCTTGCGCACCAGCAGCGAAGGGCCATCCACGGTGACCCCGCCACCCTCGTAGCGGTGGTAGAGCGCGTCGGCCCGGTCTTCCGGCAGCACGGCCGCACCCGCCGGCGACACGGTCGCCAGGGCAAGCGCGGCGACGAGCAGCGGACCGGCATGAGTGCGCAGGTGCATGGCGAGGCTCTCAGTTGCAGCCGCAGCCGCCGCCGTGGCCGCCGAGTGCACCGCGCGCACCCTCGCGTGCTTCGTAGACGTGGTCGATGTAGGCCGTCGACACAGGGTTGCGGTCGGCTGCCATGATCGGGTCGGCGAAGTTCTGCCGTTCGTAGGGCTTCACCCAGGGCTCGACGCCGCTGCAGCCGGCGAGGCCGGCCAGCGTGCCGAGGACGATGACGCGGACGATCGTCATGCCGCTCACTCCTTCACCAGGCTGCGGACCATGTCCGCGTACTTCGATTCGTCGCCCGGCTGGTAGCCGCGATGCACGTAGCGGACCTTGCCGGACCTGTCGACGAACACGCTGCTCGGCATGCCCTGCACGCCAAAGCGCTCGGCAACCTGGTTCTGCCGGTCGAAGAGGATCGGGAACGTCACGGGCACCTTCTCCAGCCAGGTTCGTGCGCCTGCGCTTTCGGGTTCGACGTTGATGCCGACCAGCGTGAAGCCGAGCGGCTCGTACTTCACCTGGAGTTGCTGCAGCAGTGGCATCTCCTGCCGGCATGGGCCGCACCAGGTCGCCCAGAAGTTGATCATGACCACCTGGCCCCTTGAGGTCGCTCAGGCGCAGTTCGCTGCCGTCCATCGCGGGCAGTGCGAAGTCCGGTGCCGGAGCGGGCACGCCCGCGCGGGCGGTGGGCGTCAGGGCGACGCCGAGGGCCGCGACGCCGATGACGGCGGTGCCGATGGCGATGATTGCGCGAATTCGATTGCGATGCATGTGGATTCCCGTCATCAGAAGAACGCCGTGAGGCCGATGCTGAACTGCAGGTTCTGCGTGAGCTTGTCCTTGCCGAGCAGGTCGCTGTCGAACATCTGGTTGCGCACGTCGAGGTGGGCCGCGAGCCAGTCGTTCACGAGCAGGCGATAGCCGGAGCCGAGCGTCACGGTGAAGTGATCGTCGCCGCCGAATCGCGTGCTGCCTGCGCCGAGCGTGAAATAGACGGCGCTCGGCATGGCCCGGCGGCTACCGAAGAAGGACTCGCCGGGCAGCGCGTTCCAGCCCAGTGCCAGGTCGTAGTACGTGTACTGGCGCTCGCTGTCGGTCAGCAGTTGCGCGGAGCCGCTCAGGTCCTCGTAGCTCGTGTTGCCGGCCTTCGCCGAGCCGAGCGTCGCCTCGGCGAACACGTCCTCCGTGAAGTGATAGGCGATTCGCGCGCCGTAGAGCAGGCTCGAGCCGAAGTCCTCGATGCTGACCGTGCCCACGAACAGTCCGCCCTCGAAGTTCTCGGTGTCGATCGCCGGCGCCTTGACGTCGCGGCGCGCGACACGGGGCTCGACGACCTGCGGGGTGCCGGGCGACGCGCCCACCGGGTCCTCGGCGCGCGCCGTTCCGGGCGTGGCCAGGGTAGCCGGCTGCAACCGCGGCGTTCAGAAGAAGTGCGTGAAGCCGACGGTCCATGCGTTGATGACCTCGTTGTCGTTCGTGTCCATGAAGATCAGGTACTGGCGGTACTCGGCCTGCAGCAGGAACCGGTTGCTGAGATAGCCGCGCAGGCCCGCGCCCGCGTACGCAGCCTGGTTGCTGCGGCTCGGCGCCTCGACCAGCGTCGCCGACGGCTCGACATAGACCCAGCCGGCGCCGATGCCGACGAACGGCGATACGCGCCGTTGCGGCATGAAGATGTGGCCGATGCCCGCAGTACCGAGCCAGCCGTTCGAGAACTCGCCGAACAGTTGCGAGACGTCGGCCCGCACGTAGAGCGAGTCGTTCAGTGCGTACGACGCCGCGACCGTCACGACGTCCGCGCCATCGAAATCCCCGGCGCCGACGCCGGCTTCCCAGCGATGCTCCGTGCGCGCCTCGGGGGTGGGGCCCGCCAGGCGCACTTCCTCGCCGTCGCCGGTCAGCGTGCGCTCGAGCTGGCTGCGGTTGACCCAGCCCTCGCGGTCGCGCCCGGTGCGCACCTTTATCCAGTCGGTGCGCTGTCGCAGCAGCTCCACGCTTGCGCCCCGATCGACGACCTGCGTCACCGGGAAGCCGCGTCCCGGGCCGCTGCGCAGCTCGAGGTACGGGTCCTGCACGACGACCGACTCGGCGGACGACGCGCTGGCTGGCGCCGCGTGAAGCGCGCCGGCCAGCAGGCATGCGGTGATGATGATCCGGCGCATGGTCTCAGTTGACCGGCGCGGCGAACGGGTCGTTGAAGTACTGCGCGCCGCCGTCGACCCATTCCGACAGCAGCTTCAGTTCCGCTGGCGTGAGTCGTCCGGCGTGGGAGCCTCCGGCGGCGAACCTGGAGAAGAACCGCGATGAGGCATTGGCGCTGCCGGCGCGCAGTGAAGACGCGACCGGCACGGTCACGAACCGCGGTGCCCCGGTGACAGGGTCCACGCCGTCCTGCACCAGCCGGTCCTGCACGACTCCGTTCGCCAGTTCCTGCTCGTTGTCCGACGCGAGCAGTTCACGGTAGGCGTGGAAATGGTCGGGCTGGTCGGCGGATGCTCCGTCGGTCAGTTCGAGCTGGCCCGGCGGGACCTGTGCGGCGCCAGCGGCGGACCGATTGGTGTGGCACGCCGTGCAGGTGTCGTCCGCCAGCACGGTGACGCCATCGGCTGCGAGCGTGACGCGCGGCAGGCTCCAGAGAGGGTGTATGTGCTGCTCGTAGTGGATCGTGATCCGGCAGCCCGACCGCCACGATGTCACGCAGTCGGCAGACGTCGGGGCAGGCGTGGCGAGGTCCGCGTAGCTGTACGCGAAGGATGCGTCCGGTGGCCGTCCGGCAGCGGCCGCGTCGGTCCAGACGTCCTCGAACACGATGTTCGTGCCCGGCTGCAATGCGGCGCAATCGGTCTGGCAACTGATGCGCGCGCGCACCTGCGCCATCGTCTCGCCGAAGTCCGCGAACAGCGCGGGACTGGTGTTGGGGAACGGCTGGCCCGTCGTCGTCGCACCGGCGTTCGCTGCCTTGAACAGGTTCGAGCGACCGTGCGACTGGCCGTTCGCCGGATCGTGGCAGCCATTGCACCTGAGTTCCTCGCCCGGGCGGACCTGCAGCCAGTTGTCGTGCCGCGGTCCGATGCGTCGTCCGTTGGCGTCGAGGATCGTGATCGCAAACGCGACGTTGGCCGGCACCTTCACCCTGACGGAGCCGTCCGGCTCGATGGGCGCATAACCGAGCACCTCGCGCATGCCGAGCGCGGAGGTGACGCCGAAGGCGCTGCCGCGGAAATCGAGCACTTCGCGGTCGGGCAGGCTCACCGGCTTTTCGATGCGCAGGAATCGCGCGGGACGCTGGATGGCGCGAGTGCGGCGCGGGTCGGCCACTGCGGCGATGCCTCCGGGCGCAGTGTCCACGCCGTCGATGTCGTACACGCTGCGGATGTCGAGAAGCCCCACGCTCTCGGACTCGAGATCGGCATCGAAGTCGATGCCGGCCACCCGGTCGAGCAGAACGGGCGGGAGCGGCGAGGGCTGCAGCGCGATGATGTCCGAGTACATGACGCCCTCGACGGGACTTGCGAGCGGCAGCTGCGTACGCGTCGACGGGTCGTAGATCCAGAGTCCGTACAAAGGCGCGGCAGTCACCGCGCCCGCCGCGGCGAGCCGGTCGGCGGTGCACGGGGACGATTCGCGTTCCCTCCAGCAGTCGGCACTGCGTCCAGCTCACCAGCAGCCGGCCGGTACCGTCGCGCAGCGGAAATGCGGCCTGGAACCGACCGCCTGGCGACGCACCCGCGACCGTCCGCACGACGTTGACGGTCGCCGGCTTCTGCGCGGGCCCGGTCAATACGCCACGATTCGGCGCGGTCGGCTGTGCGTTCTCCACGTAGTTCGCGAACTCGACGTCGAGCAGCTCGCCGCCGCGCTCCGGCGCGACGAATGGCTGGGCGCGAACCAGCAGGTGGCCGTTGCCCATCGGACGCGGATCGAGGAACTGCACCGTCGAGCCGTCGGTGCCGGTCTGGTGGCTGTTCGCGCCGTACAGCAGCTCGAGCCCGCTGCCGTCGGGCCGCATCGCATAGACGCTCATCTCGTCGTGCCCGGGCGCGCTGTCCCAGCGCGTGAAGACGATCCTGCCGTCGTCCAGCACGGCCGGATCGAGGTCGTGGCTCTGGTTGAAGGAGACCTGCTGGATGTCGGTGCCGTCGGCGCGCATGACGTGCAGCACGAACGCCGGCTCGTTGCGGTTCTCGTCCTGCGCGTCGAACTGTGGCTTGCCTTCGTCGAGCAGGATCGCCTTCGACTGGCGCTGGCGGGTCGAGCTGAAGACCACGCGCCCGTCGGGAAGGTAGTGTGGTGCGACGTCGTTGCCCTGGCGGGCGACGATGTCCGAGCGGATCAGGCGGCGCAGCTCGCCGGTCGCGACGACGTATTCCCACACGTCCCAGGTCGGCTGGTCCTCGGGACTCTGCTCCCGGCACCAGCGGCTCATGCAGCGCAAACAGGATCCGCGTGCCGTCATAGGACGGCTCCACGTCGCGCACGTCGCCCTGGCCCTTCGTGATGCCGGAGGTTACGTTGCGTTCGGCGGCCGACGGTGATGCGCGGTCGCGCACGTAAAGGTCGCCGCCGGGTTCGAAGTCGAGCAGTTCCCGCGCGTCCACGTTCATGTCGGCGCCCGCCGGAAGCGGGCGCTTGACGTAGGCAATCGGGGAAGTCGAGCACGATGGGGTCCGGGCTCTGGCCGCTGCCGGGGCTGATGCTTCCGCCACCGTCGCTGCTGCCGCACCCGGCCGCGAGCAGCACGAGCAGCGCCACGGCGGCCGATCCGGCCGGCCATGCGGTGCGCGCGAACTCCCGACGAAGGGTGTGCATCCTGTGGTTCCTCGAGCATGTCGATCTGCCGCCGCTCACGCGTCGTGCGGCCGCACTGTGTCGCCACATGACCGCGGCTACTCCATCGGTTGCTCCGGTTGTGTGAGCCGACTCTCAGTACGGCGCATCTGGCTTGGCGCGCCGGCGCTTGCTGCCAACATCCCCGCCCAGCGGTCGGTATCGCCCGGCCAGGGGAGTTTCAGGATGCGCCTCGATTCGCTCGCGACGGATGGGCTCCCAGCGCTGCGCCGCGCCTGCTGCGCGCTGTGCGTGGTCGCCATCGGCCTGCAGGCCGCGGCGGCGCACGCCGATGCGCGCACGCAGGCAAAGCGCCTGCACGACCGGCTCGCCGGCGTGCCGCCCAGCGCGGCGGTGCTGGACGCGATGGCCGGCGACGTCGCGCAGGGGCGCCCGCTCGATGCTGCGTATACGGCGATGCAGAACCGCGGGTTCTACGACGTCACGCTGAAGAATTTCGCGATGCCCTGGACGAACCGCGACCAGACGGTGTTCGCGCCGCTGAACGACTACGTCGCGACCGTGATCGGCATGGTGCGCGACGACGTGCCGTTCGACAGCGTCCTGTACGACGACATCCTCTACGTCGGGCGCAGCGGATCCGGCGTGCCCGCCTATTCACCTGCGAGCAACGACCACTACGCGGCGCTCGAGACGCAGGGCGTCAACCTCAAGGACGCGCTCGTGAAGACGACGCAGTCCTCGGTGAACGGCCTGCCGCCGGAGGCGACCGCCGGGGTCATGACCTCGCGCGCGGCCGCGCAGGCCTTCTTGATCGCCGGCACCAACCGGGCGATGCTCCGCTTCACGCTGGTGAACCACCTGTGCCGCGATCTCGAGCTGGTGTCCGACACGACGCGGCCGCCGGACCGTGTCCGCCAGGACGTGAGCCGCAGCCCGGGCGGGGACAGCCGCCTGTATCTCAACAACTGCGTCGGTTGCCACGCCGGGATGGATCCGCTCGCGCAGGCATTCGCCTACCACGACTGGGACGAGGCCGCGGGCCGGTTGATCTACACGGCCGGCGTCGTGCGGCCGAAGTACTTCAACAACAAGGACACGTTTCCGGCGGGTTACTCGACGCCCGACGACCACTGGGACAACTACTGGCGCAACGGACGAAACGCGCTGCTCGGCTGGGATGCGTCATCGCCGGGCACCGGACAGGGTCCGAAGTCGCTCGGGCGCGAACTCTCGCACACGGACGCCTTCGCCGGCTGCCAGGTGCAGAAGGTGTTCCGCGCAGTCTGCTTCCGTGAACCGAGCGACGCGCAGGACCGCGCGAAGGTGCAGGCCATGACGGGCTCGTTCAAGGCGAGCGGCTACCAGTTGAAGCGCGTCTTCGCCGAAGCCGCGACCTATTGCATGGGCGACTAGGGGAGGCTGCCATGGACGCTGCTACTTCGCGATCCTGGATGATCCGTGCCGCCGCCTCGGCGTCGTCGCGCTGCTGCTCGGCGGTTGCGGCGGCGGCGCCAAGACGGTCGAGAACCCCGTCACGACCGAGCGCCCCGCAGGCCGCCTACAGCGGCCCGGCGCCCGCCACCGCGGACGTGCAGGCATTCAAGATCAATGTCTGGGACAACCTCAAGGCGAGCAATCGCTGCGGCCAGTGCCACGTGGGCGGCGGCCAGGCGCCGCAGTTCGTCCGGCAGGACGACATCAACCTCGCGTATGCCGCGGCCAACGGCGTGGTCAACCTCGCGTCGCCGCGCGATTCGCGACTGGTGCAGAAGGTGGCCGGTGGTCACAACTGCTGGCTCGCGAGTGCCGCGGCGTGCGGCGACATCCTGACGACGTGGATCCAGAACTGGGCAGGCGCCGTATCCGGCGGCGGCGTGAAGGGCATCACGCTCAAGGCGCCGGTGATCAGGGACCCGGGCGCCAGCAAGAGCTTCCCGTCCTCGCCCGCGCTGTTCGCGTCCACGGTGTACCCGGTGGTCAGGCAGTACTGTGCGCGCTGCCATACCTCCACGGCGGCGGCCGCGCAGTCGCCGTTCTTCGCGTCGAGCGACCTCGACGAGGCGTACGCGGCGGCCAGGCTCAAGATCAACCTCGACCAGCCCGGACCAGTCGCGGCTGGTGCTGAGGCTGCGCAACGAGTTCCACAACTGCTGGAGCGACTGCGCCGCGAACGCCACCGAGATGGAGTCCGCGATTCGCGCGTTCGCGGGCCAGGTGCCGGCCACCAGCGTCGATGCGTCGCTGGTGCTGTCGAAGGCGCTCGGGCTCTACGACGGACTGGTCGCGAGCGGGGGCAACCGCTACACGGCCAACATGATCGGCCTGTGGGAGTTCAAGACGGGCAAGGGCAGCGTTGCCTACGACACGAGCGGCGTCGAGCCGGCGCTGAACCTCACGCTGTCCGGTGACGTCACGTGGGTCGGCGGCTGGGGCATCAATGTCCGGCGCGGCAAGGCGCAGGGGTCGACGACCGCGAGCAGGAAGCTGCACGACCTCATCGCCTCGACCGGCGAGTACTCGATCGAGGCATGGGTCGCGCCAGGCAACGTCGCGCAGGAGGACTCGCGCATCGTGTCCTATTCGGGCGGCACGACGACCCGCAACTTCATGCTCGGGCAGACGCTCTACAGCTACGACTTCTACAACCGGTCGAGCCGCACCGACCAGGCCGGCGATCCGAAGCTCACGACGGCCGCCGCGGACGAGGACCTGCAGGCGACGCTGCAGCACGTGGTCGTGACGTTCGACCCGGTCAGCGGTCGCCGCATCTACGTGAACGGCAAGTTCACCGGCGATGCCGATCCGGCGGCGGGCGGAACGATCGCCGACTGGGACGACACGTTCGCACTGGTGCTCGGCAACGAGGTCTCGGGCGACCGGCAGTTCCAGGGCGTGTTCCGCCTGGTGGCCGTGTACAACCGCGCGCTGACGCCGCAGCAGGTGCAGACGAACTTCGAGGCCGGCGTCGGCGAGAAGTTCTACCTGCTGTTCTCGGTGAGCCACCTGGTGGGCGTGCCGCAGGCGTACATCCTGTTCGAGGTCAGCCAGTTCGACAGCTACAGCTACCTGTTCGACAAGCCGAGGTTCATCAGCCTCGATCCGGCGGCGAAGCCCGGCAGCATCCCGGTCGCCGGAATGCGCATCGGCGTGAACGGCACCGAGGCCGCAGTCGGACAGGCGTACCGCACGGTCGATACGACCATCACCGACTCGCAGTACGGTCCGCTGGGGCAGCCGCTGGCGACCGTTGGCACGATCATCGGGCTCGAGAAAGGGCCGGAGTCGGACGAGTTCTTCCTCACCTTCGACGTGCTCGGCACGCACCGCAACGTCCGCCTCGATCCGGTGCCGCTCGCGCCTGCGCCGCCGCCCGACGTGCGTCGCGCGCGCGGACGTCGGCCTCAGGGTGTTCGACGAAGTCAACGCGACCATGTCGGAACTCACCGGCGTGAGCGCGACGAACCGGCGGTGAAGGCGACCTACGAGTCGGTCAAGCAGGCGCTGCCGACCGTCGAGAGCATCGACACCTTTGTCTCGGGGCATCCGGTGGCGGTCGCACAGCTCGCGATCCAGTACTGCAACGCGCTCGTGGACGACACGTCGGCGCGCGCTGCGTACTTCCCTGGCTTCGATTTCAGCGCCGCTCCGGCGTCCGCGTTTGGCGGGGCGGGCCGCGCCGTCGTGCTCGACGCATTGGTCGGTCGCATGATGCGCACCGGCCTCGCGACGGATCCGAAGCCGGAGGAGGTGCGAGCCGACCTGGACGCGCTGATCACCAGGCTCGCGTCCTGCGGCGCCAGCTGCCCGGCCGGACGCACGCCGACGATCGTCAAGGCATCGTGCGCCGCGCTGCTCGGCAGCGCCGTCACGCTGATCCAATGAGGTGCCGCAAGGCACGCACTACGGAAACCAACATGATCATTCGCAAGGCCGCACCGCGGCGCCTCGGTCTCGACGAACCGATCCGGCACGAAGGTACGCACAAGCGGCCGGTGTCGCGTCGCGACTTCATCGCGCAGGGACTGACCGCGGGCCTCGGTACGGTGGTGGCGCCGACGGTCTTCGGCCTGTTCGCCGACCCGCGCGCAGCCATGGCGGCTCTTTCGCCGGACCTTCAGGCCCTCAAGAGCAAGTGCGGCATCGAGGTGCTCGGGGCCGGCAAGATCCCGTTCATCTGCATCGATCTCGCAGGTGGCGCCAACATGGTCGGCTCGAACGTGCTGATCGGTGGCCCGGGCGGGCAGCTCGACTTCCTGAGTACCGCCGGCTACGGCAAGCTCGGACTGCCGGGCGACATGCTGCCGGGCATGACCAACGCGGCGACCGGCGCGAGCTTCACCGATACACGGCTCGGGCTCGCGTTCCACTCCGACAGCGCGTTCCTGCGCGGCATCATGGATCGCCTCGCGCCTGCCACCGCTGCGTCCATCAACGGTGCCGTCATCGCCGCCCGCTCCGAGAACGATACCGGCAGCAACCCGCACAACCCGATGTACGGGATCTACAGGGCAGGCGCCGACGGGTCGCTCGCGACGCTGATCGGCTCGCGGGCGTCCGATTCCGGTGGCAACTCGATGGCGCCGGCCGGCCTGATCGACCTTTCCGTTCGTCCGACCAAGGTCGAGCGTGCGAGCGATGTCACCGGGCTGGTCGATACAGGGCAGCTCGCGAGCCTGCTGAGCGTGAACGACACCGTGGCCGTCATGGAGGCGATCCAGCGCATCAGCGACCGCAAGGTGAAGGCGATCGACCCGAAGCAACCGTGGGCGGACCCGAAGCGCTCGACCGTGACGCGCAACGAAGTCGTGCGCGAGCTGGTGAGCTGCGGATACGTCAAGGCCGCGGACGTGGTCGATCGCTTCGGCGACCCGACCAGCCTCAACCCGGACCTCGACCCGGATATCGTCGGGGCCGGCGGGATCTTCAGTCGTGCCGAATACGACGGCGACGCCGAGTTCCGCAAGACGGCAGCTGTGATGAAGATGGTCCTCTCCGGCTACGCCGGTGCCGGCACGATCACGATGGGTGGCTACGACTATCACGGCCAGGGCCGGGCGACCGGCGAAGTTCGCGACCTGCGTGCCGGCCGCTGCATGGGGGCGTGCCTGGAGTACGCAGCCCGGCGCGGATTGCCGCTGATGCTCTACGTGTTCTCGGACGGTTCGATCTCGGCGAGCGGGCAGGTGGACAATACCGCCGATGGCCGCGGCAAGTTCATGTGGACGAGCGACAACCAGTCGACGGCTGCGTCGTTCTTCCTGGTCTACAACCCCGGCGGGAGACCGCAGCTGATGTCCACCGGCGCGAGCGGAACGGCGCGGCACCAGCAGATCGGTTACTTCCGCGCGGATGCGTCCGTGGAAACGGCGTCGAGTCCCGCGGCGAACAACGTCAACCTGCTGGTCGAGACCGTGGTGTTGAACTACATGGCATTGCACGGCGAGCAGGGCCAGTTCGGGCAGAAGTTCCCGGGTAACGGGCTCGGCCCGGTGTCGCTGCAGGACTCGCTGGTCGCATTCAACCCGATCGTGAGCGGCAAGATCGGCTAGCATCCCGCGAATTGGCCAGTTCAGCGGACACCGTACCCTGGAAACTGCTGTGCTGCCCGCGTTGCGCGGGGGCGCTCGAGCCCGGTGCCGCGCAGGCGCGCTGCTCCTGCGGGGCGAGCTATCCGCTCGTGGATGGCATCCCGTGGCTCTTTGCCGAGCCCAGGGCGGCGCTCGGCGAATGGCTGGTGCGACTGCGCGAGTTCACGACGGAACTCGAGGTGCAGGCTGCACGCTACAGGGCGGCGCTCGAGGACGCTGCGAGTCGTCCGGCGACCCGCAATCGCCTGAAACTGCTTTCAAGCGCCTGCAGCGATCATGCCCGGCGCCTGCGATCGCTGCTTGCGCCGCTCGACGCGGCCGAGCCCCTGGCGGCGCCTGAGACATATCGGGCACTCGTCGGGTCGCTGCCGGCCGGGCAGGGGTTGACCAGCTACTATGCCAATCTGCACCGCGACTGGTGCTGGGGCGCCGAGGAAAACGAGGCGGCTTTTCGCGTGGTCGATGCGGCGCTCGGCGCGGGCGATCCGGGATCGGTCCTGGTCGTCGGTGCAGGTGCAGGGCGGCTCACATACGACATCCATGCGCGTCGCCGCCCTGCGGTGCTGGTGGCCGCGGACATCAATCCGCTCATGATGATGGTTGCCCGGCGCATGTTTGCGGGCGGCCACGTCCATCTGTATGAGTTCCCGGTCGCGCCGCTCGATCTGGCCAGCCACGCAATTCTCCGCGACCTGCGCGCGCCGTCACCGGCGGCCCCGGGCCTGTACCCCGTGCTCGCCGACGCATCCCGGGCGCCATTCGCTCGCGGTGCCTTCGACACCGTGATCACACCGTGGCTGATAGACGTGCTCGACGAGGACCTTGCAACGTTCGCGGCACGACTGCACCAATGGCTCAGGCCCGGCGGTCGCTGGATCAACAGCGGGTCGCTCTTCTTCCAGCATCCGGATCCGGTACGCTGCTACTCGATGGACGAACTTCCCGGCCTGCTCGCGGCCGCCGGGTTCGTCGACGTCGAGATCAGGGAGGAACGCATGCCTTACCTCGCATCGCCCGCAAGCCGGCACGGTCGCACGGAGAGCGTGGTCACGTTCAGCGCGGTGGCCGGGTCGCGTCCGGGTGCGCCACCGCCGCATCGCGCCATGCCTGACTGGCTGGAGGACGAAGACATGCCGGTACCGCGGCTGCCGCAGGTCGAGAGCGAGGCCCTCGCGATGCGCGTGCATACGTTCGTAGCCTCGCTGGTCGACGGTAGCCGGACGCTGCGGGAGATCGCGGACGTGCTTGTGGAGCAGCGACTCATGGTGAAGGACGAAGCCGTGCCGGCGGTCCGCGAGTTCCTGAGGCGGCTGTACGCCAAGGCACAGACGCCCGTGCGTCCCTGAGCCCATGTCGAACCTCGCGCCCCGACTCCTGGCTTTCTCGCTCGCGCTGCTGCTGGCTGCCGCTCCTGTCCGCGCCGAGTGGTACGAGCGCGAGGAGGCAATCATGGGCACGCGGGTCGCAGTGCAGCTCTGGGCGACGGACCCCGAGCTGGCCGGGAAGGCCATGGATGCCGTCATGGCCGACATGCGCCGCACCGACGAGCTGATGAGCACGTACAAGCCCGAAAGCCAGCTCTCGCAGGTCAATGCGCACGCGTTCGAGCGTCCGGTGCAGGTGGACGCCGACATCATCGACGTGGTGGAGAAGTCCCTCGAGTACTCGCGCCTCAGCGACGGCGCGTTCGACATCACGTACGCCAGCGTCGGGTATCTCTACGACTACCGCGCGCACGTGCATCCGACGGATGCCCAGATCAACGCCGCGCTCAAGGCGGTCGACTACCGCCAGCTGAGCGTGGACCGCGAGGCGCGTACCATCCGTTTCCTTCGCCCTGGCATGCGCATCGACCTCGGCGGCATCGCCAAGGGCTGGTCGGTGGACCGCGGCGTCGAGATCCTGAAAGGGCTCGGGATCGAGCACGCGATGGTCAACGCGGGGGGCGACACGCGGCTGCTCGGCGACCGGCACGGCAAGCCGTGGATCGTCGGCATCCGCGATCCGCGCCGGGAGGGCGCCGTCGTCGCGCGCATTCCGCTGCAGGACGAGGCGCTTTCGACGTCAGGCGACTATGAGCGCTATTTCGAGGAGGACGGTGTCCGCTACCACCACATCCTCGTTCCTGGCACGGGACGCTCTCCCGGGGCGGTGCGCAGCGTGACGATCATCGCGCCGACCGCAACTCGCACCGACGGACTCACGAAACCGGTCTTCATACTCGGTGTAGAGCGCGGCATGGAGTTCGTGCGGCGGGTCGGCGGCGTAGAGGCCGTGATCGTCGACGGCGAGGGCCGGATCTTCTATTCGCCCGGCCTCGAACCCGCGCATTAGCCACGCGCGCTGACCCTTCGCAATTCTGTGACGCAATGCAGGGTGCGAGGCATCCGGCGCCCGGTTAATTGACAGGCGTTACCCCGGGAGGCAAGGATTCACCCGACTGAAAAGGGCAAACCCGTCGAAAGGCGGGGACGCAAAGCTTCCGGTCTTCGGGTATCACCCATGACAGCGGGGTCGCCAGTATGCGAGCCAGAGATTATTTCGCGCGCGCCCGCGCAGCGGCGCTCATGCAGACATTCGCGCTGGCGGCGGCTGTCATTGCCGGCATGCTGGCATACCCGCTCGTGCTGCACGCTGCGGCGACGCCGCTGCGCAGCGGCGAGCCGGCGCCCGACTTTACGCTCAAGTCCACGGACGGCCGCAACCTGCGGCTGTCCGAGTATCGCGGCGATGTGGTCGTGCTGGCCTTCTGGGCCAGCTGGTGCGGGCCGTGTCGCGGTGCGCTCGCGGAACTGAACTCGCGGCCGGCGCAGCCCGATGGCGACCGCGCCACGATCCTCGGCGTAAATCTCGACGGTGACGCCGGCCGCGCCGAAGCCATCGCCCGGTCGCTCGGCCTGATCTTCCCCACGCTGGTCGACACGAGGCAGTCGGTCGGGCGCCTCTACGAAGTAGAGAAACTGCCGTTCACGGTGCTCGTGGACCGGGACGGCGTCGTGCGCGCGACGTGGTCCGCCGCGACGGTCCCGCCGTCCGAGCTTGAACGACGCATCGAGGAGATCGGTCAATGAATCGTCACTTCCGCCGTGGCTCCCTGCACGCGCGCCTGCTCGCCATCGCAAGCCTCGTCCTTCTCGCCGGAGGGGTGCTGGCCGCCCGGAACGCGCACTCTGCAGAGGTGCGCCGGATCCGGCCGCGGAGTTGCGCACGGTCGACGAGGACGTGCAGGGCCTCAAGAAGCAGCTCGTCGATCTCAACCGCGACCTCTTCAAGCTGGAGGAGGAGATCCTCTATCCGGCAAGCACCCAGGTGGCGGTGTTCCTGTCGCTTGAATGTCGGGACGTTCTTCGCGCTCGATTCCGTCACGGTCAAGGTCGACGACAAGGAGGTCGCCAACTATCTCTACACCGAGCGCGAGGTCCAGGCGCTGCATCGCGGTGGCGTGCAGAAGCTCTATCTCGGCAACCTGAAGTCGGGCCAGCACGAGCTGGTGGCGTTCTTCACCGGCAAGGGCCCGCACGACCGCGACTATCGGCGCGGCACGAGCGTGACGTTCGACAAGACCGTCGGGCGCCAAGTACGTCGAACTGCGCATCAGCGACCGCGAGGCTTCGCTGCAGCCTGAGTTCGTCGTCCGCCAGTGGGAATAGTGCAGGTCGTCGTCCGGTCACTGGACACCGCTGGAGCGGCCATCAGCATGAGGAGTCGACGGCGAAGGATCCTTGCGTTCGTTTCCGCCGTCGCGGCCTGTGCGATGGCCGCGCCTTCCGTGCGCGCCGCGCCGGAACAGGTGACGACCTGCCCCCGCCCGGCAAGGTCCGGGACCTCGACTACGGAGACGTGCTGTTCCACTTCTTCCAGGACGACTACTTCGGCGCGCTGGTGCGCCTCGAGGCGGCGAGCGACCTGGGCCGGATGCCCCATCACGATGCCGAGGCGGAGCTGCTGTCGGGCGGGTTGTATCTTTCGCTGGGACTGCACGCAGAGGCGACCCGGATCTTCAATCGGGTGCTCGACGGATCGGTACCGGGGTCCGTGCGCGACCGGGCGCGCTTCTACCTGGCCCGCATCGGCTACCAGCGCGGCTACTACGACCAGGCATGGGACAACCTGCGCCGGATCGACGGCACGCTGCCGGGATCGCTCGAGTCCGAGCGGCGACTGCTCGAAGCGAACGTGCTGATGGCGCAGGGGCGCTACGCCGATGCAGCTACGGTGCTGCGCAGCGCACCGTCCGACGACTGGGGTGCGTACGCGCGCTTCAACCTCGGCGTCGCACTCGTGCGCTCCGGGGACGCCGTCGAAGGACAGCGGTGGCTCGAGGCCGTCGGCACGATGAGCGCAGTCTCGGACGAGCAGTTGTCGCTGCGCGACCGAGCCAATCTGGCGCTTGGCTTTGCCAGGCTGCAGCAGCGTGAGGCGGAGCCCGCCGTCGCGGCGCTCACGCGCGTGCGACTGGACGGACCGTTCACCAACCGTGCGCTGCTCGGACTCGGCTGGGCCGAGTCGGACGCGAAGCACCCGGACCGCGCACTCGTGCCCTGGCTCGAACTGCGGGAGCGTCGCCTGCTCGATTCCGCGGTACAGGAGTCCTACCTCGCCGTGCCATACGCGTACGCGCAGCTCGCGTCGAACGGCCAGGCAGCGGAGCAGTATCGCTATGCCATCGAGGCCTACGGCAAGGAAGCGACGCGCATCGACGAGTCGGTCGCGGCGATTCGCGCGGGAGGCTTCCTCGAATCCATGCTCGATGCGGTTCCCGCCGGCGACACCGTCGGCTGGCTTCTGGCAGTTGCAGAAGCTGCCCGACGCGCCGCAGACGCGGTATCTGTATCACCTGCTCGCGTCGCACGAGTTCCAGGAGGGCCTCAAGAACTACCGCGACCTCAGGATCATGCAGCGCAACCTCGAGCGGCTGGCGCGAGTCGCTGGCGGCGTTCGACGACATGGTCGACGCGCGCGAGCAGGCGCTCGTCGCTGGTCGAGCCGCGGCGCGGGATACTCTCGCCGCACCGACCTCGACGGCCTCGGTGCAGCGGCAGGACGCGCTGAGCAGCGTGTCGCCGCCATCGAGTCGGGACGCGACGTGGCGGCACTGGCGACCGCCGACGAGGGTCGCGACTGGCAGCTGCTCGATGACGTCAGGCGCGGATCGACCTGCCTTGCCGCCCGGCGCGCAGCGCGATGCGCTCGCCGAGCGTGCGCGACTGCTGCGCGGCACGCTGCTGTGGCAGATGGATGCCGGGTTCAAGGTCCGCCTGCGCCATGTGCAGACGGGCCTGCGCGAGACCGGCGAGTTGCTCGAGGGCGCCAGAGCCGTGAGCAGCTCGTCGATCTCGCCGGAGCGACCGCGCCGCGGGACACGGCGGGATTCGCCGCGCAGGTGCGCGAACTCGCGGAGCGCGTCGAGCAGATCGGGCCGCGCATCGACTCGGCCGCCTGGCGCAGGAGCGCGTGCTGGCAGACATCGCGGTGCAGGAACTCGAGGCGCAGAAGCGCCGACTCGCGAGCTATGCGACGCAGGCGCAGTTCGCCCTCGCGTCCATCTACGACGGTGCCACGGCCGGAGTCGTGCGGTGAGCAGGGTCGATCGCAGTCGCGGCGCTGCTCTGGCTGGCATCGTTGCCAGCACCTGCGCGATGCCGCGCGCAAGGACCGGGCCCGGCCACGCTCGCCGACCTCGCGTCACGCAGCGCACCGGTGCGACGCGACGAGACGGTCGTTGCGGATGCGGCGCTCGCGGCCCGCAGCTACGAGGCATTTCTCCAGATTCCGGAGACCGACGCCGCCATGCGAGCCCAGGCGCTGCGGCGACTGGGCGACCTGCGTCTCGCCGAAGCCGAGGCTCTGCGGGCGCAGGATGGCGCCGAGTCGCGAGCGGCCGTCGGCGGCCGCCCGCGAGTCGATCGCGGCCTACCAGCGTCTGCTGCAGGAGCAGCCCGACGCGGCGTCCACGGATGCCGTTCTCTACCAGCTCGCACGCGCGTACGAGAGCCTCGGCGAGCCGGGCGAGGCGCTCGCCGTGCTCGACCGGCTGGTCGCCGCGCACCCCGACAGCAGCCACTTCGACGAGGCCCAGTTCAGGCGCGGCGAGGCGTTCTTCAGCGCGCAGCACTACGCCGAGGCCGGGCAGGCCTACGCATCGGTGCTGACGCAGTGGGCCGACGTCGGCATTCTATGAGCAGGCGCTCTACAAGCGGGGCTGGTCGCTGTTCAAGGAGTCGCGGGACGCGGACAGCACGGCCACGTTCCTGGTGCTGCTCGACAGCGTGCTGGTCCGCGACGGACGCCTGCGTCCCGAGCCGGACCTGTCGCGACCGGAGCAGGAGTTGAGCGGCGATGCGCTGCGGGCGCTCGCGATCACGTTCTCCGCGTGGGACGGGCCGGCGTCGCTCGAGGCGGCAGTCGAGCGGCACGGCCCGGCGCCGTATGAGTCGCGCCTCTATTGCGCGCTCGGCGACCTGTACGTCGAGAAAGAGCGCTACCAGGACGGTGCCGAGGCGTATCGCGCCTTTGCGCAGCGCCAGCCGCTCGATCCGGAGGCTCCGCTGCTGATCGTGCGCGCGACCGATGCCTACGCGAAGGGCGGCTTCACGTCGCTGGTGCTGGACGGCAAGCGACAGCTCGTCGAGCAGTACGGGCCGCACAGCGAGTTCTGGAGGGCGCACGCGCCGGCCATCGATCCGCGGGTGAGCCTCGCCGTGCAGCAGGACCTGCTGGTGCTCGCGCAGCATCACCACGCGCTCGCACAGAAGGGATCCGTCGCGGACCGGGACGCCGCGGTGCGCTGGTATCGCGACTACCTCGACGGATTCGACGGCTCGCCGCAGGCGCCCGCGACGCGCCTGCTGCTGGCCGACCTGCTGTTCGAAGGCGCGCTACGACGAGGCGGCGGTCGAGTACGAGCGCGCGGCGTATGCGTATGCGGCGAATCCGGATGCGGCCCGCGCCGGATACGCGGCAATCGTGGCCTACGACAAGGCCGAGGCGCAGGCGGCCGAATCGGAGCGCGCGGCGCTGCGGCTGCGCGGCGTCGATGCCGCGCTGCGCTTCGCCGACACTTTCCCGCAGCATGCCGAAACGCCTGCCGTGCTCACCCGCGCGACCCGGGTGCTGTTCGATGCCGGCGATCGTGCGCGCGCCGAAGCGGTCGCGCAGCGGGTGCTGGCGCTCGGTTCGCGAGCGGACCCGGCGCAGCAGCTGGTTGCCTGGACCGTTCTCGCGCACACGTACTTCGATGATGCCCGGTATGCCGATGCGGAGCGGGCCTACGCCGAGCTCGTGGCGCGCCTGCCCGCCGGTGACCCGCAGCGTGCCGAGGCGACCGAGCGGCTGGCGGCATCGGTCTACCGGCAGGCCGAGGCGCAGCAGGCTGCGGGCGACGTGAACGGCGCCGTGCAGCAGTTCCTGCGCGTGGCTTCGGTCGCGCCGGACTCGCCGTCGGGCGCGAAGGCGGAGTACGACGCCGCGGCGTTGCTGATCAACGCTGGCCAGTGGAACGAGGCTGCCGCCGTGCTGGAGCGATTCCGCAGCGCCCATCCGGGTCACGAACTGGAGCCGCAGGTGACGCGCAAGCTCGCCGCCGCGTACCTCGAGGCCGGGCGCCAGCATGACGCGGCGGTTGAACTCGAGCGGGTGTCGGCGAACACGGCCGAGGACGCCGAGGTGCGCCGTGCGGTCCTCTGGCAGGCGGCCGAGCTGTACGTGGCGACCGATGACCCCGCGTCGGCCCGCCGCGCCTACGCGGCTTACGTCGAGCGCTTCCCGACGCCCGTGGAGCCTGCGATCGAAGCCCGGCAGGAACTTGCCGATCTGGCAGCCGCGGCTGGCGACCCGGCGTCGCGCAAGCGCTGGCTGGAAGAACTGGTCGTGGCCGCCGATGCGGCCGGTTCCGAGCGCAGCCGTGTGCTCGCGGCGCGGGCTTCGCTCGAGCTCGCGCGGCCGCTCGACCAGCTGGCGCGGTCCATCCGCCTCGCGATCCCGCTCGACCGCTCGCTCGCTGCGAAGAAGTCGGCCATGGAGGCGTCGCTGTCGGCCTACGCTCGTGCGGCAGGCTACGGCTTTGCCGAGGTCACGACCGCCGCGGATTTCGCAATGGCCGATCTCTACCGCGACCTTGGCGCGTGCGCTGCTCGCGTCCGAGCGCCCGGCCGGCCTGTCGGCCGAGGAGCTGGAGCAGTACGACCTGCTGCTCGAGGAGCAGGCCTATCCATTCGAGGAGAAGGCCATCGGCATCCACGAGCGCAACGCCAGCCGCGCGCGGGAAGGGATCTACGATCAGTGGGTGCGAGACTCCTACGCCGCGCTCGCCGAGATGAAGCCTGCACGCTACGGTCGCAACGAGACGCTGGACGGCCCGGCAGCGACCGTGGCGTCCGCCGCCGAAGTCGTGCAGGCGCTCGCCGCGGCAAGGGCTGCGCTCGACGCCGGCGACACGCGAGGCAGCGGCGGGTCATGCGCAGGCGGCGCTTGCCGTCGATCCGGCCAATGCCGCGGGCCTCAACCTCGTCGGCGTGGCCGAGCGCCGGCTCGGTCACTTCGGCGAGGCACGCGCAGCGTACGAACGCGCGATCGCGTCCGACGCGGCCTTCGCAGCGCCGCAACGCAATCTCGGTGTGCTGCTCGACCTCTATCTCGGCGACCCGGCCGGCGCGCTGCCGCATTACGAGACGTACCAGCAGCTCACCGTCAGGCGCCGATCCCGACGTCGGTCCATGGCTCGTCGAGCTGCGCACGCGGCTCGGCCAGGTGCAGCGCACAGCGGAGGCCCAGCCGTGAAACGTCCCCATGCTCATTGATCGTCTGGCATTCGCCGGGCCTCACGCGGTCCTTGCAAACGACACGGCGGCATCGAAGCCGGTACCGCTCGCCAGCGCTGCGACCGGCAGAGCCCGTCGCGCGCACACGACCGGCTGCAACTCGACTCCACGGCCATCACCGGCAATCGCGAGCTGCCGAAGGTGATGAGCATCGTGCCGTGGAAGGAGGCGGAGCCGCCCGGCGGGCCGGACCGCCCGATGAACAGCCTGGTCGATGAAATCCTCGCGCCGCTGGACCGTGACGAGTTCCAGCGCGAAGTGACCTATTACCGCGACCTGACGTCGCCCGCTTCACCAGTTCCATCCTCGCCGTCCCCCGGAGTCCCCAAGCAATGAACGCCATCGACCTCGTCGTCAACTTCTTCAAGCAGGGCGGGGTGTTCCTGTACCCCATTGCCGCCGTGTTCGCAGTCGGTCTCGGCGTCGCCGTCGAGCGCTTCGTCTACCTGCACTCGCGTGGCGAGCGGCAATCGTCGCCTCTGGGCGGAGCTCGCACCGCTGATCCAGGCCGGCAACTTCCGCAAGGCCATGGAAGTGGCGGAGGCAACCGACTCGGCGCTCGCGACGATCATGCGCTACGGCATGTCCCGCATCGCGACCGCGCGGCGCCGTGACGACATCGAGAAGGCGATGGAGGAGAGCCTGATCGAGGTGATCCCGCGTCTCGAGAAGCGCACGCACTACCTCGCGACCCTCGCCAACATCGGCATGCTGATGGGACTGCTCGGTACCGTCATCGGCCTGATCAACGCATTCGCCGCGGTGGCGGCGGTCAACCCGTCCGAAAAGGCCGCGCTGCTGTCGGCCAGCATCTCGGTGGCCATGAACAACACGGCGCTCGGCCTCGGCCTCGCGATCACGCTGCTGCTGTGCCACATGTACCTCGAGACCAAGACCACCGAGCTCGTCGACAGCCTCGAGGTGGCGTCGATCAAGTTCCTGAACAGCGTGACGGAGCGCCGCGAGCAGGTGCCCAAGCCGGTCGCAGCCGCGCCGGAGCCGCCGCCGCGCGGGCGCGTGACGGCCTGCGCGGAGCCGCGCGCGCATGAGGACTTCGCTGCTCGCGCGCCGCCAGCAGCGCAATCACGCGCGCTACCGCGGTCGCAACGACCTGAACATCGTGCCGATGCTGGACGTGATGGTGATCCTGACGTTCTTCCTGATCTTCACGGCCGTGTTCTCGAAGACCAGCATCCTCGAGGTGCACCTGCCGGGTCCCGGGTGCCAGGGCGGCCAGTGCCGTGCCGGCGCTCGAGCTCGAGGTCATCGTCCGGCGCAGCGGCATCGAGGTCGCGGACCGCAACAGCTGGCGTGCTGGAGCGCCTGCCGGCGATCGCGGCCGGCCAGGACGTGTTGCAGCTCTCGGCGAGTCTCGAGCGCCTGAAGGAGCGCTTTCCCGATACGCAGAGCGCGACGCTGCTGGTCGCCGAGGACGTCGACTACGACACGATCGTGCAGGTCATGGACGCGGTGCGCGTCCGCCAGAGCATGGACGGCAGCAGGGTCGTCCAGCAGGACGCTGTTCCCGCAGATCGCGCTGGGAGACGCACCGACATGATCCGCACGGGAATGAAACGCCACGCGCGTCATGGCAAGGCCGGCGGCGGACACGGGCCGCTCACGCTGATCCCGATGATCGACATGCTGACGATCATGGTCGTCTACCTGCTCGTCCACGCCGCCGACACGGAGATCCTGCCGAACACGCGCAACATCTCGATTCCGCAGTCGATCTCGGAGCAGAAGCCGCACGAGGCCACCGTGGTGACGGTCACGCGCGACATGCTGTACGTGGATGGTGAAGCCGTGGTGCCGATCGCGCGGATCGCCGCGGGCGGGGATCCGGTGATCGAGCCGCTGCGTGCGGCACTCGGACGCCAGGCGGAAAGCGTGCTCGGCGAGTCAGGCGCGCAGCGCGAGGTGACGGTGATGGCGGAGAAGTCGTTGCCGTACTCGCTGCTGCGCCGGATCGTGGCGAGCTGCTCGGCGGCGGACTACAGCAAGGTGTCGCTTGCGGTCGTGGAGCGCGAGCAGGCGCTGCTGGCGCAGGCCGGGTCCTGAGCGGAGCGCAGCATGACCGTCATGACCACCGCCAATTTCCGGGTCTTCGAGCTGCCCTGGACGCCGTCCGAGTCCGAGGAGCGCCGCTTCCGGCGCGTGATCGGCGCGGCGCTCGGGATATTCATCGGGCTCGGCATCGTGATCCCGCTGCTTCCGGAGCGTCCGCGCACGGAAGCGCTCGCGCCGGCGGTGCCCGAGCGCATCGTCGAGTTCCTGCTCGAGCAGCCCAAGCCGAAGCCGGAGCCGAAGGTCGAGGTTCCGCCGCCCCGAAGCCGGAGGTGCTGCCAGCAGGTGGAGCGGCCCGTGCACGTTCCGGCGCCGGTGGCCGCGACCGAGCCGGTGCCGGACCCGCGCAGGAAGGCGGCGGCAACCGGGCTGCTGGCGCTGTCGGACCAGCTCGCGGAACTGCGCGACCTCGACGTGGACACGCAGGGCCGACGCGAAGTCGCTCAATGCCGGTGCCGGCGAGAAGACGCGCGTCGACCGTGCCTTGCTGACGGCACGCGCCGGCGAGGGCAGCGGCGGCATCACGGTCGGCAAGGCCAGCAGCGGGTTCGGTGGCGGATCGACGGGACTCAAGGGCGTCGCGACCGCCAGGGTCGCCTCGAGCGCGGATGCCGCGCCGGCGGCCGAGGCCCAGCGCTCCGGCAGGAGCAGCAAGGCGGCACGGACGCGCGAGGAGGTCGAGCTCGTGTTCGACCGCAACAAGTCGGCGATCTACGCGATCTACAGCCGCGCGTTGCGCGACAACCCGGCCTTGCAGGGCAAGGTCGTGCTCGAGGTGACGATCGCGCCGTCCGGCGAGGTGACGGACGTCGTATCGTCTCGAGCGAACTCGGCGATCCCGAACTGGAGCGGAAGCTCGTCGCGCGGGTCAGGATGTTCAAGTTCGAGGCGCGTGACGTCGCGCCGATGACCACGACCAAGCCGATCGACTTCTTCCCGGCCTAGGGTTGTCGCGCCGGCCGGACGGCGCCGCTCGGCAGCGGGCCGTTGCTCGCGGCTGTCCCGGGCCGTGGGTCATGAGCAGATAACCACGCGGCCTTTCCGTAGACAGCCCTCCAGTCCCTAGCATCCCTTCGAGCCCACGAGGCCCGAGGCGATGCCATGACCGCGAACACTGCCGTTTCCCTGCCGCTGGGCCCGCTCGATCCCGAGCGCAGCGAACTGCTGCGTCGCGTGGTCGACGGCCTCGAGCCCGCCAGCCTGCAGTGGCTGTCCGGTTTCGCCTCAGGCGTGGCCTACGCCCGCGGCCAGGTCGATCCCGTCGGCCACGAGGGCCTCGAGTCCCACGGCGGCCGTCGCCGCGAGGCCGGAATCCGCAGCGCGGCTCGCGATCGTCTATGGCTCGCAGACCGGCAATGGCAAGCGCATCGCCGAGAGGCTTGGTCGGGCAGCCGAGGCCGCCGGCCTCGCCGTGCGGGTCTTCGCGGCGCGCGACTACCCGCTGAAGGACCTCGCAGGTGAACGCCTGCTCACGGTCGTGATCAGCACGCACGGTGACGGCGACCCGCCCGACGACGCCCGGGGCTTCGTCGAGCACATCACCGGCAGGCGCGCGCCGAAGCTCGACGGCCTCGCCTACGCGGTACTCGCCCTCGGCGACTCGAGTTACCCGAAGTTCTGCGAGACGGGCCGCCAGGTGGACGAGCGGCTGGCCGCCCTCGGGGCGCGCCGCCTGCTGCCGCGTGTCGAATGCGACGTCGACTTCGAGCGGCTCGCCGCGCCGTGGCTCGACCAGGTCGTGACCGGCGCCCGTGATGCGGTCGGCGGTCCCCAGGTCGCGACGGTGACCCGTCTGCGCAGCGTTCCCGCGGCGCCCCTGTACGACCGGGAACAGCCATTCGAGGCCCGTGTCGTCGCGAACCAGCGGATCACGGGCAGGGCCGGCTCGAAGGACGTCCGGCACATCGAGATCTCGCTCGAAGGCTCGGGCCTCAAGTACCAGCCCGGCGACGCTCTCGGCGTGTGGCATGAGAATCCGCCGCTGGTCGTGGACGCGGTGCTCGGCGCGCTCCGCCTGCCCGGCGACTCGCCGGTGGCACTCGATGGAGTTACACGCACGCTGCGCGAATGGCTCGCCCGCGAGCGCGAGATCACGCGGCTGACGCGGCCGTTCCTCACCCGGCACGCGCAGAAATCCGGCAGCGACGAACTCTCGGCGGTGCTCGAGCCCGGCAACGAGGACCGGCTGCGGCACACGCTCAAGGACCTGCAGCTCATCGATGTGCTGAACGCCTATCCGGCCGAATGGGACGCGGAGGCGTTCGTCGCGGCGCTCCGACCGCTCGCGCCGCGGCTCTATTCGATCGCATCTGCACAGGACGCCGTGGGCGACGAGGTGCACGTGACCGTCGCGGTCGTGGACTACGAGAACGAGGGCCAGCGACGCCTTGGCGCGGCTTCGGGCCACCTTGCGAGCCTGACGGGCGACGAGGCGACGGCGCGTGTCTTCATCGAGCAGAACGAACGCTTCCGGCTGCCCGCCGACCCTGTCGCGGGACGTGATCATGATCGGGCCCGGGACCGGCGTCGCGCCCTATCGCGGATTCCTGCAGCAGCGCGAATCGCAGGGGGCGACCGGGAGAAACTGGCTCGTGTTCGGCGCCCGCCACTTCGGCAGCGAATTCCTCTACCAGGCCGAGTGGCAGGAGGCGGTGCGCAAGGGACTGCTGCACCGCGTGGACGTGGCCTTCTCGCGCGACAGCACGCCGCGGGCCTACGTGCAGGACCGGCTGCGCGAAGCGGGCAAGGACCTGTTCGCATGGCTCGAGGGCGGCGCGCACCTGTATGTCTGCGGCGATGCCGAGCACATGGCGCCGGACGTGCACGAGGCACTCCTGGAGGTCATCGCAACGCATGGCGGCCTCGAGCGCGACGCCGCGGAGTCGTACCTCAGGCGGCTTGCCGACGATCGACGCTACCTGCGGGACGTGTACTGACCATGGCCGAACAGTCTCCCGTCGAGCGCATCAAGCGCGAGAGCCGGCTGCTGCGCGGCACGCTGGTCGAGAGCCTCGCCGATCCGCTGACAGGCGCGATCCGCGAGGACGACACTGCGCTCATCAAGTTCCACGGCAGCTACCAGCAGGACGATCGCGATATCCGCGACGAGCGCAGGCACCAGAAGCTCGAGCCCGCGTACAGCTTCATGATCCGCACGCGGCTGCCCGGAGGCGTGTGCACGCCCGAAGCAGTGGCTCGCGCTCGACGAGATCGCCGGCCGTTACGGCAACGGCACGCTCAGGATCACCACGCGGCAGGCGTTCCAGCTGCACGGGGTGATCAAGACGGAGCTCAAGGCGACGATGGCGGCGATCAACGCCACGCTGATCGACACGATTGCCGCGTGCGGCGACGTGAACCGCAACGTGCTCGCGAGCGCCAATCCCGTCGAGTCGCGCGCCCACGCGGCTGCGTACGAGTGGGCAAAGAAGCTCTCCGAGCACCTGTTGCCGCACACGCGCGCTTATCACGAGATCTGGCTCGACGGCGAGAAGGTGGCGGGGACCGAGGAGGTCGAGCCCGTCTACGGCCCGACCTACCTGCCGCGCAAGTTCAAGGCGGCCATTGCGGTGCCGCCCGTCAACGACGTGGACGTCTTCGCCAACGACCTCGGCTTCATCGCGATCGTGGAGCAGGGCGAGCTTGCCGGCTTCAACCTGTCGGTGGGCGGTGGGCTCGGCACGTCCCACGGCGAGCCGGCGACGTACCCGCGGCTGGCCGACGTCGTCGGGTTCCTGCGTCCCGAGCAGCTGCTCGCGGTTGCGGAGGCGGTCGTCACGACGCAGCGGGACTTCGGCGACCGCACCAACCGCAAGCACGCGCGCCTGAAGTACACGATCGACGATCGCGGGCTCGAATGGTTCGTGGGCGAGATCACCCGGCGCCAGGGTTTCGCGCTCGAACCCGCGCGGCCCTTCGAGTTCAAGTCGTCGGGCGACCGCTTCGGCTGGATCGAAGGCTTTGACGGCCGCTGGCACCTGACGCTGCGCATCGAGTCCGGGCGTGTCGCCGACACGGCGGCCGGCGCAAAGCGCACCGGACTGCGCGAGATCGCGCGCGTGCATCGCGGCGACTTCCGTCTCACTGCCAACCAGAACCTGGTGATCGCCAACGTCGAGGCCGCGGAGCGGCAGTTCATCGACGGCCTCGTCGTGCGCCACGGACTCGATGCACACGCGCGTGCCACGCCCGTGCATCGCGACGCTCTCGCCTGCGTCGCGCTGCCGACCTGCAGCCTTGCGATGGCCGAGGCCGAGCGCTATCTCCCCGGGTTCATCCGGCAGGTCGAGCAACGCCTCGGCGCACATGGCCTGCGCGACGAGCCGATCGTGCTGCGGATCACGGGTTGCCCCAACGGATGCGCGCGACCGTATCTCGCGGAAATCGCGCTGATCGGCAAGGCGCCCGGTCGCTACAACCTCTACCTCGGCGGCGACGAGCGCGGCCAGCGACTCAATGTGCTGTACCGCGAGAACATCGACGAGCCGACGATCCTGGCGGCGCTGGACGCGGCATTCGCGCGATTCGCCGCGGAGCGGCAGCCCGGAGAGAGGTTCGGGGATTTCACGTGGCGCGCCGGGCTCGTGCAGGCTGCCGCCGCGCCGAGGCCGCAGGCGTGAGAGCGCTCGCCTGGGATCCGGAGCGGGCGGCCCATGAGCCGGTGCTGCTCGATGAAATGAACTTCCGGCTCGCGGACATGGAGGCCGCGGACCGTGTGCGCTGGTCGCTCGAGAATCTGCCGGGCGGCCACGCGTTGTCGTCGAGCTTCGGGGCGCAGGCGGCCGTGTCGCTGCATCTCGTGTCGAGCGCGGCCCCCTCGATCCCGGTGATCCTGGTGGATACGGGCTACCTGTTTCCGGAGACCTATCGCTTCGTCGACGAGCTCGTGCTGAGGCTCGGCCTGAACCTGAAGGTCTACCAGCCATCGGTTTCTCCGGCATGGCTCGAGGCGCGGCATGGCCGGCTCTGGGAGCAGGGCGTCGGCGGCATCGAGCGCTACAACGACCTTCGCAAGGGCGAGCCGATGCAGCGCGCGCTCGGCGAGCTTGGCGTCGCCAGCTGGTTTGCCGGGCTGCGGCGTGACCAGGCCCGCTCCCGAAGCGCGATCCGTCCGCTCGAGTTCCGTCACGGTCGCTGGAAGGTGCACCCGATATTCGACTGGACCGATCGACAGGTGTTCCAGTACCTCGGGCGGCACGACCTGCCGTACCACCCGTTGTGGCACCAGGGATATGTCTCGATCGGCGACTGGCACACGACGCGGTCGCTGGCCGAGGCAGGCGATCCCGAGGCGACTCGCTTCTTCGGCCTGAAGCGCGAGTGCGGCCTGCACGGGCTCGAGGGCTAGGCGGTGCGCTATTTTCCGCTGTTCGCCGATCTGCGTGGACGTCGCGTGCTGGTGGTTGGCGGCGGCGAGGTGGCGGAGCGAAAGGTGCGGCTGCTGGTCGAGGCCGGTGCCGACGTGCAGGTCGTGTCACCTGAACTGAGCCCCTGGCTCGCCTCGCGCGAGCGCGGATCGGTGACGTGGATCGCGACCCGAGTTCGACCCGTCGCAACTTGCGGGCGCGGCCCTGGTCGTCGCCGCAACGAACGATGCGGCGGTCAATGCGCTGGTGTCCGAGGCGGCCCGGGCGGCGAATGTCTTCGCCAACGTGGTTGACGACGCGGAACGCTCGAGCGTCATCGTTCCGGCCATCGTCGATCGCTCGCCGCTGGTGATTGCGATCTCGAGCGGCGGGGTGGCGCCGGTGCTCGCCCGGCTCGTACGCGAGCGGATCGAGGTGCTGGTCGACGGCTCATTCGGCGCGCTGGCGGCAATGCTCGAGCGCTGGCGGTCGCGCATCAAGGCGGCGCTGCCGGACATTTCCCGTCGTCGTCGCTTCTACGAGTCGCTGGTGCGCGGCGACGTCGCCCGGAGCGTGCGCGACGGCCGTGAGGCAGAGGCCGAGCGCTCGCTGGAGCGACTGCTGGCAGTGCGCGACCAGCCATTCGCCGGTTCGGTCACGCTCGTCGGTGCCGGGCCCGGAGATCCGGGCCTGCTGACGCTGAATGCACTGCGCGCGCTGCAGCAGGCGGACGTCATACTGCACGACCGCCTCGTGTCGGAAGAGGTTCTTGCGCTCGCGCGCCGCGATGCCACGCGTATCTGCGTCGGCAAGGAAGCGGGCGGTCACTCCACGTCGCAGCAGCGCATCCACGAGATCATGCTCGAGCATGCGCGCCTCGGTCGCCATGTCGTGCGGCTCAAGGGCGGCGACCCGTTCATCTTCGGGCGGGGCGGCGAAGAACTCGAGTTCCTCGCCGCGCATGGCATTGCGTTCGATGTCGTGCCCGGCATCACTGCGGCGGTCGCATGCGGCGCATATGCAGGCGTGCCGCTCACGCATCGGGATCATGCGCAGTCGGTACGTTTCGTCACGGCCCACTGTGGCGACTCCCTCGATACCCTCGACTGGACGGCGCTCGCCCGGGAGCGCCAGACGCTGGCGCTCTACATGGGAGTGTCGGCCATGCGCACGATCGGCAGCCAGCTGACGGCGCATGGCCGCGCTGCGAGCACACCCGTCGCCGTCATCGAGAACGGGTCGCGGCTGGACCAGCGCGTGACGCTCGCGAGGCTCGACGAGCTTGGCGACCTCGCGGCTCGAGGCGACGTGCGCTCGCCGGCGCTGCTCATCGTCGGCGAGGTTGCCGCGCTGGCGACGCGACTTCACTGGTTCGGCGCTGCGCCGCGGCGGTGGGAGATGCTGCGCAAGGTGGCGTGAGGGTCAGGGCGGGGTCTCGGGGTATTCCTTCCCCGCTCCATGTCGGACGCCGCAGCGCGGGCGCAGGAACGAGGCGTGACTGAGGTTTCCGAGTCCCACGGCTCCATTCCGCCTCGTTCCCGCACGCGCAAGGCTCGCCGGAAACTCGCAAGATTCCGCTTGCGAGTTTCCGATGCGCGGTAGACCTGGAGCGGGGAAGGGATACCCCGAGACCCCGCCCTGACCGTCACGCCGCCTGCACTACATCGACCACGTCACCTCGCCGAACAGCGCCCGCGGCCGCCCCGGGAAGTAGCGATACGTGCCGAAGCCGTAGTCCGCGCGATCCGCGTAGCGCACGTCGAGCGCGTTGATGAGGCGCAGCGAGACCGACCAGCGCGGCGCGGGTCGCCACGCCCCCCGCAGGTTGAGAAGCTTGTGCCCGGAGTAGCGGTGCTCGTTCGCCGCATCGAGCCAGTAGTCGCCGACCACCAGCCACTCTGCCTCGACGTCGATCGCAGACGTGGGGCGCCAGCCGAGTCCAATGCGATGAATGTCGCGGGGCGCGGTGTCGATGTCGTTGCCCTTCTCGATCGTCTCGCCGCCGTCCACGCGACGCGAGAAGTCGTAACGGTGCTGCGCATAGGTCCCGGCCACGGTGGCTTCGAGGTATGGCCAGGGCATCCAGCGCAGCTCGTACTCGACGCCGCGATGGGTCGTGCGGCCGTCGGCGACGTTGTAGCCGTTGGCTTCGCGGAGGATGACGCCGCTCTTGTCCATGTCGAACGCGGCCAGTGCGAACTCGATGTCGGGCCACGCGCCCTTGAGCCCGAGCTCGACCGAGTCGAGCGACTCCGGATCGAGGTCCGCGACCTGCTGGCCGCGCTGCAGGCGGTATAGCTCCGTCATTTCGGGCGGACGGAAGCCCTCCATGACATTCACGTAGGCGACGAGTCCCGGCGCAAGGTCGACCATCAGCGCCAGCTTCGGCGCCCAGTTCTGGAAGTGGTCGGTGCGGTCCGCCGGCCGGGTGTAGAGGCAGCCCGAAAATCCGCAGGGCACGCCGTTCTCGTCCGTATTGCCGTCGAGCATGCGATTGTCGTACTCGTACGTGACCCACTCCGCCCGCAGGCCGGCACCGAGCCGCCAGCGTTCGAGGAAACGCCACTCACCTTGCCCATAGAGCGACACGACGTTCGAGCGCACGTCGTAGTCGTAGTGCTTGCCGGCCGGGCGGATGGCGTTCGCGGGCGGGGTACCGCCGGTCGTCGGCTGCTGCTGGTCCTCCACGAGCGACGAGTTGCCGAGTTCCAGGTCGAGGCCCGTCACCAGCGACCAGTCCGTGACGTTGCCCCACGCGAGGCTGGTGAGCAGGCCTCCACTGTCCTGGCTGTTGCGCTCCACGGGCTGGCCCAGCAGGAAGTGCTGCAGGAATTCCGTGCGGGACGTGCGCAGGAACGGCCGCAACTCCAGCTGCATGCCGTCCGGCACCTGCGGCTCGATGAGACCGGTGAGGCGGACGGCGCTCGCGTCGCGGAAAGCGCCCGGCGTGGGGTTCGACCGGCTCACTTTCAGGCTTTCATACGCGTCCTTGCCGGTGATGAACCCGGCCGTCTGCTGGTCGAGCGACGTCACGGCGAGATCGAAGCGCACGGGAGTCGCGTCCCAGCGGCTCGTCAGCGCGGCATTGGCCTTCGTCTCGTGGTAGCCGGACATCGCCCGCCAGCCGCCGTCGTTCGCGTAGAGCCCCGCGACGCCGAGGCTCGTGTCGCCCCAGTCCTGGCGACCCGCGACCTTCACGCGCCAGTAGTTCGATGGCCCGCCGTCCACGCCGATGCCGAGCAGCGGCCGCTCGGCCGGCGCCGGCTGGATCACGTTGACGGTGCCGTGCATGGCGCTCGAGCCGTACAGCGCGCTGCCGGGCCCGCGCAGCACCTCGATCGCCTGCGCCTGCTCGGTGTTGACCTCGTAGAGCACGTTGACGTTGCAGAATCCGACCGGCCGGATCGGCACGCCGTTCTCGAGGAACAGGAACGCGCCGCACGATCCGGCGCCGGTGAGCACCGGCGAACGGATCGCCGTCAGGCTCTCCTGGCCGCTGCCGCGCTGGATCATCACTCCGGCCACGCGATTCAGAAGCTTCCGCGTGGTGCGTCGCATCGACCAGCTGGATCGTCTCCGGGCCGACCCGCCCGATGCTGAGCGGAACGTCGAGCACGGGTTCCGGGCGGCGCGTCGCCGTCACCACGACTTCCTCGAGCGAGCTGGCGGCAGCGACTGCGTCGGACGCAGCGAGCGCGGCAACGACGAGTGCCACGGCAAGCGCGACCTCACGGCGGGACCTGTGTCGCGAGCGTCGGCAGGAGTACGGGCTTTCTGTCACGGCAACCAGGTTGGCAGGAGTCCTGCGGATCATTCGTCCAGGCGGCCGGGCAGGGTGCACGGCCTCGTTTGCTAGTATCGCTGCCACGTCATCCGGAGCAATGCGAATGTGGATCCGAAACGTATTGTTGGCGGGCCTCGCGTTCGGCCTGCTGCCCGGCGTGGGGTGGGCCTCGGCAGACGAACAGGCCCGGGAGCCCGGCGCTGATCGTCCGCGCATCGGCCTGGTGCTGAGCGGCGGCGGTGCCCGCGGCGCGGCCCACATCGGCGTCATCCGCGCGCTCGAGGAGCGCCACATCCCCATCGACGCCGTGGCCGGCACCAGCATGGGTGCCGTCGTGGGCGGGCTCTACGCGGCCGGCATGACCGGCGACGAGATCGCCGAGGTGTTCCGCACGCTCGACTGGCAGGACCTGCTGCGCGACCGCGCGCCGCGCAAGGATCTCGTCTATCGCCGCAAGCAGGACGATCGCAGCTTCCTCGCGAGCGGCGGCCTCGGCGTCCGCGCCGACGACGGCATCGTGCTGCCGCTCGGTCTCGTGCAGGGACAGAAGATCACGCAGGTGCTGCGCAACGCGACCATGCGCGTGGCAGACGTGCAGGACTTCGACAAGCTGCCGACGCCGTTCCGGGCAGTCGCGACCGATCTCGAGACTGGCGATGCCGGTGGTGCTGCGCTCGGGCGACCTCGCGACCGTGCTGCGCGCGAGCATGTCCGCGCCGGGCGTGCTGGCGCCGGTCGAGATCGGAGGGCAACTGCTCGTGGACGGCGGGCTGGTCGACAACCTCCCGGTGGACCTCGCCAAGGAGATGGGCGTCGACGTGGTGATCGCCGTGGACGTCAGCTTCCCGCTTTCGCGTCGCGACGGACTGGAGACGCCCCTCGACGTCTCGAACCAGATGATCGGCATCATGGTGCGCAGGGGCACGGCCGCATCGCTGCGCGAGCTCGGCCCCGCGCGACGTGCTGGTGCAGCCGGAGCTGGGCCGCATGACGGCGATCGATTTTGCGCGCATGCCGCAGGTGATGACCGCGGGAGAGACTGCGGTCGCGGGCGTCGCGGAGAGGCTCGCGGCGCTTGCGGTGCCGGCCGACGCGTACCAGGCCTACGCCGCCGAGCGCGCGCGCACCGTCGATCCTTCTTTCCAGGTCGCTTTCGTGCGGCCGGCCGCGCGCTCGGAGGCCGACGCGAAGCGCATCGAGGCGGTATTCGGCTCGATGGCGGGCAAGCCGCTCGACACGGAGGCGCTGCAGCACAAGGCCTATCGCCAGTACGGACTCGACCGGTTCGAGGCGGTGGACTATCGCGTAGTGCGCGACGAAGGCGAGCGCGGCCTCGAGGTCGACCTGCGGCGCAAGTCCTGGGGCCCGAACTTCCTGCGCATCGGCATGAGCATCGAGAGCGACTTCGAGGGCGGGACGGTGGCGAACGCCGGCGCGCGCCTGTTGATGACCGGGGTCAATTCGCTCGACGGCGAGGTGCAGATCGACACGCAGATCGGTGAAGACCCGCTGCTGATGGCCGAGCTGTTCCAGCCGCTGACGCTCACGACGGACCTGTTCGTCGCGCCCGGCTTTCGCTACCAGATCGAGGTGCTGCAGATCGTGGACGACGGGCGCCGGGTGGCGCAGTACCGCAACCGCGACACGGAGGTGTCGTTTGCGGTCGGCGCGGAGCTGTCGAACTGGGGCGAGGTGCGGCTCGGCGTACGGCGTGGCGACGGCAGCAGCCGCGTGATGATCGGCGAGCCCGTCGTGCCGGGCGAGAACTTCGACATCGGCGCGGCGTACCTGCTGTTCGGCTACGACCGTCTCGACAGCGCCTACTTCCCGAAGCATGGCCAGGCCTTCCGGGCGAGCTGGCAGTCCGAGAACGAGGCGCTCGGCGCCAGTGCCGATGCCAACATCGTCGAGGCCTCGTGGGTGCTCGCGCGCACTTACGGGCGCAACAGCTTCGTGCTTTCGATGGAAGGCGGGTCGGCGCTCGACAACCGGGTCGTCTCGCCGCAGGAACTGTTCACGCTGGGCGGTTTCATGAATCTCTCCGGGCTGCCGCGGGACGCGCTGATCGGCACGCAGATGGGCATCGTGCGGACGATCGCCTATCGCCGGGTCAGCCGCGGAGGGACCGGGCTGTTCGAGTTTCCGGCCTACATCGGAGGCTTCGCTCGAGATCGGAAACGTCTGGCCGGACCGGCACGCGGTCGACTGGAGCGACCTGAAGACCGGCGGGAGCATCTTTGCCGCCGCGGAAACGCCGTTCGGGCCGCTGTACCTCGCCGGCGGCTTCGCGGAGGGCGATGCGGCGTTCTACCTGATTCTCGGCAAGACGTTCTGACGAAGCGCGCGCACCACGCAGCGGAGGAGGGCGTCGGCGATTCGCGTTAGAATGAGCAAATTTCCCGGCACCGGATGACCATGGCCACCTGCAACGAACACAACCTGCGCGAGGCGCTGCCCGAGACACGTCCGTACGGAATCCGGGTACGACTGCGCAAGGGCGACCCGTTCCGCAACCTCGTCGGTGACGACTGGCAGAAGGAGCACTGGTTCGCGACGCGTCCGGAACGGGAGCAGGCATTCGAGCAGATGAGCGGCAGGTACCTCTACTTCCGTCCCGGCGACCAGCCCGCGCTCGATTTCGAGCGCATCGATGGCGCCGCGCGCTAGCGATCGCCCGCGCCTTCCCGGTCTGCCCAGCCCAGCATCCCCCGCGTGACCAGCCTGTAGAGCGGTTTCCCGGTGCGCGCCCAGAGCGCGGACACGACCGAGCGTCGCTGCAGGATCGCGAGCTGGCGGGACGTGAGCCGCTCCGGGAAATACGTGCGCTTGTGCTTCAGCAGGTGGCGCAGGTCGTCGTAAGCGAGCGCCCGGAACAGTCGCCCGCGCATTCGCGGGCGTGCCGCCAGCTGGAAATCGACCAGCGCGGCCGAGCCCTCGGGCGTCACCAGCCAGTTCGGTTCCTTCGCCAGGTCGTTGTGCAGGACGCCGGCGGCGTGCATGCGCCGCACGAGGCGCAGCGCCTCGCGGAAATACTCCGGGCTGGCGGGCGGTGAGCGATGCATCGGTTCGCCCGCGATCCAGCTGCGACGCAGCCGCTGCCCGTCCCATGCCTCGATTCTCGGCAGGCCCGGCAGACGCTCCAGCGCCGCAAGTGCCCGTGCCTCGCGCGCAGCGAGGAGGCGTGCCAGCCAGCGGATCCACCAGGCGGCCGCGGTCGTGTCGCGCTCCACGCAGAGGAACATCCCGGACGTCGACGGATCGCGCAGGCAGCAGACGCTGCCGAACTGGTCGCGCTTGAGCACCTGCCGCTCCGCGGGCGCGTTCAAGGCAGCGACAGCCACGTCGGTGCGATGCCGCGCACCTGCAGCAGGTCCGCAATGCGGATCAGCATGTAGAAGCCGAGCAGCGAGCCCGCGTCGAGGAAGGCTTTCCAGAAGACGCGCGGCCGGACCTCGATCGACTCCGGAACGTGGTATTCGCGGAAGTCAGGCCAGAACGCCCTCAGGCGGTGGCCATACTCCGCGTGAGCCTTGCCATGCGTCTGCGCCAGCCAGGCGTCTTCGCGCCTGGCGGAGCGCAGGTAGATCGCGACGAAGGCGGTCACGAGGGTCAGGGTGATCGCGATGCTGCGGGTCGCGAGCCCGACGCCCAGCATCGCGAGCAGCGACAGCGCGTAGAGCGGGTGGCGCAGCGCCGAATACGGACCCTCCTGCACGAGGCTCGTATCCTTGAAGCCTGCGATGAAGGCGGAGGTCCAGATGCGGCCCAGCGCGGCGCAGGCGATGCAGGCCAGCCCCGCGAGCTGCATCAGCTCGCCCGCGAGGCCGCCGCAGAGGCTGCGCTCCGATACCGCCACCAGGCCCAGGGCCGCGGCGAGCAGCCACACGGTGAGGCGGAGTCGGGGCGTGCTCTGCGATGCGGGCATGCGCGGATTCTAGCGGCCAGCTAGAGTGCGCACATGGAATGGTTCACCGCGTATCTCGGTTACGCGGCAGGCGCGCTGCTCGCGATCCTGCCCATCGTCAACCCTCTCGGTGCCGTGCCGCTCGTGATGTCGGTCGCGGCGCATCTCCCCTTGCAGGAACGGCAGCGGCAGATACGGCGTGCCTGCATCTACACGTTCGTGCTCTGCTCGAGCTTCCTGGTGGCCGGCAGCCTGATCATGAGCTTCTTCGGGATCTCGATTCCCGGGATGAGGATCGCGGGCGGCATGATCGTCGCGTTCCTGGGTTTCGGCATGCTCTTTCCGGATCCCCTGGACCCGTCCCACAAGGCGCCGCAGCCGGGCGAAATCCGGCATGACATCGCCTTCACGCCCCTTGCGATGCCGGGACTGTCCGGCCCGGGCACGTTCGCCGTCGTGATGAGCCTTGGCTCGCAGGCGAGTGCGCGGCACGGGTGGGACCGCATCGCCGATTTCCTCGGCGTGGCGACCGGCATTCTCGCCGTAGTCCTGATCTCGTGGTTCGTGCTGCGCGGCGCCGAGCGATTCCATCGAATCCTCGGCGCTACCGGCATGGTCGCGCTGACCCGGCTGATGGGGTTCCTGATGATCTGCATCGGCGTGCAGTTCATCATCAACGGGCTGAGCGTCGTGCTGGGCGACCCCGCGATCTGGGCCGGCCTCGCAGAGGCGCTGCGCCAGGGGACGCGCTGACCCGCGAGCGTTCGGCGCGCCGAACCGTCGGGCTTCAGGGCGGCGGGGGCGCGCCCGGCTGCGGATCTTCCATCGGGTAGGTCTTCGCAGCATCCCCCTCCTTGTCGGCGGCTGGCGCCTCGGCCGGGGTTGCGGGCTTTGTCGCTGCCGCAGGCGTCGCCGGCTCGGTCGACGCTGCCGCCGCCTTCGTCGCACGGTCGAGTGCGGCAGTGAATTCCTTCGCCGCCGGCGGCACGGTCTTGGCCTTGCCTTCCAGGATGTCGGACGCGTACAGGTCAGCCTGGTCGTACGCGCTCCAGTCGTACTTGTCGTCCACCGAGATGACGCTGCCGTCGAGTGCAACGCCGAAGAACATCCCTTCGCTGCGCGAGTACGACAGCACCTGCGCCTTGAATGACGCGTCGGTGTTCGCGGACGCGCTGCGCCCGAGCGGGCCGGCTGCGACGCTCGCGTCGGCGCCGAGCGTGACCTTGCCGCCGCTGATGCCCTCGACGCTCTGCCGCGACATCAGGACCAGCACGACGTCGGACGACTGCACGCCGAACTGGAAGCCCCAGCTGCCGCCGGCCAGCGTGACGAACACCGGGTTCGACCAGCTGCCGTCGGCGTTTCGAACCGCCATGCAGCCGCGTCCGCCACGTCCGCCGAAGATCACGGCACCCTTGATCACCTGCGGAATCACCACGATTCCGTAGGCGCGCTCGAGCATCCAGGTCGGCACGGACTGTTCCGAGAGGTCCGTGAACGATTCGAATACCTTGCGGCAGTCCTCGAGCTTCTTGTCGGTCTTCTCGTCGGCAAATGCCGTACCGGCGCTGAGAGCGAGCGCGAGGGCGAGGGTCAGCAGGGCGATGATTCGCTGCATTGTCACTCGTGGGAATGATTGATCTGGCCGCGGACTTTAACAGAATCACGGCCGGTATTGTCCTCGCGGGCGGGTCATGCCGG